>NZ_JBQOIE010000017.1:0-127771 GCF_052665325.1 Pseudomonas sp. 8(2025) | reverse complement strand
CTTGCCAGCGAAGGCGCCCGCAAGGTCAACGCACGGTTCAATGGCCTCTTCGCCGGCAAGCCGGCTCCTACAACCTCTCCCTGCCCTGTAGGAGCTGGCTTGCCAGCGAAGGTGCCCGCAAGGTCAACGCACGGTTCAATGGCCTCTTCGCCGGCAAGCCGGCTCCTACAACCTCCACCTGCCCTGCAGGAGCTGGCTTGCCAGCGAAGGCGCCCGCAAGGTCAACGCACGGTTCAATGGCCTCTTCGCCGGCAAGCCGGCTCCTACAACCTCCACCTGCCCTGTAGGAGCTGGCTTGCCAGCGAAAACGCCCGCAAGGTCAACGCCCGGTTCAATGGCGGGGTATCAGGGCGCCGGGATGCTGGATGACCTGGCTCGCCAGGCGGTGCCCGGCCTCTGCCGCTTGCACCGGGCTGCCGCCCAGCAGGCGCCGGGCCAGATAGGCTGCGCTGAACGAATCCCCGGCCGCCGTGGTGTCCACTACCTGCTCCACCCGCTGGGCCGGCACCTCGAAAGCACCGCCCGCCATGCGAATCAGGCAGGGCTCGGCGCCCCGCTTGAGCACCACTTCCGGAATGCCCTGATACGCCGCGAACACCGCTTCGGCATCCGCATAGGCAAACAGCGCTTGCTCATCCTCCAGGGTCAGCAATGCCAGATCCACCTGGGGCAATACTTCGCGGTACGCCGCCCGGGCCTGTTCGACCGACGCCCACAGGCGCGGCCGGTAGTTGTTGTCGAAGACTATCAGCGCCTGGCGCTGGCGCGCCTCGGCCAGGGTCTGCAACAACTTCCCGCGCCCCACCTCCCCCAGCACCGCCAGGGTGATGCCGCTGAAATACAGCACATCGTAATGCTTCAGCGCTTCGAGGATCGGCCCGGCCGCCGCCGTGGTAAAGCAGTCGCGCACTGCCGCCTCGTTGCGCCAGTAGAGAAAGCGCCGCTCGCCCCGGGCGTCAGTCTGGATGCAATACAGCCCAGGCAGGCGCCCCGGCAAGCGCTGCACCCGCTCCAGGCCGATGCCCTCCGCCGCCCACCCCTGGCACATGGCATCGCTGAAGCTGTCATCGCCCAGGGCAGTGACGTAATCCACCCGCCCGGCCTCGCCCAATTCCCGCGCGAGGTACACCGCGGCGTTCAGGGTGTCGCCGCCAAAGCTCTGTTGCAGGCTGCCGTCATGATGCTGCTGCAGCTCGATCATGCATTCGCCGATGGCCGCGATGCGTTTCTTCCTGTCCATGTTCCTGACCTCCCCTCAAAGCACATTCCACCGGGTAGGAGCTGGCTTGCCAGCGATGGCGCCCGCACGGCCTGCGCACCATCCAGAGGCCTCTTCGCCGGCGAGCCGGCTCCTACAAAACCTGCATACCTCCTGCCCCGTAGGAGCTGGCTTGCCAGCGAAGGCGTCCGCACGGCCTGCGCACCATCCAGAGGCCTCTTCGCCGGCGAGCCGGCTCCTGCAGACCCTGCATATCCCCGGCTCCGGCGATCAGAAACAGGTTTCCAGGTTCTCGATCACCTGCAGGCGCTCATCCACCAGCAACCCGGTGCGCCATTTGTCGAAGGTCAGGCAGGGGTGCGAAGTACCGAAGGAAATGATGTCGCCAATGCGCAGCTCCACTCCCGGCGCCACCGTGAGAAACGCATGCTGGTCCATCACCGCAGTGACCTTGCACGCCCCCACGTCATCCCCGGCACTGGCCTGGGCCCCGGCGCGATAACGCCGCAGCGGTACCGGCAAGCCGGCGTCATAGGCCACATCGCGCTTGCCCAGGGCCACCACGGCAAAGCCCGGCTCCGGCAGCGATTGCACATGGGCCCAGACCTCCATGGCCGGGCGCAGGCCCTCCTCCAGGTCGGCGCGGCGATCCAGCACGCAGCACTGCGCCTCTTTATAGATGCCATGGTCATGAGCCACGTAACTGCCCGGACGCAGCACACTGAGGAAGCGGCCCTTGGCGTTGTGGGTCTCGAAGGATTCGGCAATCAGGTCATACCAGGCTGACCCCGAGGCGGTGATAATCGGCCGCTCGATGGCGAACAGCCCGTCGTTGTGCAGGTCCACCGCCAGGCGCACCAGGGAGTCGGCAAACTGGCGGATGCCGCTGATGGCCTGATCGCCATGAATCACCCCTTCATAACCTTCGATACCGCACAGCGCCAGGGCCGGCTGCGCCTGGATCGCCTTGGCCAGGGCCAGCACCTCCTGCTCGGTGCGGCAACCGCAACGCCCGCCGACCACGCCGTACTCGATCATCACCTTGAGCGTGACCCCACGCTGGGCGAAAAACGCCCCCAGGTCGGCGACGCTGTCCGGGTGATCGACCATGCAATAGAAATCGAAATCCGGGTCCGCCAGCAGCTCGGCGATCAGCGCCATGTTCGGCGCCCCCACCAACTGGTTGGCCATCAACACCCGGCGCACGCCATGGGCATAGGCAGCGCGAGTCTGTACCGCAGTGGCCAGGGTGATGCCCCAGGCGCCGGCGTCCAACTGCCGCTGAAACAGCGCGGGCATCATGCTGGTCTTGCCGTGGGGCGCCAGCTCGGCACCGCTGTCACTGACGAACTTCTGCATCCAGCGGATGTTGTGTTCCAGGGCCTCGCGGTGCAGCACCAGGGCCGGCAGGCTGACGTCTTGCAACAGGCTCGCGCCCTGGGCAGCGGCGCCCTTTTCCACCAGTGGCAGGTTCAATACGGAAGACATCTTGGCACTCCTTATCAAGGCAGCTGCGCACAGCCGCGAAACAGTCATCAATCGTTGATACGCCGGGCCAGACGGTTGGCGCTGTCGATCAGCACCCGGCGATATTGCTGGTAATTGCGCTGGGCATCGGCCCTGGGCGCGACGATGCAGAGCGTGCAGATGCACACCCCGTGCTCATCGCGCACCGGTGCGGCAAAACAATGGGTAAAGGTGTCGGCCACGCTGTCGAAGGAAAAGAACCCATCCTCGGTGGCCTGGCGGATTTGCTTGAGAAACGTCTCCAAGGGCAGACGCTCACCGCCGGGCAGAACGAAGTCCCGTTCATCGATCAGGTCGACAATCTGCCCATCGCTCAAATGCCCCAATAGCAACCGCCCGGAAGCGGTCCAGGGAATCGGCGCGTTCTCGCCGATGTTCGAGGAAATGCGGAAGTGCCGCTCGCCCTCCTTCATCAGCGCCACCGTGTATTTGCGCCCGTTGAGCAGGCACATCTGCGCGGTTTCCTGGGTCTGGCGGACGATTTCCTGCAAGGCCTGATCGGCCTCGCGGCTCAGGTCGAAATGACGCAAATGGGCCTGGCCGAGAAAGTACAACTGGCGGCCCAGGTACACATGCCCCTCCTGGCCCACCGGTTCCAGTACCCGCCGTTCCAGCAGGGAAGCCACCAACTCATAGACCGTGGACTTGGGGCCGCCAATGCCCTTGGCGATATCGTTGGGCCGCAACGGCTGGCCGACCTCCTTGAGGAAATCGAGAATATCGAACGCCCGATCCAGGCCCTTGGCCCGACGCTTGATGTTGTCTTCGCTCATCTACCTGCGCCCCCTCTATCGACCCGTAGGAGCCGGCTTGCCGGCGAAGAGGCCCTCAAGCCTTGTGCCGCCCTGACGGACGCCTTCGCTGGCAAGCCAGCTCCTACAGGCCAGCTCCTACAGACCGTGGCCATCAGGCCTTCTTCTTGTAGGCCACACAATCGATCTCGACCTTGCAATCCACCATCATGCTGGCCTGCACACAGGCCCGGGCCGGCGCGTGTTCGGGCTTGAAGTACTCACCGAACACCTTGTTGAAACTCCAGAAATCCCGCGGGTCTTCCAGCCACACGCCAACCCGCACCACATCCTCCAGGCCATACCCGGCCTCTTCGAGAATGGCCACCAGATTGCGCAGCGTCTGATGCGTCTGCTCGACGATCCCACCGTGAATGATCTCGCCATCCAGCGCCGGCACCTGGCCGGACACATGCAGCCAGCCATCGGCCTCGACCGCGCGAGCGAAAGGACGCGGCTGGCCACCGCCTGCGGTGCTACCGGTGCCGTAACGGGTGATGCTCATGAGAGGTTCTCCTGGTTGAAAGGTGAAGAACAATCTTCAAGAAACGCTGTTCCTGGAGATGCGCTGGCGCACAAAAGGCAATCCAGCCATGTAATTCCGCTATAACGGATTTAATACTGCAATAACGGAACACTGTGAAGGAGTTTGCCATGCTTAATCAGGGATTGAAAAGCACTGGAAGGAATCAGGGAAACTAAAGCGAGAAAGTCGTGTGAAATGATGAGTGTTACACGGGTATAGAACGCAAGTGCCGCTGGGGACGGGAGGGAGCCATCTAAATGAATGCCAAGACCCAGATCGATACGAGCAAAGAGCCTCTCAATCTCCCTCGCTGCATCCATTTTTCGACACTGCAGTAAAGCTAAAAACACTCAATCACATTGCTCAAGTTTTACGCACTCCAGCTGAAAACCTGACGGAGATTGTAAGTTTCGAGAAAAATACGAAAGGACAATTATCCGTGCCGGTAGACAGCAAGGAGAACCGCCACTACCGAGCTGATAGCTAACCTCAAACAACGAAGCCAAGGACCATACAATGGCGCTTGCATCAGCAGAACGCATGATCGACTACCTGAGCCAGAGACTACGCCAACATGCGTATGCCGTAATCGACGAATGCAAACAGGGTTTCACCGACGAAGCGAAAAAGGCCGAGACTCTTTTCATGCACCTGCTCAATGAAGCAGGGTCGCATGCAGGCTTCAGTTTCAGAAACATGAATGTATGGCCCAACACTCCCCGATTGAGTGAAAAGCCCGTCGACGAGCAAAATGGAATCAACTATCCTGCCATCGACCTGGCTGATGAAAGAAACGGTGTCTGTGTGCAGATAACCTTCCAGGGAGAAAACCCCCAACAGAAGATCAATCACACCATTAACAATTTCATCAAGCATCAATTAAAAGAGCAGTACACCAGGGTATGGATCATTTATGCCGCCCATGATCGCGCACCAAAAGTCAAAGCAAATAGTTATGACAAGAACCTTATTTCGATTTTCGGACTCCAAGATATTGTGGACTGGGTCAAGTATCAGAGCGACTGCACTAAGAGTGATGGCCCTCTCACTCGCGCCCATGATTGTGTGAAGTATTGGCTGGACGGAACACACCCTCCCAGATTCGGTACAATAAATACCGACGAACACCACGAAAAAGCCATCGCCTATCAACAGGGACTGAGTAAACTTCCATACGACCCACTTGCTAATCTTCCGCGCACTGATTACTGCCAGTACATCGAAGTCAGAGATTTCAGATCGTTATGCGCTTTTAATTCACTACGTCAACAAGCGTCAATGAAACCGGGAAGCAATTTTAAAAAATGGTCACAGCTTCCAGACTTTCGTCATCTTGAGCAGGATATCGACGAGCTAGTTGCGGAACTTGTAGATAACTTTAACAACCATTTCCCCAAGGGTTTCGACTCAGTGGGGCGCTGGAGCGAGCCGCAAAGCTGGGATGGTTTTCCGTCATTTCATCGTATCTTCAAAGACGGCCTGGAATTAAACGATTCAGAACTTGAATACTGCAGAAGCATTCGCAACAAACTGCTGCAGCTTATGAAGCTTATCAACGACCACAAACAGCGATTGGTCAGCTTTGGTAAAACACCTTATTGATCACATGTTATTCAGGCTCTATTTCCTCTAGTACAGGCTGCCGATCCTAGGCCAGCCTGTACTTCTCAGGATATCGATTTCTATCTTGTCTCTACTGCCCAAGAGAGATTTCGATCAAGCCTTGAACGTCAGGATCGGCGAAAACCGCGCAATCACCGATACCGTGCCCTCTTCCACCTGGGACTGGATCACCTGGCCAATTTCCTTGTAGGCCCCCGGTGCTTCTTCGATCATCCGCTCTTCCTTGGTGGTGATGCACTCCACGCCCTGCAGGCCGAGGAAGGCCTTGTCCTTCTTGGCCTTGAACACCACCTCGCTGCGCGACATGGAGCGTCCGGCGCCGTGGCTGGCCGAGCGCAGCCAGCGTTCGTTGCCCAGCCCGGTGAGCAGGTAGGAGTCATGCCCCATGCTCCCCGGAATCAGCAGCGGCTGCCCGGCATAGGCCGGTGTGGCGCCTTTGCGGTGGACATTGCCGCCTTCCTCGCGCAGCACGATGTTGTGCGGTACATCGACAATCAGCGGCGCTTCGATGCCCGCGCCGAACACCTGCCGAGTGCGCTGGCGCACCATTTCGGCGATCAGTGCGCGGTTGGCGTCGGCGTAGTGCGCGGCGCTGTGCATGGCCAGCAGGTACTCATCGGCCATCTCGCCAAACAGGGCGAATATCTTCGAATCGGGATGCTTGATCCCGGCCGGCCACAGGGCCTTGGCCTTGTCCATCCAGCGTCGGCCTACATAGAAGCCCACGTCGCGAGAGCCGGTGTGGATCATCATCACCACCTGCCCCACGGACAGGCCCTGGGCGAAACAGGCCTGGCGATCCACCAGTTCGGTGACCACCTGGATCTCGACAAAGTGATTACCACCGCCCAGGGAACCCAGGCCCGGGTCGCGAAGGATCTTGCGCGAAAGGTCCTGCAGGGCCTCCGGTGCATAGTCGGCGCTGCCGCGGGCAAAGGACGACTCATGCAGGCCCGAAAGCTCACGCTGCAACTGGGCGAAATCCGCCCCGGCAAACAGCCCGATCGGGTCCTGTTGCTGTACCTGAGCCCAGAAATCCCCCAGCCCCGAAGCAAACAGCGCGCTCATGGCCGTGGGGCTGGTGGGAATATTGCGCGTGCCTTCCAGCAGATCGCCACGCACCAGGGCGGTCCACTTGGCCTTTTGCGCCATGAACTGCTCGTAGTTCAGCCCCAGCTTGTGCAGGCGCATGCCGCAATTGATGTCGGTGCCGATGGCTTGCGGCACCACCATGTCGTGGCTGGTGACGATCACGCTGCCCACCGGAATCGGGCTGCCGGTATGGAAATCCGGCGTGGCGCAGGCGCACTTCACTTCGCCGCCATGGGGGTGGGCGACCTTGGCGAAATCCATCAGTTGCAGGATGGCTTTCTCTTCGATGGCAAAACTGTCGGGCAGCAGCAGATCCACCTTGAGGCCGGCGTCATTGGTGGACGAGATAGAGAGGGAATTGGAATTCAGGCGTTCGATGGCCACCCCGGAACGGGCGAGCTTGTGCTGAATTCTTTTCAGAGGAGTCTTGGTCATTTTTCAACTGCTTTTCTTGGACGCAACAAAACAACCACCCTTTTGGTGGCTGGAATTGTCTGGTCAGCAGCGAAACTTAGACGGCGCGGATAATGGGGGAATGACGCTGTGGATGTAAATAGCCGGGGAGAAATTATTTAAGGAGGCGCCTGGCGAGACGCCTTCGCCAGCAAGCTGGCTCCTACAGAGCTGCGCGGGGTTAGAAGTTGAAGCGCACGCCCTTGATCTGCACCTTCTGCACCTGGCAGTTGGCGGCCTGTTCGGCATGTGCGCCTTGCGCCAGCTACCGTCTTCGCGAGCAAGCTCGCGCCTGCAACGGCGGCAGGCGGGCCAGGGTCTGCTGCCAGAGGAAGCGGCCCTGGGCATAGCTCCGGGTCTTGAGCCGTAGTAACTGCTAAAGCCCCGGCGTATGCCGAGACCCTGAACGATGAAACCGCTCAACGATAACTCATCGTCAAGGTCGCCATCCCACGGACCGTTCCTGGGGTGACTCGCGAAGCGGTCTGGACATAACGCGCGGTCAGGGGAATGTCGTAGCTCGAGACCCCAGCGGAGATATTCCCCGCCCACCATTGATTGACAGAGCCCGAACCGTAGCCGAGAACAGTCGCTCCCTTGAGGATCTGCACCCCCACTCCCGAGGCAGTCGACCCGGCGCTCAGCGACAAGGTGCTGCCCTGGTTAGCCCCGTTGTTCACATCTATGAACGAGACATAAGCCCCGATCGAAGCCCCGGCATCCCCTCCCGAACATGACAGGTTGATTTTGAAGGGCACCGCTTTGGAGGTACTCCCCACACCGGAAAAGGTCATGTTCGATGTTCGCCCCAGGGGCACTGAAATCTGCGACCTGGACACACTGCAGGTCGGCACCCTGAGCTGCACCGTCACTGCGCTTTTACCGCTGGTGTAGACCGTCCAGCCTTTGGAGTTGCAGATACCAACGCAGTTGAACGCAACGTTCACCAACCCGTTACCAGCCAAGGTCCCACTCTGGATGTCGCCGATCTTTATGATTTCCAGCCACATGGATTGCTTGTAGACATCACCCTTGACCCATCTGAGTTTTACGGATGACTTTCCGCTCCCCACCAGATACTGGCTGGACCCGGACTGATTTTCACGCCATCTCCATTTGGCGTTCCACCTGAATCCGACTCCAGGCACGTTGCTCGAGTAGACGTTGTAGTAACCGGGGGCCAGCGTAGCGCCTTGAAGCTTGTAGACCATGGGCTCGGAACTGAATATTTGCGGCCATGGATCCCTCATCATCGAGTCCACCTCTGCGGTGGTCGCAATGACGTCGCCATTCATGGTTCCTGCACTGATGTAAATGCTGGCAGGCAACTGAATGATCGATGACTCGGGAGAGAACTCCCCGCCGGCATACGCCGGCCCCTCACCCCATAGCGACAACACCAGGACAAGAGCCGAGAGCAGAAGGTTGCGCTTCATGAAAGTACGGTGCCTGTTCAAATGTCCACGACGTTTGGCGCTCTTTCCACTGAGGACGAGGCGACCCAAACTTCGACTTTAAGCCCCCCCCATCACGGCACCTATCAGCCCGAACACAGAACGTTGTCGATAAATCCTCAGGAGCCAAGGACTTATCCTACAAAGCGCTGTTGCATGGGTCAGCCACACGCCAACGACAGCAGCCCTCCCCCTTGCCCAGCAACGAGATGTTCCATTGAGTCGCTGAAATCGGGCTATTCTGCGCGCCCTCCAATACTCATTCGCCTCAGCAAGGACAGCTGCCCATGACCCGCGCCATTACCCTTGTCTGCGACAATTTCGCCGACTGGGAAACCGCCCTGATCAACGCCACCGGCCGTGGCTACTATGGCTTCGACTGCCGTTACGCTTCCCCCAAGGGCGCCATCGTGACCTCCATGGGCGGCCTGCGGGTGACCCCGGACCTGGCGTTGGAAGATATTCGTCTGGATGAGGTGGACCTCTTGATGGTCTGCGGCGGGACGGTCTGGCAAAGCCCCCAGGCGCCGGATATCCGCGAACTGCTACGCGCGGCCAAGGAACGCAAGGTGGTCCTCGCCGGCATCTGCGACGGCACCCGCGAACTGGCCCGGGCCGGGGTGCTGGACCAGCTCAAGCACACCTCCAATTCGGCGGACAACCTGCTGGCGGTGGGTTATGCCGGCGCCGCGCACTACCAGGATGTGCCCCACGCGGTAGCGGACCAGCGCGTGATCACCGCCCCGGGCAGCGCTCCAGTGAGTTTCATGGCACAGATTCTCGGCGCCCTGGGCATCAGCGACGACAACCTGACCTTTTACCTGGGCCTGCATGCCGCCGAGCACCGCCAGCAAGCCTGACCCTCCCTTGCAGGAGCCGGCTTGCCGGCGAAAGCGATCTCCCGGCCGCCTTGGCTGGCAAGCCAGCGCCTACGCAAGGTGATAGCTGGGCTGCAGTGCGGGCGTGGGCCGTGGATTATTTCACCAGCCGAAAATCCCGGTGGCCCAACCAGGCCGCAAAGTCCGCAGCGCTGAAAATGCTCTCGCCCCCATGCTCGATGATCGCCAGCCCCGCCAGAAATTCGCTGTCCCGGGTGTAGGCACGGATGCTGGCGCCGAAGGCCAGCACGCCATCCAGGTGACGGGCCAAGGCCAGCGCCGCCTGCCCTAGGCGCTGGTGATCCGCCTGGTCTTTATCCATGGCCGCCAGGCTCAGAATGTCTTCAGGGAGCCATCCCAGTTGCCCGGCCAGCCCGGCATATTCCGCCAGTTCCCCTGGATATTCGGCCCCCATCCCAAACAGCATGGGGCTGCCGTCAATGAAGAACGAGCTCGTACCGGCCCAGGGTTGATCCGCAATTGCGGCCAGACAGGCCCGCACCCGGTTTTCGAGCAAGCCATCGATCTGGCGCGGTAAAAGCACCCTGACAGTCGGCCCGGCCATTGATTCACCTCCTCCAGCGCGCCGCATCCGCATCAGGGATAACAGGCGAGCCCTTGTTCGCTGCATCAGCAGGCCTCAATGCTCAAGCCCGCTGCCGGTCAGTGCATTCACCGGACCGGGAGCATAAAAGCCCGTGGTGCAATAGCCAAGCTCAGCGTCTGGAACCATTGACCCCCAACACCTCTTCCAACCGCTTCGCCTCGCCCTCCGTCAACAAGGGCGCAGGCGGTTGGACAAGGCGCTGGCTGGACAGGGCGGGCACCGGGGCCGTTGGTTGGGCCGCCTTCGCAGTACGGGTGCGGCTCGCGCTGCTTTGCGGGTACAGCGCTTCATCCAGGCATTTGTCGCGCATGCCCTGGCTGGACAGGCCGTGGCAACCGGTGCCGTTGGACAGGGCGCGGGCGCCGCAGGTGGCCTTGCTGTCGGGGTCCTTGAGGTCGATGCAGCCCAGGGAACCAAAACCATGGCCCAGTACCGAGGCGGGGTCTTCGGCGCAAGCTGCGCCGGCACACAGGAACAGGGAGGTCAGCACAAGTGCATTTCGCATAGGGGCGCGTCCATGGCTAGCGTAGGTCCCCCGACGCCTTTCCGGCCGCCGGGCAGATCTGTCGAGGGAAAAAGCCGTTGTAGCAGATGAACATGACCGTTTCCCTTCCCCATAACCACCGCGGTTGCGTGACTAGCGGAAACGCCCCGCCAGGAAGGGTTGCAGGGTCACGCTCGGGGTCAGCCCGCTGGCCTGTTCCGCCACCAGTTGCCCACTGATGGCGGCCAGGGTCAGGCCAACGTGACCGTGGCCGAAGTTGTAGTGCACCTGGGGCAGCAGCCGCGACTGGCCGAGCACCGGCTTGCTGTCCGGCAGCGAGGGACGAAAGCCCATCCACCGGGAAACCGGTTCGTGGTGCAGGGTGAGGAAGCGTCGCGCCGCCCGGGCCAGGTAGTGATAGCGGCGCGGGTCCGGCGCGGCGTCGAGGCCGCCGAACTCCACCGTGCCCGCCACCCGCAGCCCTTGGGCCATGGGCGTCAGGTAGAAACCGCCGGAGCCCCAGCACACCGGGCGGCTGAGCAAGCCGCCAGCCTGATCGAACAGCACGTGATAACCGCGCTCGGTGTCCAGGGGAATCTCGTCCCCCAGGCTCTGCGCCAGGCGGCGGGACCAGGCGCCGCTGCACAACACCAGGCGTTCGGCGGGCAGTTGCTCGCCACTGCCGAGGCGGGCAAGCACCCGCTCGCCGTCCTGGGCGCTGCGCTCGAGCCCCTGCAACTCATCGCGGCGAAACACTCCGCCGCGCTCGATGAAGCACCGCAGCAAGCGCTGGCTCAATGCGAAGGGATCGAGGGTGCAGCTGACCTGGGGCAGTTCCAGCGCCAGGGCCGCACGGGCGTTGAGGGCCGGCTCCATGACCCGTAGCTCCGGCCCTTCCACCAGGCGCATGGGCACCTCGAACCCCTGGTGATAGGCCAGCATGTCGATAGCGCTCTGCCGCTCGTGGGCCTCGAAGATGTACAGCGAGCCGTCATGGCGCACCAGGTCGTTGGCCCCGGCATCGTCGAACAACGCCTGCCAGGCGCCCATGCAGGGCTTGAGCAGGCTGTGCAGATCATGACTGATGGCCTTGACCCGCGGCTCGCTGGAGCTTTGCAAAAAGCGCCATAGCCAGGGGGCGATCCGTGGCAGGTAACCCGGGCGGATCGCCAGCGGGCTGTCGCGCCGCAACAGCATGCCCGGGGCCTGGCGCCAGATGCCGGGGGTTGCCACTGGCTCCACGGCATAGGTGGCGAAGGTACAGGCATTGCCGAAGGAAGTGCCGCTGCCCGGCGGCTGGCGGTCCAGCAGGGTCACCCGCCAGCCCAGGCGCTGCAGCCACAGGGCGCTGGCCAGGCCCACCACCCCGGCCCCCACCACCACGGCGTGGCCGCGTTGTTGCTGACTTGCAATCATGCCGTGCTCCTCATGTGCCGCTGACGACCCGGGTCCACAGGCGAGTGCTCAGGCGCATGCCGGCCGGAGTCATGGTCTTGATCGGGAACAGCGTATCGAGCACCGACTGCGGCGGGTAGGCCGCCGGGTTGCTGCGCAACTGCGGTTCGATGTAGGGCAAGGACGCCGCATTGCCGTTGGCGTACTGCACGAAGTTGCTGATGTTGGCGATCACCTTGGGGTCCAGCAGGTAGTTCAGGTAGGCATAGGCGTTGTCCAGGTGCGGGGCGTTCCTGGGAATCACCACCATGTCCATGGCCACGGTGGAGCCTTCCCTGGGAATGCTGTAGCCGAGGTTCACGCCGTTTTTTGCCTGCTGCGCGGTGGCCATGGCTTGCAGCACGTCGCCGCTGAAACCCACGGCCACGCAGATGTTGCCGTTGGCCAGGTCGCTGACGTACTTGGCCTGGTGGAAGTAGAGGATCGAGGGGCGGATCGCCTGCAGCGCCGCTTCGGCCTTTTTCAGGTCCGCCGGCTGTTCGCTGTGGGGGTCCAGGCCCAGGGCATTGAGGGTGATGGGCACCATCTGCGTCGGGTTGTCGAGAAAGGCCACGCCGCACTGCTTGAGCTTCTGGATGTTCTCCGGCTTGAACAGCAGCTGCCAGGACTGGGTGACATCGGTGTCGCCGAAGATCGCCTTGATCTTGTCGACGTTGTAGCCGATGCCCACGGTCACCCACATATAGGGAATGCCGTACCTATTGCCCGGGTCGCTGGTTTCCAGCAGCTTCATCAGCTTGGGATCGAGGTTGTTCCAGTTGGGCAGCTTGCTGCGATCCAGCGGCTGGATCGCCCCGGCCTGGATCAGCCGCGGCAGAAAGTGGTTGGACGGGCTGGCCAGGTCATAGCCGCTGCCGCCGGTCATCAGCTTGGCCTCGGTGGTCTCGTTGCTGTCGATCACGTCGTAGGTAGTCTGGATCCCGGTGCGCTGGGTGAACTGGGCCAGGGTGTCCGGAGCGATATAGCCGCTCCAGTTGGCGATGCTCACGGTCTCGGCCGCCTGGACGCTTGCGGCGCACAAGGCCAGGGATAAAAGTGCCGTAGTGGTGCGATTGATCATGTTGCCGCCCTCTGTGCTCTTATTATTGCGGCGTTTCATTCGCCGCGACGGTTAACGTTCGTGTCGCGCGCGCTGCACTTCCCAGCCCATGCGCAAGCTTGCTCCAATGTCGAAAAACGGTCGGGGTGGCAGGTAGCCGGGCCGGGCCTGGGACAGCACGTCCCGCAGCAGCGAGGAGTCGCAGCCGGCGGCCATTTCCACCAGCAGCCTGCCCCACAGGGTGCCCCGCGCCACCCCCGAGCCGTTGCAGCCGGCCACCGCGTGCAGGCCTTCGGCGACCCGGCTGAAGTACGGCTCGCCGGAACGGGTGCCGCTCAGGTGCCCGGTCCAGGTGTATTGCAGGTCGGTATCGGTAATGCCGGGAAAGCGCTTTTGCAGGCCCCGCAGGTGTTCCTGGCGGCGCACCGCCAACTGCGCCGGGCCGAGATCGCGCTGGCGATACTCGACGGTGTTGCGCATCAGCAGGCGGCGCCCGGGCAACAGGCGCACCGTGGCCGCCCCGGGCAAGGTGGAGAGCACGCCCCAGCCCTGCTCATCCAGCAGCCGCTGCCAGTGATCTTCCTGCAGGGGCCGGGTGATGCTGGCGCTCAGTTCCAGGGGGAAGGTGCGGCTGTGCCGGACTCCGAGCCGGGGCAGAAAGGCACCGACACAGGCCAGCACCTGGGGCGCCTGGATCTCGCCCTCCCCGGTCACCGCCCGCCAGCCCCGGCCCGGCAGAGGCTGCAGGTCCTGCACCGGGCTGTTCTCGAACACCTCCACCCGCTCCGGCAGGCGCTCCAGCAGGCCCTTGACGTATTTGGCCGGCTGCAGCAGCGCGTTGCCACCGGCGCAGTGGATGGCCCGCTGGTAGAAGCCGCTGCCCAGGCGCTGCTGCAAGGCCGCGCCTTCCAGGTACTGGGCCTGGGCGCCCGCGGCATTCAGGGTAGCGACTCGGGCGCCGCTGTCCTGCAAGTGCTGCCCCTGGTGCACGGCGAAGTGATAGCCGCCAGCGTCGAACTCGCACTCGATGCCCAACTCGTCAATGCGCCGGCGCACCTCTTCACCGGCAGCGATGCCGATGCCGCAGGCAAGCTGATAGGCCGAGTGGCCGGGCCGGCCCAGCAACTCATCGGCGCCGGGCAATTCATGGCTGACCACAAACCCCGAGTTGCGCGCCGAAGCCCCCTGGGCCGCCCGCTGGCGATCCAGCAGGACGATGCGTTGCTGGGGCAACATCCGCGCCAGGGCATGGGCCGCCGAGAGGCCGGTGATGCCACCGCCAATGATCAGCCAATCGGCTTTCTGTAGGCCCTTGAGGGTTGGCCGCTGGGAAGTCTGCCCTGCCAGGGCGATCCAGCCACATACATTGTTCAAAGCCTGTCACTCCTGCACAATCCATGCGCCCGGAGCATTCAACAGAACACTCAACCCGGCGCCACATGCCTACAATCTATGGATATGACGGCTTTATTTCGAACGTTATTAATTCATCTATCTATTCGGAAAACGCATGGATAACCCTCTTCGACTGCCCTCGTTGCAGGCCCTGCAGACCCTGGTCAGCGTGGCCCAGACCCACAGCTTCACCGAGTCCGCGGCGCGCCTGCACCTGACCCAAAGCGCGGTGAGCCGGCAGATCCAGCAACTGGAGGAGCACTATGGGGTCAGCCTGTTCGAGCGCAGCAGCCGAAGGGTCTCGCTGACCGAACAGGGGCGCGATGTCTGCACGGTGGCCACCCAAGTCCTGAGGTCCCTCGGCTCCCTGCAGGAACGCCTGGCCCCGGCGCCCCTGGACCGGCCGTTTCGCATCCGCATCTTTGTCTCCCTGGCGGTGCGCTGGTTGCTGCCGCGGCTCAGCGGTTTCTACGCCGCCAACCCCGGGCTGTGCCTGTCGATCGAGACCGTGGGCGGGGCCACGGTAGACCCCGGCGGCGATTGCGACGCCTATGTGCTGTACCTGCCGGAAGGCCTGGACGAGCGGCCGCTGACCCCGCTGTTCGACGAATACCTGGTACCGGTGTGTGCCCCAACGCTCAGTGACGGGCAATTGCCGCCGCGCTCCCTGGAGGAACTGGCCGGGCACGCGCTGATCCACGGTTCTACCAGCCGCCAGGAATGGACCGCCTGGCTGCAGGCCCAGGACGACCAGACGCCTCACAGTTACAAGCATCTGCTGTTCAACCTCGACGACCTGGCCCTGGACGCCGCGGCCCGGGGGCTGGGGGTGGCCATGACGGACCTGATCCTGGCCCAGGACTCGATTGCCCGGGGCAGCCTGCTGATCCCCTTTGGCCAGGCGCTCAAGACCGGCGGGGTCTATGCCCTGTGGCTACGCGACAGCGGCGCCGCGCATCCGGCCTGCGAAACCGTATTGAACTGGTTCCAGGCTCAGGCAGCCGAACGGGATATGCCCGCGGCACGAGGCCTGGCTGGGGCGATTGCAGCAGCCCTGCCCACCCTGGGTGGCAGTAAATCCCTGGCTGAATGACTGGACCAGGCCCTGCTGCTCATGGGCCTGGGCAAACAACATTGAAGGGCCGATGAACACTGCCCGGGAAAGCTCGAGCGCCGCCGGCGCTCAGCTGTAGAGCGTCACCATTGCCCAGGCAAAACACGCCAGCACCAGGGCCATCCCCACTACATACACCGCTAAAGCACGACCCACAGCATCACTCCACGAACCAGGCAGTCATCAACACACTCACTCTCGGGGTGAGTCATGGCGCGCATTCTAGCAGCGCGCGACGTCATTTTGACACGAGCCTCTAAGCCTGATTAAAAGCCTCCCGACAAATGGTATTGGCGTCAATTTAATGGCTTAAATCAGCCTGACTCTTCTTAACGGGCAGCCGAACTGCGCAACATCATCTTGCATTGCGCCCAGTGTTTTCTTTCCGCCGAGAAACCTGCTGCCTCCGGGATCAATGCAAGCCCCCTTTTCCCGCTAAACCGCGAACCTGAGCGCTATCAGCGCCTGCACTCCTGGTTGGACAAGAGTGATTCTCACTGCTTTGATCTCAACGCCAGGTCCGGTTTTCACAATCCCAGGGAGGGTCCATGTCGTTCAAGGTCATGATGGTTTTCGGTACACGTCCTGAGGCGATCAAGATGGCACCACTGGCTCGGGTTCTAAGGCACTGGCCAGGTATCGAGCTGCACATCTGTTCCACCGGCCAGCACCGGGAAATGCTCAAACAGGTACTCGACGCCTTTGAGCTCGAGGTCGATGTGGACCTGCAAGTGATGACCCAGGGCCAGACCCTCAACGGCTTGTCGCAGCAACTGCTGATCCACCTGGACACCAGCTACGAGCGCCTGCAACCGGACATCGTGCTGGTCCATGGCGACACCACCACCAGTTTTATCGCCGCCCTCGCCGCCTTCAACCGGCGGTTGCCCATTGGCCACGTCGAGGCCGGCCTGCGCACTGGCAACCTCCAGGCACCCTGGCCCGAAGAAGCCAACCGGCGCCTGACCGGGGTCATCGCCGACCTGCACTTCACCCCGACCGCCAGGTCCGCAACCAACCTGCTGCGGGAAAACGTGCCCGCTGAAAACATCGAGGTCACCGGCAACACGGTGATCGACGCGCTACTGTGGATGCGCAACCGGCAGAAGCACACCCACTGGCGCCCCGCGGCCAACTCGCCCCTGGCGGTGCTCGACGACAGCCGGCGCATGGTGCTGATCACCGGCCACCGCCGGGAGAACTTCGGTGACGGTTTCCGCGATATCTGCAAAGCCCTGGCAACCCTGGCCGAGCGCTACCCGGACGTGCAGTTCGTGTACCCGGTACACCTCAACCCCCAGGTGCAGAACGCGGTGTACGGCCTGCTCTCGAACAAGCCGAACATCTACCTGGTAGCGCCCCAGGACTATCAGCATTTTGTCTGGCTGATGGGACGTTCGCACTTCATCCTCAGCGACTCCGGCGGCGTCCAGGAAGAGGCCCCGGCCATCGGCAAGCCCTTGCTGGTGCTGCGCGAGGTCACCGAGCGGCCGTCGGTGCTGGAAGGCGGCACCGTGCTGCTGGTGGGCACCGATCGCGAGCGCATCGTGCACCACGCCAGCGAACTGCTGGACGATGCACAGCTGCATGCCCGCATGAGCCGCGTGTACAGCCCCTACGGTGACGGCCGCGCCAGCGAACACATCGCCCGCCGCCTGTGCACCTGGCTGGAGGCCCAAGCCCCCCGTACTCCGGCATGAGCCCGGGCAGCCCCCGCAGCCCGCAGTCGCAAAACGTCCAGTTGGCCATATGGCTCCACACCTTGTGCGAGAACTGGAAGCTACCGGTCACTGGCAGGTACCTGCCGATTGAACTGGACGACCTACACTTTCAAGCAGCGGATCGTCGCGCCCCCTCCAACCCCGGCGCGGTGTTCTCCCTGCGCTATCGCCCCTGGGGCAAGCCGCTGCTGGATCATCAGCTCACATCCAAGGCCCGCGATGTTCAGAACCCTTGAAGAACAAGTGCTCAAACAGGCCGCTCCGGCGGCCTTGAAGCTTGAATTCGCGCAACATGATTTCGAACGCCTGCGCAGCTTCTGCGTCCTGATCTACACCGCCAGCATCCTGATCTGGCTGATCTTCGACCTGATCGTCAGCTTTCCCGGGCAGCAGGGCTTCACCGCCTATTCGATGGTCTTTCTGAGCATTCTGTCCTTCACCACCATCATCCTCGGCTTCACCCGCCAGGACCGGCACTTCCAGTGGGTCAACCTGCTGTTCGTGCTGACCATCACCATCGGCGTGCGCCTGGTGATCGAGGGGCTGCCCATCGACCAGCGCCCGGTCTGGCTGATTCTCGGGGCGTCGAGCATGCTCTACGGCGCCTCGGTGATGCCTCTGCGACGCTGGTCGTTCGTCAGCGCCATCTTCATCACCTGGCTGGTGCTCAATCCGTTCTGGCGCACCAGCACCACCCTGCAGGAACTCAAGGGGCTGCTGGTGCTGGTTTACGCGCTGTTTCTCAGCGCATTGACCCTCTACAGCTTCATCACCCTGCGCCGGGCCCGGCTGCACAACTACATCATGTCCAAGTTGCTGCTGGACCAGGCCTACCTCGACACCCTCACCGAGATCCCCAACCGCCGCTCGTTCATGGCCCGCGCCGGCCAGCGCCTGCAGGCTCTGCCCCGGGAGCACGACCATTACCTGGCGATGGTCGACATCGACAACTTCAAGAAGGTCAACGATGTGCACGGGCATGACATCGGCGACGAAGTGCTCAAGCGCATCGCCGCCGATATCAAGGGAGTGATGAGGGATTTCGACTATGCCCGCCTGGGCGGCGAGGAGTTCGCCATCTACCTGGCCGACGTGCCCCGCGCGGATGTGGAGGCGCTGGCCGCGCGGCTGTGCCAGGTGGTGCGCGACCAGCCGACCCGGCACCCAGTGACCATCAGCATGGGCCTGGCCCGGGTCGAGCCTGGCGAAACCCTGAACCAGGCCCTGATCAAGGCCGACCAGGCGCTGTACGAATCCAAGCACGGCGGCAAGGATCGCTACACCTTCCATCCAGCCGCCAGGCCCGCACCACCCGCGTAGGAGCTGGCTTGCCAGCGAAGAGGCCCCAGTGTCAGTCCACGCTCCTGCGCGACAGCAGCACCTGGGTTACCCGGCGCTCTTCCACTGCCCTGACCTGCAGGCTCCAGCCCGCCCACTCCACCCTATCGCCCTTGACCGGCAGGCGGTCCAGCAGGCTCATCACCAGACCGGCCAGGGTCTGGTAGTCCTCGGTGGGTTCAGCGCCGAAGCCGGTCCGCTGGCGTACCTGAGGCAGGTTCAGCGCACCATTGACCAGGAACCCGCCCTCTTCTTCGATCACATCCGGGCCTTCGATCTCGCTGGCATCCGGCAGCTCGCCGGCAATGGATTCGAGAATGTCGGTCATGGTCAGGATGCCCATGAAGTCACCGAATTCGTTGATCACAAAGGCAATGTGAGTGGACGCCTGGCGCATCTGTTCCAGGGCGTTGAGGATCGAAAAGCTGTCCAGCAGGTTGATGGTCTTGCGCGCCAGATGCTCAAGGTTCGGCTCGCTGCCCGCCAGGTACTCCTTGAGCAGTTCCTTTTTGTGCACGAAGCCCAAAGGCTCATCCACCGCGCCATCGCGAATCAGCGGCAGGCGCGAGTACGAAGAATGCATCAGCTTGGTACGAATACTCTCCGGGCTGTCCGTAAGGTCGATGCAGTCGACCTCGGCACGCACCGTCATCAGGCTGCGGATCGGCCGCTCCGCCAGTTGCAGCACACCACTGATCATCACCCGCTCACGGCGGTCGAACAGCTCGCTGCTGGGGGCCTCATCAGTTTCCAGCAAGTCGGCAATTTCCTCGCCCACTTCTTCCGCCGCCAGCCTGCGCCCACCCAGCAGGCGCATCACCGCATAGGCCGTGCGCTCGCGCATCGGCCGCAGGCCCTGCATGGATTTCTTGCGCCGGGCCCGGGCGATCTGGTTGAACACCTCGATCAGGATCGAGAAGCCGATGGCCGCATACAGGTAGCCCTTGGGAATATGGAAACCCAAGCCTTCGGCGGTCAGGCTGAAGCCGATCATCATCAAGAAGCCCAGGCACAGCATGATCACCGTCGGGTGCGCGTTGACGAAACGAGTCAGCGGCTTGCTGGCGACGATCATCACGCCGATGGACACCACCACCGCGATCATCATCACCGACAGGTGCTCGACCATGCCCACCGCGGTGATCACCGCGTCCAGGGAGAACACCGCATCGAGCACCACGATCTGCGCCACGATCGGCCAGAACAAGGCGTAAGTGGTACTGCCGGCGCGCTGGCTGACATGGCCCTCCAGGCGTTCATGCAACTCCATGGTGGCCTTGAACAGCAGGAACACACCACCGAACAGCATGATCAGGTCACGCCCCGAGAAGCTGTGCTCGAAGACCTCGAACAGCGGCTGGGTCAGGGTCACCATCCACGAGATGCTGGCCAGCAGGCCCAGGCGCATCAACAACGCCAGGGACAGGCCGATGATCCGCGCACGGTCGCGCTGCTCGGGCGGCAGCTTGTCCGCGAGGATGGCGATAAACACCAGGTTGTCGATGCCCAGCACCAGCTCCAGGACGATCAGGGTCAAAAGGCCAAGCCAGGCCGTGGGGTCTGCGATCCATTCCATAACGACGACTCAAGTGCTCCGGAAAATTCAAACGGCCAGGCGCGACGCAGCGCCAAGGTGCAGGGGCTGCAAAACCTCGGGTACGGGCGGATAAAGGCAGGAAGTGGCAAGTGCCAGGCAAGTGCAACCGGGAGAATGGCTGCCTGAGCGTCTGGGGCTCAGAACCGCCGGATGGCGCGAGAAGTCATGGGGCAAAGCGAGGAAAGAGCGCCGACTGGGGGGCTCCGAGAGCGTGTTCATGCAAGTCCTGAAGGAAAAAACGGACTTGGAGATTACAGGGAGGGCAAGGCGATTCCCCAGCGGGAAATCATTACAAGATTTTATCCGGCCCGCGTCTCTGACGCAGGCCGGCACCGCTACAACTGCTCGGAAATCTCGATCAGGTTCAGGTCCGGGTCCCGCAGGTACACCGAACGGATCGGGCCGGTGGCGCCGGTGCGCGGCACCGG
The DNA here is from genome assembly GCF_052665325.1 of Pseudomonas sp. 8(2025). Lineage (NCBI taxonomy): Bacteria > Pseudomonadati > Pseudomonadota > Gammaproteobacteria > Pseudomonadales > Pseudomonadaceae > Pseudomonas > Pseudomonas sp. 8(2025). The sequence continues at coordinate 107,030 of NZ_JBQOIE010000017.1, read as the reverse complement.
CCCTTCGATGATCGGCCAGTTGGCCTGTTGCAGATGGGCAATCACCTGTTCCAGGGGCACGCTGGCGATGAAGCACAAATCCAGCGCCCCCGGCACCGGCAGGTGGGCCTTGGGTTCGAACTCCTGGCCGCGCACATGCAGGTTGATCTTCTGGTTGCCGTACTTGAAGGCCTTGCGCCCGCCGGCAAAGGTTTCCAGTTGCATGCCCAGCACGCGGACGTAGAAATCCTCGGCGGCAATCGGGTCGATGGTGGTCAGTACCAGGTGGTCAAGGTGGTCGATCATCGAAGACGCAGCTCCTGAAGCGAAAGGAATGGCCCGGGGATTATGCGACCCGGGCCATCGCTTGAACATGCCCCATCAGGCTTTGCCGCGGTACTCGCGCCGTACCTGCTCGATGTAGCGCACCACCGCCGGTGCCTGCTCGAAACGCCGGTGGATCAGCGACAGCCAGGACGTCGCCGAGCTGCCGCCAATCGGCCGGTACAGCACATGGGGCAGGCTGATGTGGCCCACCACCGACTCCGGCACCACTGCCACGCCCTGCCCCAGGGACACCAGGGCCAGTACCGCCACCAGGCCGCCGGGCTGGGGGCCCAGCTTGGGGGCGTAGGCACCCTGGGCCGCCACCTGCAAGGTGCCGCTGATCTGCTCCGGAAGAATGAAGGTTTCATTGAGCAGGTGTTCGGAGGCGATCTGCGGCAGGCGGCACAGCCAGGATTCATCGGACAGCGCCAGGACAAAGCCCTCGGCGTCCAGGCGAATGGCCTCGACCCCTTCCGGCAATGTCATGGGCGAGCGAATGTAGCCCACGTCCAGGCGACCATCGGCAATCCGCGCCGGCAGCGTCGCCATCGGGCACTCCCGCACGTTGAGGCTGACGTCCGGGCAGTCGCGGCCAAAGCCCTGCACCTGTTTCTGCAACAGCCCGCAATACACCGCCGAGGCCACATAGCCCAGTTCGATATGGCCGATCTCGCCGCGCCCGGCACGCTGGGCATTGCGCTGGGCAAACTCGAACTGGCGCACCGTGGCCTCGGCTTCCAGCAGCAGGGTGGCGCCGGCCTCGGTCAGGCTGACCTCGCGTTGCTGGCGCAGGAACAGCCGGGTGCCAAGGGTGTTCTCCATGTCCTGGATCTGCCGGCTCAGGGTGGGCGGGGCAATCCCCAATTGCTCGGCGGCGCGGGTGAAATTGCGCTGCCGGGCCACCGCCAGGAAGTAGCGAAAGTGACGAATTTCCATGATGGGCATTAGCTCAAAGGTAATGAACTGATCGCCAGCAGCTAACAAAGACCGCGAAAGGCCGGGATAAGCTGAGCGAACCTTCACAGTAGAGAGCTTCTGCCATGCGCGTCAAACCCCTGTTTCTGGCAATGATCACCTGCTGCGTGCTGCAGACCGCGGCCGCCGAGGACAGCCGCCCCGTCATTGCCCACAAGGCAATACTTACCCTGGACAACGCCCAGCGCCTGCTCAGGGCCGCCCAGCAAACCGCCCAGGCCAAGGGCTGGCCCTGCGCCGTGGCAATCGTCGACGACGGCGGCTGGCCGATACTCGGCGCGCGCATGGACGGCGCCCCGGTGGTGGCCGGAGTCGAGCTGGCCCAGGGCAAGGCACGCACCTCGGCGCTGTTCAAGCGGCCCTCCGGGGATCTGGAAAACGCCGTCAATGGCGGCCGCCCCGCGGCCCTCAGCGCCGGCCTGGTGATGATGAAAGGCGCCCAGCCGATCATCGTCGACGGCCAGGTGATCGGCGCCATCGGGGTCAGTGCCGACACCCCGGCCCACGACGATGAAATCGCCCTGGCCGCCCTCGCCACCCTCAGTCGGCAGGCCACGCAATGAACCGCTCCGTCAACCCGCGCCTGACCCTGCTCACCGCCTCCGGGGTCTGTTCGCTGATCGTTCTGGACACCAACATCGTCGCCGTGGCGCTGCCGAGCATCGCCCGTGACCTGGGGGCCAACTTCGCCGATATCGAGTGGGTGGTCAGCGCCTACATGCTGGCCTTCGCCGCCCTGCTGCTGCCCGCCGGCAGCCTGGCCGACCGCTTCGGCCGCAAGCGCACCCTGCTCTGCGGCCTGGGCCTGTTCATCCTCGCCTCCCTGGGCTGCGGCGCGGCGCCCAACGCCCTGCTGCTGGACATCGCCCGGGCGCTCAAGGGGGTGGGCGCGGCGCTGCTGCTGACCTCGGCCTTGGCCTCCATCGGCCATACCTTCCACGACGAAGTGGAACGGGCCAAGGCCTGGGCCTTCTGGGGTGCCTGCATGGGCATGGCCATGACTGCCGCGCCCACGGTCGGCGGGCTGATCACCGAGTACTTCGGCTGGCGCTGGATCTTCTACTTCAACCTGCCGGTGGGTGCGCTGCTGCTGTGGAGTGTGCTGCGCAACGTGCCGGAATCCCGGGATACCCAGGCGGCGCGCCTCGACCCCTGGGGCAGCCTGGCCTTCAGCGCCAGCCTGCTGTGCCTGATCTGGGGCCTGATCGAGGCCAACCGCATCGGCTGGAGCCACCCGGCCACCACCACCCGCCTGCTGGCAGGCGTGGCGCTGCTGGGGTTGTTCGTGCTGATCGAGCGGCTGCAAAGCCGGCCCATGGTGGACCTGCAACTGTTCCGCCACCCGCGCTTCATCGGCGCCCTGCTGGGCATGTTCGCCTACGCCGGCTGTGCCCAGGTGATGATGACGCTGCTGCCCTTCTACCTGCAGAACGGCCTGGGCTTCTCGGCCATCGCCTCGGGCCTGGGCATGCTGCCCTTCGCCCTGACCATGCTCATCTGCCCGCGGATCGGCGCACGCCTGGCCGGGCGCTATGCGCCGGCCACGCTGATGGCCGCAGGGCTGACCCTGGTGGGCTGCGGCAACCTGCTCAGCGCCTGGGCGGTACACGCCGGGGGCTACCTGAACTTCGCCCTGGCAATCGCCGTGACCGGCGCCGGGGCCGGCTTGCTCAATGGCGACACGCAGAAAAACATCATGGCCTGCGTGCCCCGGGAGCGCACCGGCATGGCCTCGGGCATGAGCACCACCATGCGCTTTAGCGCCATCATGCTGGCCATAGGGGTGTTCGGTGCGCTGCTGGCCAGCCATACCCAGCAGCTCTTGCAGGGCAGCCTGCACGCCGTGCCCGGGCACTGGCTGGAGCAGGCACCGGAGATTGCCTCACGGGTGGTGGCCGGGGACATGCAGGGCGCGATGGCCGGGTTACCGACCGATGCCCAGGCCCTGCTCGAGCCCCTGGCCCGGCAGGCCTTTGTCGGTGGTTTCGGCCTGGTGCTGACGGTAGCCGGGATGCTCGCCCTGCTCGGCGCCCTGGTGGTGGGCCGGCTGATGCGCAATCCACTGCCCCAAGCGTCGGGGCTGACGCTGAAGCTGCAATAGCCCAGGCACTGCACAAACCGCTGCCGCGCCTGCGGCAGCGGTCCTGGCCCGCCCGCTTGCAATTTCACAACACTCGTTCAATTGCTGGGGCAATCCGCCACGGTTAAGGTGCGCCCTTCGCAACGCCCCATTGAATGGATAACGAGGTGAGCGTGAAGCCTTCAAGCGTGATCGTGGTGGGCGCCGGGATTGTCGGCGCCGCCATTGCCTACCACCTGGCCCGCCAGGGCGCGCAGGTGACCGTGCTGGAACAGGACAGCCCGGGCTCGGGCGTCACCCGCCACTCCTTTGCCTGGATCAACCCCCACGGCGAGTTCCCGGCAGCCGCCCGCGCCCTGCGGGCCCAGGCGCTGGCAGACTACCGCCGCCTGCAGCACGAACTGCCGGCCTTGCAGATCCGTTGGTCCGGCGCGCTGACCTACGGCGCGGCCGACCAGCAAGCGCCAGATACCGACGAGCCAACCGCCGAGGCCTCGACCCGGTGGCTGGACCGGGCCGGGGTTGCCCAACTGGAACCCCACCTGCAAGTGCTGCCGGAGCGTGCCCGCTATGCATCCGGCGAAGGCAGCCTGGACCCGGTGGCCGCCACCCGCACCCTGCTCGATGCGGCCTGCACCCACGGCGCCCGGGTGTTCGACCAGACCCGGGTACTTGGCTTGCGGGTCGAAGGCCGGCGGGTACTCGGGGTAAACACCGCCGCAGGGCTCCACCGTGCCGACCAGGTGCTGCTCGCCAGCGGCTGCGCCACCCCGGCCCTGCTCGCGCCCCTGGGTATCCAATTGCCGGTGCAGGCCTCGCCGTCGATCCTGATCCGCGTCAATGCGCCACCGGGCCTGGTCAAGACCCTGGTCTCCAACAGCCAGCTGGAAATCCGCGAAGCGGCGGACGGCAGCCTGCTGCTGGCCGAGGACTATATCGATGCCCAGGGTCCACTGGGGCCCGAGGCCATCGCGCAACAGGCCCTGGCCAGCATCCGCCAGCTGTTCCGTGGCGCCCAGGCCATCACCTTGCGCAGCGTGGAAGTCGGCCTGCGGCCGATGCCCGGGGACCAACTGCCGATCATCGGCCCCAGCACCCGCTACCAGGGCCTGTACCTGGCGGTGATGCACGCCGGAGTGACCCTGGCCCCCACGGTGGCGCGCCTGATCAGCCAGGAACTGCTGCACGGGCAAACCTGCGCCGAACTGGCCGCCTGCCGACCGGCACGCTTCGCCTGAACACCAGCCCCTGTCGCCACACCGCGGCAGGGCCTGCAAGATTTCACGGAATCATCCGCACTCGCCTGTTGTCCTCTTTTGATTGCACGACTTCTTAAGCGGACCGCAGGAGCTCTTCATGGCGAACATCACCATCGCCCAGCAACTGGCAACCACCCTTGAACAGGCCGGGGTCAAGCGTATCTGGGGGCTGACCGGCGACAGCCTCAACGGCCTCACCGACGCTCTGCACAGCATGCAGACCATCGAGTGGATGCATGTGCGCCACGAAGAGGTGGCCGCCTTTGCCGCCGGCGCCGAAGCCGCCACCACCGGGCAACTGGCGGTGTGCGCCGGCAGCTGCGGGCCGGGCAACCTGCACCTGATCAATGGCCTGTTCGACTGTCACCGCAACCATGTGCCGGTACTGGCCATCGCCGCACAGATCCCCTCCTCGGAGATCGGCCTCGACTATTTTCAGGAAACCCACCCTCAGGAGCTGTTCAAGGAGTGCAGCCACTTCGTCGAACTGGTGAGCAACCCGGCGCAGATGCCCGAGGTGCTGCACCGGGCCATGCGCAGCGCGATCCTCAACCGCGGCGTGGCGGTGGTGGTGATCCCCGGCGACGTGGCCCTGCAGCAGGTACCCGCCGCCAGCAAGCCATGGCCGGCCCTGCACGCACCGCGCACCCTGCCCGCCCCCCACGACCTGGACAAACTGGTGGAACTGCTGAGCCAGAGCAAGGCCGTGACCCTGCTCTGCGGCAGCGGCTGCGCCGGCGCCCACGATCAGGTGGTGGCCCTGGCCGACGCCCTCGGCGCACCGGTGGTGCATGCCTTGCGCGGCAAAGAGCATGTGGAATGGGACAACCCCTTCGACGTCGGCATGACCGGCCTGATCGGCTTCAGCTCCGGCTACCACGCCATGCTCAACTGCGACACCCTGGTGATGCTCGGCACCGACTTTCCCTATCGCCAGTTCTACCCCAGCGACGCCTGCGTCATACAGATCGACCGCAACCCCCAGGCCCTGGGCCGGCGAGTGCCGCTGGACCTGGGGATCGCCGCCGACGTCGGCGAAACCCTCGCCGCACTGCTGCCGCGCCTGCCCTATAAGGGCGACCGCCGCTTTCTCGAAGAATCCCTCAAGCACTACGCCAAGGCGCGCCAGGGCCTGGACGACCTGGCCCAGCCCTCGCCCGCTGGCCGGCCGATCCACCCGCAGTACCTGACCCGGCTGCTCAGCGAACTGGCAGACCAAGACGCCATCTTCACTGCCGACGTCGGCACCCCCACGGTGTGGGCCGCGCGCTACCTGAAAATGAACGGCCAGCGGCGCCTGCTGGGCTCTTTCAACCACGGCTCCATGGCCAACGCCATGCCCCAGGCCATGGGCGCCCAGGCCGCCTTCCCCCAGCGCCAGGTGATCTCACTGTCCGGCGATGGCGGCTTCAGCATGCTGATGGGCGACTTCATCTCCCTGGCCCAGCTCAAGCTGCCGGTGAAGATCGTGGTCTACGACAACGCCTCCCTGGGTTTTGTCGCCATGGAAATGAAATCCGCCGGCTACCTGGACACCGGCACCGACCTGCACAACCCGGACTTTGCCGCCATGGCCAACGCCATGGGCATTCTCGGCCTGCGGGTGGAAAACTCCGAAGAACTGGAAGGCGCCCTGCGCACCGCCCTGGCCCATGACGGCCCGGTGCTGGTGGACGTGGTCACCGCCACCCAGGAACTGGCCATGCCGCCGGCCATCAAGCTGGAACAGGCCAAGGGCTTCAGCCTGTACATGCTCAAGGCGGTGATGAGCGGGCGTGGCGACGAGGTGATCGAACTGGCCAGGACCAATTGGCTCAAGGACAGTTGGTTCAAGATCACCTAGAAAGGCTCTACCCCCGGGCATGCCATCGCAGCCTCTAATGCACCCACATTAGAGGCCTGTGTCCATGAAAAGGGTGGCAGTGGCATCCATCGAGGGTGGCGTTGGGAAAACCACCACCTCCGCAGGCCTCGCCTCTTATCCATTAAGACAAGACGTTTCGACTGCACGCCAACGGATTGGCCGTAAGCACAAGCGGGACAAGAAAACCGTCGCGTTCCTTCAGTGATCAGATCATTTTTGAGCGGCTCGCCTCTTTCAAGATCGGCGGCGGATGAAGGCATGCCCAAACTTCAGCCCCCCTCAGCGGCCGACTGATCAGGCGCAAAAAACCTACGCAATATTTTCCTTTAGACCAAATGCCTTTGCTTTTTTGAATGCTAATTCGGAAACGGAAGGTGCATCGCTTTTCCGGCAGGCTAGAGTCTAAATCCGACAAGCACATTGATGTGCCTCTTGCACGGATGCACAGAGACTGGCGGCCTTCCCCTCCTCACAGACAGCCCGCCTCGAAACAGGGAGTGTTATGAACAAGCCAATCAAGAATATCGTCATCGTGGGCGGCGGCACCGCGGGCTGGATGGCCGCTTCGTACCTCGTCCGGGCGCTCCAACAGCAGGTAAACATCACGCTCATCGAGTCTGCGGCGATCCCCCGGATCGGCGTGGGCGAGGCGACCATCCCGAGTTTGCAGAAGGTGTTCTTCGACTTCCTCGGGATACCGGAGCGGGAGTGGATGCCCCAAGTGAACGGCGCCTTCAAGGCCGCGATCAAGTTCGTGAACTGGAGAAAATCTCCCGACCCATCGCGCGAAGATTACTTCTACCATTTGTTCGGCAGCGTGCCGAACTGCGACGGCGTGCCACTTACCCACTACTGGCTGCGCAAGCACGAACAGGGCTTCCAGCAACCGATGGCGTACGCGTGCTACCCGCAGCCCGGGGCCCTCGACGGCAAGCTGGCACCTTGCCTGGCCGACGGCACCCGCCAGATGTCCCACGCGTGGCACTTCGACGCGCACCTGGTGGCCGACTTCTTGAAGCGCTGGGCCGTCGAGCGCGGGGTGAATCGCGTGGTCGACGAGGTCGTGGAGGTTCAACTGAACGACCGCGGCTACATCTCCACCCTGTTAACCAAGGAAGGGCGGACGCTGGAGGCGGACCTGTTCATCGATTGCTCCGGCATGCGGGGGCTCCTGATCAATCAGGCCCTGAAGGAACCCTTCATCGACATGTCCGACTACCTGCTGTGCGACAGCGCGGTCGCCAGCGCCGTGCCCAACGACGACGCGCGCGAGGGGGTCGAGCCTTACACCTCCGCGATTGCCATGAACTCGGGATGGACCTGGAAGATTCCGATGCTGGGCCGGTTCGGCAGCGGCTACGTCTTCTCGAGCAAGTTCACCTCGCGCGACCAGGCCACCGCCGACTTCCTCAAACTCTGGGGCCTCTCGGACAATCAGCAGCTCAACCAGATCAAGTTCCGGGTCGGGCGCAACAAGCGGGCGTGGGTCAACAACTGCGTCTCGATCGGGCTGTCGTCGTGCTTTCTGGAGCCCCTGGAATCGACGGGAATCTACTTCATCTACGCGGCGCTTTACCAACTCGTGAAGCACTTCCCCGACACCTCGTTCGACCCGCGGTTGCGCGACGCATTCAACGCCGAGATCGTCTACATGTTCGACGACTGCCGGGACTTCGTCCAGGCGCACTATTTCACTACGTCGCGCGAAGACACGCCGTTCTGGCTCGCGAACCGGCACGAACTGCGGCTCTCGGACGCCATCCAGGAGAAGGTTGAGCGCTACAAGGCCGGGCTGCCGCTGACCACCACCTCGTTCGACGATTCCACGTACTACGAGACCTTCGACTACGAATTCAAGAACTTCTGGTTGAACGGCAACTACTACTGCATCTTTGCCGGCCTGGGCATGCTGCCCGACCGGTCGCTGCCGCTCCTGCAGCACCGACCGGAGTCGATCCAGAAGGCCGAAGCGATGTTCGCCAGCATCCGGCGCGAAGCCGAGCGCCTGCGCACGAGCCTGCCGACGAACTACGACTACCTGCGGTCACTGCGTGACGGCGCGCAGCTGTCGCGCAACCAGCACGGGCCGACGCTCGCGGCTCAGGAACGCCAGTAGTGGAACGCACCTTGAACCGGGTATCCGCATTCGCGGCCACACACGCTGCCGTGGCGGCCTGCGATCCGCTACAGGCGCGCGCGCTGGTTCTGCAGCTGCCGGCCCTGAACCGTGACAAGGACGTGCCCGGCATCGTCGGCCTGCTGCGCGATTTCCTCCCGGTGAGCGGCGTGCCCTCCAGCTGGGGCTTCGTCGAAGCCGCCGCCGCGATGCGGGACATCGGTTTCTTCCTGGGGTCGCTCAAGCGGCACGGACATGAGCCCGTGGACCTGGTGCCCGGGCTTGAACGGGTGCTGCTCGACCTGGCACGGGTGACCGACTTGCCGCCGCGCGAGACACTCCTGCATGTGACGGTCTGGAACCCGGCGGCGGCCGATGCGCAGCGGAGCTACACCGGGCTGCCCGACGAAGCGCACCTGCTCGAGAGCGTGCGCATCTCGATGGCGGCCCTCGAGGCGGCCATCGCGTTGACCGTCGAGCTGTCCGATGTATCCCTGCGCTCGCCCGCATTCGCGCAAGGGTGCGATGAGCTGGAAGCCTACCTGCAGAAAATGGTCGAATCGATCGTCTACGCGTATCGCTTCATCTCGCCCCAGGTCTTCTACGATGAGCTGCGCCCCTTCTACGAACCGATTCGAGTCGGGGGCCAGAGCTACCTCGGCCCCGGTGCCGTAGAAATGCCCCTCTTCGTGCTGGAGCACGTCCTGTGGGGCTCGCAATCGGACGACCCAGCTTATCGAGAATTCAAAGAGACATACCTGCCCTACGTGCTTCCCGCGTACAGGGCGGTCTACGCTCGGTTCTCCACAAAGCCGGCGCTCATCGACCGTGCGCTCGACGAGGCGCGAGCGGTGGGTACGCAGGGCGAGCACGTCCGGGCTGGGCTGACGGCCCTCGAGCGGGTCTTCAAGGTCCTGCTGCGCTTCCGGGCCCCTCACCTCAAATTGGCGGAGCGGGCATACGAAGCCGGGCGCAGCGGCCCCACAACCGGCAGCGGGGGCTACGCGCCCAGCATGCTCGGCGATCTACTCACGCTCACCTGTGCCGCGCGGTCCCGCATCCGTGCCGCGCTCGATGAATCCTGATGCGCGCGACCCAGTGTTACCTCACAAGGAGAGTTTGCCCCCATGACTCAGAAGAGCCCCGCGAACGGACACGATAGCAACCACTTCGACGTAATCATCCTCGGTTCGGGCATGTCCGGTACCCAGATGGGGGCCATCCTGGCCAAACAACAGTTTCGCGTGCTGATCATCGAGCAGTCGTCGCACCCGCGGTTCACGATCGGCGAATCGTCGATCCCCGAAACGTCTCTCATGAACCGCATCATCGCTGATCGCTACGACATTCCGGAGCTCGGCCACATCACCTCGTTCTACTCGACGCAGCGTTACGTTTCGTCGAGCACGGGCATCAAGCGCAACTTCGGCTTCGTGTTCCACAAACCTGGCCAGGAGCACGACCCGAAGGAGTTCACCCAGTGCGTCATTCCCGAGCTGCCGTGGGGGCCGGAGAGCCATTATTACCGGCAGGACGTCGACGCCTATCTGTTGCAAGCGGCCATCAAATATGGCTGCACGGTCCGCCAGAAGACGAGCGTGACTGAATATCACGCGGACAAGGACGGCGTCGCGGTGACCACCGCCGAGGGCGAGCGGTTCACCGGCCGGTACATGATCGACTGCGGAGGACCCGGCGCGCCGCTGGCGACCAAGTTCGGGCTCCGCGAAGAGCCGTGTCGCTTCAAGACGCACTCGCGCAGCCTCTACACGCACATGCTCGGGGTCAAGCCGTTCGACGACATCTTCAAGGTCAAGGGGCAGCGCTGGCGCTGGCACGAAGGAACCCTGCACCACATGTTCACCGGCGGCTGGCTCTGGGTGATTCCGTTCAACAACCACCCGCGCTCGACCAATAACCTGGTGAGCGTCGGCCTGCAGCTCGACCCGCGTATCTACCCGAAAACCGACATTCCCGCGCAGCAGGAATTCGACGAGTTCCTCGCGCGGTTCCCGAGCATCGGCGCTCAGTTCCGGGACGCCGTGCCAGTGCGCGACTGGGTCAAGACCGACCGCCTGCAGTTCTCGTCGAACGCCTGCGTCGGCGACCGCTACTGCCTGATGCTGCACGCGAACGGGTTCATCGACCCGCTCTTCTCCCGGGGGCTCGAGAACACCGCGGTGACCATCCACGCGCTCGCGGCGCGCCTCATCAAGGCGCTACGCGACGACGACTTCTCCCCCGAGCGCTTCGAGTACATCGAGCGCCTGCAGCAAAAGCTTTTGGACCACAACGACGACTTCGTCAGCTGCTGCTACACGGCGTTCTCGGACTTCCGCCTATGGGACGCGTTCCACCGGCTGTGGGCGGTCGGCACTATCCTCGGGCAGTTCCGGCTGGTGCAAGCCCACGCGAGGTTTCGCGCGTCGCGCGACGAGGGCGACCTCGATCACCTCGACAACGACCCGCCGTACCTCGGGTACCTGTGCGCGGACATGGAGCAGTACTACCAGTTGTTCAACGACGCCAAAGCCGAGGTCGAGGCTGTGAGCGCCGGGCACAAGTCGGCCGAGGAGGCCGCGTTGCGGATTCACGCCCTCATCGACGAACGCGACTTCGCCAAGCCGATGTTCGGCTTCGGGTACTGCATCACCGGGGACAAGCCGCAGCTCAACAACTCGAAGTACAGCCTGATACCGGCGATGAAGCTGATGTACTGGACGCAAACCCGCGCGCCGGCAGAGGTGAAGAAGTACTTCGACTACAACCCGATGTTCGCGCTGCTCAAGGCGTACATCACCACCCGCATCGGCTTGGCTCTGAAGAAGTAGTCGGCCAAGGACGGCACACACGCGATGAACAACATTCAATTGGATCAAGCGAACGTCAAGAAGCATCCCCCGGGGGCGTACGACGCGACCACACGCGTGGCCGCGAGCTGGTACGTCGCGATGCGCTCGAACGACCTCAGGGACAAGCCGAAGGAGTTGACGCTCTTTGGCCGTCCGTACGTGGCGTGGCGCGCAGCGACTGGGCAGGCCGTGGTGATGGACCGCCACTGCTCGCACCTGGGCGCGAACCTGGCTGACGGGCGGATCAAGGACGGGTGCATCCAGTGCCCGTTTCACCACTGGCGCTACGACGAGCAAGGCAAGTGCGTTCACATCCCCGGCCACAGCGAGGTGGTGCGCCAACTCGAGCCGGTGCCACGCGCGGCACGCCAGCCGACGTTGGTCACCACCGAGCGATACGGCTACGTGTGGGTCTGGTACGGCTCCCCGCAGCCGCTGCACCCGCTGCCCGAAATCACCGCAGCCGACGTCGACAACGGCGACTTCATGCACCTGCACTTCGCGTTCGAGACGACGACGGCGGTCTTGCGGATCGTCGAGAACTTCTACGACGCACAGCACGCAACCCCCGTGCACGCGCTCCCGATCTCGGCCTTCGAGCTCAAGCTCTTCGACGACTGGAGCCGGTGGCCGGAGGTTGAGTCGCTGGCCCGGGCGGGCGCGTGGTTCGGTGCCGGGATCGACTTCCACGTGAACCGCTACTTCGGCCCCCTCGGCATGCTGTCGCGCGCGCTCGGCCTGAACATGTCGCAGATGAACCTGCACTTCGATGGCTACCCCGGCGGGTGCGTCATGACCGTTGCCCTGGACGCAGACGTCAAATACAAACTGCTCCAGTGTGTGACACCGGTGAGCGACGGCAAGAACATCATGCACATGCTCATCTCGATCAAGAAGGTGGGCGGCGTCCTGCGCCGTGCGACCGACTTCGTGCTGTTCGGGCTGCAGACCAGACAGGCAGCGGGGTACGACGTCAAAATCTGGAACGGGATGAAGCCCGACGGCGGCGGCGCGTACAGCAAGTACGACAAGCTCGTGCTCAAGTACCGTGCGTTCTACCGCGGCTGGGTCGACCGTGTCGCGAGTGAGCAGTAATGCGTGAGGCCGAGCCGGTAGCGGTCGCGTCGCGCTGCCCGGCGCTTGCGAACCTTTCGAGCTGCGTCACGGAGATCACGGCGTACGGCGCGGCGGGCCCGCTTGGGCTCGCGGCCACCCGCTTGGTGTCGGTGTCGCTCTTTGCGAGGTATTGATGACCATCTGGCTGTTGCAACTCGTGCTGGTGATCGCGCTCTGCAACCTCTGCGGCCGCCTTGCCGAACGGCTCGGCCAGTGCGCGGTGGTCGGCGAGATCGCGGCCGGCCTGCTGTTGGGGCCTTCGCTGTTCGGCGTGATCGCACCGAGTTTCTACGACCTGTTGTTCGGCCCACGTACGCTGTCAGCCATGGCGCAAGTCGGCGAAGTCGGCCTGATACTGCTGATGTTTCAGATCGGTCTGCATATGGAGTTGAGCGAGACGCTGCACGGCAAGCGCTGGCGCATACCTGTCGCGATCGCGGCGGGCGGGCTCATCGCGCCGGCCGCGATCGGCATGATCGTCGCCATCGTCTCGAAAGATACGCTCGCCAGCGACGTGCCGGCGCTGCCCTACATACTCTTTTGCGGTGTCGCACTTGCGGTATCAGCGGTGCCGGTGATGGCGCGCATCATCGACGACCTGGCGCTCGGCGCCATGGTCGGCGCACGGCACGCAATGTCTGCCGCGATGCTGACGGATGCGCTCGGCTGGATGCTGCTGGCAACGATTGCCTCGCTATCGAGCGGGCCTGGCTGGGCATTTGCGCACATGCTCGTCAGCCTGCTCGTGTACCTGGTGCTATGCGCGCTCCTGGTGCGCTTCGTGGTGCGACCGGTGCTTGCGCGGCTCGCCTCGACTGCGCATGCGACGCGCGACCGCTTGGCCGTGTTGCTCTGCTTTGTAATAGCCTCGGCACTCGCGACGTCGCTGATCGGATTCCATAGTGCATTTGGCGCACTTGCGGCGGCGCTGTTCGTGCGGCGCGTGCCCGGCGTCGCGAAGGAGTGGCGCGATAACGTCGAAGGTTTCGTCAAGCTTGTACTGATGCCGGTGTTCTTCGCGTGTGCGGGGCTGCATGCGTCGGTCGGCACGATCGACGACGCGGCATCATGGATGTGGTGCGGGGTATTCCTCGTGGGCGGATTCATCGGCAAGTTCGGCGGCAGCTATCTGGGCGCGCGTGGCACTGGGCTGGCGCCGCACGATGCGATGCTGGTGAGCTCGTTGATGAATACGCGCGGGCTGATGGAGCTAATCGTCCTGTCAATCGGCCTGCAGATGCAGATTCTTCCGCCAAAGGTCTACACGATCCTCGTGGTGTTCGCGCTGGTGACGACGGCGCTAACCGCACCGCTGGTTCGATTCACGCTGCGCATGCAAACACGCGCAATGAGCCAACAGGCCGCCTGAGCCAGCTTGAGGGGAGAGCTCACCATGATTGCTGCCACCGAAACCAAAGTTCACGATTTGCTCGATGCCGAGGGCCGCGATGTCCGCGATGCCCGTGAACTGCGCAACGTGCTGGGGCAGTTTGCTACCGGTGTGACCGTGATCACCACCCGCACCGCTGACGGCCGCAACGTCGGCGTGACGGCCAACTCGTTCTCCTCACTGTCGCTGTCACCGGCGCTGGTGCTCTGGAGCCTGGCACGCACGGCACCGAGCCTGAAGGCCTTTTGCTCGGCGAGCCACTTCGCCATCAACGTACTGGGCGCGCACCAGCACCACCTGTCGGAGCAGTTCGCACGGGCAGCAGCCGACAAGTTCGCCGGTGTAGCTCATTCCTATGGCAAGGCGGGAGCCCCGGTGCTGGACGATGTGGTGGCAGTGCTGGTGTGCCGCAACGTCACCCAGTACGAGGGCGGTGACCACCTGATCTTCATTGGCGAGATCGAACAATACCGCTACAGCGGCGCAGAACCGCTGGTCTTCCATGCAGGCCAGTACCGAGGTCTAGGGAGCAATAGAGCAGAAAGCGTCCTCAAGCACGAATAGCCCGGCTCATGTGATCTTTTGCCGGGAAGGGTCACTGATCCAGGTGCCCCTTGATGTGGCAGCAGCTCGACCTCAGTGGCTCGCTCGCAGCGCCCCAGCGAACAACCAGCCCGACCGGCCAAGCGCCCGCGACAGCTATTTGTAGTTTCCCTCCTCCTCCTCCTCCTCCTCTGAAGTCGATCCGACACCCACGCCAGGAAATGAATAATCACTATTGGGTTTGTGCCCAATGAGAAAGCCCTTGTAGTACGTTTTTTTCGAATGCCTTAGGCCCTTGAAGCCTGGCCATCCCAGCGCGAGGCTTGCCCAGGCGCTGCTGATTGAGGCTCACAAAATGCATTTGATAATCATTTGCAATCAAGGATAGAATCCCGCCCCCTCGTCTGATCCCGCCTTGAATGATCGCCGCCGTGTCTTATCTCAGCGATAAACTCGAGCTCTACCTTTCCCACCGTACCGCGCTGGTCGACTATTCGGCGCCCATTGTCGGTTGTCGGGCTCAAGCCGAAGAAGTGGTCCAGGAGGCCTGGCTGCGCTTCTGCGGCCAGGCCGATAGCGCCGCCCAGCCGAGCAACCCGGTGGGCTACCTGTACCGCATCGTGCGCAACCTGTCCTTTGACCTGCTGCGGCGCTCGACCCTGGAAAATCGTCATCCCGATGGCGCCGATCTGCTGAACGAGCTGCCCTCGAGTACGCCATCACCGGAGCATCAGGCGCTGCACAGCGACCAGTTGCGCCTGCTGCAAGATGCGCTGGCACTGCTGCCGGAGCGCACGCGTCGGGCCTTCCACATGCACCGCCTGCAACACCTGACCTTCCAGGAAATTGCCGCTGAGCTGAAGATCTCCTCCAGCTTGGCGCACCAGCTGGTGCGTGACGCACTGACCCACTGTGCGGAGCACCTGGCCGATGACTGATACCCCCTTGCCTCAACCTGTATCCGGTTCATTGAAGGACGACCCCGTGTGGCAGGCGGCGATGGATTGGCTGCTGCAATGCCACGCGGCGCCGGATGACGCCTTGCTGCAACAGGCCCATGCGCGCTGGCTGGCCGCTGATGAGCGCCATGCTGTCGCCTGGCGCAAGGCCGAGAAAGTCTGGTTGCTCAGTGGCGGCCTGGCGCCGCTGGAACCACCCGTGCCCCAGCCTTTGCCCACCCCGCTCCGGGCTCGGCCGCGGCGGGCACTGAAGGCGCTTGCACTGGCAGCCTGCCTGCTGTTGCTGGCCGGGCCGACACCACCGACCGCCCATACCAGCCCAGCCGGCGAGCACCGACAAGTGCTCTTGAGTGACGGCAGCCGTATTGAACTGGGCAGCGATAGCGCTATTCGAGTGGACTTCGAACCTAGTACGCGGGCGGTCACCCTGCTCAGGGGGCAGGCGTTCTTCGAGGTCAGCCACGATGCCTCGCGCCCGTTCACGGTGCAGGCTGCGGACGTCAAGGTCAGGGTCATAGGGACCGCATTCGACGTGGACCTCAGCCGCACCGCCGTGGTGGTAGCCGTACAGAGCGGCGCTGTCCAGGTTCGCGATGGGCGCGGCGAACTCGCGGTGCCGGCCCTGGGCCCGGGCGATAGCCTTCGCCTTGGCCTGGACCAGGGCCCGCCGCAGCGCGGTCGGCTATTGCCTGGCCAGGTTGCCCCCTGGCGCCAGTGGCAGTTGCTGGTCAATGACCGGCCACTCTCCGAGGTGGTTGAAGCGCTGCAGGACTATTACCCCGGTGTACTGCTATTGACGGACCCTGCTCTGGGCGAGCGGCGCATCACCGCTTCGCTGAACCTGCGCTCGCCAGTCAGCGCACTGCAACTGGCGATCGCTCCGTTGGGTGGGCATCTGCGGCAATGGGGCCCCTACCTCACGCTGATCCGCAAAGAGCCGCAAGTGCCGGCAAAACAATAAATTTCAAAATTTTCTGGAAGTTCTCGATCGCCGTTCGTTTATTGCCCCGCTGAGTTAATCATAATTATTCTCATTAGCATGTGCGTATTGTTCGCACTGAACGGGGAGTTCACCAGAGCATGTCCATTTTCCCCCAACAGGGACTACAGGGTTGCCGACGCAGTGCGCGGCTGTTGTGGCTGTCAGTGGGGCTGGCGGTGTCCCTGCCGGCCTTGGCCAGTGACCATCGGACACGGCATAGCATCGACATCGCACGCCAGCCGTTAAGCACGGCGCTGATGGCGCTGGCACAGCAGACCGGCCTGCAGATCAGCGTCGAGAGCCAACTGCTGCTCAACCTGAACGCTCCGGCGGTGCAGGGCGAACTGAGCGCCGAGCAGGCGCTGGCGAAACTGCTCAAGGGCAGCCAGCTGGAGTGGATCTACATCGGTGACGACGCGCTGATGGTGCAACGGGCGACTCGCCCGCGTACCGACCCGGTCCGCCTGGGCAATACCAAGGTGCCTGGCGAGTTGTCGCTGCCCCAGGGTGAAACCCGAGTGGACCGCGCGACGATCGAAGCAATGCCGGCGGGCAATGGCGACATCACCAGCCTGTTGCGCAGCCATCCCAACGTGCAGTTCGACGACGCTCAGCTGAGCAGCAAGACCCCTGGCGAAATCGGCCCGGCCAACATCAGCATCAACGGGGCGCAGTTCTACCAGAATGCCTTCCTGGTCGATGGCATCAACATGAACAATGACATCGATCCGGCCGAATACCGGGTGCAATTGCTGGACGCGGTACCGGGGCGCAGCCAGGGCCTGGCGCTGGACACCGACCTGCTGGAGAACATCACGGTCCTGGACAGCAACGTGCCAGCGGCCTATGGCGGCTTCAACGGTGGCGTCATCGATGCACAGACCCGTGCACCGACCCAGGCGCTGCACGGCAAATTCTCGGTGCAGACCACCCGCTCCGCCTGGACCCAATATCACGTCGACGAAAGCGAAGAACAACGCATGGAAAACTCGGGCTCTCCCGACGAGCAGCCCAAGTTCGACAAGGTCACCGTTCGTGGCACGCTGCAGGGCCACCTGACCGACAATTTCGGCCTGCTTGGCAGCTTCAGCCAGAAGCGCTCGACCATCCCCCTGGGTTTCTACTCCTACAACAATGTCGAGGAGATGGGCTTCCACGAGGAGAAGCAGCAACGGCGCATCGACAACTACTTCCTCAAGTCGGTATGGAAAGCCAGCGATCAACTCACTGTTGAGACCAGCGTGACCCATGCCCCCGAGGAGAGTCACTACTTCCGTGCCAACGTGGCCAACTCGGGTTATGACAACAAGGCCGGCGGCACCCAAGTGAACCTGCGCACCGTCTGGGATGGCGACCTGGCGCGCGTCGAACAGAACCTGGCGTGGAGCGGCCAGGAACAGAGCCGCCAATCGGACTCCGCCGATTACTGGACCTGGCGCAAGTCGGCCACCAAGGACTGGGGCATCGGCAACAAGGCCACCTCCAATACCCTTGAAGGCGGTTGGGGTGATATCGAGCAGCAGCAACGTACCTGGCAGTACAAGCTCAATGCCGACTGGCGCAGCGTCGACTGGCTGGGCATGACTCACCGCCCGCAGACCGGCCTGGAGTTCTCCCGCCAGTACGTGCGCTACGAGCGCCTGACCGACAGCAGCACCTATGTCACCCCCGCGGCCACCACTACCTGCACCAACGGCGCCGGGGTTACCGACAGCGTCGCCTGCAACATCGGCCAGACCCTGAACGGCTGGGCGGGCCAGTACATGAAAAGCCGTACCCGCTATGCCACTGGCGAATTCGACTTCACCACCACCTCCTGGGGCAGCTGGCTGCAGGACGAGATCACCCTCGGCCAACTGACCTTGCGCCCCGGCGTGCGCGTGGACAGCGACGACTACATGGACAAGACCACCTGGGCGCCGCGCTTCTCCCTGGAATATGACCTGTTCGGTGACCGCACCACCTTGCTCAATGCCGGCGTCAACCGTTACTACGGGCGCAGCGTCAGCAGCTGGCAGTTGCAGGACGGGCGCAACCGCCTGCGCTTCAACGAAACCCGCGACAGCCTGGACAAACCCTGGGTGGTCAAATCCAACGCGGCCAACCAGGTGCGCTTCAATCAGCTGGACATCCCCTACGACGACGAGCTGATGCTGGGCGTGGTGCAGCAATGGGCCGGGGTCGAATATGCCCTCAAGTATGTCAATCGCAAGGGGCGCGACCAGGTGGTTCAGGTGTCCGGCAAGACCTTGGGCGAGCCCTCCACGGACCCGACGCTGGCGAGCAACTACACCACCTACACCAACGACGGCAAGAGCGAGACCGACACCTACACCCTGACGGTGACACCGTTGCAGCGCTGGACACTGCTGGGCACCCAGACCGGCGGGCAACTGGCGCTCAACTGGACCGACAGCAAGGCCTCCGCACCGACCTACGTCGCGGCCGAGAACCTGTACTACCAGAACAGCGTCATCCAGTACCAGGGCAGCTTCATCAATTATGACGACCGCCCGGCCAGCAACTTCAACCGGCCCTGGACGGCCCGCCTGACGACCATCACCGAGATCCCCCAGGCCAATCTGCAGTGGAGCAACTTCTGGCGCTACCGCGCCGGCTACAAGCGCATTGGCGACACGGGGCGCAATGTGGACTACATGGGCACCTCGGTGGATGTCTGGGAGGAACAGAAATTCCAGGCGGCGCTGACCTGGGACACGCGCCTGGGCTGGCGTATTCCCACCGCCAGGGACCAGAACGTGTTCATCAATGTCGACGTGTTCAACGTGCTCGACAAGAAGTCGGTCAATGCCAACCAGACGGTCAACAGCAACTCGGTCTCGACCTATGAGGTGGGCCGCCAGTACTGGCTCGAAGTCGGATACGCGTTCTGAAATGCGCCGGTCCCTGAAGAGCCTGCAGGTCATGCTCGGCATGGTGCTGGTGATTGGCCCGCAGCACGTGCTGGCCTGCGCCACGAGCGAACCGTCTTGCCTGCGCGAGTTGTACAGCCGCCCCCCCGCGCAGTGGCCGGCGCCGCAGGTGGATGCCGGCGTGGCCTGGCAAGAGCTGGGCCCCTTGCCCGAGCGGGCGCCGTCCCCGGCGTACAACCCCTACACGCAGCAGAAGGCCGATCTGGGCCGCCGGCTGTTCTTCGACCCGCGCCTGTCGCGTTCGGGGCAGATTGCCTGCGCCTCCTGCCATGAACCGGACCTGGGGTTCGCCGATGGGCGTCGGGTTTCGTTCGGGCATGACCGTGCCGCGGGCCGGCGCAATGCACCGAGCCTGGTGGCCAGCGGCCTGGCCAAGAAGCTGTTCTGGGACGGGCGCGCCGACAGCCTGGAGATGCAGGCCCTGATGCCGGTCGTCGACCCCAAGGAGATGGCCTTCAGTGTCGCGGAACTGGTGGCCCGGCTGCGTGACACCACGGACTACCCGGCACAGTTCGCCCAGGTATTTCCCGGGCAGGCGCTGGGTGCCGAGCAGGTGGCGGCGGCATTGGCGACTTATCAGCGTGGCCTGCTGCGGGTTGCCCAACGCACCCCCTTCGAGCGTTTTCTACGGGGGCAGGCGAAGGCGCTCAGCGACCAGCAATTGCAGGGGCTGCACCTGTTTCGCACCAAGGCACGCTGCATGAACTGCCACTTCGGCCCGGGGATGCAGGACGACCGCTTCCACAATGCAGGCCTGACCTTCTATGGGCGCCTGCGCGAAGACCTCGGGCGCTATGAAGTCACCGGGCTGGCGCAGGATGTCGGGCGCATGCGCACACCTTCACTGCGGCTGGTGAGCCATACCGGCCCCTGGTTTCACAACGGGCTGGCCAGCAGCCTCGATCAGGTGCTGTTGTTCTACAACGCAGGCATGCCCAGGCCCGTACCCAAGGAGGGGCAGCTGCAAGACCCGCTGTTTCCCGTGACGTCGGCGCAATTGAAGGTATTGGAGCTGGACCGGACCGAACTGAAGGCACTGAAGGCTTTCCTGGAGGCCCTATGAGAGGTTGGCCGCGGCGGCTGCACATCGGTGTGGCCACACAGGGCCAGCGCCAGGGACTTGATCACCTCCTGCCCGCTGCGGATACCGCTGTCGAGCCAGACTTCGAGGCGCTGGGCAACAGGCGCCTGGCGGCAGCGGGCCGGCGGCTGGCGATCTAAAGAGTTCGTAAAGACTGCCCGCCCGCCCCTCCCGGCACCTGGCAAATGCGCTTCAATAGCCTGCAAGCCAAGCCTGAAGCTCCCGGAGAAGCCCATGAGCAAAGTCGCCCGCTATCTGCAGGTCGAAGACATCCTCCTGGCGGTCAATGTCACGAACAAGCAGCGCCTGTTCGAGCAGGTCGGCCAGCACCTGCAAGAGACCCGGCAACTGCCGGCGGAGTGGGTGGCCGCCAGCCTGTGGCGCCGGGAGCTGGCCGCCAGTACCGCCATCGGTGAAGGGGTGGCGGTGCCCCACGCGCGGCTCGCCGAGCTCGATCGCATTCATGCGCTGTACCTGCGGCCGCAGACCGCCATGGCCTTTGCCGCCCCGGACCAGCAGCCGGTCAGCGATATCCTGGTGCTGCTGGTGCCCGCTCCCGCCGATCAGCAGCACCTGGACCTGCTGGCCGACACCGCACGGCTGTTTACCAACCCGCGGTTTCGCCAGGCCCTGCTGCGCTGTACTGCGCCGATGCAGGTCAAACAGCTGTTCGATCACTGGTAGCTTGACCCAGACACCTGCTCCAGCACGCAATACCCATTTGCCGCTCCCCCGCGGCAAATGGGATAGCCCAAGCCCCACCGATCACCTTCCGGCACAAGATTTCATCTATTGGCGGTTAGCCGACTCATCCATTAACGTTCATTACACTTCGCGCAGCCCAGTGCTTGAGGGGGTGCCTGCCCTGCCGTCGCGCCGCTCTCCATATTCCTGTTGAACTCACTCACTGATTGCTCAATTAGAGAGAATATGAACAAGCCACAGCTGCTGCCTGTAGCCACTGGCGGCCGGCGTCCTCACAGGGACGAAGGTACCGGTCGAAAATCCTCTGGGCACCTGTCTCTTCTGTTGCTTGCCCGCTCGTCCCTGAACCTGATCTGCATCGCAGCCCTCGCCAGCTGCGCCGTGGGGCCGGATTTCAGCCGCCCGGAACTGAGCCGGGACGCCGGCTACAGCGCCACGCCCCTGCCGCCCCGCACCGTCACGGCGGGGGTCGCCGCCGGTGGCGCGGCGCAGCGACTGGTGAACGGCATGGACATTCCCGGGCAGTGGTGGACGCTGTTCCGCTCGCCGCAACTCGATGCCCTGGTGCAGGAAGCGCTGCAGGCCAACCCGGATATCGACGCCGCCCAGGCCGCGCTGCGCCAGGCCAATGAACTGCTGTACGCCGAACAGGCGTCGCTGTTTCCCTCCCTCAGCGCCTCGGCCTCGAAAACCCGCGAGAAGGTGTCCGCCGCCAGCGCCCTGGGCTCCAGCGGCGGTGCGGCAGCGGCCGGGGGCTCTGCGGCGCAGATCTTCACGGTCAACTCGGCGTCCCTGAGTGTGTCCTACGCCCCCGACGTGTTTGGCGGCACCCGCCGGCAGATCGAGGCCAGCGGTGCCCAGGCCGACTACCAGCGCTACCAGCTGGAGGCGACCTACCTGACCCTCACCGCCAACCTGGTGAACACCGCCATCAGCCTGGCCTCGATCCGTGACCAGATCGCCGCCACCGAAACCGTGATTCGCCTGCAGAGCGACCAGCTCGACCTGCTGCAGGCCCAGCGTCGACTGGGTGCCATCGGCGACAGCGATCTGCTGACCCAGCAAGCGACCCTGGCCCAGACCCGCGCCACCCTGCCGCCCTTGCAGAAACAGCTGGCCCAGACCCGCAACCAGTTGCAGGCCTACCTGGGTCGCTTCCCCAGCCAGGACCGTGGCGAACACTTCCAGCTGGCCTCCCTGCACCTGCCCGAGGAACTGCCCCTGAGCCTGCCTTCGGCCATCGTCGAGCAGCGGCCCGACGTGCGTTCCGCCGAGGCCCAGTTGCATCAGGCCAGCGCCGATATCGGCGTGGCCATCGCCAACCAGTTGCCGCAGTTCAGCATTACCGGCTCCCTGGGGTCCACGGCGCTGGCGGGCACCAAACTGTTTTCCTCCGGCACCGGGGTCTGGAGCCTGACCGGCTCCATCGCCCAGCCGCTGTTCGACGCCGGCGCCCTGGAGCATCGCAAGCGCGCCGCGGTGGCCGCCTATGAGCAGGCCGCAGCGCGCTATCGCGGCACGGTGATCACCGCCTTCCAGGACGTAGCCAATGCCCTGCGTGCCCTGCAGGCCGACGCCGAGGCCCTGCAACAGCAAGT
The DNA here is from genome assembly GCF_052665325.1 of Pseudomonas sp. 8(2025). Classification (NCBI taxonomy): domain Bacteria; kingdom Pseudomonadati; phylum Pseudomonadota; class Gammaproteobacteria; order Pseudomonadales; family Pseudomonadaceae; genus Pseudomonas; species Pseudomonas sp. 8(2025). Next base: position 84,271 of record NZ_JBQOIE010000017.1, on the reverse strand, counting down.
GCTGGCCGAGACCGCCGCGCGCCAGAGCCTGGACCTGGCCCAGGCCCAGTACCGCCTGGGCGCGGTGGGCTACCTGAACCTGCTGACTGCGCAGCAGACCTACCAGAACGCGATTGTCAGCCGGGTGCGGGCCCAGGCCGCCCGCTACAGCGACACCACGGCGCTGTTCCAGGCCCTGGGGGGAGGCTGGTGGCAGCGCCAGGATGTCGACCCCGACAGCCTCGGCAGCCCCGATCGTTTCGGCTGGCCGTCGCTCAAGGAGATGTACCCGCCGTCCGCGGCCCAGCACCGCGAACAGGCTCAAGCCGGCCAGCCGGGCCGGCTCCAGGGGCCGGCAGCCGCGCCGTCCACTCGACCTGCACCCTTGCCTTAAGTGAGATCCGCCATGGCCGATGTCCACTCCAGCCCCTCCCCTGCGCACCCCGGCACGGTCCCCCAGGCGCCGCGCAAGCGCCGGCTGCTGCGGCCGATGCTGATCATGCTCGGCGTGGTGCTGCTGATCGTCGCGGTGATCGGCGGGGTCAAGTTCGCGCAGATCTCCAAGCTGATCGCCCAGGCCAAGGTGCCCCTGCCGCCCGCGGTGGTTACCGCCATCAAGGCCCAGTACGAAGAGTGGCAGCCCAGCGTCTCCGCGGTGGGCTCGATGAAGACCGTGCGCGGGGTGGACGTGACCACCGAGGTCGGCGGCATCGTGCGCAGCATCGGCTTCAAGCCCGGCCAGGAAGTGGCCGCCGGCGACCTGCTGGTGCAGTTGAATGCCGACTCCGACATCGCCCAGTTGCATTCCCTGGAAGCCACCGCGGCCCTGGCCGGCACGGTGCTCAAGCGCGACCGGGCGCAACTGAAGGTGAGCGCGGTGTCCCAGGCCCTGGTCGAGGCCGACGAAGCCGACCTCAAGGCCAAGCTGGCCGCTGCCGAACAGCAGCGCGCGCTGGTGGCGAAGAAGAGCATCCGCGCGCCCTTTGCCGGGCGCATCGGCATCACCGCGGTCAACCCCGGGCAATACCTCAACCCGGGGGACAAGATCGCCAACCTGCAGACCTTCGACCCGATCTACATCGACTTCAACGTGCCCCAGGCCCAGGTGCAGCAAGTAGCTCTGGGCCAGAGCGTCACGGTCAGCGCCGACGGCCTGCCCAAGCAGACGTTCACTGGCCGGGTCAGCTCCATCGACACCCAGTTCGACCCCAACACCCGCAACGTCACGGTGGAAGCCACCATCGACAACCCCAAGCGCAGCCTGGTGCCCGGCATGTTCGCCCGGGCCGTGGTGGCCTCCGGCGGCACCCAGCGTTACCTGACCCTGCCCCAGACCGCGGTCACCTATAACCCCTACGGCACCACGGTGTTCATCGCCAGCCAGAAGAACAACGACCAGGGCGACGCAGTGCTCACCGCGCAGCAGACCTTCATCGAAACCGGCCCCAACCGTGGCGACCAGGTGGCGGTGCTGTCAGGGGTCAAGGAAGGCGACCTGGTGATCACCAGCGGCCAGATGAAACTCAAGAACGGCTCGCCGGTGAAAGTCGACAACAGCCACGCGCCGCGCAACGATCCTTCGCCGACGCCGCAAGAGCACTAGGGCCCGCCATGAACTTCACCGATACCTTTATCAAGCGCCCGGTCTGGGCCGTGGTGGTCTCGCTGTTCATCCTGATCCTGGGCCTGCGCTCGATCTTCGAGCTGCCGGTGAACCAGTGGCCGCGCACGGAAAACACCGTGGTCACCATCAGCACCTATTACTACGGGGCCGACGCCGCCACCGTGGCCGGTTTCATTACCCAGCCCCTGGAGGCCGCCATCGCTCAGGCCCAGGGCATCGACTATCTGTCGTCCACCAGCATCACCGGGCTCTCCACCATTACCGCGACCCTGCGCCTGAACTACGACTCCAGCAAGGCGCTGACCGAGATCAACACCCAGGTCAACTCGGTGAAGAACCAGTTGCCGGCCCAGTCCCAGGAACCGGTGCTGACGGTAGCGGTGGGCCAGACCACCGACGCCATGTACCTGGGGTTCTACAGCGACACCCTGGCCACCAACAACATCACCGACTACCTGGTGCGGGTGGTCAAGCCCAAGCTCGATTCCCTGGAAGGCGTGCAGACCGCAGAGATCCTCGGCGGCCGCCAGTTCGCCCTGCGGGCCTGGCTCGACCCGGACAAGCTGGCGGCCCACAACGTCACCGCCCAGGACGTGGCCACGGCCCTGGGCAACAACAACTACCTGTCCGCCGTGGGCTCCACCAAGGGGCAGATGATCACCGTGGACCTCACCGCCGGCACCGACCTGCACACGGTGGACGAATTCAAGCGCCTGGTGGTCAAGCACAACGGCGACGCCCTGGTGTACCTGGAGGACCTGGGCAACGTCACCCTGGGGGCGGAAAACTACGACAGCAGCGTGGCTTTCTCCGGCAAGCGCTCGGTGTTCATCGGCATCAAGGCAGCGCCCACCGCCAACATCCTCAACGTCGCCGACAACGTGCGCAAAGCCTTCCCCGAACTGCAATCGCAACTGCCGGCCGGGGTGCGCGGCGAGATCGTCTACGACTCCACGGCCTTCATCAACACCTCGATCTTCGAGGTGGTGAAGACCCTGGTGGAAGCCATGATCATCGTCTCGGTGGTGATCTACCTGTTCCTCGGCTCGTTCCGTGCGGTGATCGTGCCTCTGGTGGCGATCCCGCTGTCGCTGGTGGGCACCTTCTTCGTCATGTACCTGCTGGGTTATTCCATCAACCTGCTGACCCTGCTGGCCCTGGTGCTGGCCATCGGTCTTGTGGTGGACGACGCCATCATCGTGGTGGAAAACGTCGACCGGCATATCAAGGAGCAAGGCCGCGGCGTACTGGAGGCGGCGCTGCTGGCGGCCCGCGAGCTGGGCGGCCCGATCATCGCCATGACCGTGGTGCTGATCGCCGCCTACGTGCCCATCGGCCTGCGCAGCGGCCTGACCGGGGCGCTGTTCAAGGAGTTCTGTTTTTCCCTGGCCGGCGCAGTGACGGTGTCGGCGGTGATCGCCCTGACCCTGTCGCCAATGATGACCTCGCGGCTGTTCAAGAGCGGCCAGGAGGAAGGCCGGTTCGCCAAGCGCCTGGACCGCTACTTCGACTGGCTGCGGGGGCGCTACCACCGGGTGCTGGCGGCCGGGCTGGATAGCTGGCCGGTGCTGGTGACCTTCGGCTTCCTGCTGTTCGTGCTGGTGGCCGCCAGTGGCCTGACCGCCAAGAGCGAGCTGTCGCCCACCGAGGACCAGGGCCTGGTGTTCATGCAGATCAAGGGCGCGCCCACCGCCTCGCCGCAGCAGATGGAGTGGATTGCCGACCAGGCGTTCCAGATCGCCAACAAGGAGCCCGAGTACCTGCAGATGTTCCAGCTCACCGGCCTGCCCTCGCTGAACCAGGGCCTGGGCGGGGTGCTGCTCAAGTCCTGGGAGGATCGTGACCGCTCCCAGGCGCAGTTGATCCTCGACCTGCAACAGAAGTGGAACCAGGTGCCCGGCGCCACCATCGCCGCCTTCCCCCTGCCCTCGCTGCCCGGCGCCCAGGGCCTGCCGGTGCAGTTCGTGATCAGCACCACCGAGTCGGTGGCCAACCTCAACGAGGTGGCCCAGGCGGTACTGGCCGAGGCCACCAAGCAGCAGCTGTTCTGGTTTTCCGACCTGGACCTCAAGCTCGACAAGCCCCAGGCCAAGCTGGTGGTGGACCGGGAAAAGATCGCCGCCCTGGGCATGACCCAGGCCGACGTCGGCGCCGCGCTCTCGGCGGCCCTGGGGGGCAACTACGTGAACTACTTTTCCACCGCCGGGCGCTCCTACAAGGTGATCCCCCAGGTGCTGCAGGTGGACCGGCTGAACCCCGAACAGATCCTCGACTACTACATCCGTACCCCGTCGGGGGCGATGATTGCAGCGCGCACCGTGGCCCATATCGAAACCTCCACCGAGCCTGAGTCGGTCAACCACTTCCAGCAGCTCAACTCGGCGACCCTGTCCGGGGTCAGCGGCGTGTCCCAGGGCGAGTTGCTGGCCCGGCTCAAGGGCATTCTGGAACAGGTGGCGCCATCCGGTTACTCCAGCGACTACGCCGGCGAATCACGGCAGTTCATCCAGGAATCGGGGGGGTTCGTCGGCCTGCTGCTGTTCTCGATCCTGATCGTCTACCTGGCCCTGGCGTTCCAGTTCGAGAGCTACCGCGACCCGGTGGTGATCCTGTTCTCGGTGCCGCCGGCGCTGTTCGGCGCCCTGGCCTTCATCACCATGGGGTTCGCCTCGATCAACGTCTACACCCAGGTCGGGCTGGTGACGCTGCTGGGGCTGATCACCAAGCACGGGATCCTCATCGTGCAGTTCGCCAACCAATTGCAGCGCGCCGGCCACAATAAGCGCGAAGCCATCGAAGAAGCCGCCGCAGTGCGCCTGCGGCCGATCCTGATGACCACCGCGGCCATGGTCCTGGGGGTGGTGCCGCTGGTCTGGGCTTCCGGCGCCGGCGCGGCGGGCCGCCACGACATGGGCCTGGTGATCTTCGCCGGGCTGTCCATCGGCACCCTGCTGACCCTGTTCATGGTGCCGGCCATGTACCTGTTCATTGGCAGTACGCACTCTGCCGCAAGCATCGAGAACCCGGGGGCGCAGGCGGATGCCGGAGCTTCCGACAGCGCCTGAACCCCTGCTCGATCGAAACCGCCGGGTATCAGGCCGGCACGCCCAGGATGATGTGGGAAGCCTTGATCACCGCCGTGGCGCTGACGCCCGGAGCCAGGCCCAGTTCGGTCACCGCATCGCGGGTGACGATGGAATACACCTGGCTGCCGCCGCTGAGCTCCAGCACCACTTCGGCGTTGACTGCACCATCGGTGACGCTGATCACCTTGCCCTGCAGGCAGTTGCGAGCGGACAGGCGGATGCCCTCGGCATCGGTCATGAGCATCACCCAGGGTGCCTTGACCAGGGCCAGGGCCTCTGTGCCCGGGGCAATGCCCAGGCTACGCAGGCTTTGCAGGGTCACCACCGCCACCAGTTGCTCGCCGCCCTCCAGGGACAGCACCACCTCGGCGTTGACCGAACCCTCTTCCACCTGGCTGACCCGGCCTTTGAACACGTTGCGTGCACTGACTTTCATGTTGCATTCCTTTTATTGACTGCGGGGTTAGGATCGCCCGGCATGATCCGGGCGCACGTTGTGGAGAAACAACCATAGCGCCCGCCACTCAAAGCCGGATATTTCTCGCAGGCCCCGGGTCAATCCTGCTCTTGCAGGTGTTCGATAAAGGTCGTGCCGCTATAGCGCTCGCGAAACAGCCCCGCCTCCACCAGCATCGGTATCACCTGTTCCAGGAAAATGTGCATCGAACGAATCGAGCCCCCCGGCGCGGCGATAAAGCCGTCCATGGCGCCGGCCTCGGCCCATTCCACGATCTGTGCAAATGCATCTTCGGCGGTGCCTATCACTTGCCAGTGGGCCGCGCAAATCACTTCCGGGCGCAGCAGCAGTTCGTCCAGGCGCAGGGTTTCGCGCTCGATCAACCGCCGCAGCAGGTTGGTGTGGGTACGGCTGCCGGGGTTGTGCACCGGGGCCGGCAGGTCGGCGGCGCTCACCGGGCGGTCCAGGGGCCAGTCGCTTAAATCGAGGCCGATCATCTGCTGGATCGAGGCGAACTTGCGCGCGTTGTCCGGGCGCCCGTGGGTTTGCATGAACAGCTCGCGGGCCTGTTCCCGGGTCGGCGCCAGGTACAGGCTCAGGCCCGGCAGCAGGCGGATGTCCTCGGGGCGGCGGCCGTGGCGCCGGGCCCGTTGCGAGAGGTCGCGACGCAGTTCCAGGGCCGCATCCTTGTCCGGGGTCGGGGCGAACACCAGGTCGGCCACCGAGGCGGCAAAGTCGCGACCGGTGTCCGAGGCGCCGGCCTGGACCAGGGGAATCCGTGCCTTGCCGAACGCCGGCAGGTTGAGCGGGCCGCGCACCCGGAAGTGCTCGCCGGCATGGTCCACCGGGTGCACCTGGCTGCGGTCGGCGTAACGGCCGTTCTCCCGGTCCAGTAGCAGCGCCTGGTTGGGGTAGCTGGCCCACAGGTCGTGCACCAGGCGGGTGAACTCTGCCGCCCGGGCATAGCGCTCATCCGCGCCGGGCATGGCCTCCAGGCCGAAGTTCTCGTGGCCCTGCAAGGCGGTGACGATGTTCCAGCCGGCGCGGCCGTTGCTCACCCAATGCAGCGACTGCAACTGGCGCGCCACCACATAGGGCGGGAAGAAGGTGGTGGAAACGGTGGACACCAGGCCGATGCGGGACGTCTCCCGGGCGATGCACGCCAGCAGCACCGTGGGATCGAGGCTGGCGAAACCCGAGCCGCTTTCCAGGCCGTCCATGTTCAGGCAACTGACGTCGGGGCGGAACACGAAATCCAGGTGCGCGGCCTCGGAACGCTTGGCGATGTCCACGGCGAAGTCGGCGCTGTAGATGCCTTCGATATTGCTGTCGGGCTGGCGCCAGGCATCGCCACTGAGCCAGGTGGGGGCCAGGGACATGCCGATATGCATGCGTTTGCGGTTACTCATCTGTTGCCAATCTCCTGTGTACGAATGAACGCCGGCAGCGCCTCGAGGGGCGGCCGGCGACGGATTCCCGGGGCCTCAGAACGCCCCTTTGACGCCGATGCCCAGGGTCCGTGGCTGGGTCATGCTGGCCTCGATGCCGCCGATGCCGCGGTTCTGCTGCATGTAGGTGGGCGAGCGGTCGTCGAAGACGTTCTTGACGTAGCCATAGAGCTGCACCTGGTCGTTGAAGCGGTAGCTCATGCGCGCATCGGTCAGGGTGTAGGGCTTGATCGAATAGGCCGAGGTGTTGGCGGTATCCGAGTAGTAGCCGTCCAGGTAGCGCACCTGGGCATTGAGGTTCAGGCGCTCGGTGATGTCCCAGCTGGGGCCGAAGCTCAGGGTGTAGCCCGGCGAGCGGGCAAACTCGTTGTGGGCGTAGTCGGCGTTGCTGGAAATCTTGTCGATGCGGGTGCGCAAGGTACCGGCGCTGGCCTTGAGCCGCAGGTTGTCCAGCAGGCGATAGTCCAGATCCAGCTCCAGGCCATAGGCGTGGGCCTTCTCGGCGTTGATGGTGTAGGACTGTGCCACCCCCGGGGAAATCACCACCGGGATGTTGTACTGGGCGTCCTTGAAATCCATGTAGAACAGGTTGGTGTTGATCAGCAGGCGGTCGTCGAGAAAGCTCGCGCGGCTGAACAGCTCATAGTTCCAGATCGACTCTTCCTTGAAATAGGCCCATTGCCGGGTCGTCAGGTTCAGCGACACACCGCCCGGGTTGTAGCCCCGGCTGACCAGGCCACCGACGGTCCAGTGCGGGGTGGCGGCGTAGGCCAGGGAAACCTTGGGCAGCACGGTGGAGAAGGTCTTGTCGTAGTTCAGCGCGCCGGGAGCCAGCACCGAGTTGCCCGTGCGCTCGATGTGGTCCTGCTGGTAGCGCAGGCCGGTGCTCAGGGTCCACAGGTCGGTGAGCCGGTAGTTGAGCTCGCCGAAGATTCCCAGGTTGGTCTTGGTGTCGTCGAAGGCCGAACGGCCCCGCAGGTTGAGGGTTTCGTCGGTGCGGGTGCGGGCGTAGTAGATCCCGCCCATGCCACTGAGCAGGTCCTCTTTCTCACCGAAGGTCAGGCGCGACTCGTTGGAGGCGTTCTTCTGGTGGATGTCGGCATCGCCCTCGCCCGCCGCCCCGGTCACCCGGTGCACCGACGACAGCGAATACTGCGCCTGGTTGAACAGCTTGAGGCCATTACCCAGCTCATAGGAGACGTCGAGGATGCTGGTGTTGGTGTCCTGTTCCCAGGACGGCATGGTGGTGGAGCTGTGCTCCAGCTTGTGGAACGGCGCCGAGGCGGCTTCCTGGGTCGGGCGGTTGCTGTCGTTGTGGGCGAAGGTGAACTGGCTTTCCAGCCCTGGAATGTCGGTGGGCAACCACAGCAGCTTGGCCCGGGCATTGAGGTTGCGAAAATCCTGGTCGGTCTTGCCGCCCTGGAACTTCGGGTTGTCGTAGTCGATGAAGGTGTCGCGGGCCGAATAGTCCACTGCCAGGCGCCCGGCAAAGTCCTGGGCCAGGGGCCCGGACACCGCCACCGAACTGCGCCGCGAGTGGTAGCTGCCGATCTCCGCCTGGTAGGCCGCCTCGGGGGTGAAGGTCGGGTTCTTGGTGTTGACGATGATCGCCCCGGCAATCGCATTGGCGCCCTGGGAGGTGGTCTGCGGGCCGCGGAACACCTCGATGCTGTCCAGGTCCCAGACCGAGGTCGCGCCGAAGAACATCTCGTTGTAGTTCAGGTAGTGGCCGTCCAGGTTGATGGTGGCCCGCGGCACCGTACCGCCCCAGAACACGTTCTGCCCGTTGTTCGGGCCCTGGGTGTCCTGGCCGCGGATGATCGGCGCGCCCACCGAGTCGGTGTAGATCACGTTGGGGCTGCCGTTGATGACCTCCGACACCGACGCATCGCCGGTCTTGTTCTGGTCGATATCGCGGTCGGTGATGATCGACACCGAGGAGGCGGTGTCCTTCAGCTCGCGGTCGAGTTTCTCACCGGTGACCACCAGCGATTCCAGGGCCAGGCTGCCTTTCCCCGGCTTGTCCGGCTGCCTGCTGTCCTCGGCCATCAGCGGCGGGCTCGCCAGCAGGGTGGACAAGGTGAGAACGCCAATACCGTGACTGAATGTGCGGTGCGTAAGGGCCATCAAAACTTCCTTCCAAATGAGAATGATCCTCTTTCACGATTAGGCTATCACGCTGCCATGACATTCCTCAATACGGAATACATTCTGCAAATTGGAATGATCTACACTTTTGACCCGGGCGCATTCCCCCGTCCCAGGCAGGCGGTGGAACCGGTATCATGGCCGCCGCTAGCGCCAGCGCCGCGCAGGCCGTAGCCTGCGTACCCCACGCGGCCAGACATTGGTGAGGAGACCCAGCCGTTGAACAGTTCGCAGCCCCCGTTGGACGAGACCCTGGATGCACCGCCGGAAAAACGTTCCGGGGTGATCCAGTCGGTGTCGATCGCCGCGCGTTTTCTCAACACCCTGGCCAATGCCGAGGGCGAGTTGGCCCTGGGGGAAGTGGCCCGGCGCACCGGCACGGGTGGCTCCACCGCCCACCGCTACCTGCAAAGCCTGGTCAAGGAAGGGCTGGCCAAGCAGGACCCGCTCAGTGGCCTGTACGACCTGGGCCCGGCGGCCCTGAGCATCGGCATTGGCGCGCTCAAGCGCATCGATGCGGTGGACATCGCCGCCCAGCGCATGAAAGCCCTGGCCCAGCGGCATGCCGCCAGCGGGGGCGTGGCGATCTGGACCGACCGCGGGCCGACCCTGGTGCGCTGGTACCGCAGCGCCTATTTCTCCATCAACCCCCTGGCCCTGGGGGACATCCTGCCCATCGACAACACCGCCTGCGGCCTGGTGTTCCAGGCCTTTCTGCCCAAGGCCGTGATCGACGCGGCGCGCAAGCAGCAGCCGGCGCATTTTCGCGGCACCCCGCCCAGTGCCGCGGTGCTCGACGAGGTACGACGCCGGCATTGGGCCGAACTCACCAGCCACCTGCTGTCCAACGTCACCGGGCAGGCCGCGCCGGTATTCGACGCCCAGCAGGAGATCGTCTGCGTGATGACCACGGTCACTGACCTGGGGCAATTGCAGGCCCCGCAAGACCGCGATGCGCTGTTCCATGAAGCGGCCCAGGTCAATCAGGCCACCGGTGGCCAGCGCGTGCCCCAGGAAGCGTTGCCGGCGCGCCCCTGAGCCGTGGCTTCAGGCCGGGTCGATCCGGCCCTTGGGCACCATCAACGGCGTGCCGCTGACCGGGTCGCGGATGATCACCGAGGCCAGGCCGAACACCTGCTCCACCAGAGCCTCGGTGAAGATCGCCGCCGGCGCGCCCTGGGCGACGATGGCGCCGTCGCGCAGGGCGATCAGGTGGCTGGCATAGCGGCAAGCCTGGTTCAAGTCATGCAGCACCGCGACGATGGTCCGGCCCTGGCGGTTGAGCTCGGCCAAAAGCTCCAGCAGCTCGATCTGATGGACGATATCCAAGTAGGTGGTGGGCTCGTCCAGCAGCAGGATCGGCGTTTCCTGGGCCAGCACCATGGCGATCCACACCCGCTGGCGCTGGCCGCCGGACAACTCATCCAGCAAGCGTTCGGCCAGCGCCTCGACCCGGGTCGCGGCCATCGCCCCGCGCACCGCCTGCTCATCCTCCTTCGACCACTGGCGCAGCAACGACTGGTGCGGATAGCGCCCGCGCGCCACCAGTTCGGCAACGCTGATGCCATCCGGCGCCATGGCGCTTTGCGGCAGCAGGCCCAGGCGCCGGGCCACTTCCCGGGCCGGCAGTTGGCGGATGTCCTTGCCATCGAGCACCACCCGCCCTTCAGCCGGTGCCAGTAGCCGGGACAACGCCGCCAGCAAGGTGGATTTGCCACAGGCGTTGGGCCCGACAATGACCGTGAACGAGCCGTCGGGAATGCTCAGGGACAGGCCCTGGGAAATGATTCGCGCGTCGTGGCGCAAGGTCACGGCATCGGCGTGCAAACGGTGAGTCATGGCGGGGTTTTCCTTGGGAGACAAGCGCTTGCAGTATTGCAATTGCGGAATGGATTCTACAATATGGAACGCATTGCATGAGAAGCATTATCATATGGTTCTGCTGTTCAGGCCCCTGCGCCCCACCCTTTACCGTCCGATGGATCGATGATGAACCCACGCCTTTGCGCCCGGCTGCTCAGTGCAGCGGTCCTGGCCCTGAGTTGCCAGCTGGCCCTCGGGGCAAGCACCACCCCCACCCGTATCGTCTCCACCAGCCCCAGCGTCACCGGGATCCTGCTGGCCATGGATGCGCCGCTGGTGGCCAGCGCCGCCACCACCCCCAGCCGCCTCACCGATGAGCGCGGGTTCTTTTCCCAGTGGGCAGAAGTGGCCAGGCAGCGCGGCGTAGCGGTGCTGTACCGCAACCTGCAATTCGATATCGAAGCGGTGATCGCCGCTGACCCGGACCTGCTGGTGGTGTCCGCCACCGGCGCCGACAGCGTGGTCGCCCACCGCAGCGAGCTGCAGGCCCAGGGCCTGGAGATCCTGGTGGTGGACTACTCGAACCAGAGCTGGCAAGACATCGCCACCGCCCTGGGCCAGCGCACCGGCCTGGAGCAACAGGCCCGGGCGGCGATCCAGCGCTTCGACCAGTACACCGCGCAAACCGCCGCCCGCATCACCCCGCCCCCGGGGCCGGTGAGCGTGGTGGGCTACAACATTGCCGGCAGCTATTCCATCGGCCGCCTGAACAGCCCCCAGGCCCGGCTGCTCGGCGCTCTTGGCTTCAAGGTCGCAGAGCTGCCCGAGGCGCTGGCGGGCAAGGTCACCCGAGCGTCGGACTTCCAGTTCATCTCCCGGGAAAACCTGCCGGCGGCGATCACCGGTGACAGCGTGTTCCTGCTCAGCGCCACCGACGGCGACGTGCAGGCGTTCCTCGCCGACCCGGTGCTGGCCAACCTGCCAGCGGTGATCAACCGGCGGGTGTATGCCCTGGGCCCGAGTTCGTTTCGCATCGACTATTACTCGGGACGGCAGATGATCGATGCCGTCGCCGCGCACTTTCGCTAAGCCATGAACCTCGTCGCCCAGCCCCTGGCCCGACCGCTGTCGCGCCCTCACCACCGCACCTGGGGCCTGCTGGCCGGGCTGGCGCTGTTGCTGGTGCTGGCCCTGCTGAGCCTGGCCATCGGCTCCCGGGCGATCCCCCTGAGCGTGACCTGGCAGGCGTTGCAGGCACCCGACCTGCACAACGACCAGCACCTGATCCTGCGTGAACTGCGCCTGCCCCGGACCCTGATCGCCCTGCTGGCCGGCCTCGCCCTGGGGGTGGCCGGCGCGGTGATGCAGGCGGTGACTCGCAACCCGCTGGCCGAACCGGGCCTGTTGGGCATCAATGCCGGCGCCGCCGTGGCGGTGATCGGCGGCGTGGCGCTGCTGCACTTGACCAGCCTGGCCGAGTACCTGTGGCTGGCGTTCGGCGGCGCCGGGCTGGCGGGAGTGGTGGTGTTCCTGCTGGGGCAGGCCCATGAGACCGGGACCAACCCGGTGCGCCTGGTGCTGGCCGGCGCCGGACTGTCAGTGATGCTGACTTCACTGACCGGGATCATCGTGCTCAACAGCCCGCCCGAGGTCTTCGATCACTTTCGCCACTGGGCCGCGGGCTCGCTGTCCGGCAGCGGCTTCGCCCTGCTGCAGGTTCCGGCCCTGGCCATCGCGCTGGGCCTGGCCCTGGCCCTGGGGATCGCCGCCCAGCTCAACGCCCTGGCCCTGGGCCAGGACCTGGGGCGCGCCCTGGGAGTGAACCTGCGCCTGACCTGGCTACTGGCCTGCCTGGCGGTGATGCTGCTGGCCGGTGCCGCCACCGCCGTGGCCGGGCCGATCGGTTTTGTCGGGCTGGTGGCGCCCCATCTGGCGCGGATGCTGGTGGGCACCGACTACCGCTGGATCCTGCCCTACTCGGCGCTGCTGGCCGCCGGCCTGCTGCTGGGGGCGGACGTGCTCGGCCGGGTGGTGGCAGCGCCGGAAGAAATCGCCGCCGGCATCATCACCCTGCTGCTGGGTGGGCCGTGCTTCATCGTACTGGTCAGGCGCTTTCGCCTGAGCCGCCTGTGAAGGGGCTCAAGGCCCTGCGCCTGGGCTCGCTCTCGCTGCGCTGGCAACCGCGCACGGCCCTGGTCTGCGCCGTGCTGCTGGTGGCGATGCTGCTGCTCTGGGCGCTGCTGCTGGGTACCGGCAGCCTGTCACTGGGCCCGGAACAGGTGCTGGCCAACCTGCTGGGCCAGGGCCAGGACCCCACCGCCCAGCGGGTGCTGCAACGCGTGCGCCTGCCCCGGGCCCTGACCGCGACCCTGGTGGGCGCGGCACTGGGCATGGCCGGGGCGATCTTCCAGTCGATCTCGCGCAATGCCCTGGGCTCGCCGGACGTGATCGGCTTCACCACCGGCGCCGCCAGTGGCGCCATCGTGCAGATCATGCTGTTCGATGCCGGCCCCCTGGCCACGTCCCTGGCGGCAGTGGCGGCCGGCCTGGGCACCGCCCTGCTGGTGTTGCTGCTGGCGCGAAACGGCCACAGCAGCGGGGGTTATCGCCTGGTGCTGGTGGGCATCGGCGTGGGCGCCAGCCTGTCCGGCCTGAACAGCATCCTGCTAGTCAGCGGCAACCTCGACCAGGCGATGTTCGCCCAACTGTGGCTGGCCGGCTCGCTGAACACCCGCACCTGGTCCCATGTACTGCCGGCGGCCCTGGGCCTGCTGCTGATCGCCCCGATCGCCCTGTACCACGCCCGGCGCATCAACCTGCTGGAAATGGGCGACGCCACCGCCAGCCAACTGGGAGTCGCGGTGGAGCGCACCCGATTGATCATGGTCCTGGCCGCCGTCGGCCTCACTGCCATCGCCACCGCCGCTGCCGGGCCCATCGCCTTTATCGCCCTGGCCGGCCCGCAACTGGCCCGGCGCCTGACCCGCAGCGCCGACGTGCCGCTGGGGTCGGGCGCGCTGATGGGCGCGGTATTGCTCCTGGCCGCAGACCTGCTGAGCCAGCGCCTGGCGTTCCACGCCAACCTGCCCATCGGCCTGATGACCGGCCTGCTGGGAGGTTTCTACCTGTTGTGGTTGCTGGGCCGTAGCCGGCGGGTTTGAGCCTCGGCGTGTACCGCATAAAAAGACGCAGGCGAGCAATAGGCTCGCCTGCCCCAGGTGGTCCACCAGGCTCCAGCCATCAGGCCAGAGTGAAGGTCCCGGTGCCACTACCATGGAAATAGCCGTTGTAGTAGTGCCCCGGCAGCGAGTGCATCACCCCCAGCACCCGCCCCTGGTCGTAAAACGTCATGGTGACCGCCCCCGAAGAAATCTCCAGGTTGAATGGCAACGTGTGGTTGACCACGCTGTTGACATCCGGGAACACCCCACTCATGTAGACATCTGACAGGTTGATGCCGGCGTTCATCGGCCCGTTCGCGCTGCCGTTGAAATGCGCGGGCATGCCCTGGCTTTGCGTCGGGCCGATGGTGGTCAGGTTCGAGCTGATGTAAAGGTAGCTGCTGCATCCACAGCCCTGGGTACTGAAGCAGTAGTAGCCGCACACATACTCCTGGCAGCCACAACCGCACAGCGACTGGGGATGCGGCTGCTGGCTCAGCGAGGAGGCCAGGCCGGGTTTGCCTGCGGCCATCTCGACACGTTGGGCGACGGCGGCGTCATAGGCGACCTTGGACAGCACGAACAAGGCATTTTTTTGTTCTTCAGTCACTTTGTTGGCAGGGTTCGAGTTCATTTCAAAGTCCTTTTTTCCAGAGTTGGGTCACGGTTTTCTTGCCAGCTAAGTCGCTATGGCAACTTGCTGAAAACGACTATAAAGCGACCCAATCAAGCTGAAATTGGTACTTTTACCAAATCTTCCTCCCGCACTTTTCGAGACGGCCTACCGGTCCTCTTTTCGATAATCTTTCTGCATATCCAGAATGGCGTCTATTGCCAAACAAGTTGACTCCTTGCGCCCTCTTCCCGGGGCTCATTCGGCCCCGCTCAACGGTGCCCGCAAAATTCATCAGTACCCACTTCATAGAACCTGACAGAACAGTTCCGGCACTGATTCCAAGGAGTATGCAGCGTCCCTTCGCAGCATTTTCAAACGCTCGCCAGCAACTACACTGGAACCTCCAAGGCAACTTGATCAAACACCACGAGGTGCGGATCAAGTCCCGGCTTGAGTTCGGAAAAGCGCACTTCTGGCCTTTCCCCACGCATTTTTCAGGCCGATTCTAAAGGAGTAGAAAATGGGACGTTATACGAGAAGATCGCCCGAGATAGAGTTCAAGAGAGTCAATATCCCGAGCAAGTTATGTGATGAGATCAGGACCGAGCTGGAACGAGAAACCAACCACACCGAGTTCTCTTTCATACTGCGCTCGGATCTGAAGTCCCACAGCAAAGTTGTCTACAACATCGATAGCTACAGCTACGCCTGGCGCCGGGACTACGAAGCGGAAAAATTCTGGATAGTGGACCCGATCCTGAAGATCCATTCTCCGACCCCCTACTTCCCGACGATATGGAGCGACGACTTCATCGAGAGCAAACTGTTTCTCCAGGCGGGCAAGGACTATGGCTTTCTTTCCGGGATGAGCATCGGCCTGCCCTGCAGCTTCGGCAACTACGGGGTGTTGTCGATCGCCTCGTTGAAGCAGGGTTCCCTGCAAGGCGTCGACCCCCTCGACTGGTCGGCTTGCGTCCTCAAGGTCTACGCCAAGCTGATCGACTACATCAACCGCCAACACTCCCTGCAGCGCATCTTCAACGATCATCAGCAAGCCCTGAATGATCGCGAGATCGATATCTTGCGCTACACCGCCGATGGCATGTCCTCCACCGATATCGCCATGCGCATGCACCTGAGCAAAAGCTCGATCGACTACCACATCGCCAAGATCCTGCAAAAACTCGACAGCCCCAACAAGCACCAGGCCCTGGCCCTGGCCATCAAGAAAGGCAAGATATGAAGCGCGTACAGACACCTGCGGCCTGCGTATCGTGCTATGGCGCAAAGACTTTCCCGAACCGCAGATTGCGCGCCACGCTGCTGGTCAGCACCGCGCCTTGCTCGGCAAAGCTGAGCACCCCCAGTTCCCCGGCGCTGAAACGCTCAGCGGTCAGGGGCTGCATCGGGTAGGTGTACAGGCCGATGCGTACATAAAGCTTGCCTTGCCGGGCATGGACCTTGAGCTGTCCGGGGCTGGTTTCTAGGGTATAGAGGCCGACGTAGGGGCGGATATCATCGGGCTTCCAGGGCGGGGCCAGGGCATAGGTCGAGGCCGGGTTGTTGAGCGCGATCCGCCCTCCCGGGGCCGCCGCGAGGTAGATCGGGGTGCCGTCGTTGTCCGCCACCAACACCTCATCGCTCTGCCGGGTCAGCGGCAGGACGTCGGGGAAGGTTTCCAGGCTCCAACCCTTGCCGCTGCGCCGCAGCTGCAACTGATGGCCGCCATCGTCCAGGTAGGTGCCGGCCACCAGCGTTTTCAGCGAGGCCTTGGGCAGCGCCCGGATGCTCGGGGGTGGCGGAGGAATGTCCGCTTCCCCGGACGGCGCCGGCGAGCCCAGCAGGGTATCGAGCAACTGGCGGCCGCGCTCCGAGGCACGGCCGTCATCGCTGTTGCACAGCACCACCGTGGCCACATCGAGCTTGGGGTACCAGGCCACGTCGGTGTTGAAACCGGCCCAGCCGCCGCTGTGGGACAGCTCTTGCAGCCCGCGGTAGCTGCGGTTGGCAAGGCCCATGCCGTAATAGCCGGGATCACCGTCGTTCAGGGGCTCGGTCTGGCGCATGTTCTCCACCAGCGCCTTGCCCCCGACCCGCCCGGTGGATAGGTTGCGCAACCACCGCATCAGGTCCGCCACATTGCTGTGCACCTGGCCGTCGCCGGTCTGCTCCCAGCGCGCATCCACCGCCACCTGGGCCTTGCCCTGCCCGCCCGGTTCATAGCCCCGGGCCAGGTTCGGCAACTGCACCGGGTACTGATCGACGATGCTTGAGTGATCCATGCCCAGGGGCAAAAAGATGTTCGCCCGGGAATAGTGTTTCAGCGACAGGCCGCTGGCTCGCTCGACGATGCTCGACAGCAGGACGTAGCCGCTGTTGCTGTAGCTGAATTCGCTGCCGGGCGGGAACATCAGGCTGTTCTGGCGCACCAGCAGGTCCAGGGCCTGTTGCTGGGTAAAGCGCTGGCTCAGGGGAATCCCCGCCAGTTCGGCCAGGAGCATGTAGTCCTGCAGCCCTGAGGTGTGGTGCAACAGGTGACGGATCCTGATGCCCTGGGCATAGGCCGGCAGCTCCGGCAGAAAGCGCCGCACCGGGTCCTCCAGGCTCAGGCGCCCCTGGGCTTGCAGTTGGAGGATGGCAAAGCCGGTGAACTGCTTGGACACCGATGCCAGGTTGAACAGGGTATCGGCCTGGATCGCCGCTCCGGTGGCCAGGTCGGCGGCGCCATAGCCTGCGCTCCAGATCACTTTGCCACCGCGCATCACCCCGGCGGCGCAGCCGGGCTGGTCGGCCGAAATATCCTCGAACACCTTGGAAAATGGCGCTGGTCCATCGGCACGAACCAGAGAGGCCGCCCCCAGGGTCGAGATCAGTACGGCGGTCAACAGTCTATGCATGGGGTTCTCCAGTCACGTCGGTCCTTGGCGCTCCGGCGGAGCAGGCGCCAGTATCCCCAGCAGCGGTGTTGGAATCTGTCGTGGGTCGGTGATTTTCTGTGAACAAAGGTGCAGGGATGTAATGAACGCCCGGGCCGGGAGGATTGCCCTGGAATGGGCAAAGGCCAGGTGTCGGACCGCAAGGAATGGCCAGCCCGGCGCTTTGCCGCGATGCTCGCCGGCGCCCTGTAGAAAGCCGCTTAGCGCAGCAAGCGGCGCAGCCCCGCTTCGAAAGCGCCCTCCAGCGCCTGCGCGCCCTCCCCGGCCAGGGCCAGCGCCAGGGCGTGGCCGTGGCTGTAGTCCACCAGCAGGTCGAACAGCGCCGGGTCTGCATCGAAGGCCCGTACTTCCTCGCGCAAGCGCTGGCTGAAGGTGGCCAGGGAGCCGCCGAACAGCTGCGGGTCACCGAGGACGCACAGGGTCAGCGCCGGATGGCGGCGGACCCGGGCCATGTACTCCCCCAACAGCGCCTGGATTCTTGCCTCGGGTGGCCACTGCGCTGCCGGCTCGGCCAGCGGCTCGGCGTGCACCCGCTCCACCAGCAGGCGCATCAGGTTGCGCTGGTCGCCCACGTGGTAGGCCACCGACATCGGGGTAATCCCCAGCTGCCGCGCCAGGGCCCGGCCACCGAACCCCTGGGGCCCCAGCTCCTCCAGCAGCTCCAGGCCCACGTCGAGGACCTGGTCCAGGCTCAGTTCACGCCCTGCGGCAGGGCGGCCGCTGCGCTTGGGCCGGTCAGTCATGGACGGCGCCCCGCTCCACCCGGTAGCGGGTGCTCACCAGCCCATCCCGATACCGCCGGGAATCGACGCAGCGCAGGTGCAGGTCCCGGGGCAGTGCGCCGAACAGGGGGCGGCCCGTGCCCAGCAGCACCGGCACCCGGGTCAGGGTCATTTCATCGATCAGCCCGGCCTGGAGAAAGGCTTGAATCAGGGTGCCGCCATCGATGTAGGCGGTTCTCCAGCCCTCGGCCCGCAACTGCGCCACCAGCTCCACCGGTTGCAGCGCGCTGATGCGTACTTTGCCCTCCAGGCGCTGCGGCACGTCCTGCGTACTGAGGGTGCGGCTGAGCACCACCACCGGCTTGTCGAAAGGCCAGGGGGTAAAACCCAGCACGCTGTCGTAGGTAGCACGGCCCATGACAATTCCGTCCACCGACGCCATGAAGGCGCCGTAGCCGTAGTCCTCGCCGGACTCGCCACTGGGCAGCCAGTCGATGGCACCGTCGTTGCGGGCGATGAAACCATCGACCGAGGTGGCGATGAATACCTTGCCGAATGCCATGGGCGTTGCCTCCTGGGGGCTTAAACATACAGCGTATGATAAGCCACTGCCGGGGCCACCTGGCAACCCTTGCCGACACCCTGGCGGTCAATCGCCCCCGGCATAGGCCGCCAGCCCCTGCACCAGCGCGGCGAAGGTCACCGCGCAGCGCGGGCTGTTGCGCAGGTCTTCATGCATCGCCACCCAGGCTTCCAGGCTCGGTGCGAACTGCTCCGCTAGGACCCGCACCAGGCGTGGATCAGCTTCGGCCAGGCGTACCTGGCAGGCACCAATGCCAAACCCCGCGCGCAATGCCGCCAACTGCGCCAGGTCACTGTCACTGCGCCAGGCGAAGGCGCCCCGGGCCAGCATCGGGTACTGCTGTTGCAGGCGGCGGATAAACGCGGTTTCACGATCGAAGCCGATCAGGGCGTGCCCGGCCAACTGCTCCAGCGAGAGCGGCGTGCCCTGCTGCTGCAGATAGTCCCGGTGGGCATGCAGGCCCAGTTCGATGTCGGCGACCCGGCGCACCAGCAGCGCTTCCTGGGTCGGGCGGAACATCCGCACGGCAATATCGGCCTGGCGTTGCAGCAGGTCGTCGGCACGGTTGGACAGCACCAGCTCCACCACCAACTGCGGATGCTGCTGGCGCAAGGTGGCGAGAATCGGCGGCAACACCTCCACCCCGATGATTTCGCTGGCCGAGATCCGCACACTGCCCTGCACCCCGGCGCCATGGCTGCTGGCCACCCGGCGCAAGGCCGCCTCCCCCGCCGCCAGCTGCAGCAGGTAGGGCTTGAGCTCCAGCGCCGCTTCGGTGGCGGCGAATCCGTCGAAGGAACGGGTGAACAGCTTCAGGCCCAGGGCCGCTTCCAACTGGTCGATATGCCGGCCCACCGTGGGCTGGGTCAAACCCATGGCGCGGCCGGCGGCAGACAGGGAGCCACTGTCCAGCACTGCGAGAAAGGTGCGGTACCAGTCCCAGTGGGGGGGAGTATCCGTGGGGCTATGCATTTTTTTATAGAAACCATCGAAGTCTGGGCAATTTCCATTTAGCCGAGGAACTCGCACTCTGCAAGCTCTGTTCATCCACGAGGAACCCCGTCATGCCCCAAGTAGCCTTGTTCGGCGCCGTCGGCGCCATTGGCCAGAGCATTGCTCGGACCCTGCGCAGCCAGGGCCAGCCCTACCGCGTGGTGGGCCGCAGCCAGAGCAGCCTGCTAAAGGCCTATGGCGCCGACCCGTTGGCCGAGCCGGTCACCTGGGACCCCGACCAGCCCGCCTCGGTCGAGGCCGCAGCAGCCGGCATCGACACCTTGATCTATCTGGTAGGGGTGGACTATTGGCGCTTCGAACTGCACCCGCAACTGATGCGCCAGACCCTGGACGGCGCCATCGCCGCCGGGGTGCGCCGGATCCTGCTGATCGGCACCGTCTATCCCTACGGCATGGCTCGCAGCAACCCGGTGGCGGAGCAGCATCCGCGCCAGCCCAACAGCTTCAAGGGCCGCATGCGCAAGGCCCAGGAAGACCTGCTATGGAAGGCCCATGCCGACGGCAAGATCCAGACCACGGTGCTGCGCCTGCCGGACTTCTACGGGCCCGGGGTCGATAAAAGCCTGCTGCACGGCGCGTTCCAGGCCGCGATCCAGGGCGGCACGGCGAACCTGGTAGGCCCCCTGGACCGGCCCCATGAGTTTGTCTTCGTTCCCGACGTGGGGCCGGTGGTCTGTCGCTTGATCCAGCAGCCCGAAGCCTTCGGCAAGACCTGGCACCTGGGCGGCGCCGGGGTCACCAGCCAGCGCGAGCTGCTGGAACTGATCCGGCAGCACGGCGGTACCCGCTTCAAGCAGCGGGTGATCGGCAAGCCCCTGCTGCGCCTGCTGGGGCTGTTCGACCCGCTGCTGCGCGAGATGGTGGAGATGCATTACCTGATCAGCTCGCCGCTGATCCTCGACGACTCGGCCCTGCAAGCTCTGATCGGGCCGATCGCCAAGACGTCCTATACCGAAGGGGTGCGCCAGACGCTCGCGGCGAGCGCCAGTG
Source organism: Pseudomonas sp. 8(2025) (assembly GCF_052665325.1). Taxonomy (NCBI): domain Bacteria; kingdom Pseudomonadati; phylum Pseudomonadota; class Gammaproteobacteria; order Pseudomonadales; family Pseudomonadaceae; genus Pseudomonas; species Pseudomonas sp. 8(2025). The sequence continues at coordinate 63,704 of NZ_JBQOIE010000017.1, read as the reverse complement.
CCCCTCAGAACGTGAAGCGGTAACCGAGGTTGGCGGCCCAGGGCCGGTCGATGTTCGAGCCTTCGCTGGTCTCGACCTCGGCATACACCTGATGCTGGCGGCTCAGCTCACCGGTCACGCCAACCCCGGCATACCAGCCACCGCCGTTGCCATCGGGACGGCTGGCGATGCCGTTGGTGCGGACCTTGTTCTGCGCCGACAGATCCTCGACCCAGCCAGCCTTGAGGTAGGGCTGCAAGCGTGTGCCATCTTGCAGCTGCAGGTTGCGCCCGGCCCGGGCACCGGTGCGGATCTGGGTCGACAGCCCATCGCCGGGCTGCACCTGCAGGCCGTTGTCCAGGCGGTAGTTGTCGGAGCGGGCATAGAGCATGGAAACCTGCGCCTGGGGCTCGACGAACCAGCGGTTGCCCAGATCGATCTGCTTGCCGGCTTCCACCGACAGGCCCGCGCCCTTGCTGCGTGAATGCCCGGAGACCTTGGCGCCGTCGGTGCCCCATACATCCAGGCGGGTGGACCAGCGGTTCAGGGTCACCAAGGTGTCGGTGTACCAGCCCGAGTCATCCAGGTAGGTGGCATAGCCGCCCAGGTGGTAGCTGTCGAGCTTGCCGCTGCCCTCGCCCTTGAAGTTGCGATCGGTCTGGCTGTAGCCGGCCAGCGCGCCAAGCACCAGGGTGCCACCGGCGGTGTCGAGCCGGGTGTCCATGCCCAGTTGCGTGCCCTGTACCTGTTGGGAAAACGTCCGGCCAACGCCGTTGTCCAGGGATTGCTGCTGGCCGAAACCACGGATCCACACACCCTGGCGATCGGCCCCCTGGCGCAGGTCGCCGAGGCGCTGTACCAGGGTTGCCCGCTCGGCATCCCAGGTGGCCCGCAAGGTGGCAATGGCGCTGCTGTTGACCGCCGCGCTGGCGCCGGTGGAAAGGTTGTCCGGCCCCGGCGCCGGCTGGGTACGGCCGACGTTCACCAGGTTCCAGTTGCCCTGGGCATCGGCCGCAAGACCGTAGCGATAGGTCCCGGCATCCACTACCCCACCGCGGTTGGCCAGGCTGAACGAACCCGGGCCACCGGCGCTTTGCACCAGGGTCAGGCTCTGGCCCTCGGCCCCCGGTTCGCTGCCGGAGTTGCGCACCAGAATGTCGTTGTTGCCGGTGACCTGGCCGCCGACGATCAACCGGTCACCCTGCTGCAGGCCCAGGTCGGTGTTCATGATGTAGTGGCCGTCGCCCTCTAGGTCGCCACTGACCTGCAACTGCTTGAAGGCCCCCGCCAGGCCGGGATCGGCGAACTCCACCACGCCGTTGTTGGCCAGGCGGGTGAGCTGGGAGTCGCCGCGCAGGGTCCAGACACTGCTGTCGTCCAGGCTCAGTTGGGTATCACGGCTGCCGCCCTTGATCGCCCCGTCCAGGCTGGAGTGGTCGGCCAGGGACAGTTGCAGGCTGCCGCCGTCCACCAGCACATCACCGAACAGGTTCGAGCGCACGGCGTCCAGTTGCACCGCACCGGCCAGCACCCCGCTGGCGCGGTCGGTGATCCACAGCGCGGTGCCCTGCTCGCCACCGCTGCGGCCCACCAGGCTACTGTCGGTAAAGCGCGTGGTCAGGCCTCCGCCGTTGACCAGGATGCCGGCGCCGTCTTCAGTCTGGATATGGCTGGACGTGACCTCCACATCGTTCACCACCCCGGCGCCGGTGGCGAAACTGACGATGCCATGGGCGTTGCTGCCGTTGGTGACCACGGTCGAGCCCTGGAAGCGGGTCGTGGCGTTGTTGCTGATGGCCAGGCCGTGAGCCTGCTCGCCGGCGGTCTGCACGTCGCTGTCCTGCAGCTCCACGCTGGCACCGCGGCCCGAGGCGAACAGGCCATAGCCCAGGTCGCCGTGGGTGACGATGCTGCTGTTGCTCAGGCTGATGCTCGCCCCCGCCATGCGGGCCAGCGCCCCCACGGAGCCCCGGCCGCTGGTTTCGATCAGCACGCGGCTGACGTTGAACACCGCACCGGGGCTGTTTGTGGTGTCCGGCGAGGCGTACAGGGCATGGGAGTTGTCGCCAAGGGTGCTGATGGAACCACCGTCCATGGTGAACACGCCGCCACGGTTGTCGATGGCCACCGCACTCTGGCCACGGGTTTGCAGAATGCTGTCCTTGACGTCCACCCGGGTGTTGCTGCCCGGCATCCAGATCGCCACGCCATAGTCGCCCAGGGCGGTGACCTGCACGCTGTCCAGATCGGCCGCGGCCTGGTCGGCGTTGACGTTGATACCGTTGCCATTCTGCGAGGTGATCCGGCTGTGGCTGACCACCGCCGTGCCACCCGGTTTCTGGTACAGGCTGCTCAAGGTGATGCCGTCGCCCTTGGCATTGATGCTGCCGTTGCGAAAGGTCAGGGCGGCGCTGGTCACACCGATGCCACGGCCATTCTCGGCGGTGATGTCGACGCCGTCGGCGCTGAGGGAGGAGCCGACCCCTTCCACGGCCACCGCGCCAATGAAGCCGCTGGACTGGATGCTGACGCGCTGCAGTTCGATGGACGCACCATCGGCGGCGCGGACCGCATTGACCGAGCCGGTCGAAGTGGCGGTCAGGGTCAGGTCCGAGGCCAGGATGCTGGAGCCCATGCCGGAGGCGGACAAGACATCGGCCTGGTTGCCCGAGGTGGTGATGGAGCCACCGGCCACCTGCACCTGGCCACCAGCGCTGGCCACCACGCCGCGGCTCTGGTTGCCGCTGGTGGTGATCTGCACATCGTTCAGGGTCAACTGGCTGCCGGCGCCGGTGGCCTGGGCCCCGGTGGCGAAATCCGAGCCGCCGGTGCTGATGGTCACGCCGCTCAGTTCGGCCTTGCCGCCGGCGTCCACCTGCACGCCCACCACCGCGCTGTTGGGGCTGTCCGCCGTGGCCCGGATATCGTAGCCCTGGCCCTGCAACTGGTTCTGAGCGCCGCTGACCCGCACCGCCGGCCCACGGCCGGTGTAATCGACAGACGCATCATCCAGGGTCAGGGATTCACCTTCGGGCGAGGACAAGTCGATTTTTTCATAATCAGCAGCGGTTGCAGACTGAGCAACAAGCGTCATCAACGACAGCGCGGAGCTGACGGCGAGGCTTATCGTTTTCTTAACCAGAACCATAACTTTCAAACCTTTGCGTTAGAGCACAAGAGGGTCGAAAGCCTGAAGTCAATAGGTGAACTAAAAAATGAGAATCTTCTTAAAGCCCCTGGCATTAAGAATATTCTGAAGAGGGATATAGATAGTTCTCCTTACTATGGGCCGATGCATACACAAGCCCACTTCCCTGCGTTTACCAGCCACTTCTCCGGGGCCTATATCCCGGTGGCCCTGCTGCGCCTTTTCATGTACAGCCTGCTGTCCTGCATCCTGATCATTGCCGGTTTCGTGGTCCACTGGTCACTTAATGAAACCCTCTCCAACTACCGCCGGCAAATGAACGCAGCAGCATTTAACGCACAACAATTCTTCAATCAACGGGAAAGCCTGTTGAAGGCCATTTCTTCTTCGGCCGTGCGCACTAGCGATGAGCGCCTTAGTTCAACGGCACGCAACTTTCTGGCAAGTAACGAGCAACTGCGGGTACTGCCCTTCGGCAGTACTCCCTCCCGGCGCTGGGCCCTGGTGCTGACTGCCCGCGACCTGGTGGAAGTGGACAGCACCCACAGCCAGCTGCTGTACCTGGTGCCGGAACAGGGCCTGGTCAGCACTCTCTACGAGCCAGCGGCCACCGGCACCGGCCAGCCCCCCAGCAAGGCCGTGGACGCGCCCTGGCTGCGCCAGCTCGACCAGCGTGCGGTACAGGACCTGCTGGCCCGACACCCCGAGGCCCGGACCCTGTGGTACTGGGCCGGCATCGATGGCAACAAGCAGGTGTACCTGTTGCGCCCGGTGGACGAGCATCACGCCAGCGAGGGCTGGCTGGGCCTGGAGCTCACCGAGATCGACCTGGCCCTGGACCCCCTGGGCCTGCACCAGGGCAAATACCTGCTGTATGACGCCGACGGCGCACTGGTGCTGCACAGCGCCAACTGGCAAGTGCCCGGCAGCCTGTCGCGCCTGCAGGCCGACGAGGACTCCTTCGGCCTGCACCGCCTGGGCGGGCTGCCCGACTACATCGTGCTCAATAAATCCGTGGGCAACGCCGGCTGGCGCCTGGTGTACTACGCACCGGTCAGCCAACTGCTGCGCGACAGCCGTGGCCCCCTGTACACCACCCTGCTGGTGACCCTGCTTCTGTTCGCGGTGATCTTTCTCGGCGCGCGCTACATCCGCCTGCGCCTGGTGGAACCCGCAGTGCGCCACTACAGCGCCCTGGCAGACAGCGTGTCCCTCAACCGGCGCTTCATCGAGGTGGCGCCGGTGGGCCTGTGCCTGATGCGGCGCGACAACGGCCGGCTGATCCTGTGCAATGAATCCGGGCGCCGCTGGCTCGCCTCGGTGCCCGGCCTGCGCGAGCGCATCCTCGACGAGCCGCCTGCCCGGGTGCATGCCATCGAACATGCCCTGGACGACGGCACCTTCATCCAGCTGACCTGTGCCCCCACCGGCTACAACGGCGTGGCGGCGGTGCTGTGCTGCATCAGCGACGTGACCGACTTCAAGGTGGCCGAACAGTCGCTGCTGCAGGCCAAGCTGCTGTCGGACCAGGCCAACCACGAGAAGACCCTGTTCCTCAGCACCCTGAGCCACGAGATCCGCACGCCCATGTACGGCATCCTCGGCTCTCTGGAAATGCTCCGCACCACCGCCCTCAGCGCCCAGCAGGGCGACTACCTGGAAGCCACCCAGCAAGCATCCTCGGCGCTGATGCGAACCATCAACGACACCCTCGACATGTCACTGATCGAGTCCGGCCGCCTGAGCCTCACCAGCGCCCCCTTCTCCCCGGTGCGGCTGGTGGAAGAAGTGGCCTTCAGTTACTCGGCCCGGGCCCGCAGCAAGGGCCTGCGCCTGTACGTGACCCTGGACCCGAATGTCGCCGAGCGAGTGGTGGGCGACGGCGAACGCATTCGCCAGATCCTCAACAACCTGGTGAGCAACGCCATCAAGTTCACCGAGTCCGGCCATGTGGTGCTGCGCCTGCATGCCGAGGCGGGCCCGAGCCAGGCGCCCCGCCTGCGCTTTCAGGTGGTGGACAGCGGCCCGGGGATCGCCCCGGAGTTCCAGGCCAACCTGTTCGAACCCTATTACCGGGTGCCCAGCTGGCTGGGCCAGAAGGCGCCGGGCACCGGCCTGGGCCTGGCCATCTGCCAACGGCTGGCGACGATGATGCAGGGTCAGTTGAGCGCCATCAGCGAACCGGGCCTGGGCTCCAGCTTCAGCTTCAGCCTGGCCCTGGAACCCTGCACCGCCGCCCCGGCGCCGGACCTGCCGCGCCTGGGGGTGACCCCGGTGTATGTGCGCGGGGATATCCAGGAAGTGAATCTCAACCTCTGCCACTGGTTGCGCCGCTGGGGCGCCCTGGCCATTCCCTATGTGGCCGAACGCGACCCGCCGACCCGCAAGGCGGTGCTGGTGGAAGCCTTTCTCGGCCCCTCGCGGCCAGTGGCCTGGAGCGGCCCGCGGGTGCTCATGCACGCCCCCGGCATGGGCCCGCCGCAGCGCCAGGCCGGCGACAGCTGGGTGGCCCGCACCTTCAGCCTCGACAGCCTGCGCAACGCCGTGGCCCAGGCCCAGTCCGGCATCGTCGCCGAACGGTGCTTCGCCTCCCCCGAAGCCCTGGCCCCGAGCCTGGACCTCAAGCTGCTGGCGGTGGACGACAGCCCCCTGTCGCTGCAGGTGATCTTTCAGCAGGGCCGCTACCTGGGCAACCGGATGGTGGCCTGCGCCAGCGCCGTCGATGCCTTGAAACGCACCGACCTGCTGTCCTTCGACGGCGTGCTGACCGACTTGCAGATGGAACACATGGACGGTCTGTCGTTTGCCCGCACCCTGCGCGAGCGGGGGTATTGCGGCCCCATCATCGGTATCACCGGTGAGCTCTCCCCGGCGCTGCGCAGCCACTGCGAGTCGGCCGGAATCCGTCATTTGCTGATCAAGCCGGTACCCCTGGACGCCTTGAGCGAGGTACTGCAATCCATCAAGAGGAAAGTCATTTGAGCATGCTCAAGCCCCTGCGAGTCCTGGTGCTGGACGACCATCCGATCCACTGCCTGCAGGCCCGGCACCTGTTGCAGGCGGCCGGGTTCGGCCGGGTGGACAGCGCCCTCGATGCGCGCCAGGCCCTGGCCATGCTGCACCGGCAGGTCTACGACCTGGTGCTGGTGGACCTGCACATGCCGGAAATGGATGGAGTGCAGTTCATCCATGCCCTGACCGGTGTCGACCAGGTGCCGATCCTGGCCATCGTCTCGTCCTGCTCGCGGCGGTTGATGAACAGCGTCAGCCTGATGGCCAAGGAGAAGGGCCTGGCGGTACTCGGCACCTTCCCCAAGCCCCTGGAAGCGATCCACGTCGAGCAGATCAGCGCCATCATCGGCAACAGCCAGGACCCGGTGCTGGCAGCCCGGCCCGAGCACGAGGCGGTGTTCGACCGCCAGGTCCTGGAGCGGGCCATCGAACGCCGCGAGCTCAAGGCCCGGTTCCAGCCCCGGCGCTCGCTGAGCACTGGCCGGATCGTCGGCGCCGAGGCCCTGGTGCGCTGGAACAGTCCGTCCTTCGGGCTGCTGATGCCGGACTCGTTCCTTGCCTCCATCAGCCGCTGCCAGCTGGACCATGCGCTGTTGCTGCTGATGCTCGACGACGCCCTCCAGGCGCAGCAGCACTGGCAACGCCTGGGCCACCGCCTCAGCGTATCGGTGAACCTGCCCACCGGTCTGCTGGACGACCCCGGCCTGCCCGACCAGTTGCAGCAGCTCACCCTCGCCTCGGGGCTGGCCACCAGCGATATCTGCTTCGAGCTGCTGGAAACCGAGCGGCCACTGTCCCCCGGGCAGTATCATATGGGCGCCAGCCGCCTGCGCCTCAAAGGCTTCGGCCTGGCACAGGACGACTTCGGCATGGGCTACAGTTCCATGTACAGCCTGATCTCCACGCCCTTTACCGAGATGAAGATCGACCGCCACTTCGTGCATGGCGCCGCAGCCGACGATGCCCGCGCCGCAGCCCTGGTGGCCGCGGTGCAACTGGGCCGGCAACTGGGCCTGGAAGTGGTGGCCGAGGGCGTGGAATCGGCCCGTGACCTGGAATTTCTGCGCCAGATTGGCTGCGACAGTGCCCAGGGGTATCTTATTTCCGCCGCATTGGAGCTGGACGCCTTCACACAACTGCTGGGATGCATTGTTACTCCACCCTTTTCGTCACCTACCCGGCCCGCCTCCTCTCTCCCATGCCAGACATCCCGCTACGCCGCATCGCGAAAAACTTCCGACGATTGAATCTCGTGCTGTTCCTCATTCTGCCGTTGCTGCTGGTCATGGGCGGCGCGCTGTTCTGGGGCGGCCAGCGGATCATCCGCCAGGAACAGGAACGGATTGCCGTGGACTTCCAACTGCTGACCCGCTACATGAGCGAGCAGCAAGCCCTGCTCCAGCGGCTGGCCGGCGAGAAGCGCCTGCAATACAAAGACGCGGACCAGGATCCGGCGCAGCTCTTCCACCTCATGGAGCAACAGGAGGCGGTGGGCGCGACCCTGTTCCAGGGCAACCCCTCCTCGGTGGAAACCCCCTTCACCCTGGTCTGCCAGGACCTGGCCCAATGCCCCCACCAGAGCGCCGCAGCAGCCGGCCTTGGGCGCTACCTGGCCGATCTCTACTCCAGCTTCTGGGTGCGCTCGAGCTTTCCCGCTTCGGCCCTGCTGGTGGTGGACGCCGGTGCCGGCAGCAGCTTTACCGTGCCCACCATCGGCAGCCGCTGGCCGCGGCTGACCACCCCCCTGGTCCTGGCAGGCCTGCATGCGGTGCGCGCCAGCGCTACCAGCAGCGACAGCGACGCGATCCGCTGGATCCGTCTCAAGGACTTTCCCCAGCACATGATCGCCTTCACCGCCCTGCACAACCTTGCCCCCGGCAGCGGCCTGCAGAGTTCCGGCACCTATGCTGCCTGCCTCACCTACAGGGACCGCATCAACGTCTTCACCACGCCGCAGCGGCGGCACTTCTACGACAAGTTCTGGCTGCAGGGCCGGCTCGACGGCCTGCTGCTGGGGGATGAACCGGCGCCCCTGGCGCTGCACGAGGGGGCCAACGTGCGCAGCGACGGCCTGCTGTTCCGGATCAACGACGCCAGTGGCCACTGGAGCGGTTACTACCTGTTGAGCTACCGCACCCTGTTCCTCGGCCACTCCTGGTCCCTGGCGGCGATCTTCCTGCTGCTGTTGCTCAGCCCCCTGGCCGCCAGGGTCTATGCGCGCTGGTACCAGCGCCGGGTCATAGCGCCGGCGCAACAGGCTCACGCCGAGCTGGTGGAAAACCATCAGTTCAGCCGCACCCTGCTGGAGACCACGCCAGTGGCCCTGTGCGTGCTCAGCCGCGAAGACCGGCGGATCGTCTTCGCCAACAACCTGGCCCTCAAATGGTTCACCACCCAGGTCGGCCAGAGCCTGGACGCCAGCGGTCTGGACCCGGCATTGCTGGAGCGCATCGCCCGGGCCCGGGAGCCGGGGGAGATCGAAAACTTCCAGAGCTTCGACGGACGCTCGTTCTACATCGCCTTCGCCCCCACCCGCTACCGCAACCAGGATGTGCTGATCTGCGCCTTTGCCGACCTCAGTGCGCGGGCCCAGATGGAGCAGCAACTGACCCAGGCGAAACAGGCGGCCGACAAGGCCAACGGCGCCAAGTCGGTGTTCCTCGCCACCATGAGCCACGAGATCCGCACGCCGCTGTACGGGGTGCTCGGTTCCCTGGAACTGATGGGCCTGACCGACCTGGACCGCGAACAGCGCCAGTTGCTCGAACGCATCCAGGTGTCGTCCGGGCTGCTGCTGCAGATCATCAGCGACATCCTCGACATCACCCGCATCGAATCCGGCCAGCTGTCCCTGGGGGATCAGCTGTTCGATCCCAGGGCCCTGGTCCAGCGCTGCACCGCAAGCTTTGTCGACAGTGCCCGGAACAAGGGCCTGCTGCTGTTTTCCTGGGTCGATCCAGAACTGCCTCCAGCCCTGCTCGGCGATCCGGGGCGGATCAGCCAGATCCTCACCAACCTGATCAGCAACGCGGTCAAGTTCACCCACTCGGGCCAGGTGATAGTGCGCGCCCGGGCCGAGCCCGGCAGCCAGGGACGGGTGCTGCTGTCGCTGCAGGTGGCGGACACCGGTATCGGTATCGGCAAGGAAGAACAGCAGCAGCTGTTCATCCCCTTCTATCAGATCGACGCCCACTCCCACACAGTGCACGGCGCGGGGCTGGGCCTGTCGATCTGCGCCAAGCTGGCGGCGCTGATGGGCAGCCAGATCCACCTCACCAGCGAGCTGGGCCTGGGCAGCAGTTTCTCCATGCAGCTGGAACTGCCGGTGGCCAGCGACCCCGACGCCGAGCGCCAGCCCGACCTGGGCGGCGCGCGAATCTACGTGCAAAGCCCGCACCACGAACTCACCGACAACCTCTGCCAGTGGCTGCAGAAGTGGCACGCCCAGGCCACCCCGGTGGACGCTACGGCCCCACCTCCCCAGGGCCAGGGCGTTCTCCTGCGGCTGTTCGATGACCGCCCCGAAGCGTCCGAGGCCCTGCCCCCCGGGCTGCTGCGCATCGACCTGGGCGGCCAGCAACGCACCCCCGGTGCGGGCCTGGCCGAGGCCGGCGACTACTATGCCATCGGCCGCTTGCTGGAACGCACCCTGGGCGGCGCGCCCGACGCTCCTGCCGAACCGGAACTGCCGGCCCGGGACATCGCCACTCTGGCCCCCCTGGGCCTGAGCGTGCTGGTGGCCGAGGACAACCCGATCAACCAGGCGACCCTGAGCCATCAGCTGCAGCAACTGGGCTGCCGCAATACCCTGGCCGCCGATGGTGCGGAAGCCCTGGACCTGTGGCGCATCGGCGACTACGACCTGTTGCTGACCGACGTCAACATGCCGCGCATGAACGGCTACGAACTCACCTGCATCCTGCGCGCCGCCGGGGACGACCGGCCGATCATCGGCATCACCGCCAATGCCATGTGCGACGAAGAGGCCCGCTGCCAGGCCTGCGGGATGGACGCCTGGCTGGTCAAGCCAGTGCCGTTGCAGACCCTGCGGGCCAGCCTGGCACGGCTCACCAGCCTCGCCCCGGAGCCGCCCGCCGAGCCTGCAGCCGCGCCTGGCAACGCGCCAGTTGATGGCCTGCCGCCGAACCTGCGGGAACTGTTTGCCCGCACCATGGGCCAGGACGTGGAACACCTGCGCCAGGCCCTGGACGAGGAGGATTACGAGCGCATCTTCCAGTTGCTGCACCGGGTGCGCGGGTCGCTGGCGGTGGCTGGCCAGGAAGCGCTGATCCTGCAGGTCCACGACTTGGGGCAGAGCCTGCGCCAGAGCGGTTTGACGGCTACCACGCGCACGCATAGCCTGATGCTGCTGCACGCCTTGCAAGACATCAGCCAGCTCGAATGAACGCTCCTAGTACCCGCATTTCTGCGCATTCCCTTTTGACAATGGATCGTGTCCACCATGAAAAAAATACGCGTTGCCCTGGCCGACGATCATCCCCTGGTGCTCGCTGCCGTCAGCGACCTGTTGAAAAAGACCCGCCAGTACGAGGTGGTGGCGGCTGTCACCACCCCCAGTGCCCTGGTCCAGCAACTTTCGGATGACCCGCGGATCGACGTGGTCATCACCGACTACTTCATGGAGGGCGACCCGACCTTCGGCGATGGCATACGCCTGGTGACCTACCTGATCCGGCACTTCCCCAGGGTCCAGGTGCTGGTGCTGACCATGATGTCCAACCCGATGATCGTGGCCGCGCTGTATGACATCGGCGTGCGCTCGGTACTGCCCAAGCGCCATGACATGAGCGAGCTGCTCAGCGCCCTGGAGAACGTCCGCCAGGGGCGCATCCACCACCCGCCGAGCCTGGTGCAGAACGAGCTCAACAGCAGCCCGCTGCGCTCCATGGCCGACGGCCTGAGCAGCCTTACGCCCAAGGAATACGAAGTGCTGCGGCATTTCGTGCGCGGCGAATCAATGATGCAGATCGCCGCCAACCTCAAGCGCAGCGTGAAGACCGTCAGTGCGCAGAAGATCTCGGCGATCCGCAAGCTCAACCTGGACAGCGACCAGGCCCTGGTCGCCTTCTGCCTGGAGTCCGGCGAATTTCAGTAGGCCCTGGGGCCGGGGCGGCGCCGCGGCCAGGCGCTGCTGCTTCTGCATCCATGGCCTGCTCAACACTGCTGTTGCCTGCCTCGCTGGAACGCGAGCGCACGACCGCGCCGAAAGTACCTGCAGGGCAATCATTGAATAGCCCGGCACAAAAAATCGGAAATCTGATGCCGCCCTACCTGGGTAGCGGCTGGGGAATCGCCAGGCGGCTGGTGGCCTTGACCTCGCGCAGCGCCAGGCTGGACTGGATCGAGGCAATGCCCGGCTGGCGCCTGAGCACGTGCTCGACAAAGTCGCTGTAGCTGTCCAGGTCTCGGGCCAGCACCTGCAGCAGGTAGTCGGCGTCGCCGGTGATCTTGTGGCAGGCCTGGACCTCGGGCAGGCGCATGATCACCGTCTCGAAATCGTCCGGGGTCTGGTCGGAGTGGGTGGCGAACCGCACATGGACGAAGGCCAGGATGTCCAGCCCCAGCAGGCGCCGGTCGAGGTTGGCCTGGTAGTCCCTGATCACCCCCTCCTCCTCCAGGCGCTTGCGCCGCCGCCAGCAGGGGGTAAGGCTCAGGGACAGGCGCTCGCTGAGCTCGGCGTTGGAAATGCTCGCGTCCTGCTGCAACAGCGCAAGAATCGCCAGGTCGGTGTCGTCGAGGTTAACGCTGCGAGTCTTTTTTTTCACAATCAGCCACCAGCGGGGAAAATATTACCCAAAACTCTAATTGCACCCGAACAAAAAGCAAAGAATTCGCAGCCATGCCGGAACAAACTATTTGCACCGGACAATAACAATGGATGCGTTCAGCATGCTTACCGTCTTCAGCGAATCCCACCGCCTGCACCATGGCACCGAATTGAAGGATGGCGTGCTCAAGCCCTCCTTCGAGCAACCCAGCCGCGCCGACACGGTGCGAGACCGGGTGCGCCACGTGGGGCTTGGCGAGATCATCGGCCCGCGGCGCTTCGACCGCGCCTGCTACGTGGCCGCCCACAGCGAACGTTACGTCAGCTTCCTGGAAAACGCCTGGAGCGAATGGACCGCCACCGGCCGCAGCCACGACGCCCTGCCCCTGGTGTGGCCGGTGCGCGACCTGGCCAACCAGCAGGTGCCCGAATTCATCGACGGCAAGCTGGGTTTCTTCGCCATGGACGCCGGCTCGCCGATCACCGCCACCACCTGGGATGCGGTGCGCACCAGCGCCGATATCGCCCTCACCGCCCTGGCCCTGATCGATGAAGGCCAGGACAGCGCCTTCGCCCTGTGCCGCCCGCCGGGGCATCACGCCGCACGGGAATACATGGGCGGCTACTGCTACCTGAACAACGCCGCCATCGCCGCGCAGCACGCCATCACCCAGGGCGCCAGGCGGGTGGCGGTGCTGGACGTGGACTTCCACCACGGCAATGGCACCCAGAACATTTTCTATGACCGTGGCGACGTGCTCTTCGTCTCGCTGCACGGCGACCCGGCCGTGTCCTACCCCTACTTCTCGGGCCATGCCAGCGAGCGCGGCAGCGGGGCCGGCGAAGGCTGCAACCTGAACCTGCCCCTGCCGAAGAACACCACCTGGCAACACTACCGCCAAGCGCTGGAGCTGGCCTGCAAACAGTTGCGGGCCTTCGCTCCCGAACTGCTGGTGGTGTCCCTGGGCGTGGACACGTTCAAGGACGACCCCATCAGCCACTTCCTGCTGGAAAGCGAAGACTTTCTCGGCATGGGCCAGATCATCGCCACGGTGGGCACGCCCACCCTGTTCGTGATGGAAGGCGGCTACATGGTGGATGAGATCGGCATCAATGCGGTCAATGTGCTGCACGGCCATGCCAACCGATAGCGCGCGCCAGGCGCGCTCCCCCGCAGTGTTCAACGTTCCGACCGAGAGGGAAATCATCATGACCTTGTTTATCGATGTGGATCAGGCAGCGGCGCTGTACAAGCGCCTGGGTGTCGCCAGGGCGATCCGTGAAATGGCCGGTTATATCCAGGCCGACTACCTGCGCTGGCAAGCCTTCGAAAAGTCCCCGCGCACCGCCAACCACTCGCCCACCGGAGTCATCGAACTGATGCCCGCCGACGATGGCCAGCAGTACGCCTTCAAGTACGTCAACGGCCACCCTGGCAATCCGGCCCGGCAGTTGCTCACGGTCATGGCCTTCGGTGTGCTGGCCGAGGTGGACAGCGGTTACCCGGTGCTGCTCAGCGAACTGACCCTGACCACCGCGGTACGCACCGCCGCCACCTCGGCCCTGGTGGCCCGTGCCCTGGCGCGCCCGGACAGCCGAACCATGGCGCTGATCGGCAATGGCGCCCAGAGCGAGTTCCAGGCCATCGCCTTCCACGACATGCTCGGCATCGACGAGCTGCGGATCTTCGACATCGACCCGGCCGCCTCCCGCAAGCTCAAGCACAACCTGCAAGCCTGGCCGGGCCTGAAGGTGCGCATCGCCGAGTCGGTGGCCGATGCGGTCAAGGGCGCCGACATCGTCACCACGGTGACCGCGGACAAGGCCTACGCCACCATCCTCACCCCGGAGCTGATCGAGCCCGGCATGCACCTCAATGCGGTGGGCGGCGACTGCCCGGGCAAGACCGAGCTGCACGCAGAGATCCTGCGCAATGCCCGGGTGATCGTCGAGTTCGAGCCGCAAACGCGCATCGAGGGTGATATCCAGCAGTTGCCGGCGGACTTTGCGGTGACCGAATACTTCCGCATCGCCCAGGGCCTGGAACCGGGCCGCGAGCATGCCCGGCAGGTCACGGTGTTCGACTCGGTGGGCTTTGCCCTGGAGGACTTCTCGTCCCTGCGCTACCTGCACGACCAGGCGCGCGAACACGGCATTGGCGAGCAGATCCACCTGGTGCCGACCCCGGCCAACATCAAGGACCTGTACCAACTGATCGGCCAGGGCCCCGACGCCGCCACAGGCGCCCCGCGCCGGCTGGCCAGCGGCTGAGGCAATACCCCCATGGCCGCTGCACGGGAAAACGCCCCGTGCCCCTGTGCAGCGGCCCAACCCGAACCGGTTGCGCCACCCCGACCTACAACCACAGCGCGCAGCCCCAGCCACCCTGCACTGCCAAAACTCGACAACTATAAAATCAAGAGGTTTTGTGATGACTCCAGATACCCTCGGGGCCCCTGCGCGCCCCGTGCTGCAACGCACCCTGCATAACCGTCATATCCAGCTCATGGCCATGGGCGGCGCCATCGGCACCGGGCTGTTCATGGGCTCGGGCAAGATCATCGCCATGTCCGGTACCTCGATCATCCTGATCTACATGATCATCGGCCTGTTCGTGTACCTGGTGATGCGCGCCATGGGCGAGCTGCTGCTGTCGAACCTGCAATTCAAGAGCTTCGCCGACTTTGCCGGCGCCTACCTGGGGCCGCGCGCGGCGTTTTTTCTCGGCTGGTCCTACTGGCTGAGCTGGAGCGTGGCGGTGGTGGGCGACGCCGTGGTGGTGGGCGGTTTCTTCCAGTACTGGTTCCCCGGGGTGCCGGCCTGGATGCCCGCGGTCAGCATGATGCTGACGCTGTTCGCCCTCAACGTGCTCACGGTGCGGCTGTTCGGCGAAGTGGAGTTCTGGTTCGCCATCATCAAGATCATCGCCGTGGTCACCCTGATCGGCGTCAGCCTGGTGCTGATCGCCAGTTCGTTCGTCTCGCCCTCGGGCGTGACCGCCTCGCTGGGCCACCTGCTGGACCGGCAAGCGGCCTTTCCCCACGGCCTGCTGGGCTTCTTCGCCGGGTTCCAGATGGCGATCTTCTCCTTCGCCGGCACCGAGCTGATCGGCACCGCCGCCGCGGAAACCCGCGACCCTCACAGCACCCTGCCCAAGGCCATCAACGCCATACCGCTGCGGATCATCCTGTTCTACGTGCTGGCCCTGGCCTGCATCATCGCCGTGACCTCCTGGCAGCAGGTGTCGCCGAACAAGAGTCCGTTCGTCGAGCTGTTCCTGATTGCCGGCTTCCCGGCGGCGGCGGGCATCGTCAACTTCGTGGTGCTGACCTCCGCCGCTTCCTCGGCCAACAGCGGCGTGTTCTCGGCCAGCCGCATGCTCTTCGGCCTCGCCGACCAGGGCAATGCGCCGCGCCTGTTCAAGCGCCTGTCGGGCCAGAGCGTGCCGGTCATCAGCCTGAGCTTCACCACCCTGCTGATGCTGCTGGGGGTGTTGCTGCTGTACGTGGTTCCCGAGGTGATGACCGCCTTCACCCTGGTGTCCACGGTGTCGGCGATCCTGGTGATCTTCACCTGGTCGACCATCCTCGCGTCCTACATCGCCTACCGCAAAAAGCACCCGCAACTGCACGCCCGTTCGCGCTACAAGATGCCCGGCGGCGTGCCCATGGCCTGGTTTGCCCTGGCCTTCCTGCTGTTTGTCCTGTGCCTGCTGGCCCTGCGCCCGGACACCCGCCTGGCGCTGTGCGTGATGCCGGCGTGGTTTGTCTGGCTGGGCATTGCCTATCGCCTGACGGCGGGGCGCAAGGGGCGGGTTCATGGCCGGGCGGCATACCCGCGCTGAAGCGCAACAGTGCCAGGGATGGCACTCCCGACTGCGGCTCAAAACGTAAAAACATCGACACACCCCCTGCGGTCTTGGTCTACTCGCGCGCCATCAACGTAGCCAGGGAGTGCTCACATGCAAGTCGCAGGCCCCACCTTTGAAGAGGTGTTAAGGAAGAATTTCAAGCGCGTGCTGACCTATTGGAGCCAGATCGGCACGGTCATGGGCTTGAGCGCCGTCGGGTTGGGGTTGATCAGCCTGTACATGTACACCCGGGCGATTGGCCGCACCGACCTGTTCATGGCTTCGATCGATGCAAAGTCGGCGCTGATGATCTGGCTGGTCATAGTGCTGGTGCTCATGAGCGCGTTTCTGTTTCTGCTGACCGTCACCACTCTGCTGTTCTGGCTGTCCGCCAGCCTGTTTCACAGAACCCCGGGGCGCCTGAAGGATGTAGTGGTGTGGCTGACACTCCCGTTCCTGGTGGGGTTCCTGGGATATGTCGTTGTCATTTACTACACCTCAGGCTGGCTGCCGGTAGGGCAATCCCTGCTTGGGCTGCTAGTGCTGTTTCTGCTCAGTTGCTGGGGGGTACTGTCACGCCCGGCATTCAAAAAGGTAATTGAGGAAAACCTGACACCCACCAGGGACAAAATGGACTTTCTGCTTGTGTTGCTGACCTGCCTGCTTGGCACGCTCTGCGCAGCGCTCTTCCCCAGCCTGGTGACACTCAATGCCTATGTGAGTGAAGTCAGCAGCGACTCCCCGCACTATGTGGCGGCATTGAATCTGCTGATCCTGATCCTTACGTTGCTACCGGTCGTGATTTTCTACCACAAGGCCGGAAGCCTCAATAAACGCATCCTGTATTCGATATTGTCGGTGGCACTGTTTGCCCTGGCGTTTCTGTTTGTACTGCCCGGGGCCATGAGCAAGGTCACCTACAAGGCCGCAGGAGGGCTGGATGTACGCCAGGACGAAATCGAACGCTTCGTCCTGCTGGACGATCTCGAACTGCATGACCTGGACCCGCTGATGTGGAATACCCGCCTGACCTCGCAGCGCCACCTGGAGGTCCAGGGTTTTCAGCTGTTCTCTTTCGGTGAAACGCTGTTGATCTGTCCCAAGGGGCTACGCAACTTGCGGCTCAACCAGATGCACACCTATACCCGCCACTGCATCAAGACCCGCAACAGCTCGGTGACCCGTAAACCGCCAGGACCGCTGTACATCTCTCAACCGGCCTGTGCCAGCCTGGCGCCCCCTGCGACATGCTGGAAGCCGCAGGGCTCCTGACGCTTACACCCTGACGGCCTGCAACACCGAGGCGTAGTTGGCCACCGCCATGCCGCCCATGTTGAACAGCAGGCCGAACTCCGGCGAGCGCGCGGCGAGGCCAATGGGCTCGCCGGTCAACTGGCGAAAGCCCAGGGCATGCATCGACACACCGGTGGCGCCCACCGGATGTCCCTTGGCCTTGAGCCCGCCGGAGAGGTTCACCGGCAGGCGTCCGTCGGCATTCACCCAGCCTTCGTCCAGGGCTCGATGGCCTTCGCCCTTGGGCGCCAGGCCCATGGCTTCGTAGATCAGCAGTTCGGCGATGGTGAAGCAGTCGTGGACTTCGGCGAACGCCAGGTCGTCCAGGCCCAGGCCGGCTTCGTGCAAGGCGCCCTGGATCGCCAGTTGCGGGCCTTCGAAGGCCAGCACGTCGCGGCGCGCCATGGGCAGGAAGTCGTTCACCTGGCTCAGGGCGCGGATCGCCACTTCACGGCGGAACTCCCGGGCCCGGCGCGGCGACGCAAGGAGGATCGCCGCCGCGCCGTCGCTGATCAGCGAACAGTCGGTCAGGCGCAGGGGCTCGGCGATCAGCGGGTTGCCGGGCGAAACGCTGTTGCAGTGGGCAAAATCCATGGCCCGATGCATCTGCGCCAGGGGGTTGGCCATGGCGTTGGCGTGGTTCTTCACGGCAATCGCCGCCATGGCAGCCAGGGGGCTCTGGTAGCGCTCGGTGTAGCGCTGGGCCACTTGGCCGAACAGTTGGGCAAAGCTCAGGCCGGCCTCTTGCGGGTCGTTCTGGTAGCCGGCCCCGGCCAGGGCCCGGGTGACCTCGGCGGTGCTGTTGCCGGTCATCTTTTCCGCCCCCACCACCAACACCAGTTCGGCGGCGCCGCTGCGGATCGCGTTGATCCCGGCCTGGATCGCCGCCGAGCCGGAAGCACAGGCGTTTTCGCAGCGGGTGGCCGGCTTGAAGCGCAACTGCGGGTCGGCCTGGAGCATCAGGGACGCGGGAAAACCATCAGGCACCAGCCCGGAGTTGAACTGGCCGAGAAACAGCGCATCGATCGCCCCGGCGTCAATGGCGGCGTCCACCAGCACGTCGCGGGTGACCTGGACAACCAGGTCTTCCAGGCTGCCATCGAGGCGGCCAAAGCGGGTGTGGGCCGCCGCGACGATGCAAACGGATTCATGGTTCATGGGGGGTTCTCCTGTACTGAAGGCGGGTGGTCCCGGCCAGCGGCCTGCGTGCGCAAGGGCCCTCGGCCGGGGTGACTGCCCATCAGTGTAGGTAGTGTTGCGCCAGGTGCTCAGGTCAGCGCGGCCTGGGCATCCAGGCGCAGCAGTTGCAAGGGTTCCAGCGTGGAACCCTGCAAAGATTCCCCGGCATACAGCGCCTCGTTGGCCATGGCCATTTCAGCGCTGCGGCCAGCAACCATTTCGTAGGTCTTGCGCGGCAGGACCTCGCTCCAGCCGTTTTCAAAGGTGTTGTAGGCCAGGGTCAGCGCGGCGGTGAAATAGTGCTGGCCGGCCACTGGAATCCGGACCTCCTGGCCCGCCTCATCCAGGGCGATGAAGTGATTGGGCAAGTGCTCCACCCCCAGGCGCTTGAGCACTATCCAGGAGAAGGCCGACGGCACGAAGACGTTGAGTTTTTCTGCGGCGATGGCCGAGTAGCCACGCTCCTGCAGCAGTTGGACGATGTCGTCTTCACTGGCCTCGGGGTGGCCGGCCATCAATTCCAGGGTATCGAGCACACCCTGATGGGCACTGGCATGATCCAGGCAGCAACTGCAGTCCGGCGAATGTGAATCGTCATGCATGATCGGTCGATGATCCCTATCGGTCTTGGTGAGGGGGCGCAGGATAAACCCTGCGCCCGCCTCGCCACCAGCAAACAGCGGTTACTTGATGACGATGGGGTTCACCGGCGCTCCGCTGCCGCCGACGATCTTCAGCGGCGCGGCGGTGTAGAGGAAGGTCCACTGGCCATCGGCGGCGCAATCCTCGGCCAGTTCTTCAAGCAGCACGATCTCGGTGAAGGCGATCCCCAGGTTGCGCATCAGCGCGCAATGCAGGGGAATCTGCACCCCGGACACCGGGTCGGTGATCACCTCGTTGGCGATGGTGTCGGTGACCAGATTGGGGATCTCCATCTGGTTGAACCAGTCCACCAGTTCCCGGCTGTAGGTCAGCCCGGGTTCCACCAGGTCCTTGAAGAACTCGGTCTTGCCGTACTCGTAGAAGGCGCCCATGGAACCGGTGCGGATGATGAGGATGTCGCGCTTCTCGATGGCCACGCCCTGGGCCTGGGCAGCGGCCAGCAGGTCCAGGTGGTTGAAGGTCTCGCCGCGCCCCAGGTACTTCTTGCCGCGGTGCCGGGCCATGTCGATCAGCACCGCACGGCCCACCACCCCGCGCTCGGCAATCGGCAACACACTGGCCTTGGCCATGCCGCCGACAGTGCTGCTGGCGTCGTAGCCGTTCCACAGCTGGTTGTCGTACCAGGCATGGCCCAGGGCGTCGTACTGGGTCGAGCCCTGCAGCTGCATGAAGATCACGTCGTCGCAGTACTCGGCGCCACCGGTCATGGAGGGCTGCTTGCCGGCCTGATAGTGGCTGCGGTCCAAGGTATTGAAACGCATCGACGGGTTGCGTGCCGGCCACATCGGGTCGCCGCCGGGATGGCCGATCTGCACTTGCAGGGTGAAGGTCTTGCCCTGGCGCACGGCGGCCACGCCCCGCAGTACCTCGGCCTGTTGCAGGTAGTTGAGGGCACCGACTTCGTCGTCCGGGCCCCACTTGCCCCAGTTCTTGGGCAGGCCTTCAAGCAGTTGCCGGGTATTGGGGTGGTTCTTGTTGTTCTCGATCCCACACATGTCGAATGCACTCCATTGATTGGGTTGAAACGGGCGAAAATGCTCGCGTGGCCTTGCCTGGCGATCAACCGTCAAGCCCCGGCGCCCCCTGGAACCTTGCGGCCCTGCGGGCCGTTCGCAGCCTGCGGCAGCGGCTACACGAAGCGCGGATCACGCGCGCCGGGGGCTCTGGCCTGGAGGGTTTTACAGATCATCAGACGCAACGTCCACCATCCACTTCCAGACAGGTGCCGGTGATGAAGGCCGCCTCGTCAGAGGCCAGGTACAGGCAGGCGTTGGCCACATCCTGGGGGGTGGAGAAGCGCCCCAGGGGAATGGTGGCCATGAACTTCTGGCGGTTTTCCGGGGTGTCCGGCACCCCCATGAACTCGCTGAGCAGGGCCGTGGCGCCCACCACCGGGTTGACGCAGTTGACGCGGATGTTGTCCGGCCCCAGCTCGGCGGCCATGGTCTTGCTCATCACCACCACCGCGCCCTTGCTGCCGTTGTACCAGACCAGCCCCGGACGCGGCCGGATCGCCGCCGTGGAGGCGATGTTGATGAACACCCCGCCGCCCTGGCCACGGAAATGCGGCACGAAGTGCTTGGCGCTGAGGAAGATGCTTTTGACGTTGACCGCGAACACCCGGTCGAACTCGGCCTCGTCCACTTCCAGCATCGGCCGGTTGCGGTGGGTGGTGCCGGCGTTGTTGACCACGATGTCCAGGCCGCCGTATTGCTCCAGGGTGTTGCGCAGCAGCGCGGCAACGCTGGCGTCCTGGGCCACGTTGACCTCGATGAAGTGGGCCTGGCCGCCGGCATCGCGGATTTCCTGCGCCACCCGCTGGCCGCCCGTGGCGTTCATGTCGGCGATTACAACCCGGGCGCCCTGCTGGGCGAAGGTCTTGGCGATGCCTTCACCAAAGCCGGAACCGGCGCCGGTGACGATGGCAGTTTTATGGGCTAGACGCATGCTAGTGACTCCTGTTTTTGTTGTTATTGGCCGCCGTAGTGGCGGCCCTCAGTCGTGACGAATGGCGATGGTCTTCAAGGCGGTAAAACCCAGCAGCGCCTCGAAGCCCTTCTCCCGGCCATAACCGCTGGCCTTGACCCCGCCAAAGGGCAGTTCGACGCCGCCACCGGCGCCGTAGTTGTTGATGAACACCTGGCCACAGCGCAGCTTGTGAGCCATGCGCAACTGACGCGCACCGTCCCGGGTCCAGACCCCGGCCACCAGTCCGAAGGCGCTGTCGTTGGCCAGGCCAATGGCCTCGGCCTCGTCCTCGAAGGGCATCACCGCCAGCACCGGGCCGAACACTTCCTCCCGGGCCAGGCGACTGTCTGGCGGCACATCGCGAAACAGCACCGCTTCGTGGAAGTAGCCGCCGCTGCCGGCCTCGGCCACCACCTGCCCACGCGCCGCCACCGGGATACCAGCGGCCTCGGCCTCGCGGACGAACTCCCGGACCTGGCGCAGCTGTTTCTGGTTGATCAGCGGGCCCATGTCCAGGTCCAGCTCCGAGGGCCCGGCGCGCAGTTGGCCAAAGCACTGGGCCAGGCGTTCCAGCAGCGGTTCATACAGGCTGCGCTGCACCAGCAGGCGGCTGCCGGCGGAACAGGTCTGGCCGCAGTTCTGCACGATGGCGTTGATCAGCACGGGCAGCGCCCGCTCCACATCGGCATCGGCGAAGACGATCTGCGGCGACTTGCCGCCCAGCTCCAGGGTTACCGGGCAATGCCGTTCGGCCGCCGCCTTGGCCACCAGGGCGCCGGTGCCGGTGGAACCGGTGAACGAGATATGCGCGACGCCAGGATGGGCGCACAACGCGGCACCGGCTTCGTGGCCATAGCCGCTGACCACATTCAGGCTGCCCGCCGGGAAGCCGACCTGGGCCGCCAGCTCCGCCAGCCGCAGCAGCGACAGGCTGGCGTCCTCGGCGGGCTTGACCACGCAGGCATTGCCCGCCGCCAGGGCGGCGCCGACGCTGCGGCCGAAGATCTGCATCGGGTAGTTCCAGGGAATGATGTGCCCGGTAACGCCATGGGGCTCGCGCACCGTGAGCACGGTATAGCCGGCCTGATAGGGCAAGGTCTCACCGTGGAGCTTGTCGGCGGCCCCGGCGTAGTACTCGAAATAGCGCGCCAGGGCGGTGGCGTCGGCGCGGGCTACCTTGAGTGCCTTGCCGGTGTCCCGGGCTTCGATCTGCGCCAGCTCTTCGTGGTGCTCCAGCACTGCATGACTCAGGCGCGCCAGCAGACGCCCGCGCTCCAGGGCCGAGAGGCTGCCCCAGGGGCCGTCGAAATTGTCCCCCAGGGCCCGTTGCGCGGCCTGCACCGCCAGGTCGATATCGTCGGCAGTGCCCCGGGCGATCCGCGCGTAGCTGATGCCGGTGCTGGGGTCCTGCACCGGAATGTCTTCGGCCCAGGATGAGGCTTGCCATTGGTTGTCGATGTAGTGTTCGAGGGTCATCTGTTCAGCTCCTGTTTCCAGCCAGACACTCGGCAATCGCCCGCCCGACTTCCACGGTGCTGGCGGTGCCGCCCATTTCCCGGGTGCGCGGCCCTTCGGCGAGCACCGTCTCGATGCTTTCGACAATCGCCGCCGCGGCCCGCTGGTAAAGTTCATCGCCCTGCCCCAGGTGTTCGATCATCAGGGCCGCCGACCAGATCTGGCCGATGGGGTTGGCCACGCCGAGACCGGCGATATCCGGCGCCGAACCATGCACCGGCTCGAACAGCGAGGGGTACAGGCGCTCCGGGTTGAGGTTGGCCGAGGGCGCAATGCCGATGGTGCCGGTGCAGGCCGGGCCCAGGTCGGAGAGGATGTCGCCGAACAGGTTGGAGGCCACCACCACGTCGAACCAGTCCGGGTGCTGGACGAAGTGCGCGCAGAGAATGTCGATGTGGAACTTGCGGGTCGCGACCTGAGGGTAGGCCTGGGCCAGCGCCTCCACCCGTTCGTCCCAGAACGGCATGGTGATGGCGATGCCGTTGGACTTGGTGGCCGCCACCAGGTTGCGCCGGGGCCGGCGGCTGGCGAGTTCGAAGGCGTAGTTCACCACCCGGTCCACACCATGGCGGGAAAACACCGACTCCTGCAGGGCAATCTCCCGCGGGGTACCCTCCCACATGCGCCCGCCGACGCTGGAATACTCGCCCTCGGTATTTTCCCGCACCACGATGAAATCGATGTCCCCGGGCGCCCGGCCGGCCAGCGGGCACGGCACCCCGGGCATCAGCCGCACCGGGCGGATGTTCACGTACTGGTCGAACTGGCGGCGGATCTTCAGCAGCGAATCCCAGACCGCAATATGGTCGGGCACGATGTCCGGCGCGCCCACGGCGCCGAAGAAGATCGCCTCGTGGCCACCGATCTGCTGCGCCCAGTCGTCGGGCATCATGCTGCCATGGGCCTGGTAGTGCTCGCTGCACCAGTTGAAATGATCGAATTGCAAGGCGATGCCGAAGCGCCGGCTGACGGCTTCCAGCACACGCAGGCCTTCGGGGACCACTTCGCGGCCGATGCCGTCACCGGCGATCACCGCAATGCGATGGGGAGGTTTTACAGCGGGATTGATCCTGGACAAGCCGTCTCTCCTGGTCTGACGTGTTGTTGTTATGGAGGCAGGTCAAGCGCACGGGCGAGCCCATTCTGGCCACAGCGCGGGGCCAGTGGGAATTGCTCATTATGGAAACCGCCTTCGCAAAATTCGAAGGCGCGCGGGAAGAGTCCTGCTATGACCGGCGGCTAGCCCGCAGCTGCCGCGGCCTGCTCGCAACCGGCCAGGTAGTCGAACAGCTCGCGGCTGGCCAGGGACGGCTGTTCCTGGCGCCGGCAGAGGTACATCTGGCGGTCGGCCCAGGGGTCGTCGATTTCGATAAAACGCAAGGCCATCTCCTTGCGAAAGATCTGCACCGCCCCCTGGGGCAGCACCCCCACGCCCTGCCCTGCGGCGATCAGCCGGCACACGGCCTCGAAGCTGCGCACCTGCACCCGCAGGCGCAAGGGCATGCTCACCGCCGCGGCCGCCTCGCTGATCAGGGGAGTGATCGCGGCGTTGTCCTCCAGGCCGACGAAGTCATAGCCCAACAGGTCCTGAAAGCGCGCGCGGCTCATCTTGAACGGGTGGTCCTGGGGCACGATCAGGCACAACCGGTCGCGGCAATAAGGGATGAAATGCAGGTCCTGGCCCCGTGGCCGGGTGGTGACGATGCCCACATCGGCCACGCCGTCACGCACCGCCAGGAGGATCTCGCGGCTGCGCTCCTCGCGGATGTCCACGCGAATGCCCGGGTGCAGGTCGCTCCACTGGGTCAATTGCCGGGGCAGTTCCTGGCTCATGGCCGAACTGTTGGCGTACAGGCTGACCCGGCCGGTGGCGCCCTTGGCGAAGTCGGCCAGGTCGGCGTGCATCACATCCACCGCCCGCAACAGCGAGCGGGCGTGCTCGGCCAGGGCCTGCCCCGCCGCCGTCGGCAATACCCCGGTGGAGGTGCGGGTCAGCAGCGCCACCTTGAAATGCTGCTCCAGCAGCGACAGGCGCCGGCTCGCGGCGGACAGCGACAGGTGCGACTGCTCGGCGGCCCGGGACAGGTTGCCCAGGGTCAGGGCCTTGAGAAACAGCTCGATGGAGGTCAGGTCCGGGGCCATGGCAGGGTCCTTGTGCGCGGTCCGTGAAAACTACCCAGTCGGGCGCGCCCTGTCCAACCTTGTGGCGGCTGCTCGCAGCCCCGGTCAGCGCCCGGAAAAACGCAGCCGCGACAGCTGGCGCAGATCCCCTTCCAGGTAGTAGGCGTTGCTCCAGCTGTCGTCCACCGCCAGGGGCTGGACCTGCTTGAGGGCCAGTTGCCTGGCGAAGTAGCGGAAGCGGTAGTGTTCGTAGAACCGCAGCAGCTCCAGGCCGTAGCGGTCCGCCAGGTCGATGTCGCCGCGGATGATCAGGAAGTTCTCGTCATTGCTCTGGCTCGCGCCGACGCTGAGGTTGTGACTGCCGCTGATGATCACCGGCGCCTCGCTGGTGAAGTCGGTGACGATGGCCTTGGTGTGCACCAGCAGGTTGCCCTTCTGGCCTTTGAGCCCTTCCTTGAGCCAGCCCTCCAGGCCATTGTTGAGCAAGGCGGTGGCGGCGAACTCGGCCGTGCGGTCGGCGTGAAAACCGGTGATGCGGCTGGCGGTGTTCTGCAGGCCGTAGCGCAACACATCGTCGTGGGGCTGGCCGAGCAAGGCATCGAGAATGCTGTCGGGCAAGGCGAAGGCGGTGACG
Source organism: Pseudomonas sp. 8(2025) (assembly GCF_052665325.1). Lineage (NCBI taxonomy): Bacteria > Pseudomonadati > Pseudomonadota > Gammaproteobacteria > Pseudomonadales > Pseudomonadaceae > Pseudomonas > Pseudomonas sp. 8(2025). Next base: position 38,554 of record NZ_JBQOIE010000017.1, on the reverse strand, counting down.
AACAGCAGGTCGCGGCGGGCGCCGTTGATGATATCGACGAACTCCGCGAGGTCGCCCTGGCCGCTGCGCGGGGAAAACCCGGCGAACAGCGGCGCCTGCGGCTGCATGGGGTTGTTCCGGGTCAGCCAGGTGCGCGTGGCGCCGACATCCGCCGGCGTCGCCCAGACCTGCTCGAACACCTCCAGGTAGCGCGTGGCGATGTCCACGTGGTCGAGGCTGTGCAACACGTTGGCCTGACGGTAGACACCATTGGCGGTGAAGTTGGTGCTGCCGCACAGCACCGATTGCGGCTGGCGCTGGCCGGCGGCGTCGAGGCGGCCGAGGACGATGAACTTGTCGTGGAAGATCGCGTGGGTCACCCGCCCGCACTTATTGGCCTCGGGCAGGTGCTGCAGGCTGGCCTGGTTCATCGTGGTGTCGGCATCGCCGGGGGCGGCGTGGTACAGCACCCGCACCTGTACGCCGCGGTCGAAGGCCGCATTGACGGCATCGATGATCGCCTGCAACTGGTACTCGTAGATGGCGATGTCCAGGCTCCAGCTGGCGTCCGTGGCGCGCTGAATGAACCCCAGCAGCGCCTCCAGCAGGCCGTTTTCCAGCCACTGGCGGGGCGCGTCCGGCCATTTTTCGATGGGCAGGTTCTTGTTGGCGCTGAGCAACGCATCGAGCTCGGGAAACTTGCGCGAGAACGCCTGGCTGGCAGCCACCGCACGGTTGAAGATCACCCGCTGGCCGGGAGGCTGGCCGTTGTCGGCGGTGATGCTCAACTGCAGGGACTCGCCCAGTTGCGGCGCGTCCGGGCTGCCATAGGCCAGGTGCACCCGGTAGTTGAGGGTGGCACCGGGGTTGACCGCGTAGTCGGCCCAGCGGAATTTCTGCAGGGGCGCCTGATGGCTGGGGGTGGCGTTGTATTGGGGGAAGGTATGGGCCTTGCCGGGGAAGGTCAGGCTGTTGAACAGAAACAGCCAGGGCTTGCTGCCGGTCTGTTTTTCGATGGCAAAACCCAACAGGCCCTGGCGCCGCGACGCATCCAGGTCCATGGCCAGCAGCACCCCGTTGGTTCCGGCATAGGCCTTGACCCGGAAATCGTCCTTGTCGTTACGCACCAGTACCCGCATGAAGTCACTCCTGTGAAAGACAGCGCAAAGCGTAGCCGCTTCCCGCTCCGGCATGCCAAGGCAAAACCCTGTAGGAGCCGGCTTGCCGGCGAAGAGGCCCTTGTGACTTGCACCGCCAGGCCGGACGCTTTCGCTGGCAAGCCAGCTCCTACGGGGGATGTGCGGTGTGTCGGGGAGGTAGTCAGTCGATAGGCTGGTAGACAGCGTTGAGCCGAGTCGCCAGTTCGCGGGCGCGGCCCAGGCGGATCGGGCCTCGTTCGATGTCGAGCAGCAAGGTCGGGCAGTTCAGGGACCTGGGCGGTGGCAGGTTCTTCAGCCGGCCATCGGTGATCAGCAGCACGCGCTGCTGCTCCGCCGGCAGGCGCCGTTGGCGTTGTTCCAGCCACTGGGCCGCTTCGTTCAGGGCTTGGGGCAAGGGCGTGCCGCCGCCGGCACCCAGGCCGTCGAGCCAGTGCCGCAGGTCCCTGGAGGCCTTCAGGCCCTGGACCTGCCAGCTCGGCGCACGGCCGCTGGCAGTGAGCAGGGCCAGGCGTGCACGCTGGCGGTAGGCGTCGTCGAACAGTTGCGCCAGCAGGCCCTTGGCATCGCTCAGGGCGCTGTGCCGGCGGGTCGAGGCCGACGCGTCGACTATCACCAGCCACAGCTCATGGGGCGAGCGGCTGCGCAAGCGAAACAGCAGGTCTGCACGCAACCGTGGACGGCCTTTGAGCAAGGTGCCGGGCCAGTTGACCGAACCGGCGCTGGCCTCGCGGCTTTTGCCTTGCCGGCCGTGATCCAGGTGCCCCGCCCGGGGCTTGGCATCCGCCCCCCGGTCAGTGCGGGGGCGGATGCCTAGGGCTTTTTTGGCCAGCTGGGCACTTCACGACGGGCGCCGGTGGGCAGGGCCTGGGCCGGCATTTCGCCCCATTGGCCCTGGCCTTCGCTGGGGTTGGCGTTGGATGCCGCCGGTGCCTGGGGGCTTTGCCCGGACTGTGGCGCGCTGGGCGGTGTCTCCCGCCGCCGGTGGCGCAAGGCGAACTCGGCCACGGCGTCGATATCCTCCTCGGCAATCGCCGGGGCGCCACGCCAGGCGGCATGGGCGCGGGCCGCGCGCAGCCAGACCAGGTCGGCGCGCAGGCCGTCCACGGCAGCAGCAAAGCAGCGCTCGGTAATCAGCGCCAGGGCCTGGTCGTCCAGCGGGATGCTGGCCAGGGCGGCCCGCGCCTGTTGGCAGCGCTCGCGCAATGCCGTCTGGGGTTCGGCCCACTGGGCGCAGAAGCCCTGGGGATCGCTGTCGAAATCCAGGCGGCGGCGAATGATCTGCCCGCGCTCCTGGGGCGCGGGCTGGCCGCTGAGGGCGACGTTGAGGCCAAAACGGTCCAGCAGTTGCGGACGCAGTTCGCCCTCCTCCGGGTTCATGGTGCCGATCAGCACGAACTTCGCCGAATGGCGGTGGGAAATACCGTCGCGCTCGATCAGGTTGGTGCCGCTGGCGGCCACGTCCAGCAACAGGTCCACCAAGTGGTCAGGCAGCAGGTTGACTTCATCGACGTAGAGCACGCCGCCGTCGGCCTTGGCCAGTACCCCCGGAGAAAATTGCGCCCGGCCCTGGCCCAGGGCGGCGTCCAGGTCCAGGGTGCCCACCAGACGCTCTTCGGTGGCGCCCAGGGGCAAGGTGACGAACTGCCCGCTGGCCAACAGGTCCGCCAGGCCCCGGGCCAGGGTCGACTTGGCCATGCCCCGTGGGCCTTCGATCAGCACGCCGCCGATCTTCGGGTCGATGGCGGTCAGGCACAGGGCCAGTTTCAGTGCTTCGGCGCCGACCACGGCGGACAGCGGGAAATGTGGGGTGTCGCTCATGTCAGGGTCTCGCTTGGGTCGGGGGGGGGTGTCCCGCAGGACGCTTTCGCGAGCAAGCTCGCTCCTACAACGGCAATGCCAGCCCTGTAGGAGCGAGCTTGCTGGCGATCGAGTGCGCAGCACTCGCCGCCTCAGGAATCTTCTTCTATATCCAGCAGCAGGTGTTCCAGGGCTTCACGATAATCGCCAGGCTCTTGCCACAGGCCACGCTGCTGAGCTTCCAGCAGGCGCTCGGTCATGTCCCGCAGGGCGTGGGGATTATGCTGGCGGACGAACTCGCGGGTCGAGCCATCGAGCAGATAGGCATCGGCCAGCAAGGCGTACTGGTGATCGTCGATCAGTTCGGTGGTGGCGTCGAAGGCGAACAGGTTGTCCAGGGTCGCGGCCATTTCGAAGGCGCCCTTGTAGCCATGGCGCTTGACCCCTTCGATCCACTTCGGGTTGGCCGCCCGGGAACGGATCACCCGGTTCAGTTCTTCCTTGAGGGTACGGATCTTCGGCAGGTCCGGCTGGCTGTGGTCGCCGTGGTAGCTGGCGGCCTTGGCGCCGCTGAGGCTTTCCACCGCCGCCAGCATGCCGCCCTGGAACTGGTAGTAGTCGTTGGAGTCCAGCAGGTCGTGCTCGCGGTTGTCCTGGTTCTGCAGCACCGCCTGCACCCGGCTCAGGCGGGTGGCGAACTGCTCGCGGGCGGCAGTGCCTTCGTCGCTGCCACCATAGGCGTAGCCACCCCAGTTCAGGTAGACCTCTGCCAGGTCCTCGCGGCTCTGCCACAGGCGGCCGTCGATGGCGCCCTGGACCCCGGCGCCATAGGCCCCCGGCTTGGCGCCGAAGATCCGCCAGCCGGCCTGGCGCGAGGCGGCGTCGGCATCCAGCCCCGACGCCTCCAGGGCCGCGCGCTCGGCACGCACCCTGGCCGCCAGCGGGTTCAAGTCCTCGGGTTCATCGAGAGCCGCTACCGCCTGCACCGCCGCATCGAACAGGCGGATCAGGTTGGCGAAAGCATCGCGGAAGAACCCGGACACCCGCAGGGTTACGTCGACCCGCGGCCGGTCCAGCAGGCTCAGGGGCAGGATCTCGAAGTCATCGACCCGCTGGCTGCCGGTGGCCCACACCGGGCGTACCCCCATCAGGGCCATGGCCTGGGCGATGTCGTCGCCACCGGTGCGCATGGTGGCGGTGCCCCAGACCGACAGGCCCAATTGCAGCAGGTGGTCGCCGTGATCCTGCAAGTGGCGTTCGAGGATCAGGTTGGCCGACTGGAAACCGATGCGCCAGGCGGTGGTGGTGGGCAGGTTGCGCACATCCACCGAGTAGAAGTTGCGCCCGGTGGGCAGCACGTCCAGGCGCCCGCGGCTTGGCGCGCCACTGGGGCCGGCAGGCACGAAACGCCCGTTCAGGGCGTCCAGCAGGCCGCGCATTTCCGCCGGGCCACAGGCGTCCAGACGCGGTGCGACCACCTCGCGCAGGCCGTCGATGATGCTCTGCACCGGCTCCCAGCCGGGCTCGTCCAGCTGTGGGACGGGCCCTTGCAGCGCCGCTTCGATCAACCCGGCGGCGTAGAGCTCCAGGCGCTCGCGAACGTCACCGGCGGTGCGCCACAGCGCCTCGCTCAACTGTTGCAGCACGGGCGGGCGGCGCCCGGTCCAGGGCTCGGCCAAGGCACAGTCCAGGGGGTCGAAGCCCAGGCCGAAAGCCTTGGCCAGGGCCCGCAGCAGGCTGGCATGGGCGCCCTTGCCGTCGCCCCGGGGAATGCGTAGCAGGGCCAACAGGGTGTCGATGCGCAAGCGCCCCTCGGGGGACTCGCCGAACAGGTGCAGGCCATCGCGGATCTGCGATTCCTTGAGGTCGCACAGGTAGGTGTCCAGGCGCGGCAGCCAGAGCGCGGCGTCGGCGTCGCTGTCGAGCTGTTCGCCCAGTTGCAGCTCGCGGTCGATATGGGTCTCGCGCACCAGCTTGAGGATGTCCCGCTGCAGCTCCCGGGCCCGGCGCGGGTCCAGCAACTGGGCTTCGTAGTATTCGTCCGCCAGCAGTTCCAGGTTGCGCAGCGGGCCATAGGTCTCGGCGCGGGTCAGGGGCGGCATCAGGTGATCGATGATCACCGCCTGGGTGCGGCGCTTGGCCTGGGCGCCCTCCCCCGGGTCGTTGACGATAAAGGGGTAGATGTTCGGCAACGGCCCCAGCAGCGCATCCGGCCAGCATTGCTCGGAAAGCCCCACGCCCTTGCCCGGTAGCCATTCCAGGTTGCCGTGCTTGCCGACATGGATCAGCGCGTGGGCGCCGTAGGCCTGGCGCAGCCAGAAGTAGAACGCCAGGTAGCCATGGGGCGGCACCAGGTCCGGGTCGTGGTAGACCGCGCTGGGGTCCACCTGGTAACCCCGGGCCGGCTGGATACCGACGAAGGTCAGGCCAAAGCGCAGGCCGGCGATCATCATCCGCCCGTTGCGGCACATCGGGTCCTGCTGCGGCGTGCCCCAGCGCGCCAGCACCGCTTGGCGGTTGGCTTCGGGCAGGGCCTGGAACAGCGTCAGGTAGTCGGCCATGGCCAGGCTTTGCTGGCAGGGGCGCTGGTCGAGGCTGTCCAGGTCGTTGCTCACCCCACCCAGCAACTGCTGGATCAACTCGGTGCCGCTGGCCGGCAGTTCGGCCGGCAGCGGATAGCCTTCGGCGTGCAGTGCCTTGAGGATGTTCAGCGCCGCCGCCGGGGTGTCCAGGCCCACGCCGTTGCCGATGCGCCCGTCCCGGGTCGGGTAGTTGGCCAGTACCAGGGCCACGCGTTTGTGGCCGTTGTCCAGGCGCCCCAGTTCGACCCAGCGCCGGGCCAGTTCGGCGACGAAATCCATGCGTTCGGGCTGGCCGCGATAGCAGACCACGTCCGACTGGCTGCGCTCGCTGCGCCAGGCCAGGTCCTTGAAGCTGATGGGCCGGCTGATGATGCGCCCGTCCAGTTCCGGCAAGGCGATGTGCATGGCCAGGTCCCGCGGCCCCAGGCCCTGCTCGCTGTCACGCCAGCCCGGTTCGTTGTCCTGGGCGCAGATCGCCTGGATCACCGGAATATTGCGGCGGAACGGCCGCAGGTGCGGGGCTTCGGGGCTGGACTGGGCAAAGCCGGTGGTATTGAGGATCACCCCGGCCGCGGTTTCATCCAGCCAGTCTTCCACCTGGCTCAGGCAGCCCGGTTCCTTGAGGCTGGCCACCGCTATCGGCAAGGGGTTGAGGCCCGCCGCCAGCAAGCGCTGGCAGAACAGGTCGATAAAGCCGGTGTTGGCCGCCTGCAGGTGGGAGCGGTAGAACAGCAGCGCCGCCACGGCTTGCCCCGGCTGCCAGTCGGCCTGCCAGTCACTGAGGGCAGCCTGGCTTTTGTGCGGGTGGTAGATCGCCGTGCGTGGCAGGGCCTGCGGTTCGCTCCAGGGGTAGTCGCGCCCCAACAGGCCGCTGGCCAGGCAGCGGTAGAAATTCAGCGCGTTGTCACGCCCGCCCTGGCGCAAAAACTGCCACAGGCGGTCGCGCTCGCCGGCAGCCACCGTGCTCAAGTCGCTGAGTTCCGGGTCCGGGCGGTCGTCCCCCGGCACCAGGATCAACTGCACCCCGCGCCTGGACAGCTCCACCAACTGCTCGACGCCGTAGCGCCAGTAGGCGATGCCACCGTGCAGGGAAATCAGGATGACCTTGGCGTGGCGCAGCACCTGGTCCACATACAGGTCCACCGAGGCGTGGTTCTGCACCTGCATCGGATTGGCCAGGCGAAAGCTGGGGTAGTCCTCGGGCAATTGCTCGGCGGCGTCCGCCAGCAGCGCCAGGCTGGAATCGCCGCTGCACAGGATCACCAGCTCGGCGGGGGTTTGTCCCAGGTCGGCAATGTTGTCATCCGACACGAAACCGCCGGGCTGGGTCCTGAGCAGGTGCATGGCTTAGACGCTGAGTGCGGCGCGCAGTTGCGCTTCGAGCTGGGCGGCGTCCAGTTCCTGGCCGATCAGCACCAGGCGCGTGGTACGGGCCTCGTCGGCGCCCCACTTGCGGTCGAAGTGCTTGTCGAAGCGCGTGCCCACGCCCTGGATCAGCAGGCGCATCGGCTTGTTGGGGATCGCGGCGAAACCCTTGACCCGCAGGATGCCGTGCTTGACCACCAGTTGGGTCAGGGCGTCCAGCAGCAGGCTTTCGTCGGCCTGGGGCAGCTCGATGGAGATGGAATCGAAGGCGTCGTGATCGTGGTCGTCGTGATCGTCATCGCCGTCATGGTGATGGTCGTGATGGCTGTGGCGGCCGTCGATGTGTTCCTCGGAACCGGCACCCAGGCCCAGCAGCACATCCAGGGGCAGGCGACCGCTGCTGGCTTCGATGACCTTGACCGCCGGCGGCAGCTCCTCGGCCACTTCCAGGCGCACCTTGGCCAGGTCTTCGGGGCTGATCAGGTCGGTCTTGTTGAGGATCACCAGGTCGGCGCTGGACAGCTGGTCGGCGAACAGCTCATGCAGCGGCGATTCGTGGTCCAGGTTGGGGTCGAGCTTGCGCTGGGCGTCCACTTGATCGGGGAAGGCGGCGAAGGTGCCGGCGGCCACGGCCGGGCTGTCGACCACGGTGATCACCGCATCGACGGTGCAGGCACTGCGGATTTCCGGCCACTGGAAGGCCTGGACCAGAGGCTTGGGCAGCGCCAGGCCGGAGGTCTCGATGAGGATGTGGTCCAGGTCGCCACGGCGCGCCACCAGTTCGCGCATCACCGGGAAGAACTCCTCCTGCACGGTACAGCACAGGCAACCGTTGGCCAGCTCGTAGACTCGGCCGCTGGCCTCTTCCTCGGTGCAGCCGATGGCGCATTGCTTGAGGATTTCGCCGTCGATGCCCAGCTCGCCGAATTCGTTGACGATCACCGCAATGCGCCGGCCCTGGGCGTTGTCCAGCATGTGCCGGAGCAAGGTGGTCTTACCCGAGCCAAGGAAGCCGGTGACGATGGTGACGGGAAGTTTGGCCAGTGTTTTCATCGGATGCCCTTTGGCAAAAGGAGGCGGGCAAACGGGACGAGAACCGCAACGCCGGGCGCGCGGAGATTTCGCCACCGGATCACCCCGCCCGGTTGTAGTGAGAATCTTGGATCGAGGCAGGTCTCCTGGCTGAGGGCTTGCCAGTCGTCGGACCGGCGATTGCTGCGCCTTCCCACCGGCGTCGTCGACGCCCATGCAGTGGCCTTGCAGCAATCGAACCCTTCACAGTTGCGGGGGCAGCCGCGGCATCGACCGCGTTCCCTTCTTAGCTTCGACCCGTGGCCGAAGAACCTCGAAAGCGCAAGGCTACGCAGAGCCAGGGGGACGGTCAATCGACAATGCGCCCGTAGCAGCCGGCTTGCCGGCGAAAGAGCCATTGAACCTTGCGCGAGCGCGGCGCACACCTGCGCAGCGGTCACGGCAATTGACGCCCCTGCCCCGCCCATGATCTCCTACACACCTTGTTACGGGTGCCCCTTACAGGGTGAAACGGGAAACCGGTGAATCACGTGCTTAACTAAAAAGCCGTGGCCAGTCCGGTGCTGCCCCCGCAACGGTAAGCGAGCGAAGTGTCAGATCCACTGTGCCAAGGCATGGGAAGGCGACACTTGCTGGCACGGCATGACACAGCCCTGCCCCTCGCAAGCCCGGAGACCGGCCCGCAACACTTACATAACAACCCGCGGTGGGCGGGCGCTGTTGCAAACCCTGCGTGGCCATCACGCGGGGTTTTCCTGCGCCTCTACCCCGCTGACACTCCAGAGGGAAGCGCCATGTCGATCATCAGCAGCACCAGCCACTCCGCCAGCACGACCTCCACCCTGAGCCAGCGCCTGGTGGCCGCCATCGGCGCCTCGATCCTCGGCGCGTGCCTGGTGTACTTCGCCGGCTTCTCCCACATCGAGGCGGTGCACAACGCGGCCCACGACACCCGCCACAGCGCCGCCTTCCCTTGCCATTGAGACCTGCCGACATGATCAAGCGTATCGCGCAAACCGCAGGTTTCACCGGCCTCTTGGCCGCCCTGCTGCTGACCCTGCTGCAAAGCTTCTGGGTCGCCCCGTTGATCCTGCAGGCGGAAACCTATGAAAAGGCCCCCGCGGCCGAAGTCCATGAGCACGTCGAAGGCGCCATGGCCGCCCACAGCCACGATGCCGAAGCCTGGGAGCCGGAAGACGGCTGGCAGCGCGTGCTGTCCACCACCGGAGGCAACCTGGTGGTGGCCGTGGGCTTCGCCCTGATGCTGGCCGGCCTCTACACCCTGCGCGCGCCGAACCGCACGTCCCAGGGCCTGCTCTGGGGCCTGGCCGGCTATGCCACCTTCTGCCTGGCGCCGACCCTGGGCCTGCCGCCGGAACTGCCGGGCACCGCCGCAGCCGACCTGGCACAGCGGCAGATCTGGTGGGTCGGCACCGCCGCCTCCACCGCTGTGGGCATTGCCCTGATCGTGTTCGCCCGCAACTGGCTGCTGAAGGTCCTGGGCGCGGCCATCATCGCCGTACCCCACGTGATCGGCGCGCCGCAGCCGGAAGTGCATTCGATGCTGGCCCCGGAAGAACTGGAAGCGCAATTCAAGATCGCCTCGCAGCTGACCAATGCGGCCTTCTGGCTGGCCCTCGGGCTGATCAGCGCCTGGTTGTTCCGGCGCAAGAGCGCGGGCCAGTACTCGGCATGATCGAAGTGAGCGCAGCGCCGACCCTGGTGGTCGGCCTGGGCTGCCAGAAAGGCTGCCCGGTGACCACGCTGCGCGCCTTGCTCGACCAGGTCCTGGCGGCGCACCAGTGGCAGGCCCGACAGGTCCTGGCCCTGGCCAGCATCGACCTCAAGCGCAACGAACCCGGCCTGCTGCAACTGGCGGAGCAACTGGAACTGCCGCTGACCTGTTTCAGCAGCGGCCAGCTCGCCCCCTTTGCCCTGCGCCTGAGCCACCGCTCGCAAATCGCCTTCGAACGTACCGGCTGCTACGGCGTGGCCGAAAGTGCCGCCCTGGCCCTGGCCGAACAGCTGTCACCCGGCCCGGCCACACTGCTTGTTCCCCGGCAGAAATACGCCCAGGCCACCCTGGCATTGGTCGCCGCCCGGTAGAATCCCCGATAATTCCCGCCTTCGATCATGAGCAATCTTCATCTGAAGCACGGCTCCCGACCTTTTTTCACAGGACACAGCCATGACTGTCTATTTCATCGGCGCCGGCCCCGGCGACCCGGAACTGATCACCGTCAAGGGCCAGCGCCTGATCCATCGTTGCCCGGTGATCATCTACGCCGGCTCCCTGGTCCCCCAGGCAGTGCTCGACGGGCACCGCGCGGAGCGGGTGATCAATAGCGCCGAACTGCACCTGGAGCAGATCATCGAGGCCATCAAGCAGGCCCATGCCCGGGGCCAGGACGTGGCCCGGGTGCATTCCGGCGACCCGAGCCTGTATGGCGCCATCGGCGAGCAGATCCGCTGCCTGCGGGAGCTGGGCATCCCCTTCGAGATCATCCCCGGGGTCACCGCCACCGCCGCCTGCGCTGCCCTGCTGGGGGCCGAACTGACCCTGCCGGACGTCTCCCAAAGCGTGATTCTTACCCGCTACGCGGACAAGACCGCGATGCCTGCCGGCGAGGATTTCGCCAGCCTGGCGGCCCACGGCGCCACCATGGCCATCCACCTGGGGGTCAATCACCTATCGAAGATCGTTGCCGAGTTGCTGCCCCACTACGGCGCAGACTGCCCGATTGCAGTGGTGCACCGCGCCACCTGGCCGGATCAGGACTGGGCCCTGGGAACCCTGGCGGACATCGTCGATCAGGTGGCGGCCAAGGGTTTTCGGCGCACGGCACTGATCCTGGTGGGCCGGGTGCTCGCCACGGATGCATTCAGCGAATCGTCGCTGTACCGCGCCGGGCACGCACACCTCTATCGCCCCTGACACACACCCTGTGTAGGAGCTGGCTTGCCAGCGAAGGCGATCTTGGCATCGTGCAAGGCTTGAGGGCCCATTCGCCGGCAAGCCGGCTCCTACGAGGTGGGAGTTCCTATGTTGCCGCGCTGGACGCTTTGTAGGAGCTGGCTTGGGGGCATAAAAAAACGGCGCTCACGGGGCGCCGTTTTTTCAAGTCGCAGCGAACGCCTTAGTAGTAGGCGTTTTCTTTCTGCGTGTGGTCGGTGACGTCACGTACGCCCTTGAGCTCCGGAATGCGCTCGAGCAGGGTGCGCTCGATGCCTTCCTTCAAGGTCACGTCGGCCTGGCCGCAGCCCTGGCAACCGCCGCCGAACTGCAACACAGCAATGCCGTCCTCGACCACGTCGATCAGGCTGACCTGGCCGCCGTGGCTGGCCAGCCCCGGGTTGATCTCGGTTTGCAGGTAGTAGTTGATGCGCTCGTTGACCGGGCTGTCGGCATTGACCATCGGCACCTTGGCGTTGGGCGCCTTGATGGTCAGCTGGCCGCCCATGCGGTCGGTGGCGTAGTCGACCACCGCATCATCGAGGAAACCTTCGCTGAAGGCGTCGATGTAGGCGGTGAAGCTTTTCAGGCCCAGGGCCTTGTCTTCGGGTTTCTCTTCGCCCGGCTTGCAATAGGCGATGCAGGTCTCGGCGTACTGAGTCCCTGGCTGGGTGATGAAGATGCGGATGCCAATCCCCGGGGTGTTCTGCTTGGATAGCAGATCAGCCAGATAATCGTGGGCGGCGTCGGTAATGGTTATGGCGCTCATGGTGGTTCCTCGCAGACGTGGGCGCAGTTTACGCCAATCCAAGCCGCTGACAAAGTCCTAGTATTTTTGTCGGGATAGACTTTGGTATAGAGCGTCCCCGGACCGCGCCAAGGCGCAGTCCGGGGACGATCACAGCTCTATGTCAGAGGTTTTCGTAACGGTTCATGTCCAGGACCCCGGCTTCCACCGGGTCGGTTTCCTGCAGGTAGCGGGTCTGGTCATGGAAGTACTGCCAGAACTGCGGATGGCTGCGGCGGATGCCCCAGCGCTCGACGATCTTCTCGAAGCTGGCGGCGTCCCGGGCCGCCTGCATGGCGTCGACGAACTCCGGCACTTGCCCGGCCGGTACGTTGAACATGAAGTTCGGATAGCTGCTGAGAATCCCCGGGAATATGGTCAGGGTGTCCAGCCCCGGCTGATAGCGCAGCGACTCGCCGAGCATGAAGGCCACGTTACTGTGGGCGCGGTTGCGCAGCATGCTGTAGAACTCGCGCTTACCGCTGGCGGTCTGGACACGCAGCAGGGTCGCTTCCGGCAACTGTTCGATGACCTTGAGGCCCGCCGCCGGGCGCGATGCCAGGCGGCTCAGGGCCTGCTCGGCATCCTGCAGCGCCGGGTCGATGTTCGGGCGTGAGCAGTAGGCGCTGTCACAGCGGTTGATCGGATCCGGCTTGGCGTTGAGGTCGCCATAGCGGGCCAGCAACTGGTTGGCGAAGTCCTTTTTCGGGTCCTTGAGGTCGAGCTTCAGCGCGCTGCGCTTGTCGTCGTCGATGGACTCGTAATCCAGCCACATCTTGAACTTGCCACTGTTCTGGTACCAATCGTCGAGGAAATCCTCGCGAGTGCCGGTGGGCATCAGGCGCAGGAAGTTCTGCTCCGCGCCATTGCGGATCAGGTCGAAGTACAACCGGGTCTGGGCCTGGTGGGAGACGTTGCCGAACACGTCGAAGTTCACCGCCAATTGATAGTAGGTGCGCTCCAGCAGCGGGTAGTCGAACAGCCACATCGTCTGTGGCACTTCGCCGATCAGGCCCTTGGTCACCGAGGCGCTGTCGAAGTGGCGGAAGATGCTCAGCAGCGCGTTGTCGTTGCCGGCCCACAGGGTCGACCAGCTGGGCGCCGGCGAATCGGCATAGGAATCGCGGCGCAGGGCCTCGTACTCGTTGCGCTTGTCGCGATAGGCCAGCCACAGGCTGAGCACGCTGCCGACGTCGTCGTTCTGCCCGGGCATGGCCAGCAACGGCGTGGCCTGGCCGCGATAGGCCGGGTCGGTGATGTACAGGTCATGTTCGGGGGCCTGGAACAGCGCCCAGAAGTTGTCGCGGATCACGTCGGTGGCGATCTGCCCGCGGCACACCGGGCCACGGATAAAGGTGCGCACGAAGTATTCGGCGTTATCCAGCATGAACTGGTAGCGGGCCTTGGCCGGAATCGCCTCGAAGGTCTCGAACGGGTTGGCCCGGCGCGCCGGCCCGTAGCCCGGCAGGGCCGTGACCTGCCAGTCGCCGCTGTAGAACAGGGTCTTGACTCGGGCCATCTTCGCCGCGCTCAGCGGGTAGGTGATATGGGTCTTGTGCACGATCACCCCTTGCACCGGCCACAGGCGGTAGTACACCTGGGTGCCCGGGTCGTCGTTGGGGCGACGGGTGTTGATCAGGTCGATGGGCTGGCCACTGGGGGTACGGGAACGCACCCACTGGAAGAAATGCCCCGGCTCTCCGCCTTCAAAATAGAGATGGGCGAGGAACAAGTGTTCGTAGAGCCAGCGCGCCACCAGGCTCTCCCGGGCGCCAGGGGCGTTGAGCAGGTTTTCCCACTGAGCCACTTGCAGGCTTTCCCGGGCACTGGGGGCCAGGCCTTGCTCGTCGATGGGCGCGCCCGAGGCCAGCCAGCGTTGCAGGGTCAGGTATTGCTGATCGGTCAGGCCGGTGACCGCCAGGGGCATGCCTTCCTTGGGGTGAGCCCCGGCATAGGCGTCGAACTCCGCCGGCTGCGGGCACATGTTCTCGCGGCTCAGGCCCAGGGCGATCTCGCTGGGCAACTTGGCGTTGGGTTGCAGCGGGGTGCGATGGCCCAGTTCCAGCATGCGCGCCATCAGCGCCGCCTGGCTGCCTTGGGCGTCAAGCACCGAATAGAAGCCCTTCTGCTGCCAGGCACGCTGGCCAGTGGCGTCATAGAACAGCCGCGTAGGCGCTTGGGCCTTGCTGCGCTCGCCGTCGTACACCGGAATCTTCGAAGCACCGCGGCTGGCCCCTTCACCACTGCCCAGGTTGAGCTGACAGGCGGAGTCGTAACAGGCATGACAGGCCACGCATTTCTCGGTAAAGATCGGCTGGATGTCGCGGGTATAGGAAATCGCCGGCGCCGGACCTTGTGCCAGGCACACTGAACTCAGAAGCAGCAGCGCGCTGCTGACGATAAAACGAAACGGCATGTCCCTGGTCCCGAAAGAAAAAAACGCCGCGATTCTACCGGTCTCACCCCTCGACCAACATGAACGATATTCATGCAAAAACCACGCATGCCGCAAAACCATGCAGGTTTGCTATGATCGCCGCCCTTCGTAATGGCCTTACTAGGTAGTTCTCATGTCCGATCGCAGTGCTCGCCTCCACGCCCTCCAGCAAGCCCTCAAAGAGCGCATTCTGATTCTCGATGGCGGCATGGGCACCATGATCCAGAGCTACAAGCTCGAAGAACATGACTACCGTGGCAAGCGCTTCGCCGACTGGCCCAGCGACGTCAAGGGCAACAACGACCTGTTGGTGCTGACCCGCCCGGACGTGATCGGCGCCATCGAAAAAGCCTACCTGGATGCCGGTGCCGACATCCTCGAGACCAACACCTTCAACGCCACCCAAGTGTCCCAGGCCGACTACGGCATGGAAGAACTGGTCTACGAATTGAACGTAGAAGGCGCCCGCCTGGCGCGCAAGGTGGCGGACGCGAAAACCCTCGAGACCCCGGACAAGCCACGTTTCGTCGCTGGCGTCCTGGGCCCGACCAGCCGCACCTGCTCGCTGTCGCCGGACGTCAACAACCCCGGCTACCGTAACGTCACCTTCGATGAACTGGTGGAAAACTACACCGAGGCCACCAAGGGCCTGATCGAAGGCGGTGCCGACCTGATCCTGATCGAGACCATCTTCGACACCTTGAACGCCAAGGCCGCGATCTTCGCCGTGCAGGGCGTGTTCGAGGAGTTGGGCTTCGAACTGCCGATCATGATTTCCGGGACCATCACCGATGCTTCCGGGCGCACCCTCTCCGGCCAGACCACCGAAGCCTTCTGGAACTCCGTGGCCCACGCCAAGCCGATCTCGGTGGGCCTGAACTGCGCCCTGGGCGCCAGCGAGCTGCGCCCCTATCTGGAAGAGCTGTCGAACAAGGCCAGCACCCACGTCTCGGCGCACCCCAACGCCGGCCTGCCGAACGAGTTCGGCGAGTACGACGAGTTGCCGGAACAAACCGCCAAGGTCATCGAAGAGTTCGCCCAGAGCGGCTTCCTCAACATCGTCGGCGGCTGCTGCGGCACCACCCCGGGGCATATCGGCGCCATCGCCAAGGCCGTGGCCGGTTATGCCCCGCGACAGATCCCGGACATCCCCAAGGCCTGCCGCCTGTCGGGCCTGGAGCCCTTCACCATCGATCGCAACTCGCTGTTCGTGAACGTCGGCGAGCGCACCAACATCACCGGCTCGGCCAAGTTCGCCCGGCTGATCCGCGAGGACAACTACACCGAAGCCCTGGAAGTCGCCCTGCAGCAGGTGGAAGCCGGCGCCCAGGTGATCGACATCAACATGGACGAGGGGATGCTGGATTCGAAGAAGGCCATGGTGACCTTCCTCAATCTGATCGCCGGGGAGCCGGACATCTCCCGCGTGCCGATCATGATCGACTCTTCCAAGTGGGAAGTGATCGAGGCCGGCCTCAAGTGCATCCAGGGCAAGGGCATCGTCAACTCCATCAGCATGAAGGAAGGCGTCGAGCAGTTCATTCACCATGCCAGGCTGTGCAAGCGCTACGGCGCCGCCGTGGTGGTGATGGCCTTCGACGAGGTCGGCCAGGCCGATACCGAGGCGCGCAAGAAGGAAATCTGCAAGCGCTCCTACGACATCCTGGTCAATGAAGTGGGCTTCCCACCGGAAGACATCATCTTCGACCCGAACATCTTCGCCGTAGCCACCGGCATCGAGGAACACAACAACTACGCCGTTGATTTCATCAACGCCTGCGCCTACATCCGCGACGAGCTGCCCTATGCCCTTAGCTCCGGCGGTGTGTCCAACGTGTCGTTCTCGTTCCGCGGCAACAACCCGGTGCGCGAGGCGATCCACTCGGTGTTCCTGCTGTATGCAATCCGCAACGGCCTGACCATGGGCATCGTCAACGCCGGCCAGCTGGAGATCTACGACCAGATTCCGCAACAGCTGCGCGACGCCGTGGAAGATGTGGTGCTCAACCGCACGCCCAACGGCACCGACGCGCTGCTGGCCATCGCCGACCAGTTCAAGGGCGACGGTAGCGTCAAGGAAGCGGAAACCGAGGAATGGCGCGGCTGGGAAGTCAACAAGCGCCTGGAACACGCGCTGGTCAAGGGCATCACCACCCATATCGTCGAAGACACCGAAGAGTCGCGCCAGAGCTTCAGCCGCCCGATCGAGGTGATCGAAGGCCCGCTGATGTCCGGCATGAACGTGGTCGGCGACCTGTTCGGCGCCGGCAAGATGTTCCTGCCCCAGGTGGTTAAATCCGCCCGGGTCATGAAACAGGCGGTGGCCCACCTGATTCCCTTCATCGAGCTGGAAAAAGGCGACAAGCCGGAAGCCAAGGGCAAGATCCTCATGGCCACGGTCAAGGGCGACGTGCACGACATCGGCAAGAACATCGTCGGCGTGGTCCTGGGCTGCAACGGCTACGACATCGTCGACCTCGGGGTGATGGTGCCGGCGGAGAAGATCCTCCAGGTGGCCAAGGAGCAGAAGTGCGACATCATCGGCCTGTCCGGGCTGATCACCCCGTCCCTGGACGAGATGGTCCACGTCGCCCGCGAGATGCAGCGCCAGGATTTCCACCTGCCGCTGATGATCGGTGGCGCCACCACCTCCAAGGCCCACACCGCGGTGAAGATCGAGCCCAAGTACAGCAATGACGCGGTGGTCTACGTCACCGACGCCTCCCGCGCGGTGGGCGTGGCCACCCAATTGCTGTCCAAGGAGCTCAAGGCCGGCTTCGTGCAGAAGACCCGCGAGGAATACGTGGAAGTGCGCGAGCGCACCGCCAACCGCAGCGCCCGCACCGAGCGCCTGAGCTACCCGGCGGCCATCGCCAAGAAGCCGCAGTTCGACTGGAGCAGCTACCAGCCGGTCAAACCGGCCTTCACCGGCGCCCGGGTGCTGGACAACATCGACCTCAAGGTGCTGGCCGAATACATCGACTGGACGCCGTTCTTCATCTCCTGGGACCTGGCCGGCAAGTACCCGCGCATCCTTGAAGACGAGGTGGTGGGCGAAGCTGCCACCGCGCTGTACAAGGACGCCCGGGAAATGCTCGACAAGCTGATCAACGAAAAGCTGATCAGCGCCCGCGCCGTGTTCGGCTTCTGGCCGGCCAACCAGGTGCAGGACGACGACCTGGAAGTCTACGGCGATGACGGCCAGCCCCTGGCGCGCCTGCACCACCTGCGCCAGCAGATCATCAAGACCGATGGCAAGCCGAACTTCTCCCTGGCCGACTTCGTCGCGCCCAAGGACAGCGGCGTCACCGACTACGTCGGCGGCTTCATCACCACCGCCGGAATCGGCGCCGAAGAAGTGGCCAAGGCCTACCAGGATGCCGGCGACGACTACAACTCGATCATGGTCAAGGCCCTGGCCGATCGCCTGGCCGAAGCCTGCGCCGAGTGGCTGCACCAGCAGGTGCGCAAGGAGTACTGGGGTTATGCCAAGGACGAACAACTGGACAACGAGGCGCTGATCAAGGAGCAGTACAGCGGTATCCGCCCTGCCCCGGGCTACCCGGCCTGCCCGGACCACACCGAGAAGAGCACCCTGTTCGCCCTGCTCGACCCCGAGGCCAGCGAAGGCCGTGCCGGCCGTAGCGGCGTGTTCCTTACCGAGCACTTCGCCATGTTCCCGGCGGCCGCCGTCAGCGGCTGGTACTTCGCTCACCCACAGGCGCAGTACTTCGCCGTGGGCAAGGTCGACCAGGACCAGGTCCAGAGCTACACCGAACGCAAGGGCCAGGACCTGGCCGTGAGCGAACGCTGGCTGGCACCCAACCTGGGCTACGACAACTGACCCACGTTGTGCAGGAGCCGGCTTGCCGGCGAAGGCGGTCCCCGGGGCCTCTTCGCTGGCAAGCCCATTCCTGCAACCGCCCGCCACCCCGGGCGGCATTGTCTATGCTCTGTTGACACCCAACCGTGTCGAGGGATTTATGGACGATCCAAGCAAGGACAATCAGCCTCCGACCTTCCTGCAGATGCTGCAAAGCGTGCTGGCCGCCGCCTTCGGCGTACAGAGCGGGAAGAACCGCGCCCGCGACTTCAGCCACGGCAAGCCCAGCCACTTCATCGTGCTGGGCATTCTGTTCACCACCCTGTTTGTTCTGGTGCTGCTGGGCATCGCCAACCTGGCGATGCACCTGGCGGGGGTCTGAAGCGGCGTCAGCGCAGCAACAGCTGCAAACCGAAGGGATAGCGGTAGCTGTCCGGCTTGCCTTGGGCGGACAGCCCGCGAAAATCGACCCTGGTGCCCACCTGATCCCCCAGGCGCAACAACTGCCGGGCCTGGGCCGGGGTCAATGCCTGGAACAGCGACAGCTGCCAATCCGGCCCGCCCAGGCGCCGGGCGTCCAGCCCCAGGGCATCATCGTGCAACGCCACCAGGGCCCAGCCCCCCAGGGTGAAGTGCCCCGCCTCCAGCACCGACAACTTGCCGTCGATCAGGGCCTGCAAGGCCTCGGGCGAACTGTTGACTCCACTGAACAGCAGATCCGTTCCCGGCTTGCGGCCCAGTTCCCGGGCCGCTTGCATGGCCCCCAGGGCCATTTCGTCATTGGCCGACCAGACCAGTTGGGTTTTCGGGTAGCGCTTGAGCAACTGTTGCGCCTGGCGGTAGGCGCGCTCCCGGTTCCATTCGCCATAGACCAACTGACGCAAATGCACCTGCGGATGTTCGGCCAGGGCCCGGCGCAAGCCGCGCTCGCGCAACTGCGCCGCAGGTGTGACCTTGAGCCCGGAAAATGCAAGGAGTTCGATGCCGTGCCCTGCCGGGACCGGCCCAAGCTTGTGCAGCAGCTCCTTGAGCATGCGGTAGCCGGCTTCCTCATCGTCGCCCACCATGCTGCCGATCCAGTCCGAATAGTTCTGCCGGCTCTGCCCGATCAGTTCCCGCTGGTCCAGGGTCAAAGGGCTGTTGACGATAAACAGCTTGATCCCGGAGCCCTGGGACAGACGCAGGATCTGCGGAGCCACGTACTGTTCGTTCACCAGCATCAGGTAATCGGGTTTGTCGCGGCCCTGGAACAGCTCCCGGGCCTGCTGCAGAGTGTTCTGCGGATCGCGCTCGGCATAGAGGATGCGCAGGTCAAGCCCCAGGTCCCGGGCCGCGGCCTGCATGAACTGCGAATAACTGACCCAGAAGGTCTCCGTGGAATTGCCGGGATTGAGAAACACCACCGATGTGGCATGAGCGACCGCCCAGAACGGCAGACTCAGGCACAACAGCCACTTGCACAGACGCTTGAACATTACGAGAAGAGCCCCAGAATTTCGCCCAGGCAGTATAACTGGCAAAGTGCTGGCCAACGGCGGCAAATTGTCATGATTGTCCGACAATTCAGGCTCTTTTTTATCGCTCGACTACTGGTGACTGACCCAGAACACGGCCGTACCCACGACCAGTATGATCAGAAAGAGAATGGCCCAAGCATCAACGCTACTGTCACTTTTCCTTACTTTGGTTGGATGGCTCATAGCATCGCCTCTAGTAGATTTTGTCGGTGACTGCTCAAAGACACGTCCACAGTTAAGACCAGGATTGCCCCTACCACAAATGGGGTTACTCTCACGCCCCTACCGTTAGTCGTTTTGGTTCTGTGCATATACTCAAACATCACTTTTGCGCATAACCGCAAACTGGTATCGTTCGGCGGCTCCGTTGGGAGTGCGCGGCCGTGCGCGCAGATTTGCTTACATGGGTGGCGTGAAGCGTGAACGAAGGCAAGACGAGGTGAGACCGGCGAAAACCGCGCTGGACGCCAGTCCGAGCAGCGTACCGAAGCCGTTCACCGCAGTATTTGCCAAGTGCGCTTGAGCGCCGCCTGTAGCCTGAGAACTGGACCTATATGTACGTATACGACGAGTACGATCAGCGGATCATCGAGGACCGCGTCAAGCAGTTCCGTGATCAGACCCGACGCTATCTGGCAGGCGAGCTGAGCGAAGAAGAATTCCGCCCCCTGCGCCTGCAGAATGGCCTTTATATCCAACGTTTTGCCCCGATGCTGCGGGTCGCCGTGCCTTACGGCCAACTGACCTCGCGCCAAGCGCGGATGATGGCCAAGATCGCCCGCGACTACGACAAGGGCTACGCGCACATCAGTACCCGGCAGAACGTGCAGTTCAACTGGCCGGCCCTGGAAGACATCCCGGACATCCTCGCCGAACTGGCCACCGTGCAGATGCACGCGATCCAGACCAGCGGCAACTGCCTGCGCAACGTCACCACCGACCAGTTCGCCGGTGTTGCCGCCGACGAGCTGATCGACCCACGCCCCTGGTGCGAGATCGTCCGCCAGTGGACTACCTTCCACCCGGAATTTGCCTACCTGCCGCGCAAGTTCAAGATCGCCATCAACGGCTCGACCTCTGACCGCGCGGCCATCGAAGTCCATGACATCGGCCTTGAGCCTGTGTACAACGCCGCCGGCGAGCTGGGTTTCCGCGTGCTGGTGGGTGGCGGCCTGGGCCGTACCCCGGTGGTCGGTGCCTTCATCAACGAGTTCCTGCCCTGGCAGGACCTGCTGAGCTACCTCGACGCCATCCTGCGGGTCTACAACCGCTACGGCCGGCGTGACAACAAGTACAAGGCGCGGATCAAGATCCTGGTCAAGGCCCTGACCCCTGAAGTGTTCGCCGAGAAGGTCGAGGCCGAGATGGCCCACCTGCGCGGCGGCCAGACCACCCTGACCGATGCCGAAGTGCATCGCGTGGCCAAGCACTTCGTCGACCCGGACTACAAGACCCTGAGCAATCAGGACGCCGAACTGGCCGCCCTGGACCAGCAGCACCCGGGCTTTGCCCGCTGGCGCACGCGCAACACCCTGGCCCACAAGAAGCCGGGCTACGTGGCCGTGACCCTGTCGCTCAAGCCCACCGGCGTAGCGCCGGGAGACGTTACCGACAAGCAGTTCGACGCCATCGCCGACCTGGCCGACCGTTACAGTTTCGGCCAGCTGCGCACCTCCCACGAGCAGAACATCATTCTCGCCGACGTCGAGCAGAGCCAACTGTTCACCCTGTGGGGCGAGTTGCGGGAGAACGGCTTCGCCACGCCGAACATCGGCCTTTTGACCGACATCATCTGCTGCCCGGGCGGCGACTTCTGCTCCCTGGCCAACGCCAAGTCGATCCCGATCGCCGAATCCATCCAGCGCCGTTTCGACGACCTGGACTACCTGTTCGACATCGGCGAACTGGACCTGAACATCTCCGGTTGCATGAACGCCTGCGGCCACCACCACGTGGGCCATATCGGCATCCTCGGGGTGGACAAGAAAGGCGAGGAGTTCTACCAGGTGTCCCTGGGTGGCAGCGCCAGCCGCGATGCCAGCCTGGGCAAGATCCTCGGCCCGTCCTTCGCCCAGGACGACATGCCCGACGTGATCTCGAAGCTGATCGACGTGTACGTGGAACAACGTACCGAAGACGAACGCTTCATCGACACCTATCAACGTATTGGCATCGACCTCTTCAAGGAGCGCGTCTATGCAGCGAATCATTAAGAACAACGAGGTCATCGACGAAACCTGGCACCTGCTGCCCAAGGACGCGACCCTCGACGGCATTTCCAACTGCGACGACCTGATCGTGCCACTGGCCCTGTGGCGCGAGCATGCTAACGCCCTCAAGGCCCGCGATGGCGGCCTGGGCGTATGGCTGGATGCGGACGAAGAAGCCGAGGAAATCGGTGACGACGTCGAGCAGTTCCAGGTGATTGCCCTGAACTTCCCGGCCTTCACCGATGGCCGCAACTACTCCAACGCCCGCCTGCTGCGTGACCGCTACGGCTACAAGGGCGAGTTGCGAGCGATTGGCGACGTGTTGCGCGACCAGCTGTTCTACCTGCACCGTTGCGGCTTCGATGCCTATGCACTGCGGGCCGACAAGGACCCCTACGAAGCCCTGGAAAGCCTCAAGGACTTCTCGGTGACCTACCAGGCCGCCACAGACGAACCGCTGCCGCTGTTCCGTCGCCGCTAAGCCCTGGCGCCAACAAAAAGCCCTGGAACGGTTTCCCGCTCCAGGGCTTTTTTGTTTCCGCGCCTCCCACCTACCGCAGGAACCGGCTTGCCGGCGAAGAGGCCCTCGGGCCTTGTGCAAAGCTTGCAACCGCCTTCGCTGGCAAGCCAGCTCCTACAGCAGACGCCCGCAAACGACGCACTCCTGTAGGAGCCGGCTTGCCGGCGAAAAGGCCCTCGGGCCTTGTGCAAGTCTTGCGATCGCCTTCGCTGGCAAGCCAGCTCCTACAAAGCCAGCTCCTACAAAGCCAGCGCCTACGAGGCCGGGGGGTTACCAGAAGCGCTGTTGGGTCAGGCGGCTCCACCAGGTCAGCAGCACGCGGTCGATGGAGCCGCTGGCCGCCAGCCCTACCCGCTCTTGCAGGCTCTTGCGCTCGGCATAGTGCAAGTGGAAGACCTCGGCACTCTTGGCCTTGTCCGCCAGGTATTCGTCACTGGTCTGCAACTCGTCCACCAGCAGTTTTTCCTGCGCCGCCACGCCCAGCCAGACTTCACCAGTGGCCACTTCATCAATGGCCAGTTGCGGGCGATAGCGGGAAACGAAGTTCTTGAACAGTTGATGGGTGACGTCCAGGTCTTCCTGGAATTTCTCCCGGCCCTTCTCGGTATTTTCGCCAAACACCGTCAAGGTGCGCTTGTACTCACCGGCGGTCAGCACTTCGAAATCGATGTCGTGCTTCTTCAGCAGGCGATTGACGTTGGGCAACTGGGCCACCACGCCAATGGAACCGAGGATGGCGAACGGCGCGCTGATAATCTTTTCACCGATGCAGGCCATCATGTAGCCGCCGCTGGCCGCTACCTTGTCGATGCACACCGTCAGCGGCACGCCAGCCTGGCGGATACGCGCCAGCTGCGACGAAGCCAGCCCGTAGCTATGGACCATGCCGCCACCGCTCTCCAGGCGCAGCACCACTTCATCCTTGGGCGTTGCCAGGCTCAGCAGGGCAGTGATTTCATGGCGCAGCCCTTCGGTGGCCGAAGCCTTGATGTCGCCATTGAAGTCCAGCACGAAGACCCGGGGCTTGGCCTCGGCCGGCTGTTTCTTTTGCTTCTTCTGGCTCTTTTCGGTCTTGCTCTTGGCCTTGCGCAGGGCCTTGAGCTGATCCTTGTCCAGCAGGCTCTGCTCCAGGCGCTCGCGCAGCTCCTTGTAGAAATCATTCAGCTTGCTGACCTGCAACTGCCCCACACCCTTGCGCCGCCCCTTGCTGCGCAGCGCAGCGGCGGTGATCAGTACCACCAGGATGGCGACCACCAGGGTCACGGTCTTGGCCAGGAAACTGGCATATTCGGCGATAAACTCCACAGGGACTCCTCAAACATGGACCGCTGCCAACGAGCGGCGTAATGGGCTAAAGCATACCGGCGCGACTGGTCGGCCACCAGTCGGGAAACCTTGTGTAACCAAGCTCCAACAATCATTTCAAACAAGCGTATGTTTTTTCATTGACAGCTCACCGGCATCCTCATAACCTCGCAAAACTTTCAACGTACCGGGATGACGCGGACGTGGGCAGCATCTACTTGATTCGACATGGCCAAGCCTCCTTCGGTGCAGACGACTACGACGTGCTGTCGGCCACTGGCGTGCGCCAGGCGGCGGTGCTCGGCGAGCACCTGGCAGCGCTGGGCATCGGCTTCGATCGCTGCCTGTCCGGCGATCTGCGGCGCCAGCAGCACACCGCCCAGGCCGCTCTGGAACAGATGAGCGCCGCAGGCTTTGACAGCCCGGCCCTGGAAATAGATTCCGCCTTCAACGAATTCGATGCCGACGCCATCATCCGCGCCCTGTTGCCCGACCTGCTGCCCCAGGAACCCGAAGCCCTGAACATCCTGCGCAACGCCGCGCAGAACCGCGGTGAGTTCCAGCGCATCTTCGCCCTGATCATCCAGCGCTGGCTGGCCGGCACCTACGACCCGCCGGGCCTGGAAAGCTGGCTGGGTTTTGTCGAACGGGTCCAGGGCGGCCTGCAACGGATTCTCGAAGCAGCCAACAACCAGCAGAAGATCGCCGTGTTCACCTCCGGCGGCACCATAACCGCCCTGCTCCACCTGATTACCCGGATGCCCGCCCAGCAGGCTTTCGAACTCAATTGGCAAATCGTCAACACCTCGCTCAACCAGCTGAAGTTCCGCGGTCGCGAGGTGTCCCTGGCTTCCTTCAACGGTCATGCCCATCTGCAACTGTTGAAGGCCCCGGAGCTCATCACCTTCCGTTGAGCCCGGCTTACTGTGACCCTTGCTGTAACCACCCCATAAAAGGATCAAACCATGACCTCCGTAGCTGACGCCGTACAAGCCATGCAAGCCAAGTTCAACCCAGCTGCCGCTGCCGGCCTGGACCTGGTTTTCGGTTTCCGCATCGATGACTCCAAGCATTTCTCGCTGGTCGTCAAGGACAGCACCTGCGAACTCAAGGAAGGCGAGAACCCGGACGCCCAGGTCACCCTGGTGATGGACGGCGAGACCCTGGACGGCATCGTCAGCGGCGAGACCGACGGCATGCAAGCCTTCATGGGCGGCAAGCTGCGCGCCGAAGGCGACATGATGCTGGCCATGAAACTGAGCGAGCTGTTCCCAGCCTAAGACCGCGCAAGGTCCGGCTGTACCCGAATCCCGCCCCTGTGGCGGGATTCGTCGTTTCTGGCTGCCGCAACCGCTCTGGCCCGTGCCTTTGCCCTGAATCAATACCGCTGGGCGGCTGGCATTTCAGGCGAGACGCTTGATTGATCTCGGTCAGTTCCCACCCCGCAACGCCCCTCTACTCTTGCGCCTTCCATCGCGGCCAGGGACGGCTCAGCCGGAGCCACCTGCCATACCGCCATCACTCACGGAAGAGTCTGCATTATGCGATCACTGAAGATCATCCTGCTGTCTACCGCCTTCAACGGCCTGACCCAACGCGCCTGGCTCGACCTGCGCCAGGCCGGGCATCGCCCCAGCGTGGTGCTGTTCACCGGTGAAGAAGAGGTCTGCCGGCAGATCGAAGAAGCCCAGGCTGATCTGGTGATCTGCCCGTTCCTCAAGGACCGTGTTCCGCAGCAGCTGTGGAGCCACCCCAAGCGTCCAGTGGTGATCATTCACCCGGGGATTGTCGGCGACCGTGGCGCCAGCGCCCTGGACTGGGCCATCAGCAAGGAACTCAAGCGCTGGGGCGTCACCGCGTTGCAGGCGGTGGAAGAAATGGACGCCGGGCCGATCTGGTCGACCCACGAATTCAACCTGCCCGCCGGGCTGCGCAAGTCCGAGCTGTACAACGGCCTGGTGAGCGACGCGGCGATTCACTGTATCCGCGACGTGGTGGAGAAATTCCGCAACGGCTACACCCCCCAGCCCCTGGACTACGACAAACCCTCGGTCCTCGGGCGCCTGCAACCGAACATGAAGCAATCCGACCGCACCTTCAGCTGGCACGACAGCGCCCAGTTCATCAAGCGCAGCATCGACGCCGCTGATGGCCAGCCCGGCGTCCTGGCCAGCCTCGCCGGCAGCCAGTACTACGTCTACGACGCCCACCTGGATTCACGCACCGGCATGCCCGGGCAACTGCTGGCGGTGCACGACGATGCAGTGCTGGTGGCCTGCGGCGATCACAGCCTGTGGATCGGCTCCCTGCGCCAGAAGCCCCAGCCTGGCGAAGAAACCTTCAAGCGCCCCGCCCGCCACGTGCTCGGCGAGCGCCTGGCCGATGTCCCGGTGCTGGACTGGTCGGTGGCCAACAGCCCGTTCAGCACCGAGGCCTACCAACCTATCCGCTACCGCGAAACGGGCAAGGTCGGCGAACTGACCTTCGAGTTCTACAACGGCGCCATGAGCACCGAACAGTGCCAACGCCTGGTCAGCGCCCTGCGCTGGGCCAAGGCCCGGGACACCCAGGTGCTGCTGGTGCGTGGCGGCCGCGGTGCCTTCAGCAACGGCGTGCACCTCAACGTGATCCAGGCCGCCGAAGTACCGGGCCTGGAAGCCTGGGCCAATATCCAGGCCATCGACGACGTCTGCCTGGAGCTGCTCACCGCCCGCCAACTGGTGGTCAGTGGCCTGACCGGCAATGCCGGCGCTGGCGGCCTGATGCTGGCCCTGGCGGCGGACGTGGTCCTGGCCCGCGCCGACACCGTCTACAACCCCCACTACAAGAGCATGGGCCTGTACGGCTCCGAATACTGGACCTACAGCCTGCCCCGCGCCGTCGGCCAGCCCATGGCCAAGCAACTGACCGAAGCCTGCCTGCCCATCAGCGCGCTCCAGGCCCTGCAGATGGGCATGGTCCAGGAAATCGGCCCACGCTGCCCGGACGAATTCGGCCTGTGGCTGCTGCAGCGGGCCAACGGCGTGCTCAACGACCCGCGCTACCAGCACCTGCGCCAGCGCAAGCTGGATGCCGACCCACAGTTGATACAGCACTGCCGCAACGCCGAGCTGGAAGAGATGCACATGGACATGGTGCAGAACCGCAAGGGCTTCGCCGAGAAGTGCAGCAACTTCGTCTACAAGCGCAAGACCTGCTGCACCCCGGAGCGGCTGATCGAAGCCTGGGCCAAACCCCAGGACATCGCCCTGGTGGGCTGACCCAAAGCCTCCCCCCCTGAACCGTCGCCCGGTTCGCCGGGTGACAACTTCAGCGCTGTGGCTGCAACAGCAACGCCACCAGCGCCGTCCAGCCGGTCTGGTGGCTAGCCCCCAGGCCGCGCCCGGTTTCGCCATGGAAGTATTCATGGAATAGCACCAGCTCGCGGTCCTCGGCCTCCACCTGCAACTGCGGGTAGCCGCTCATGGACGGCCTGCGCCCGTCCTCGTCCAGCAGAAACAGTCGCGTCAGGCGCTGGCTCAAGCCGTCGGCCACTTCCTCCAGGGACGCCAGATACCCGGAGCCCCGCGGGTACTCCACCGAGAAGTTGACGTCGTAGTAGCGGTGAAACTCGCGCAGGGATTCGATCAGCATGTAGTTGATCGGCATCCACAGCGGCCCGCGCCAGTTGGAGTTGCCGCCATACAACCGTGAATCGGACTCCGCCGGCACATAGCGGGCACACAACTGCTTGCCGTCCACCTGCATGGCGAACGGCTGCTCGAAGGCCTTGGACAGGGAACGAATGCCGTAGGCAGACAAGAACTCGCTTTCGTCGAGCATGCGCTTGAGCAGGTCCTTGGTACGCTCGCCGCGCAACAGCGCCAGGAGCATGCGGTTACCCTTGCCCGGCTCGTACCAGCGCGACACCAGGCTCGCCAGGTCCGGCCGGTGATGCAAGAAGCCCAGCAGGCGCTGGGCCAGCCCCGGCAGGTTTTCGTGCTCATGCTGCTCCAGCACCTGCACCGCGAACAGCGGCATCAGGCCGACGATGGAGCGCAGGCGCAGGGGTTCGTTCTGCCCATCAGGGCGGTGCAGCACGTCGTAGAAGAACTGGTCCTGTTCGTCCCACAGCCCCTCGGCGCTTTCATCCACGCGGTTGATGGCCCCGGCGATATACAGGAAGTGCTCGAAGAACTTCACCGCAATGTCCACGTACACCCCATTGCGCTTGGCCAGTTCCAGGGCGATACGCATCAGGTCCAGGGCATAGGCCGCGACCCAGGCCGTGCCATCGGCCTGATCCAGGGCGAAACCTTCGGGCAAGGCGGCGGAGCGGTCGAACAGGGCGATATTGTCCAGGCCGAGGAAGCCGCCCTGGAACAGGTTGCGGCCTTCTGCGTCCTTGCGGTTGACCCACCAGGAAAAATTCAGCAGCAGCTTGTGGAATATGCGTTCGAGAAAATCCAGGTCACCGACGCCAGTCAGGCACTTTTCCTGCTGGTAGACCCGCCAGCAGGCCCAGGCGTGCACCGGCGGATTGGCGTCGTCAAAACGCCACTCGTACGCGGGTAACTGGCCGTTGGGATGCATGAAGCGATCCTTCACCAGCAGCAATAACTGCTGCTTGGCAAAGCCGGGATCGATCAGGGCAAAGGCTACCGCCTGGAAACCCAAGTCCCAGGAGGCATACCAGGGGTACTCCCAGGTGTCGGGCATGGAGACGATGTCGCAGTTGGACAGATGGCGCCAATGGGTGTTGCGCAGATGCTCGCGTTCACTAGGGGGTACCGGCTGGCCGGGATCACCATCAAGCCACTGGTTGACGTCGAAGTAGTACAGCTGCTTGGACCACAGCAACCCCGCCAGGGCCTGGCGCTGGACATTGCGCGCGTCGCTACTGGCGATACCTTGCTGCAACGCCCCGTAGAACTCATCGGCCTCGCGCCGGCGCTGCTCGAACAGGCGGCGGGCGCTGACCGGTTCGCTACCGGCCGGGGCAAAGCGCAGGAACAGGCGCTTGCTCTCGCCGCCCGCCAGATCCAGGACGAAGTGCGCCGCCACCCGGGTGCCACCATCGAAACTCACCGCACTGGCCTGTCCATCCACCAGGTAGTCGTTGAAACCATCCTTGAACGGCCCGGGTGACGCCAGCCCGTCCAGCTTGGGGAAATTGCTGTCGTTGTTGCAGAACAGCCACTGGCAGGGCTCGGCCCCCCAGGCGGTGATCTGCCGGTCGGGCAGTTGCCCATGCCGCGCCAGCACCTTGTCGCCCTCCAGGCGCAGGCTCGGCCGCGGTGCGTCGCCGCCCCAGCTCCAGGTGTTGCGCGCCCAGACCTGGGGCAGCACCCGCAGCCGCGCCGGCTGGTGGAAACGGTTGTGCACGGTGATGTGCATGAAAATGTCATCGGCCGTGTGCTTGGCGTATTCCACCGTCACGTCGAAGTAGCGGTTGTCCTCGAAAACCCCGGTATCGAGGATCTCGTACTCGGTGTCGTTCAGGCCGCGACGGGCGTTTTCCGCCACCAGATCGGCATAGGGAAAGGCCGCCTGGGGGTACTTGTAGAGCATGCGCATATAGGCATGGCTGGGCACGCCGTCGAGGTAGAAGTACAGCTCCTTGACGTCTTCGCCATGATTGCCTTCGGCGTTGTTCAGGCCGAACAGGCGCTCCTTGAGAATGCTGTCGTGTTCATTCCACAGCGCCAGCCCCAGACACCAGTACTGGGCCTTGTCGGAAAACCCGGCCAGCCCGTCCTCGCCCCAGCGGTAGGCGCGGCTGCGGGCATGTTCGTGGGGAAAGTAGCTCCAGGCATCGCCATCGGCGCTGTAATCCTCGCGCACCGTGCCCCACTGCCGCTCACTCAGGTACGGCCCCCACTGGCGCCAGTGCTCGGCGTCGCTGCCTTGCAGGCGCCGGCCCTCAACCGTATCGAGAATGCTGGTGGTGGATTTTGCCGGCATCGGGGAGTGTCCTTGGCCATGGAGGTGACTTGCAGTGTAGGAGCAGCCCGTCTCGCTGCCCCGTGACAAATGTTTCACGGTACGAAGGCCCGAGGTGCCTAAAAACCCACGAGGCATCCGGGCCAGAGCCATTACGGCTAAATTTTTCGCCCCTGGCTCGTTATAATCGGCAACCCTTTTATGGCAATGCGGATTCAATGATGTTCAGTTGCAAAGCGTTTTTCCCGGGCGCACTGCTCGCGGCAGCCTTCTCGACCCAGGCTGAAGGCCTTGACCTGAGCTACCCGCAGCCCCCGTTACCGGCCACCCCCATCCAGACCCCGGCGCCCCAGAGCGACATGCCCACCTTCAAACTGCAATTCAAGCCAGGCATCAGCTACGAGCACCATTGCAGCGGCCAATGCACCTACGAAACCAATATCGACCAGTTGCACGACCGCGAAACCCGCCACAGTTCAAGCATCGGCTTCGACTGAGCCCGGCCATTAAACCTGCGGCGCGCTTGATCCACACTCGCGCTCCTGAGTCCTACAGCAAACTCAGGAAGTCCTGCCCTGCCGGCGAAGTGGCCCGCAGCCTTGTGCAAGCCTTGCGACCGCCTTCGCTGGCAAGCCAGCTCCTACACAAGCGTCCGGCATCGCGCAAAATTCCGTAGGGACCGGCCTGCAGGCGAAGAGGCCCTGAGGCCTTGTGCAAACCTTGAAGCCAGCTCCTGCGGGTTTCGTGAGGGTTGGACGGGGGTGGAGGCCGCTCGGTTGTCCAGCTACGACCCCTCAACACCAAAAACGACACCCCATTCCCTCAGGCGGTTGACGCGCCGCCCCCATCTCTATTTATTACTATTTATCCGCATTAATACGATAAATAGCCGCCCATGCTGAAACGCCCCGTTCGCCGCAAACGCCAGAAGCTTTCCGACGTGATTGTCGAGTCGGTGAAGCGTTCCATCGTCACCGATGCCCTGCGCCCCGGGGATCGCTTGCCCACCGAGAAGGAGTTGATGGAAAGCTTCCAATGCTCCAAGGGCTCGGCCCGGGAGGCGCTCAAGGCGCTGGAGGTGGAGGGGCTGGTCAACACTCGCACCGGGCCCAACGGCGGCGCTTACCTGAACCAGGCCGGCACCGAACCGGCCAGCCGCGCGCTGCGCAACTACCTGCACTTTCAGCACATGGACGGCGAGCAGGTCTATCAACTGCGCAAGGTGATCGAGGTGGAGCTGGCGGTGTCGGTGATCGGGCGCTTGAGCGAGGCAGATTTCAAGGCGCTGCAGGACAACATCGAGTTCTGCAGCCACCCCGAGGACAGCGAGGCCGGCCAGCGCGAGCAGCGCATCGCCGAGCTGGAGTTCCACAACCTGCTGGGGCGGGCCTGCCCCAACCCGCTGCTGAGTTTCATGGCGCAGTTTCTCAACGATTTGCTGCGCGACCTGGTGGTGCTGAAGAAGGCCTACAAGCCCAAGCGCAAGCAGTTCGACGCCGCCAACCTGGATTACCACAAACGCTTGCTGCTGGCCTTGCGCGCCGAAGATGAAAGCGCAGTGCGCCAGCTGATGCACGAACACATGTGCGACGCCGAGCACCACATGACCGCCCTGGAAGGCGAAGTCACCCAGCACTTCCTGCTGGAGTTCGACCACCACCGATAGCGCCCGCCGTCCACCGCGTTGCCAATAACAAGCCTGAACACAGGCTGCTACGTCGATTCGCCATTGCCACTCCTGCCAATAACTAAACCAGGGAGTTACCCCATGCAGCGTCGTACGTTGTTGAAAGCCGGTCTGGCCGTTAGCGGTGCCCTCAGCCTCGGGCTGGGGGTGCGCAACGCCTTTGCCGCCGAACCCTTTACCTTTTACGGTTTGAAGTCGATGTCCGGCGCCTTTGCCAGCTACGGCAAGTTCGCCGACATGGGCTCGCGCCTGGCAGTGGAGCAGTACCCGACCCTGCTGGGGCGACCGCTGCACTACAAGGTGATCGACACCGAGGGCAACGCCGGCAAGGCGGTGCGCCGGGTCCAGGAGGCGATTGCCCAGGACGGCGCGCGGTTCTTCCAGGGCTGCACCCTGTCGTCTTCGGCGCTGGCGGTGGCCAAGGAGGTGGGCAAGGTCGGTGGGGTGTTCATGACCCCGGTGGGGGCCGATGAGGTCACCGGCAAGGACTGCAACGCCTCGACCTTTCGCTGGTCGGTGCCAACCTACGGTGCCATCCGCGAAACCATGGTGCCGCTGATCAAGTTGCTGCCCGAGGCCAAGCGCTGGTACACCATCACCCCGCAATACGTGTTCGGCGAAGCCTTGCTGGAAGGGGCGAAGCAGGTGTGTGCCGAACATGGCATCGAGCACATCGGCAACAGCTACCACTCCTTGCAGGAGCAGGAATTCTCCGGCTACCTGACCAACGCCATCGCCGCCCGCCCTGATGTGCTGGTGCTGTTGAACTTCGGCAGCCAGTCATCCAACGCCCTGCGCCAGGCGGTGAACTTCGGCATCAAGGAACGCATGAAGGTGCTGCTGGTGTGGTCCGCCGGGCTCGACCAGTTCCAGGAGCTGGGCAGCGACGTCTTGGAAGGCGTCTACCTCGGCGCGCAGTACTGGCACCAGGTGGACACCCCGCTCAATCGCGAACTGGTGAAGCTGACCCAGGCCAAGTACGGCATCAACCCCACCTACCCGCTGGCCGCCGACTACATCGGCAGCAAGATCATCCTCGACACCATTGCCGCCACCGGCAGCTTTGACGGCGCTACCGTGGCCAAGGCCATGCAGGGCCTGACCTACCAGGGCCCCACCGGCGAGGAGAGCATCCGCGCCGGCGACCATCAGGTGATCAAGGATTACTACCTGCTGGTGGGCAAGGCCGCCGCCACGATGCGCGACAAGGACGACCTGGCCGAAGTGCTCAGCGCCGGTCGCTCGTTTCCGGATGTCAGCGCCACCGGCTGCGCCCTGGCCTGACGCTCGACACTTCTATCGCTGGCTACAGGCAGCGGGCTCCGTCCAAGGGCTCCCTGCCGAGGGTTCCTGCATGCTTAATTTGTACCTGTTCCAGATCCTCAACGGCCTCGGGCTGGGGATGATCTACTTCCTGATCGCGGTGGGCCTGACGATCATTTTCGGCCTGCTGAACTTCGTCAACTTCGCCCATGGCGCGTTCTTCGTGCTCGGCGCCTACATCTGCTACACCGCCGTCAGCCTGACCGGCAACTTCTGGCTGGCCCTGGTGCTCGCGCCCCTGGTGGTGGCGGCCCTGGCCTGGATCATCGAGCGCCTGTTGATCCAGCGCATCTACCACTTGCCGCACATGTTCCAGATCCTGGTGACCCTGGGCATCGCGCTGATCATCCAGGAAGCCAGCGTGATGATCTGGGGCCCGGTGGGCAAGGCCGTGGCGGTGCCGGAACTGCTGCGCGGGGTGCTGGTGATCGGCGACTTCGTCTACCCCTACTACCGCCTGTTCCTGATCCTGTTCTCGGCCCTGGTGGGGCTGGGCCTGTGGCTGCTGCTGGAGCGCACGCGCTTCGGTGCCCTGGTGCGGGCCGGCAGTGAAAGCACCGAGACCGTGTCGCTGCTGGGCACCAATATCTTTCGCCTGTTTTCCATGACCTTCGCCCTCGGCGTGGCCCTGGCCGGGATCGCCGGGGTGCTGTTCGCGCCCTTGCGCGGCGCCCAGCCCTTTGTCGGCCCGGAGATTCTCGGGGTGGCCTTCGTGGTGGTGGTGATCGGTGGCATGGGCTCGTTCGGCGGCGCCCTGGTGGGCGGCCTGCTGGTGGGGGTGGTGCAAAGCCTGATGACCAGCCTCTGGCCCCAGGGCGCCAGCCTGATGATCTACGGCGCCATGGCGGCAGTCATTCTGGTGCGCCCTTACGGCCTGTTCGGGAGAGCATGATCATGAGCGAGAAAAATCCCCTGCCCTTTGCCAAGACTCAATCGCGCGGCCTGCTGTGGCTGGTGATCGCGGTACTGATCGGCCTGCCCCTGGTGCTGCCGTCGGCGACCCTGGCCAGCGAGATCCTGATCTTCGCCCTCGCCGCACTGGCCTGTAACCTGCTGCTGGGCTACACCGGGCTGCTGTCGTTCGGCCAGGGCATCTTCTTCGGCGCCGGTGCCTACTGCGCCGCCCTGTTGATGATCCATCTGCAGCTGGGGCTGTTCAGTGCCCTGCTCGGCGCGGCGCTGGTGGGAGCCTTGCTGGCACTGCTGGTGGGCGCCCTGGCGATCCGCCGTACCGGCATCTACTTCGTGATGCTGACCCTGGCCTTCAGCCAGATGGCCTACTTCATCGCCTACACCCTCAGCGACTGGACCGGCGGCGACAACGGCCTGCTCAGCGTGCCGCGCCCGGAGATCCGCATCGGCGACACGGTGCTGCTGTCCCTGGCCGACGCGCGCTATTTCTACGGCTTTGTCGCGGTGCTGTTCCTGCTGATCTTCATCGGTGCTCGGCGGGTGATCGCCTCGCCGTTCGGCAGCACCCTGATGGCCATCCGCGAGAACGAAACCCGCGCCGCCGCCATCGGCTACGACACCCGGCATTTCAAGATCCTGGTGTTCATGCTCTCCGGCGCGGTCACCGGGATTGCCGGGGCGCTGTACGCCATGCTCCTGCACTTCGTGCCGCTGTCGAACATCGACCTGGCGATGTCGGAAAACATCCTGATCATGACCATCGTCGGCGGCACCGGCTCGCTGTTCGGTTCCCTGCTCGGCGCCGGCGCCATCGTGCTGCTGGGCGAGTTCCTCTCCGAGCTGTGGCCACGCTGGCTGATTCTGCTGGGGGTGATCCTGATCCTGGTGGTGGTGTTCATGCGTGGCGGTTTGTGGGGCGGCTTGTCGAGCCTGGCGGAACGCCTCAAAGGTTCACGCAAGACGGCCTTGCTGGCCGAGGAGAAACGCTCATGAGCAAGCCTGCGCAGTACCTGCTGGAAACCCAGAACCTGGAGCTGGCCTACGGTGCCTTCCACGCGGTCAACGGGGTCAACCTCAAGGTCGAGGCCGGCACCATCCACACCATCATCGGCCCCAAC
This sequence comes from Pseudomonas sp. 8(2025), assembly GCF_052665325.1. Lineage (NCBI taxonomy): Bacteria > Pseudomonadati > Pseudomonadota > Gammaproteobacteria > Pseudomonadales > Pseudomonadaceae > Pseudomonas > Pseudomonas sp. 8(2025). The sequence continues at coordinate 4,125 of NZ_JBQOIE010000017.1, read as the reverse complement.
GGCGCCGGCAAGACCAGCCTGTTCCACTGCCTGACCGGCGAACGCCAGGCCACCGCCGGGGCCATCCGTTTCAACGGCAAGAACATCATCAAGAAACCCGCCCACGGCCGGGTCGGCCTGGGCATGGCGCGTTCCTTCCAGCTCACCAGCCTGTTCCAGAACCTCAGCGTGCGGGAGAACCTGCGCCTGGCCGCCCAGGGCCGCGACGGCCTGGGGGCCCTGAACTTCTGGCGCCACGTGGACAGCCGCCGCGAGCACCTGGAGGTGGCCGACCAGGTGCTGGAGCGCCTGCAACTCACGGCCCGGGCCCAGACCCTGGCCGGCGAGCTGTCCCACGGCCAGCAACGGGTGCTGGAAGTGGGCATGTCGATCTGTTCGAAACCGCAATTGCTGATGCTCGACGAGCCCACCTCGGGCATGGGTATCGATGACATTCCGATCATGACCCAACTGATCAGCGACCTGGGCCGCGACCACACGGTGCTGCTGATCGAACACAACATGAGCATCGTCATGTCCATCAGCCAGCGCATCACCGTGATGAGCCACGGCCAGATCCTGGTCGAGGGCACGCCGGATGTGGTACGCGCCGATGAGCGTGTGCGTGTCGCCTACCTGGGAGAAGCCGCCTGATGCTGACCGTCGAGAACATCCATTCCTACTACGACAAGAGCCACGTGCTCGAAGGCGTCTCGCTCAAGGTGGAGGCCGGTGAACTGGTGACCCTGCTGGGGCGCAACGGCGCGGGCAAGACCACCACCTTGCGCAGCATCCTGGGGATCATCTGCCCGCGCCAGGGCCAGATCCACTTCAACGGCCAGCAACTGGTGGGCCAGAAAATCTTCGAGATCGCCCGCCAGGGCCTGGCCCTGGTGCCGGAACACCGGGGCATCTTTCGCCTGCTCAGCGTCGAGGAAAACCTGCACATCGCCCAGCGTAAGACCAGCCGCTGGCAGCTGGACGACATCTACCGAATGTTTCCGCGGCTCAAGGAACGCCGCAAGAACGCCGGCCACGCCCTGTCCGGCGGCGAACAGCAGATGCTGGCCATCGCCCGTGCCCTGCTCAATGACCCCAAGCTGCTGATCCTCGACGAACCCACCGAGGGCCTGGCGCCGGTGATCGTCGACGAGTTGGTGAAGATCCTGCGCACCCTCAAGGAAGGCGGCCTTCCGGTGCTGCTGGTGGAACAGAACCTGATGGTCTGCGACAAGCTCGCCGACCGTCACTACGTGCTCGAACAGGGCCGCGTGGTCTACCAGGGCAGCGCCGCCGAATTTCGCGCCGACCCGACCATCAAGAACCGCTACCTGGCCCTGAGCGCCTGACGGGAGAAATGCCATGAACAGTCGACTGGACCCACTGCAGTCCTTGCAAAGCAATGCCCCGCTGATCAACCGCGAGCGCCTCTGGCAGTCCTTGATGGACCTGGCCCGACTGGGCGCCACCGCCAAGGGTGGCGTGTGCCGCCTGGCCCTCACCGACCTCGACCGCCAGGCCCGGGACCTGTTCGTGCGCTGGTGCGAAGAGGCCGGCTGCAGCGTCAGCGTGGACGGCATCGGCAATATCTTCGCCCGCCGCGCCGGGCGTGACCCGAACCGCGCCCCGGTGATGACCGGCAGCCATATCGACACCCAGCCCACCGGCGGCAAGTTCGACGGCTGCTACGGGGTGATGGCCGGGCTGGAGGTGATCCGCACCCTGAACGACCTGGGCCTGGAAACCCAGGCGCCGATCGAAGTGGTGGTCTGGACCAACGAGGAAGGCTCGCGCTTCCCGCCGTGCATGATGGGTTCGGGGGTGTTCGCCGGCAAGTTCGACCTCGCCGAGACCCTGGCCAAGCAGGACGAACAGGGCCTGTCGGTGGGCGCCGAGTTGCAGCGCATCGGCTATGCCGGTCCGCGTGCGGTACTCGGCCATCCGGTGGGCGCCTATTTCGAAGCGCATATCGAGCAAGGGCCGGTACTGGAAGACCGCCAGACCACCATTGGCGTGGTCATGGGCTGCCTGGGCCAGAAGTGGTTCGACCTGACCCTGAGCGGGGTCGAGGCCCACGCCGGGCCGACGCCGATGCACCTGCGCAAGGACGCCCTGGTGGGCGCGGCGCAAGTGGTCAGCGCGGTCAATCGCATCGCCCATGCCCATCAGCCCCATGCTTGCGGCACCGTGGGCTGCCTGAGCCTGCACCCAGGCTCGCGCAATGTGATCCCCGGGCAGGTGCAGATGACCCTCGACCTGCGCCACCTGCACGCCGACCGGTTGCAAGCCATGGTCGATGAAGTGCGCCAGGTGATCGAAGACAGCTGCCGCCAGCACGGCCTGAGCTTCGAGCTGACCGCCACCGCCGATTTCCCGCCGCTGGACTTCGACCCCGCCTGCATTGCCGCCGTGCGCCAGGGCGCCGAGCACCTGGGGCTGAGCCATATGGACATCGTCAGCGGCGCCGGGCACGACGCGATCTTCATCGCCGAGCTGGGCCCGGCAGGGATGATCTTCGTGCCCTGCGAGGGCGGCATCAGCCACAACGAAATTGAAAACGCCGCGCCCCAGGACCTGGCCGACGGCTGCGCGGTCCTGCTGCGGGCCATGGTCAATGCCGCTCAAGGAGCTCAATCGCTATGAAGCAAGCCACTGACATCGCCGCCCTGAGCGGCGTCGAACTGCTGCGCCATTACCGTGACAAGCGCCTGTCACCGGTGGAGGTCACCGAGGACGCCCTGGCACGTATCGAGCGCTTCAATCCGCTGGTCAACGCCTATTGCCATATCGACCACCAAGGGGCCCTGGACGCGGCACGGGCCTCCGAACAGCGCTGGCTCAAGGGCCAGCCCTGCGGCGCCCTGGACGGCTTGCCGGCGTCGATCAAGGACCTGACCCTGACCCGTGGCATGCCCACCCGCAAGGGCTCGAAAACCACTGCGGCCACCGGCCCCTGGGAGGTCGATGCGCCCTTCTCCGGCTTCATGCGCGCGGCCGGCGCGGTGCTGCTGGGCAAGACCACCACTCCGGAATTCGGCTGGAAAGGCGTGACCGACAACCCTTTGTACGGCATCACTCGCAACCCCTGGGACACTCGCCTGACGGCCGGCGGCTCTTCCGGCGGCGCAGCGGCGGCGGCCTCGCTGAACCTCGGCGTGTTGCACCAGGGCAGCGATGCCGGCGGATCGATCCGCATTCCCTGCGCCTTCACCGGCACCTTCGGCATCAAGCCGACCTTCGGCTACGTGCCGCAGTGGCCGGCCAGCGCGATGAACATCCTCTCGCACCTGGGGCCGATGACCCGCAGCGTCGATGACGCCGTGCTGATGCTGCAGACCGTGGCCCGCCCGGATGCCCGTGACGGCCTGCTCGGCGCACCGCGCAGCACGCCCTGGTTACCGGAAAATGCCAGCCTCAAGGGCCTGCGCATCGCCTACAGCCCGGACTTCGGCTACGTCAAGGTCGACCCGCAAGTGGCGCGAGTGGTGGCCCGGGCGGTGGAGCGCCTGGCGCAACTGGGGGCACAGATCGAGCAGGTCGATCCCGGTTTCAGTGATCCCCTGGAGATGTTCAATACCCTGTGGTTCTCCGGAGCGGCGCGCCTGACCGCAGCCCTCAGCCCCGCCCAGCGCGCCTTGCTGGACCCGGGCCTGCTGCGCATCGCCGAACAGGGCGAAGGCATCAGCCTCAGCGACTACAGCGCCGCCCTGGAGGCGCGCGCCGCCCTGGTGGCCCACATGGCCGCCTTCCATGAGCGCTACGACCTGCTGCTCTCGCCCATGCTGCCCCTGACTGCGTTCGCCGCCGGACACAACGTCCCACCGGGCTCGGGCCTGGGGGAATGGATGGAATGGACGCCCTTCAGCTACCCCTTCAACCTGACCCAGCAGCCGGCGGCTTCACTGCCCTGCGGCTTTGCCGACGACGGCCTGCCCGTGGGCCTGCACGTAGTCGGCGCACGCTTTGCCGACGAGCAAGTGCTGCGCTTGTGCCGGGCCTATGAGCAAGCGTTCCCCAGCCCCCACCCCCAAGCCCCCGTCCTGCGACACTGACCCGCACAAAATCCCGCAGGAGCCGGCTTGCCGGCGAAGAGGCCCGCGGGCCTTGTGCAAACCCTGAGGCCGCCTTCGCGGGCAAGCCCGCTCC
>NZ_JBQOIE010000016.1:0-144870 GCF_052665325.1 Pseudomonas sp. 8(2025) | reverse complement strand
GCGGTAGTTCAGTCGGTTAGAATACCGGCCTGTCACGCCGGGGGTCGCGGGTTCGAGTCCCGTCCGCTGCGCCATATCAGCCTCAAGGATCACTGAACGCCTTGAAGCAACGAGACAAGCCAACAGCTTGTTTCGCATCGATAGCAAAGACCCTGGTCGCAAGACCGGGGTTTTTTGTTTTCGGGATTCGCTCTTTGGCAGCGTCTTTTGCTTGCTGCTGATCGAACACAAAAAACCGCCTGCTCGGCGGTTTTTTTGTGCTTGCAAGGAGGTTCGGCTTTCAGAAGCCGAGCTTGTCCCGAAGGCTGTAGTACCAAGCGCCCAGGGCGGTGAATGGCGTGCGCAGCAACTGGCCGCCGGGGAAGGGGTAGTGAGGCAGGTCGGCAAAGGCGTCAAAGCGCTCAGCCTGGCCGCGCAGGGCCTCCGCCAGGACTTTCCCGGCCAGGTGGGTGTAGGTCACGCCGTGGCCGCTGCAGCCCTGGGAGTAGTAGATATTGTCCCCCAGGCGCCCAACCTGGGGCAGGCGCGACAGCGTCAGCAGGAAGTTGCCGGTCCAGGCGTAATCGATCTTCACGTTCTGCAGTTGCGGGAAGGCCTTGAGCATTTTCGGTCGGATGATGGCCTCGATGTTCGCCGGGTCGCGGGCGCCATACACCACGCCGCCACCGAAAATCAGGCGCTTGTCGCCGGAGAGGCGGTAGTAGTCCAGCAGGTAGTTGCAGTCTTCGACGCAGTAATCCTGGGGCAACAGGCTGGCTGCCAGCTCATCGCTCAGGGGCTCGGTGGTGATGACCTGGGTTCCGCAAGGCATGGACTTGGCTGCCAGCTCCGGAACCAGATTGCCCAGGTAGGCATTGCCGGCAACGATGATGAATTTGGCGCGGACCTTTCCTTGGGGCGTGTGGACCACCGGATTGGCGCCGCGCTCGATGCGGATTGCCGGGGACTGCTCATAGAGGGTGCCGCCCAGCGACTCCACGGCAGCCGCTTCACCCAGTGCCAGGTTCAGTGGATGGATGTGGCCGCCGCTCATGTCGAGCATGCCGCCCTTGTATTGATCGCAGGCCACGATTTCGCGGATGCGCCGCTCATCCAGCAATTCCAGCTGGGTGTGACCGTAGCGCTCCCACAGGCGCTTCTGCGACTCCAGATGACCCATCTGCTTGCTGGTCAGTGCTGCGAATACACCGCCGTCCTTCAGATCGCACTGGATCTGGTATTTGGCCACCCGTTCACGAATGATCCGGCCGCCCTCAAAGGCCATCTGTCCCAGCAGTTGTGCCTGCTTGGGGCCGACGCTGCGTTCGATCACGTCGATATCGCGGCTGTAGCTGTTGACGATCTGCCCGCCATTGCGCCCTGAAGCGCCAAAGCCGACCTTGGCGGCCTCCAGTACGGTCACACGAAAGCCGTTTTCCAGGAGGAACAGGGCGCTGGACAGGCCGGTATAACCCGCACCGATCACGCAGACATCGGTTTCAATCTCGCCTTGGAGCATCGGACGTTCCGGAGCCGCATTGGCCGATGCCGCGTAATAGGACTGTGGGTAGGGAATGTTCGCCATCCTGCGACCTCATGTGTTTAATATATTTTACGAGTGCGCCGATGCTACCTGAGTTGCAAATGAGCTGCCAGACAGAAGAAAAAACTTCTTCATCCCGCGAAAATTAAAAAATTCGCATATTCATAGGCTTAGCTGCAAAAAAGGTGTTGACACCCCTTTGGAATTCCGTAGAATGCCGCCTCACAGCAGGCACGTAGCTCAGTTGGTTAGAGCACCACCTTGACATGGTGGGGGTCGTTGGTTCGAGTCCAATCGCGCCTACCAAACAAAACCCGCTCTGCTGGGCGGTCTAGAAGGGGTTCACCGAAAGGTGAGCCCCTTTTTTGTTTCTGGCCATTTTGATGGCTTTGCACGATCCGCCAAGAAGCCCACTGGCATTGCAGCGCTCGCTGCGATCTTGGCCAGTGATCAGTCGGGGCGGATGTGCTCCTGCCAATGTTCAAACAGCGCCTCGACATTGGCACTGGTCATCAGTGGCATCACTGCTTTCAACTGCTCGCTGCTCCAGTTCCACCACTGCATTTCCACAAGCATCTCGATACGCCGATCATCGAAGCGCTTGCGAATCGTCTTAGCGGGGTTACCGCCGATGATTGCGTAGGGTTCCACGTCCCGTGTCACCAGGGCTCGAGTGCCTATCACGGCGCCATCGCCGATCCTGATGCCCGGCATGACAATGGCTTCGGAACCGATCCAGACGTCATTGCCTATCACCGTGTCGCCTGCGGCTTGATATCCATTCTGCGCGCCCGCGAAGGCCGGTTCCTCGGGCATCCAGTAGAGCGGAAAGGTGCTGATCCACTCGCTTCTATGCCCCTGGTTGCCGGCCATGATGAATGCGGCTCCCGAGCCGATTGAGCAGAAAGAGCCGATTATCAGCTTGTCCGCACCTTCCTCGTGGGGCAGGTAGCGCGCGCACTCATCGAAACTATGGCCGTGGTAGTAGCCTGAGTAGTAGCTGAAACGACCTACTCGAATATTCGGGTGGGTGACTTGCCGATCAAGCGTGATGCCCTTGAAGGGGCTATCGAAGTAGTTGTTCATCGGGACTCTGCTCCATGTCTTCAGCGTCCTCTGCATTTGCCGCATCGGTCACCGGTTCAAGATCTTTTACGTATTGCCCTCTGTAGCCACCAACCTAGTTCGGGGAGCCGTCGTGACGATCGGCTTCCCGAACCAGGGCGGGTCAGTCCAGAGGGGTGAAGGCGCTACCACTGAAGGTACGCACGGCATTGCCCCGTTCAACCCGGTGATGGGCGTCACGACGCTGCAAGCGCAGTTCCTGTACGGATTGCTCTTGCCGATCGGCAAGCCGTTGCTGGATCAGTAGACGAGCCAGGCGCTTGTTATCGTGCTGGCTGCGTTCGGACTGCACCTTGACGCTGATGCCGGTCGCTACATGGGTGGCGCGTACCGCGGAGTCGGTCTTGTTCACGTGCTGCCCGCCGGGGCCGGAAGCGCGCATGGCCTCGAAGCGGATCTCGCCGCCCTCGGCTTCTTCCAGGGCGCAGAATGGCTGGCCGGCGAAATACCAGTTCTTGCGTCGATGTGCGGGCCGCAGAGGGCTTTTGCAGATCCACAGCAGGGTGCCTGTCCAGCGTCGAGCCAGGTTTGCGGCGTGCTCGCCATCCAGGCTGACCAGCACCGAGCGATGGGCGTCGCGAGCCTGGCTGGCAACCTGCTCGATGATGCCGAGGCGCACGTTCTGCGCTTCGGCTTCGTGATGCAGGCGGCGTAATGCGTGGGTTACTGCCAATTCGCATTCGGCAGGCCCTTGGGCGGAGGACAGCTGTAGCAACATCATCAGCAGCACCCCCGGCGTTTGTAGGTCAATACCGGTTTGAGTCGGGCGATGATCTTCACCAGGCCGGCGTCGCGCAGGCTGCCCACCACGCTGTCGATGCTCTTGTAGGCTTCGGGAGCCTCTTCGTACATCAGGCCGCGGTCCTCGCAGATCACTCGGCTGCCCAGCTGGGTGCGCTTGAGTTGATCGAAGCTGAAGCGCGTTGCCAGCCGGCCCTTGCAGTCGCTGCGCAGCCACTTGCGCCCGGCGCCGTGCGCCAGGGAGTAGAGGCTGAACGATTGGGGGAGCGGTTGCACCAGGTAGCTGTAGTCGCCACGAGAGCCGGGAATCACCACCGGACCCTGGTCCGATGGCGTGGCGCCCTTGCGATGCAGCCAGCCCGATACGCCGTCGACCTGCGCCGCAGACACCAGGTTGTGATTGATATCCAGCAGCGGCTGGCCCTTGGCCCGCAGATTGTGCAGCAGGCGCTCGGCGATCAGCCGTCGATTGGCCTCGGCAAAGCGCAAGGCCTGGTCGTGCTGCTCCAGGTACTGGGCGCCGGCGGTGCTGGTCATCAACAGGCCGTTGTGGCCGTGTTGGTCGACGTGGCTGCGCAAAATGGCCTCTCCCAGCCCTCGGGAGCCGCTGTGCACCAGCAGCAGCAAGGCTTTCGGGTCCAGTGCCAGTGCTTGCAGGGTGTCGGCGTCATGGACCTGATCGAGTTGTTGCAGTTCGGCGAAGTGGTTGCCGCCGCCGATGGTACCCAGGGAGTGCTCATGACCGCTGACGGGCAATGCCAGTTGCGCGCGTTGTTCATCCCACTGCTCATCCAGGGGCAGGTCGATATTGCCGATTTTCTTTTCCAGCTTGTCGAGGTTGAGGCGAGTGCTGGAGAGGTCGGTTTGCCACAGCGCCATGCCGCAGCCGATGTCGTTGCCCACCAGCGCCGGGTAGGCCACTTCGGTGGAAAAAAATGCCGCGCCCACCGGATAGCCCCGGCCTGGATGCAGGTCGGGCATGCCGACGACCTGGCGCATGCCGGGCAGTTGTGCGGTGGTGTGCAGTTGCTGGAGCGCTTTGTCTTCGATCCAGGTGGTGTCGGAGGCGATCAGAGAGACGCCGTTCGACAAATGACGGATGCAAGTGTCCATGTCCAATTCCTGATTGGAAAAAAATATTCAGGTAGTGGCAGGACGAAGCGGGGGTTAAGCGAAGGCGCTAGCGGGTAGCGGTTGCAGCGTTTAAACCAGGCACGTCCTGCAAGGGGTGATCAGCTGTTGCATGGTGGATCTCCTTGGCAAAAGTGTGGAAAGGGCGCGCAGGTTAATCTTTTGCCCGGGGGCTGGCAATGGTGTGGGCAAACAAAGTGCACCTTCTGCGGCCGATACGGTCGTAAAACCATCACCTTGTTGAATGAGGATGGTTATGCAGACCTTTGGTGAGCGCTTGAAAGAACAGCGCAAGGCGTTGGGGCTCTCCCAGCAGGAATTCGGTGCCATTGGCGGTGTTGAAGCCAACGCCCAGGGCCGTTACGAGAGCGGTGAGCGGGTGCCCAAATCGGATTACCTGATGGCCATCGGGCGCCACGGCGTTGACCTGCTTTATGTGTTGACCGGCGAGCGCTCGCGCTTGTCCGAGGGCAGCCTGAGCCTGGATGAAAGCACCATTATTCAGAACTACCGCCACCTCGGAGATGAGGACCAGGAGGCGATCGCCCAGCTGGCGTCCTCCCTGGCGGAGTGCTGAGTGGGCGCGGGGGAGTTTTTCTGCTGTTCGCGCGCCTTTTTAACGCGGCCTGAGCGATACTCTCGCGTTTTCAGGAGGAGGAGGCAGCATGCGGGTTTTGATGGCGGTAATGGTGGCGGCGCTATTGGCTGGTTGTGCGAGCTCTACCATGGATGAAGCTCGGGCCCGAACGCCCAACAAAACCCTGGCCTCGGCCAAGGCTGATCAACTGGTAGCGCAATGTGTGCAGTTCGCCTGGCAGGACGAGTCGGTCTTTGGTGTCGATGCCGCTGCCTATCTGCAACCGGGCAAGGCAGGGGGGTACACCGTGTATACCCGTTCCGCCGAGACTTTTGTCGATATCAAGGCCGAGGCAGCGACGACCACCGTCCACTTTTATGCGGTTGCAGACAGCTATGTCTCGAAGCGTCGCCTGGCGGCGCTAGCGACCTGTCTGTAACGCAGAGGATAGTCACTGGCGTTGGCATTTGACGCTATCAGGTACAAACCCGGCATCGGCCGGGTTTTGTCATTTCTGGGGAAGGGTTTCCAGCTGGTCAGGCCAGCTGTTATTGGCGATCTGTGGAAACACCCAATAAGCCTGTAGCAAAGCGTGTAATACATTGCCTCTTCAAACTGTCAGTTGAAATAAGGAAGTCCAGGGATTAAGGGGGCTGGGGCGGACTTTTGTAAATTGTCCTGAATGGTTAGTTTTTGTGGTGATGAAAAAAGCAGGGAAAAGTGCGCTAAGTTGAGGGTGCTCAATAAGGAGCAGTAGTTAATTAATCAATGGAGTGAAAGATATGAATAAGCCACAGGCTCAACTAAAACATGGTCGCGTTGTTTCTCCGTCCAGCCGCGGTGCGGTAGCGGTAGAACTGGGGCTGCTGGGAACCTGGCAGGTCAACGAGATGGAAGGCGGGAAAAACTTTCCGGCCCTCGCCGCCGGTCCTTTCCCAAAGCCTTACGACAGCGATGTGGCCAGTGTCGCGCCACCCGCCGACGGTCATATTCTCAGTGGCGGCAAGGTTGATGATCGCGATTGCATCAACTTCACCAACGAGGAAATGTCGAAAAAGATCAACCGGCCCTTCACTTGGCCGCTGGTGAACGTGAACCCGGGCCAGGTGTTCCAGGTGCAGTGGGAATACACCGCCCCTCACGTTACCCGGGGCTACAACTGGTTCATCACCAAGGACGGCTGGGACCCGAAACAGCGCATCAGTCGCGCCCAGCTGGAACCCCAGGCTTTTTATCAGGACTTCTACACCGAAGTGCCATTCGACAAGTTCGGTTCGGTATTGAAAGCCAAGACTCATCATGAAGTTGTGCTGCCCAAAAATAAAAAGGGCCACCATGTTGTAGTACTGGTGTGGATTGTTGCCAATACCGGCAATGGCTTTTATCAGGCTTTCGATCTGGACTTTAAATAAGTTTCAGGTAGTTAATATTTTCTGACAGTTCTGAAGGATTAGAACGTGGATAAGATCGATTTTGCATTAATCAAGAGTCAGGCCGCAGATGCTGCTTCCCTGATGCCGAGCATTGCCGGCAAGAAGGTGCTCATGGGCTTCTGGCACAACTGGGCTGCCGGTCACAGCGACGGCTACCAGCAGGGGCAATTCGCCAACCTGGATCTGGTGGACGTGCCCAAGGAATACAACGTGGTTGCAGTGGCCTTCATGAAGGGCAACGGTATTCCCACCTTCAAGCCCTACAACCTTTCGGACGCCGAGTTCCGGCGCCAGGTGGGCGTGCTCAACAGCCAGGGCCGGGCGGTATTGATCTCCCTGGGCGGCGCCGATGCCCATATCGAATTGCACAAGGGCAACGAACAGCCCCTGGCCAACGAAATCATCCGTCTGGTGGAAACCTACGGCTTCGATGGCCTGGATATCGACCTGGAGCAGAGCGCCATCGACTTTGCCGACAACAAGAGTGTGCTGCCTGCCGCCTTGAAGCTGGTGAAGGATCATTACGCCGGCCAGGGCAAGCACTTCATCATCAGCATGGCGCCTGAGTTTCCCTACCTGACCAGCAATGGCAAGTACGTGGCCTACCTGCAGGCCCTGGAAGGCTATTACGACTTTGTCGCGCCGCAGTTCTATAACCAGGGAGGCGACGGGCTCTGGGTGCAGGAGGCCAATGGCGGGCAGGGCGCCTGGATCGCCCAGAACAATGACGCGATGAAAGAGGATTTCCTCTACTACCTGAGCGAAAGCCTGGCCTCCGGTACCCGTGGTTTCACTCGCATTGCCGCGGACAAGCTGGTGATAGGCCTGCCAAGCAACGTCGATGCCGCGGCCACCGGCTATGTGATCGACCCGTCGGCGGTGAGCAATGCGTTCAAGCGCTTGCAGGGCGCCGGTCACGCCATCAAGGGGTTGATGACCTGGTCGGTGAACTGGGATGCCGGCATCAGTCGGCAGGGTGTGCCCTACAACTGGGAGTTTCGTCATCGCTATGCGCCGCTGATCCATGGCGATGGCGGTGAGCCGGAGCGCCCAGGTGCTCCTGGAAACCTGATGGTACTGGGCACCAGTCGCAGCAGCGTCAACCTGAGCTGGGGTGTTTCCGGTAGTGTGCGGCCGGTGGAGTTCTACACCTTGTACCGCGACGGCAATGCGGTCGCTCGCACCCCCTCTCCGGGCTTCGAGGATCAGGGGCTGAGTGCGGACACCCAATACAGCTATTTTGTGACCGCTACCGACACTCAGGGCCAGGAGTCGCTCCCCAGCCGCAGTGTGAGTGCCAGGACCGCAGGCGGTGCGGTCGATCCGAGCTTTCCCGAGTGGCGCACCAGCCAGCACTACCTCAGGGAGGATGGAGTGACTTACGAAGGCAATCGTTACCTGTGCCTTCAGGAGCACACCTCCAACCCGGGCTGGACGCCATCCGTAGCGTTCACCCTGTGGAGCAAGGTGCTGCAGGAGCGTCATGGCTGAGTTGTGACGGCCATTGATGAAGTTGAGTGGCCAGGCGGTTCTTGCGGAAGTTGTCGATCCGTGCGAGCCGCCTTTTTCGTTTCCGCTGGCCGGCAACAGCCCGGGTTATGAGCTATTACTGAGCTGCCCGGATGTGTCGATCAATCAAGCGGAGATGAGCTCGATGTTGCAGCAATGGTTGCTGGCGGCTGTGCATTTGCTGGCGTTTGCCAGTGCCTTTGCCGGGGTACTGGCGCGTGCTTCGGCATTGCGTCGCCTGAGCGGCGGCGCTGCGGCGCCCGGGCAGGTGTTGCGGGCCGACAATGTCTGGGGGCTGATGGCCGCGGTGTTGTTGATCACCGGGTTGTTGCGGGCTTTTGGCGGTTATGGCAAGGGTACGGAGTATTACCTGCACCAGCCGCTGTTCCATCTGAAGATGACGCTGTTCGTGATCATCCTGTTGCTGGAGGTCCTGCCGATGCTGACCTTGATCCGCTGGCGCATGGCCCTGGGGCGAGGGGTGGCGCCACAGATCGGGCGGGCGCTGCTGTTCGCCCGTATCAGCGATGTGCAGGCCCTGCTCATGGTGTTGATGGTCATCGCCGCCAGCGGCATGGCGCGTGGGGTGACCTGGGCTCAGTTGTAATCATTGGTAAGCGGAGCTGCACTGCATGGCTGCTTGAGAGTAGGCTCGCGGCTCTATCAATGAGCAATGGAAGCCTTCGATGTTTCAAATGAATGACCTGGTGCCGGAGATGCTGGTCACCGACCTGCAGCGCAGTCTGGCCTTCTACTGCGATCTTCTGGGTTTCAAGGTGGAGTATCAGCGGCCGGAACACTTCTTTGCTTTCCTCTCCCTCAATGGTGCCCAACTGATGCTGGAGCAGGATGACCAGCAGGAGTCGGAGTGGCGCGTGGGGCCCTTGCAGGCTCCATTTGGCCGCGGCATGAACCTGTCCATCGAGTGCCCGGATATTCGCCAGTTGGCAGCCGCCCTGGCTCGGGCGGGCATTGCCTTGCGTCGAGAGATTCAGGAGTGCTGGTACCGTCACGACGAATTGCTGCACGGCGAGTTGAACCTGCTGGTACTCGACCCGGATGGTTACCTGCTGCGCTTTACCCAGGACCTGGGCTTCAAGCCTGTGGAGCCTGCAGCGGACGCCTGACCGCCGCACCGGTGCGCCGCCTGCAATGCAGCGGCGGCGTGTGTCGGGAATCAACGGTCGGGCTCGCTATCGCGAAAGGGCGATAATCAGTGGTTGACGACAGTCTGATGGGCGGGAATCTGCTGTGGCTGCAACCGGGCGAGGGTGTGCGGGCCGTCTGCGGGGAAAAGCTCAAGGCAAACAAGACAGGCGCTGCGCCAGCCGTTGTGCGCGGGCAAAAGGCTGGTGCTCATGCTGTTCAGGGGGTTTCGCGTTTGTCCGGAGCGGTCAGGCCTGCCTGAATGCGTTGATAGATTTCTTCACGGTGTACCGCGACGTCTTTTGGCGCGTTGATACCAATGCGCACTTGCTGGCCGCTGACGCCGAGAATGGTGATCGTAATGTCGTCACCGATGTTTATGCTTTCACCGACTTTGCGGGTGAGTATCAGCATGATCTTCTCCTTGATAGCTTTGTAGGGCACCAGATTCAAACAGTGCAGAGGTCGGTCTTAGGTATAGATTAGTGCGAAGTTCCACTGAGGGGGTGCCTCTTTCTGACGCGCAGAAGATCTATTAATTCCCAAGGCGCAACTATACATAGGCAATAAATATCATTCTTCCTGTTTCGGTCCGATTTTGTGACGAGGTCTCTCGGGTCATGAGTGCTAAAATCGCCACCTCAGACTTTCTAGGGGTTAGGTTGTGCGCACAGTAGCGATGATGATGGCGGTATTGGCGTTGGCCGGTTGTGGGGAAGGCAAGCGGGTCGAAGCGAACAAGAGCACGGCGGTGGCAGTACAGACCCAGCCGGCCTCGACCGAGCCGCAATGGGATGTGCTGGTGGGCAGCCCGCTCCCCCTGGCGGTGAGTGACCTGACCGGCTGGCTGATCGAGCACGGGGTGATTTCCAATGTGGTGACCGTGGACGGCAAGCGTCTGGTCGTGGTCGGTCCGTTTGCTTCCCAGGCCGAGGCCGAGGCGAAGAAGAATGAAGTGACCGAAAAGCTGGTCAAGGCCAAGAAGCGTGACATCGAAGTCACGGTCATCGAGCATCAAGCCGCGCAGTAAGCCCGTTTCCATAGGCTCAATGATCGCCCGCCACCCGCGGGCGATCTGCGTTCAGCCACAAGCCTTGAGGTTGACTGCGCCGACGAATTCATTGCCGCGCCCCATCACGCAAGCCACGCTCTGATTGCGCTGGCGCTCCCAGGCCTGTACTGGATAGGTCCTGTTCCAGGCTTCGAAGAGCTGCCGATCCTGTTTGGAAAGGCGCAGGCCGTACTGCTTGCTCATGTAGAAGTAGGTGCGGGCAATCATCCCGCGAATCGAAGGGCGAGGCATGACCTTCTTGGCCTTGAAGTCGACCTGGGTCAGGCACGAACCGTACTGGCCCGATTGTTCCGGCAGCCAGCCGAAGCTGAAATTGCTGCGATCACCATTCACTTCGCCAATGCTCGGTACCAGATTGTGCAGGTCGGCCTCGGCGCGCTGATAGACCGAATCGGTGCGTGTGCAGTTCTTGCGACCGCCTTGTTGCCAGCACTGGCGCTGATGGCCGATCTGCCAGGCCGGCACTATATGCTCCCATTCAATGCGTTCGGCGCGTTTGGCGTTCTTGCGCGGAACATAGCCGCAGGCCGCCAGGTTCACCCGGTTGCCGTTGTATTTGCAGCCGCAATAGAACTCGGTGGATTGGGGGGCGTAGAGCTTCCAGGCGACTTTCTTGGCTTCGCTGAAGGTGCGGGGTGCATCGGCTTGGGCGGAACAGGCGAGAAACAGCAACAGCAGGGCAAAACAACGGACACTCATCGACTCAATCTTCCTTCGGCACGACCCAGAAAATCTGCACACCGCCATCGTCGCGGTAGGCGAGGGTGACGTTGTCGTTTTCGGCGATCTCCTCCAGCAGGCGTTCCCACTCATCCTGTGGCTCATCGGCGAGGCGGAAGATCAGCGCTGCCTTGGCCTTTTGTGCGGTGGGAGAGTTGATGATTTTCTGGATGCGCACACCCAGGCGTTCGTAGGAGCTGAGGGGCGTTTGGGTCGTGGCCACGGAACATTCCTTATTAAGCTGTACGTGCATACAGTATTTAACTGTAGGGCATTTCGCAACTGCTTAAAATTCAAGAAGTTCCTCTGACAACGCTTTATGCATTTGTCTCACGAGGAGAGCAGATTTTTTTGCATGGGGGAAAGAGGGGGGAACCACCCGCCCGGGCGGGCGAGTGGTTGCAAGCATGCTCGACCGGGGCCGGTCGAGCAGAGGGGCTGTCAGTATTCCCAGAACATGCGTTGCAGTTCCTTGCTGTCCTGGGTCTTGGTCAGGGCGACCATGGCCAGGATGCGGGCTTTCTGCGGGTTCAGGTCATGAGCCACGACCCAGTCGTACTTGTCGTCAGGCTGTTCGGCGTTGCGCAGTACGAAGCCGCCGGCATTGACGTGGGAAGAACGAATGATCTGTACGCCATTCTTGCGCAGTTCCTGCAGGGCAGGGACCACACGGGAAGACACCGAGCCGTTGCCGGTACCGGCGTGGATGATGGCTTTGGCGCCACCTTGGGCCAGGGCCTTGTAGGCGGTGTCGCTGACGTTACCGTAGCCGTAGGCGATTTCTACGTCAGGCAGGCTCTTGATGTTCTTGATGTCGAATTCCGAATCCATGGTGTGGCGCTTGGCTGGCAGGCGGAACCAGTAGGATTTGCCTTCCACCACCATGCCCAGCGGGCCCCATGGGCTCTTGAAGGCTTCGGTCTTGATGTTGATCATCTTGCTGACATCGCGGCCGGACTGGATTTCGTCGTTCATGGTCACCAGTACGCCTTTGCCGCGGGCGTTCTTGCTGCCGGCCACAGCCACAGCGTTGTACAGGTTGAGCATGCCGTCAGCCGACATTGCGGTACCCGGGCGCATGGAGCCGACTACAACGATTGGCTTGTCGGTCTTTTCCACCAGGTTGAGGAAGTAGGCGGTTTCTTCCAGGGTATCGGTACCGTGGGTGATGACGATGCCATCGACGTCCTTGCTGTCGGCCAGTTCGGCAACGCGGCGGCCCAGTTGCAGCAGGTTTTCGTTGGTGATGCTTTCCGAGGCGATCTGCATGACTTGCTCGCCACGCACGTTGGCCAGTTGGCTCAATTCGGGGATGCCGGCGATCAATTGTTCGATGCCGACCTTGGCCGCCTGGTAGGTGGCACTGTTGGCCGCGCTGGCGCCGGCGCCGGCGATGGTGCCGCCGGTGGCGAGAACCACGACGTTGGACAGTTTCTGTTGGGTTTCAGCTTCTTTGGCTTGCAGGGCTGCAGGTAGAAGCAGGAGGAGGGCCAAAGCGCCCGGGGCGAAGGATTTGAAGGCAGATTTCATTATTTTCTCTCTAGTAGTGAGACGGTGCTGATGCAGGTTCATCTAGAAACACCCCGGCGGCAGATCTGTATGCGCCGGGGCAGCGAGGGTGGAGCAGGATCTGTACCAGCGCTACCTTGGCTGGATGACTATTTTAAGTTACTGATTTATATCAATTTTATTTCTGTTTTTATGCGTAAGAAATCATGTGGCGTCCGGGTTTCCGAACGTTTTCAAGGTGGCGCGTTCGGCAATCCGAAAATGCTCGTCACAAGTCCCGGGATGACTTCTCGCTCATCCATTAAAGATTGTTCTGCAGCGGTCGATGATCCTTCTAGGATTTTTCACCAGGAGTTCCCATGTCACTGTCAGTAGGATTTCCAGGGGCAGGAGCCATTCTGATCAATGGCAAGTCGCCCGCGACCATCGATGCGTTGAGTAATGCCGCCGCCGAACAGGCGTCTACGGCGTTGGGTACCGACGAGTCGGGCACTTTGCGGGTCGGCTCCAGCAAGCAGGCCGAACAGTCTGAAAGCGAAAGCCAAAGCGAAGACAAGCACGGCATCGTGGTAAAGATGCTGCTCAAGCGCATGCAGGAGCTGCAGCAGCAACTTCGCGAGCTGCAACAGCAACTGGCTGCCGCCCAGGCCGCCAACTACCCAACCCCTGAGGCCAAGCAGACGGCAGTGATGGCCATTCAAGGGCAAGTCGCCGATACCAACGGCGCGCTGGCGGAAGTCTCTGGCAACCTGGTCCGGGAGTTGGCCAAGGAGTCGTCTTCCGGTGGCCTGGTGAACACCACTGCCTGAATCATCAGCCTGTCCGGGAGCATTTTTCGGGCAGGTTTTTCTCCTCGTGGCCGGCTGCGGATGGCTACCCACTCTCTCTGATCGCACTTTGAACAGCGTTGACAAACGCTGGCGAGGTTCGCATAGTTCGTTTTACGCAAACGTTTGCGCGGCCTTCGGACAAGGATAATCGTCTATCTTTGCAAGGTTCGCCGTCGGCCAGTGGGGCTGCCTACCTGGCGGTTCCGTTTGACGAACGCTGCTCACAATAATCATAAGATCGGAGTGAACCCATGAAGCTGCCCTTTGCTGGACGTCTCCTCGCTGTCGCCGTTCTCGCCGCTGCATCCGCGGCCCTTCCTTTCTCCTCGGCTCAAGCCGATACCCCGCAGAAACCCAAGGTCGCCCTGGTCATGAAATCCTTGGCCAACGAGTTCTTCCTGACGATGGAAGATGGTGCCAAGGCCTATCAGAAAGAGCATTCCGCCGATTTCGACCTGGTGTCCAACGGCATCAAGGATGAAACCGATACCGCCAACCAGATCCGCATCGTCGAGCAGATGATCGTCTCCAAGGTCAACGCCCTGGTGATTGCCCCGGCTGACTCCAAGGCCATGGTTCCGGTGATCAAGAAGGCCGTGGACGCCGGGATCACGGTGATCAACATCGACAACCAGCTCGACCCCGGCGTGCTGAAGAGCAAGAACATCAGCGTGCCTTTCGTTGGCCCGGACAACCGCAAGGGCGCGCGTCTGGTGGGTGAGTACCTGGCCAAGCAACTCAAGGCCGGTGACGAAGTGGGAATCATCGAAGGGGTTTCCACCACCACCAACGCACAGCAGCGCACCGCCGGCTTCAAGGATGCAATGGAAGCCGCGCAGATCAAGGTGGTGTCGCTGCAGTCGGGCGACTGGGAAATCGACGCCGGCAATCGTGTGGCCTCGGCCATGCTCAGCGAATACCCGAACCTCAAGGCATTGCTGGCCGGTAACGACAGCATGGCGGTAGGCGCGGTTTCGGCAGTCCGGGCTGCCGGCAAGGCAGGCAAGGTGCAGGTCGTGGGCTACGACAACATCAACGCCATCAAGCCGATGCTCAAGGATGGCCGGGTCCTGGCCACTGCCGATCAGTTCGCTGCCAAGCAGGCGGTGTTCGGTATCGAGACCGCGCTGAAGATCCTCAAGGGCGAGAAAGTCGACAGCGGCACCAATGGCGTGATCGAAACTCCGGTTGAGCTGGTCACTCAGTAGTCATTGCGGCGGTACAACGGCGCTCGCCCGGTTGGGCGGGCGCATGGAGAGTTTCCTATGTCAGTTTCTGCTGCCAACGCTGTCCTATCGGTCAGCGGTATCGGCAAGACTTATGCGCAACCGGTGTTGACCGGCATCGACCTGACGCTGTTGCGCGGTGAAGTGCTGGCGCTCACCGGCGAGAACGGTGCCGGCAAGAGCACCCTGTCGAAGATCATCGGTGGCCTGGTCAGCCCCACCACAGGGCACATGCAGTTCAATGGCCAGGATTATCGTCCGGGCAGTCGCGCCCAGGCCGAGGATCTGGGCATTCGCATGGTGATGCAGGAGCTCAACCTGCTGCCGACCCTGTCGGTGGCCGAGAACCTGTTCCTCGACAACCTGCCCAGCAGTGGTGGCTGGATCAGCCGCCGGCAATTGCGCAAAGCGGCGATCGAGGCCATGGCCCAGGTCGGTCTGGATGCCATCGACCCCGACACCCTGGTGGGCGAGCTGGGCATCGGCCACCAGCAGATGGTGGAGATCGCCCGTAACCTGATCGGCGACTGCCATGTGCTGATTCTCGATGAGCCCACCGCCATGCTCACGTCCCGCGAGGTAGAAATGCTCTTCGAGCAGATCACCCGCCTGCAGGCCCGCGGCGTGTCGATCATCTATATCTCCCATCGCCTGGAAGAGCTGGCCCGGGTTGCCCAGCGCATCGCGGTATTGCGTGACGGCTGCCTGGTCTGTGTCGAGCCGATGGCCAACTACAACAGCGAGCAACTGGTGAACCTGATGGTGGGTCGCGAGCTGGGCGAGCACATCGACCTGGGCGAGCGCCGGATCGGCGCGCCGGCCTTGACGGTGAGCAACCTCAGCCGCTCGGACAAAGTCCGTGATGTGTCCTTCGAGGTCCGCAGTGGCGAGATCTTCGGGATTTCCGGGTTGATCGGGGCAGGGCGCACCGAGCTGCTGCGCCTGATCTTCGGTGCCGATGTCGCCGACAGCGGCACCATCGCCCTGGGCACCCCGGCGCGCCCGGTGAGCATCCGCTCGCCAGTGGATGCGGTGGCCAACGGCATCGCCCTGATTACCGAGGACCGCAAGGGTGAGGGGCTGCTGTTGACCCAGTCCATCAGCGCCAATATCGCCCTGGGCAACATGCCGGCGATTTCCAGCAGTGGCCTGGTCAATGGCCAGGACGAGGAGCATCTGGCGCGGCGCCAGATCGACGCCATGCGTATCCGCAGCTCCAGCCCGGCGCAACTGGTCAGCGAGCTGTCCGGTGGCAACCAGCAGAAGGTGGTGATCGGCCGCTGGCTGGAGCGCGACTGTTCGGTGCTGCTGTTCGATGAGCCGACCCGTGGCATCGATGTCGGCGCCAAGTTCGATATCTACGGCCTGTTGGGGGAGTTGACCCGGCAGGGCAAGGCCCTTGTGGTGGTGTCCAGCGACCTGCGCGAGCTGATGCTGATCTGCGATCGCATCGGCGTGCTCTCGGCCGGGCGGCTGATCGATACCTTCGAGCGCGACAGCTGGACCCAGGATGAACTGCTTGCCGCGGCATTTGCCGGCTATCAAAAACGAGATGCGCTGATCGATGAAGCGGCGCCTAGGAATGCATCATGAAAACTGCAGCAAGCGGCAAGCGAGGCGGCCACTACTACGGCCTCGGCACTTACCTGGGGTTGGTGGGGGCGCTGCTGGGGATGATCGTGCTGTTCTCCCTACTCAGCAGTCATTTTCTGTCCTATGACACCTTCAGTACCCTGGCCAACCAGATTCCCGACCTGATGGTGCTGGCGGTGGGCATGACCTTCGTCCTGATCATCGGTGGCATCGACCTGTCCGTGGGCTCGGTGCTGGCCCTGGCGGCGTCGACCGTCAGCGTGGCGATTCTCGGCTGGGGCTGGAGCGTGGTGCCCGCGGCGTTGCTGGGCATGGCTTGCGCGGCGCTGGCGGGAACGGTGACCGGTTCGATCACCGTGGCTTGGCGCATTCCTTCGTTCATCGTGTCCCTGGGTGTACTGGAAATGGCCCGCGGCGTGGCCTACCAGATGACGGGCTCACGCACCGCCTACATCGGTGACGCCTTCGCCTGGTTGTCGAATCCGATTGCCTTCGGCATTTCGCCGTCGTTTATCATTGCCCTGCTGATTATTTTCCTGGCCCAGGCGGTGCTGACTCGCACCGTGTTCGGTCGCTACCTGATCGGCATCGGTACCAACGAAGAGGCAGTGCGTCTGGCGGGGATCAACCCCAAACCCTACAAGATCCTGGTCTTCAGCCTGATGGGGTTGCTGGCAGGTATCGCTGCACTGTTTCAGATTTCTCGCCTGGAAGCGGCAGACCCGAACGCGGGCTCCGGTCTGGAGTTGCAAGTCATCGCTGCGGTGGTGATCGGCGGCACCAGCCTGATGGGCGGGCGCGGTTCGGTGATCAGTACCTTCTTTGGCGTCTTGATTATTTCCGTGCTGGCTGCGGGCCTGGCGCAAATCGGCGCATCCGAACCGACCAAGCGCATCATCACTGGTGCGGTCATCGTGATTGCCGTGGTGCTGGACACTTATCGCAGCCAGCGCGCCAATCGGCGGGTTTGATTCATGGCAACAATCAAGGATGTGGCGGCGCTGGCGGGGATTTCCTACACCACGGTGTCCCATGTGCTGAACAAGACGCGGCCAGTCAGTGAGGAAGTTCGGGTCAAGGTCGAGGCCGCTATCGCGCGCCTGGACTATGTGCCCAGCGCGGTGGCGCGTTCGCTGAAGGCCAAGACCACGGCTACCATCGGCTTGCTGGTACCCAACAGCCTCAACCCGTACTTCGCCGAGTTGGCTCGGGGGATCGAGGATTATTGCGAACGCAACGGCTACTGCGTGATCCTCTGCAACTCCGACGACAACCAGCAGAAGCAGCGCAACTACCTGCGGGTATTACTGGAAAAACGTATCGACGGGTTGATTGTCACCTCGGCCGGTGGCGACAGCGGCCTGGCCCAGGGGCTGGCCGGCGTGCGCACGCCGATGGTGATTGTCGACCGTGGGCTGGAAGGGGTGAACGCCGACCTGGTGCGTATCGACCACCAGCACGGTGCCTACCTGGCCACCCGACACCTGCTGGAGCTGGGGCATCGGGACATTGCCTGCATCGGCGGCCCGGGCAATACCAGTGTGGCGCAGATGCGCCTGGCGGGATTCCAGCAGGCGCTGCGTGAGGCCGGTGTCGAGGCGCCTGCCGAGCGCATCCTGGAAAGTGATTTCAGTAGCACTGGTGGTTATCGCGCAGCCGCGCAGTTGCTCGATGGCGGACAGCCGCCGAGCGCGATTTTCGCTGGCAACGACATGATGGGCATCGGGGTGCTGCGCGCGGCAGCGGAGCGCAATATCCGCGTGCCCAGCGAGCTTTCGGTGATCGGCTTCGACGACATCCTCATGAGCCGCTACGTCTACCCGGCGCTGACCACGGTCGGCCAGTCGATCCTGCAACTGGGGGAAACCGCGGCAGAGTTGCTGCTGCGGCGGATCGCCTGCCGGGAGCTGCCGGTCGACCAGCGCATCGTTACGCCGAATATCGTCTTGCGGGAGTCGACGGCGCCGCTGGGTGGCGCTTTCGCCGAATACCGCTGAACCCAACTGATTGAGTACCGATGTATGTCAGCAAAAGTAGTGGTAGTGGGTAGCCTCAACATGGACCTGGTGACTCGGGCCGAGCGCCTGCCCCGAGGGGGCGAGACGCTGATTGGCAAATCCTTCGCCACGGTATCCGGTGGCAAGGGCGCCAATCAGGCGGTGGCTGCGGCCAGGCTGGGAGCGCAGGTGTCGATGGTCGGCTGTGTCGGCGACGATGCCTATGGCGAGCAACTGCGAGGTGCCTTGCTGGCCGAGCAGATCGATTGCCAGGCGGTGAGTGTGGTCGAAGGCTCCAGTGGGGTGGCGCTGATCGTGGTGGATGACAGTAGCCAGAATGCGATTGTCATCGTCGCCGGCGGCAATGGCCAGCTCACTCCCGAGAAGGTCGCCGGGTTCGATGGGGTGCTGCAGGATGGGCAAGTCATCATCTGCCAGCTTGAAGTGCCGCTGGCGACTGTGGGCTACACCCTCAAGCGCGGGCGCGAACTGGGCAAGACGGTGATCCTCAATCCGGCGCCGGCCAGTGGCCCGCTGCCGGCGCAGTGGTATGGCGCGATCGACTACCTGATTCCCAACGAGAGCGAGGCTTCGGCCTTGAGCGGGGTAGCGGTGGACTCCCTGGAGAGCGCTGAAGTGGCTGCCGGTCGCTTGATCGCTGCGGGTGCTGGCAAGGTGATCATCACCCTCGGTGCACAAGGCTCGCTGTTTGCCGATGGCCAGCGTTTCGAGCACTTCCCGGCGCCCAGGGTCAAGGCAATCGATACCACGGCGGCCGGGGACACCTTTGTCGGCGGATTTGCCGCGGCCCTGGCTGCCGGCAAGAGCGAAGCCGAGGCCATCCGCTTTGGCCAGGTGGCTGCGGCGCTGTCGGTGACGCGCGCCGGTGCGCAACCTTCCATTCCCACGCTGTCCGACGTTCAGGCGTTTATCCCTTCATGAAAAAGACACCTTTGCTCAACATTGCACTGTCACGCTTGATCGCGTCCCTGGGCCACGGCGATATCGTGGTGATCGGCGATGCCGGCCTGCCGGTGCCCCCGGGCGTGGAGTTGATCGACCTGGCGCTGACCCACGGCGTTCCCGACTTTCTCACTACCTTGAAGATGTTGCTCAGCGAGATGCAGGTGGAGCGTCATGTGCTGGCCGAAGAAATTCTGCTCAAGCAGCCCCCGCCGCTGGCGGCGCTTGAAGGCATGACCGCCGGTGGTGAGCTGGGGCAGCGGCAGCTCATGAACCACGAGGATTTCAAGGTGCTCAGCCGCCAGGCCCGTGCGGTGATCCGCACCGGGGAGTGCCAGCCGTATTGCAATATCGCCCTGATTGCCGGGGTGACCTTCTAGGCCGCTGTCGGGCCTTTTCCATCTTGCACAAGGAGTGCGCCATGCGCCGCTATGCTCAGTTGTTTCACCACTGGTTCCGGAGTCTGCTGCTTTTGTCTCTGCTCACTGCTACCGGCGCTCAGGCGGCGGAAAAAATCGATCTGATCATCGACACCGATCCGGGGGCCGACGATGTGGTAGCCCTGCTGTTCGCCCTGGCTTCCCCCGAGGAGCTGCAGATCCGCGCCCTGACCACGGTGGCGGGCAACGTGCGGTTGGACAAGACCTCGCGCAATGCGCGTCTGGCCCGTGAGTGGGCGGGGCGCGAGGAGGTGCCGGTATACGCCGGAGCGCCCAAGCCGCTGCTGCGTACCCCCATCTATGCCGAGAATATCCATGGCAAGGAAGGCATTTCCGGGGTGACGGTGCACGAGCCCAAGGCGCCTCTGGCAAAGGGCAATGCGATCAACTACCTGATCGATACGCTGCGGGCGGCCAAGCCCCACAGCATCACCATCGCCATGCTCGGCCCGCAGACCAACTTGGCGCTGGCGCTGATCCAGGCACCGGACATCACCCAGGGCATCAAGGAAGTGGTGGTCATGGGCGGTGCGCACTTCAACGGTGGCAACATTACGCCGGTGGCCGAGTTCAACCTGTTCGCCGACCCCCAGGCGGCCGAAGTGGTGCTCAAGAGCGGCGTCAAACTGACCTATCTGCCGCTGGACGTGACCCACAAGGTGCTGACCAGCGATGCGCGGCTGCAGAAGATCGCGGCGTTAAACAACAACGCCAGCAAGGTGGTGGGGGACATTCTCAACGAGTACGTCAAGGGCGACATGGAGCACTACGGTATTCCCGGCGGCCCGGTGCATGACGCTACAGTGATTGCCTACCTGCTCAAGCCCGAGCTGTTCACCGGCCGTCAAGCCAATATGGTCATCGACAGCCGCGAGGGGCCGACCTTCGGCCAGACCATCGTCGATTGGTACGACGGCCTGAAGCAGGAAAAGAACGTGTTCTGGGTTGAGAACGGCGATGCCCAGGGCTTCTTCGACTTGCTCACCGAGCGCCTGGCGCGTCTCAAGTAAACCTTGCCCCCGCAGGTACCTGCCTGCGGGGTTCTATTCCCGTTCCGGGTCCTGTACGCCCAGGTGGTCGGCCGGGTATTTCTCGAAGACTTGTTCAATGAAGGCTCGGGCGGACTGGGTGCCCAGTTCCTTGACCAGCAGGTCTATGCCAATGATCGCCAGCTCCTCTGGGCTCCCCGGGCTGTAGGAGCATTGGCCCTGGGGCCATTTGGCTTTGATGTCGGCGTCGATACTCACGGTGGCCATGAAAGTCTCACGAATTCGGATAAGGCGGGTGCCAGGGCAGGGCTCTGGGCGGGTATTTGCTGCGTTGCAGAGTTAACCATGTTGCCGGGCGTTTGGCACTCCGACTTAGGCATCAGGCGAGTGCTGTGCGACACTGCGGCTTTTCCTGTGCTCAAGGAAGCCTCCGTGCAAATCGATTTGAACCAGCCTGATGCCCTGACCCTGGAGGCGGTGCGTCAGCTGCTGGCGTCTGCCAGCGACAACGTGCATACCCAGTTGCGCGTGAGCAAAACCGGAATTGCCTATATCTCTTCGGGGGTGGTGGGCGGTGCCGAGATAGAAGGTTTGCTGTTTCGCCTGGAAACCTGGGCGGCCGGCTCCGGGTATGTCGGCAAGGTGGCTGCCGCCGACGAGGTCTGGGTGATGCAGATCTTCAATGCGCTCAAACAGAACTGGCCCAAGCCGGCGTTCGACTACATCGACATCTATTGAGCGTCGTTCATATCCGGTGACGATTGTCCCGTGAAAGAGTGGCACCGGCTGAGGCAGACTTGCCCGCTATTCGCCTGATACGGCAAATGGCCATTTGTTTTGAAACCAAAAGCCAATTCGGCTGTCGCACGATCTCTGCTTAATTTTGAAAAGGAGGCTTCATGCCTTGGAAGCTCGCTTCATTCGGAACCTTGTTGGCCGCTGTCGTCCTTGGTGGGTGCAGCACTGGCGGGGCGACAAAGGAGCCTGTGGCCGCTGAGTCCGGGCACACTCGTTGTGAAGCATCGGCCGCCGAATTCGCTGTCGGCAAGAAGGCTTCTCCCGAGTTGCTCGAGCAGGCCCGTACACGCGCAGGAGCGCAGTACGCACGGTTCCTCAAGCCCAACGACATGATCACCCTGGAGTACCGCTCGGATCGCCTGAACCTGAACACTGATGCCGGCCTGGTGGTGACCCGGGTCAACTGTGGTTGAGGGCTGAGGCCTTTGGATCACGCATAAAAAACCCCGTCACATGGACGGGGTTTTTTTAGCTCGCTGAGAAATTACTCAGGGCGAACTTGTGCAGCTTGCATACCCTTTTGGCCTTTCTCAGCCACGAAGGAAACGGTCTGGCCTTCTTTCAGGCTTTTGAAACCGTCGCTTTCAATAGCTTTGAAGTGTACGAACAGGTCGTCACCGCCACCTTGAGGAGTGATGAAGCCGAAGCCTTTTTCATCGTTGAACCATTTTACGGTGCCGGTTTGGCGATTAGACATGGTGTATCTCCAAGAAACATATATTTTCAGTAGTGCTGTGCTGCTCAGGCCAACTGGGCACACCGAGCTATCATAGTCGAAATGTTCGGCTTGGGAGCCCCCCAGAGGCGCTCTTTGCCCGATGTACCTGTGTATTTTGCCATCTGAGTTGGCTGCAGGCCCCGGTTTAAGGGGCTTTGGCGTAAAACAGAGGGTAATAAAAAAACCCGTAAAAGCTGCGTAAATTGTGAAAAAGACCGCGTTTCAGGCTCTGTGGCGAGCACTGGCGCAGCCTGTTCCGGGCATCAGCAGCTTATTTGACCACCCGGCAAGCAGCGATGGCGTCCAGTGCTCGGGTTCGCAGATCTGCGCTGGGTTGCTTGGTTTTGCTCATCAGCTCCTTGATCTCCTCGGTGGTGAATTTTTCATTTAGCTTGTCGGCGCCGCAGGCACAGTGCTTTTCGGCGCTCTTGGCGTCGATGTTCTGGCTGGCCGCCGCGGTGC
The DNA here is from genome assembly GCF_052665325.1 of Pseudomonas sp. 8(2025). Lineage (NCBI taxonomy): Bacteria > Pseudomonadati > Pseudomonadota > Gammaproteobacteria > Pseudomonadales > Pseudomonadaceae > Pseudomonas > Pseudomonas sp. 8(2025). The sequence goes on along the minus strand of NZ_JBQOIE010000016.1, from coordinate 122,369 downwards.
AGTCCTTCATGTAGTCGGCGCGTGCTCCGGCAGGCCATGCCGCCTGTGCACTCAAAGGCAGTAGCAGGGTGAGCGGTGCGGCAAGGGCGAGCAGTTTGATAAGGCGCATGAGTCGGGTTCTCCTGAAGTCGGTAGCAAGGACGACGATTCTCCGGTTATTTGAGGCTCGACGTACATCTCAAGTTCACTTTCAACAATAAAAGACTGTAAACCAGGCTCGCGATAATTTGCTGCACGGCGATTGCGATGTATCTGTGCTAGCATGCCCGGCTTCGGTGTTTTCAAGCTTTGGGCCTTTTCTAGCCCTTGCCGTCTATGCCTCATTAATCTTGATGTGAACCCCAGTCACTCTGGTTCGGTTTTTCGGTTGGCCGCAAGGCTCTTGCCACTGTGAGGCAGGCGTTCGTAGCAGAACGGCCGGACTGAATCGCGTACTGGCTCATCCCAACCCACGTGACCTTTGGTAGGGGTCACCACTAGGAGAGGAGGCGCCATGCCCACTATTACTCTTCCCGACGGCAGTCAACGTTCATTCGATCACGCAGTATCCGTAGCCGAGGTCGCCGCTTCCATTGGCGCGGGCCTGGCCAAGGCCACATTGGCTGGCAAGGTCAACGGCAAGCTGGTCGACGCCTGCGACGTGATCGACGGCGATGCAACCCTGCAAATCATCACGCCAAAGGACGAAGAGGGGCTGGAGATCATTCGCCACTCTTGCGCTCACTTGGTGGGGCATGCGGTCAAGCAGTTGTATCCGACCGCGAAAATGGTCATCGGTCCGGTCATCGATGAAGGCTTCTATTACGACATCGCCTATGAGCGTCCTTTCACGCCTGAGGATATGGCCGCCATCGAGCAGCGCATGCAGCAGCTGATCGAGAAGGACTACGACGTGATCAAGAAGGTCACGCCGCGCGCCGAAGTGATCGAGGTGTTCAAGGCCCGCGGCGAGGACTACAAGCTGCGTTTGGTCGAAGACATGCCGAACGAGCAGGCGATGGGCCTGTACTACCACGAAGAATATGTCGACATGTGCCGCGGTCCGCACGTGCCGAACACGCGTTTCCTGAAGTCCTTCAAGCTGACCAAGTTGTCCGGTGCCTACTGGCGCGGTGATGCCAAGAACGAGCAGTTGCAGCGGATCTACGGTACTGCCTGGGCGGACAAGAAGCAGCTCGCTGCCTACATCCAGCGTATCGAAGAGGCCGAGAAGCGCGATCATCGCAAGATCGGCAAGCGCCTGGGCCTGTTCCATACCCAGGAAGAAGCGCCGGGCATGGTGTTCTGGCACCCTAATGGCTGGACCCTGTACCAGGTGCTCGAGCAGTACATGCGCAAGGTGCAGCGTGACAACGGTTACCTGGAGATCAAGACTCCGCAGGTGGTTGACCGCAGCCTCTGGGAAAAATCCGGGCACTGGGCCAACTACGCCGAGAACATGTTCACCACCGAGTCGGAAAGCCGCGACTACGCAATCAAGCCGATGAACTGCCCTTGCCACGTGCAGGTGTTCAATCAGGGCCTGAAGAGCTACCGCGAGTTGCCGATGCGCCTGGCCGAGTTCGGTGCCTGCCACCGTAATGAACCCTCGGGCGCTCTGCACGGCATCATGCGTGTGCGTGGCTTCACTCAGGATGATGCTCACATCTTCTGTACTGAAGACCAGATGCAGGCCGAGTCTGCGGCGTTCATCAAACTGACCATGGATGTCTATGCCGACTTCGGCTTCAAGGACATCGAGATGAAGCTGTCCACTCGCCCTGAAAAGCGCGTGGGCTCCGATGATCTGTGGGACCGTGCGGAAAGCGCACTGGCAGCTGCGCTGGATAGCGCCGGCCTGCCATACGACCTGCAGCCGGGGGAGGGCGCATTCTACGGTCCGAAGATCGAGTTCTCGCTGAAGGACTGCCTGGGTCGTGTCTGGCAGTGCGGTACCTTGCAGTTGGACTTCAACCTGCCGATCCGTCTGGGCGCCGAGTACGTTTCCGAAGACAACAGCCGTAAGCATCCGGTGATGTTGCACCGGGCGATCCTCGGTTCCTTCGAGCGTTTTGTCGGGATTCTGATCGAGCATTACGAGGGCGCATTTCCTGCGTGGCTGGCTCCGACTCAGGCCGTGGTGATGAATATCACTGATAAACAGGCAGATTTTGCCCTCGAAGTGGAAAAAACACTCAATCAAAGCGGATTTCGTGCCAAGTCCGACTTGAGAAATGAAAAGATCGGCTTTAAAATCCGCGAGCATACTTTGCTCAAGGTTCCCTATCTCTTGGTTATTGGAGATCGGGAGGTCGAGATGCAGACTGTCGCTGTGCGTACCCGTGAAGGTGAAGACCTGGGCTCGATGCCTGTCGCCCAATTCTCGGCGTTCCTCGCACAAGCGGTTTCCCGGCGTGGTCGCCAAGATTCGGAGTAATTATTATTAAGCGTGATATGAGACAAGATAAACGAGCTGCACCGAAAGCCCCGATCAACGAGAATATCTCGGCACGCGAGGTTCGGTTAATTGGCGCTGACGGCGAGCAGATTGGCATCGTCTCGATTGATGAAGCGCTTCGTATAGCTGAAGAAGCCAAGCTGGATCTGGTGGAAATTTCCGCCGACGCAGTCCCACCTGTTTGCCGGGTGATGGATTACGGCAAGTCGATCTTCGAAAAGAAGAAGCAGATTGCTGCTGCGAAGAAGAACCAGAAGCAGATTCAGGTTAAAGAAATCAAGTTTCGTCCAGGGACGGAGGAAGGGGATTACCAGGTAAAACTGCGCAACCTGGTACGTTTCCTGAGTGACGGGGACAGGGCCAAGGTATCCTTGCGATTCCGCGGCCGTGAGATGGCCCACCAGGAGCTGGGGATGGAACTCCTCAAGCGGGTTGAAGCTGACCTGCAAGAGTACGGTTCGGTCGAACAGCATCCTAAGATGGAAGGACGCCAGCTGATCATGGTCATCGCCCCGAAAAAGAAGAAGTAATCAACAGGGCACGGCAGGCCTTCTGATTATGTTTATCAACTGAATGCGGAGTATCCGAACATGCCAAAGATGAAAACCAAAAGTGGTGCTGCTAAGCGGTTTCTGAAAACTGCTAACGGTATCAAGCACAAGCACGCTTTCAAGAGCCACATCCTGACCAAAATGTCGACCAAGCGTAAGCGTCAACTGCGCGGTAGCAGCTTGCTGCATCCGTCTGACGTGGCAAAAGTCGAGCGCATGCTGCGCCTTCGTTAATTTTTGGATCAAGAATAGAGGAAGTAACTCATGGCTCGTGTAAAGCGTGGCGTCATTGCCCGTAAACGTCACAAAAAAATTCTGAAACTTGCTAAAGGCTACTACGGCGCTCGCTCGCGCGTATTCCGTGTTGCCAAGCAAGCGGTAATCAAGGCAGGCCAATACGCCTACCGTGACCGTCGTCAGAAAAAACGTCAGTTCCGCGCTCTGTGGATTGCTCGTATCAACGCTGGTGCTCGTAATAACGGCCTGTCGTACAGCCGTCTGATCGCTGGCCTGAAAAAGGCGTCCATCGAGATCGACCGTAAGGTTCTGGCTGATCTGGCAGTGAACGAAAAAGCGGCGTTTGCTGCGATTGTCGAGAAAGCTAAAGCCACCTTGGCTTAAGTACCCCCGACAGTCATCCGGGCTCACCTTTCGTGAGCCCAGATGTTAAACGTCATAAATAGGGGAAGAGCCTTCAAGCTCTTCCCCTATTTTGTATCTGGAGTCTGTACATGGAAAACCTGGATGCGCTGGTTTCTCAAGCACTTGAGGCCGTGCAACACGCTGAAGACATCAATGCCCTGGAACAGATCCGGGTTCACTTCCTTGGCAAGAAGGGCGAGCTGACTCAGGTGATGAAGACCCTGGGCAACCTGCCTGCCGAAGAGCGTCCGCAAGTCGGTGCGCTGATCAACGTTGCCAAGGAGCGTGTAACAGAGGTTCTCAATGCTCGCAAAGCGGCTTTCGAGGAGGCGGAACTCAGCGCCAAGCTCGCCGCCGAGTGCATTGACGTCACTCTGCCGGGCCGTGGCCAGACCTCGGGCGGTCTGCACCCGATTACGCGGACCCTGGAGCGTATCGAACAGTTCTTCACTCATATTGGCTACGGCATCGCCGAAGGCCCTGAGGTTGAAGACGACTATCACAACTTTGAAGCGCTCAACATCCCAGGCCACCACCCGGCCCGGTCGATGCACGACACCTTCTATTTCAACGCGAACATGTTGTTGCGCACCCATACCTCACCGGTACAGGTCCGCACCATGGAGTCGCAGCAGCCGCCGATTCGCATTGTCTGCCCGGGCCGTGTCTATCGTAGCGACTCCGATATCACCCACTCGCCGATGTTTCACCAGGTCGAAGGCCTGCTGGTCGATCGTGACATCAATTTTGCCGACCTGAAGGGCACGATCGAAGAGTTCCTGCGGGTGTTCTTCGAGAAGGAACTGGCGGTGCGTTTCCGTCCTTCGTACTTCCCGTTCACCGAGCCTTCCGCCGAAGTCGATATGGAATGCGTGATGTGCAGCGGTAAAGGCTGCCGGGTCTGCAAGCAGACTGGCTGGCTGGAAGTCATGGGATGCGGCATGGTTCATCCGAACGTGCTGCGTATGTCCGGGATCGATCCGGAAGAGTTCCAGGGCTTTGCCTTCGGCATGGGCGCCGAGCGTCTGGCCATGCTGCGTTACGGTGTCAATGACTTGCGCCTGTTCTTCGACAACGACTTGCGGTTCCTTGCGCAATTTCGCTAGTCGCGCGTCCGTAACGAATCTATTAGGAGAGCAGGATGAAATTCAGTGAACAATGGCTGCGCGGCTGGGTTAGCCCGCAGGTAAGTCGTGACGAGCTGGTAGCCCGTCTATCGATGGCCGGTCTTGAGGTCGACAGCGTAACGCCGGCCGCCGGTGATTTCAGTGGCGTGGTAGTGGGCGAGGTGTTGAGCACCGAGCAACACCCGGATGCCGACAAGCTGCGCGTTTGCCAGGTCAGCAATGGTTCGGAAACCTTCCAGGTTGTCTGCGGCGCGCCGAACGTGCGCCCGGGCCTGAAGGTCCCGTTCGCCATGATCGGTGCTCAGTTGCCGGGCGACTTCAAGATCAAGAAGGCCAAGCTGCGTGGTGTGGAATCCAACGGCATGCTGTGCTCCCAGGCTGAGCTGCAAATCGGTGAGGGCAATGACGGCCTCATGGAGTTGCCGGTCGATGCGCCGGTGGGTGAGGACGTTCGCACCTACCTGAGCCTGGACGATGCCAGCATCGAGGTCGACCTGACCCCTAACCGCGGGGACTGCCTGTCCCTGGCCGGCATGGCCCGTGAAGTGGGTGCCTTGTACGCGGCCAAGGTGCAGCGTCCGGAAGTGCCGGCGATTCCTGCGGCGCATGACGAAGTGCGTCCAGTGGAAGTGCTGGCTCCGGCTGCCTGCCCACGTTACCTGGGGCGTGTCGTCCGCAATGTCGACCTGTCCAAGCCTACTCCGCTGTGGATGGTCGAGCGCCTGCGTCGCGCCGATGTGCGCAGTATCGATGCTGCAGTGGACATCACCAACTACGTGATGCTCGAACTGGGCCAGCCGCTGCATGCCTTCGATCTCGCCGAGATCAATGGCGGCATCCGTGTACGAATGGCTGAAGAGGGCGAGAAGCTGGTATTGCTCGACGGTCAGGAAGTGACCCTGCGCAGCGATACCCTGGTGATTGCCGACCATACCCGAGCCCTGGCGATTGCCGGCGTGATGGGGGGGGAGCACAGTGGCGTCACCGCCAATACCCGTGACGTATTTCTGGAAAGTGCCTTCTTCGACCAGATCGCGGTTGCTGGCAAGGCACGCTCCTATGGCCTGCATACCGATGCTTCCCATCGCTATGAGCGTGGTGTGGACTGGCAGCTTGCTCGCGAAGCCATGGAGCGGGCTACTGGCTTGCTGCTGGAAATCACGGGCGGCGACGCGGGGCCGATCATTGAAACGCTCAGCGAGCAGCATCTGCCATCCGTTGCGCCTGTCACCTTGCGCGCTGAACGCATCACTCAGATGCTGGGCATGGAAATCGACGGCCTCGAGGTAGAGCGTTTGCTCACCGCCCTGGGCCTGACTGTAACTGCCGATGGGGCAGGGCAGTGGCGTATTGAGGTGCCGAGCCATCGCTTCGATATCAGTCTTGAGGTTGACCTGATCGAAGAGCTGGCACGTCTTTATGGTTACAACCGTCTTCCGGTTCGCTATCCGCAGGCTCGTCTGGCGCCTCAGGCCAAGGCCGAGGCCGAGGGTGACCTGCCTGCTCTGCGTCGTTTGCTGGTTGCTCGTGGCTATCAGGAAGCGATCACCTACAGCTTCATCGATCCGAAGCTGTTCGAACTGTTCAACCCAGGCGTCGAACCGCTGTTGCTGGCCAATCCGATTTCGGCCGACATGGCAGCCATGCGTTCCTCTCTGTGGCCGGGCCTGGTCAAGGCGCTTCAGCACAACCTGAACCGTCAGCAGGATCGTGTCCGCATGTTTGAAAGCGGCCTGCGTTTTGTTGGTCAGCTGGAAGGTTTGAAGCAGCAGCCGATGCTGGCAGGTGTTGTATGTGGCAGCCGCTTGCCTGAAGGCTGGGCGCAAGGTCGCGATGGCGTGGACTTCTTCGACGTCAAGGCGGATGTCGAAGCGGTACTGGGTTTTGCCGGTGCTCTTGATGCATTCACCTTTGTGCCGGGCAAGCATCCAGCGCTTCATCCTGGTCAGACGGCTCGCATCGAGCGTGACGGTCGTGAAGTCGGTTTCCTGGGGGCTATTCACCCAGAGCTGGCGAAGAATCTCGGCCTGGACCGCCCTGTCTATGTGTTTGAACTGGTCCTGAGTGAAGTGGCTCAAGGGCGTTTGCCGAAGTTCCATGAGCTGTCGCGCTTCCCGGAAGTGCGTCGCGACCTGGCATTGCTGGCGGATCGTGACGTGGCGGCCAGCGCCGTTCTGGACGTAATCCGTGAAAATGCAGGTGAGTGGCTGACAGACCTAAGGCTGTTTGACGTCTATCAGGGTAAAGGCATTGATCCTCATAGAAAAAGCCTTGCCGTCGGCTTGACCTGGCAGCATCCATCGCGCACTCTTAACGACGATGAGGTGAACTCTACGACGCAAAATATCCTCACCTCGCTCGAACAAAGGTTGAACGCCACGTTAAGGAAGTGACGTATGGGGGCTCTGACGAAAGCTGAAATGGCCGAACGTCTCTACGAAGAGCTAGGCCTGAATAAACGCGAGGCCAAGGAATTGGTCGAGCTATTCTTTGAAGAAATCAGGCACGCTCTCGAAGATAACGAACAGGTCAAATTGTCCGGTTTCGGTAACTTCGACCTTCGGGATAAACGCCAGCGTCCTGGCCGCAACCCGAAAACGGGTGAAGAAATCCCGATCACGGCGCGCCGTGTGGTCACCTTTCGTCCAGGGCAGAAGTTGAAGGCCCGAGTTGAGGCTTATGCTGGAACCAAGTCATAACGACGAGCTCCCGGTCATTCCGGGCAAGCGCTACTTCACCATTGGTGAGGTCAGTGAGCTCTGTGCGGTCAAACCGCATGTGCTGCGTTATTGGGAGCAGGAGTTTCCTCAACTCAACCCCGTCAAGCGCCGCGGAAATCGCCGGTATTATCAGCGCCAGGATGTGCTGATGATCCGGCAGATCCGCGCGTTGCTTTATGACCAGGGGTTCACCATTGGCGGGGCGCGCCTGCGTCTTTCCGGCGATGAGGCCAAAGACGATACCACCCAGTACAAGCAACTGATCCGTCAGATGATCTCTGAGCTGGAAGATGTGCTTGTGGTGCTAAAAAAGTAATTCTCTGTTTTAAATACTTCCACTTTTCAAAAGCTTGCGGTATATTCCTCAACGTTTCCTGAGAAGTGAAACAGGTTTCACGCCTAGTCGGGGCGTAGCGCAGTCCGGTAGCGCACTAGCATGGGGTGCTAGGGGTCGAGTGTTCGAATCACTCCGTCCCGACCATATTTTCTGATTTAAATCAGACACTTAAGCCGATCATCTAGATCGGCTTTTTTGTGCCTGCGCAAAACCCGCGCAATAATCGCGCAAAACTATTCGGTAATTTCGCTGATATTTAGGTTTGGAATTGCTTCTGACCAAACAATTTCGGCGTGGTCTTCCTGGTAGTTTTGGGTCATCGTCTCGCTGGAGTGGCCGGCGATCTTCTGACCATCCTTTCCGGCTTTCTGATACAGGTGCAGTGACAGCGCCCGCACTTCATGGAAGCCCGGCATTTCCTCCTCTTTCCATCCCTTGTAGCAACCCGCCGCTTCCCGGGCCTCTTTGAAGGCCCGCGTCAAATATCGTTCTTCGACCTGCGTCCAGTGTTCCTTCAACGTCGTCAGCCCGTGCACTCTGACCTCACATGCTTGTGGAGAGGTGCGATCGATGCGATAGGACGTCGGCGCCGAGAACGTTATCGGTAGAGTGAGATTTGTAGGAATGGGAATAGCACACAAAATACTGGTTGCATGTACAGTATTTTGTTGAGATAGTGATCCTACTCCTCGTGTTCCAAAGTAGTGAAAGCCAGCTTGCTGCTGGTACTGAGCTCTTGGATCGAGTGAAAGCCCTGAGCTTCTAGCCATCGCCTTTGAGCGACATGAATGCGGAATTTCCCGCAGCCAATCATTCCATTCAAAGGTAACAAAATGAACGCAGTAACTATGGGTAAGCACTTCACTACACTGCTCCCGAACGGGATTGTGGAGATTGTATCGGCAGCACAAAACACTGGTGGTCTGATCATCCAGACCGGTCTGATCGCCCCCTCGAGCGGTACCGTTGATCTATATGTAGGGCCGACCGGTTCTTCCCTTGCCGATTCAGCAATCATCTTCTCCGGCAACGGTTCTCATATCACGAATAGCAACTCGGAGGTTGTTATGCCATACCCGATTCGCATCCCTGCGGGCAAAGCGCTGTGGACATACTCGTCTACTCCGGGTGGCGCAATCGCATTGACATGGGATTTGCTGGCTTAACGGTGCCACCTGATCCATAAGCCTGGATGAAATAGAAAAGCCCGGACCTGTGCCGGGCTTTTTTGTGCCTCTGAGGAAAGCCGCTACCGAAGTGGACGTTTTCCCGGATGTCTTTCGGATTCCCTGCAGCGAGCGCAGCCTCACGGAAGGCCTGGCTACTGATAAGCCGGCAAGTGCAGTACAACGGAAAAACACCGGCAGCCCGCGCACCCTTACCTCACCATGCTGTCGGGGTGGCGCGAGACTGGTCCTGGCGAGATCGATGCAACGGGGCGTCGACGCTGGTCTTTGGCAGACAGCGCAGGAAGACGCGTGCACCTATTCAGGCCCTGGCATCCGCCGGGGCGTTTTCGTTTATGCGCAAGTGCGATAACCTCGGCGTGGCCATTTGGCATTATCTGCAGAGGGATATGAATGCGCAGGAACAAAGATATCGCGTTGCAGTTGCTGAACATCTTGGCTGAAGAACCTGGCGGGTTCGCCATCCAGCGCTACGAACTGCGCCAGGAGTTCGTCAACAGCGCTTTGAGTTCAGGCCTCGGCATTTCAGACCTGCGGAGGGTGGCCGACTATCATCTTCACATTCTCGAAACGGCAGGCTTCGTAAAATTAACCAAAGATGAAGAGATAAAAGGGTGGTCCCAATCCGATTACTTTCAAATGACTTGGGCAGGACATGACTATCTAGAGTGCAACTCTCCTGGGTACATCCCCGAAAAGTGACCATCTGTTGAAGTTTTCAAGTTGGCCCTCCGACATTGCGCGGCGCTTTATGTTTTGTGAAGTGAACACAGCTAGGGTGGGCCTGGACGCGGTATTTGGACTGCCCCCGGTACGATAGACATCCCCGGCCTACGCTTTGAGCATAGGAGGAAGTCTATGAGCACCCAGCGATTCACCCCGGAATTCAAGGCCGAAGCCGTCAGGCAGATCATCGAACGCGGATACTCAGTGGCAGAAATTGCCGCACGCCTCGGCGTCTCTACTCACAGCCTCTACAAATGGGTAAAGGCCGTCACTCCCGACAAGTCGGAGAAGCAAGCCAGCGAACTACTGGAAGCCAAGAGCGAAATCTTGCGACTGCGGGCCCAGATGCGTCGCCTTGAAGAGGAGCGGGATATTTTAAAAAAAGCCGCGCGGTACTTTGCCAGGGAGCCCGAGTGAAGTACCGCTTCATGAACGAGCATCGCCATCAGCACGCAATTACCACAATGTGCAAAGTACTGCGGATTGCTCGTGCTGGGTTCTATCAATGGCTGCACAAGCCCGTTTCCGACCGCGATCAGGACAATCACCGACTGCTCCAGTTGATTCGCAGTTCCTACGCGGCAAGTCGCGGTGTTTATGGCGCACGACGTGTCTTTGGCGATCTTCGGGAAGCGGGCGAAACCTGCGGTAAGCACCGTGTTGCTCGTTTGATGCGCACGCACAAGATCAAGGCACTGCGTGGCTACAAGGCCCCCCGGCCGATCACCGGGCGGCCTTCAATCATCGCTCCCAACCATCTCAATCGGGAGTTCACCGTCGACGCCCCCAATAAGGCGTGGGTGACCGACATTACCTACATTCGAACCTGGCAAGGCTGGCTGTACTTGGCAGTGGTAGTGGATCTGTATGCGCGCAAGGTGGTTGGATGGTCTATGAAGCCAACGCTGGCTCGCGAACTTGCCTTGGACGCCTTGCTTATGGCGCTTTGGCGGCGAAAACCGAAAACGCGCGTCATCGTACATTCCGATCAGGGCAGCCAATACGGTAGCGATGACTGGAAGCGTTTCTGCGCTGCCAACAACCTGGAGCCCAGCATGAGCCGACGTGGAAATTGCTGGGACAATGCGGTAGCCGAGACCTTTTTCAGCAGCTTGAAGAAAGAGCGCATCCGCAAACGCATCTACAAAACCCGAGACTTGGCCCGGGCCGACTTATTCGACTACATCGAGGTTTTCTACAACCGAACCCGTCGCCATAGCCACTTGGGTGGCGTCAGCCCCGAGGCCTTTGAAAGCGCCTTGTTATGAGGCTGGGAAATGTCTATTGGAATGAGGGTAGTCCACGTCAGATTTACTGTGTTCATAGTTGTGGACTGAATCCGCGCTCGTGGAATTCAATTTTCCTGCGCGGTTGATTGGGTTCCCAAGGAGTAGCTGTGACCGGGTTCCAATCTGGGGCTTGGTGCCCGGATTGATGAGCGGGTTCGGCCTGGCTTGCTAGGTTATCGGCTCGATGGGGGGGAGGGCGCACGGGTGGCAACTACTCCTGCCACGTCCATGACTTGGCGCTTGTTGCGGCTGGCTCACTCTGCCTAGTGGAGGGTGGCAATGCGCCGGTTTTCGCCAATCCTGATTCGGTCCAGCGCTCGGTTGAGTGCGTCCAGGGCATTGAGCAAGGCTTGTGCCTCGGTTTCCCGACCCTGACCCCAGAGGCGCTCGGCCATCTTGTTCAAGGCCTGGATGGAGCGCTCGATATCGGCGGCAGTGACTGCCTTGGCATCCTCCGGCTCTTTTCTAGGCATGGGCTGAGGCCTCGATTGTGGTTTGTTGGCGAACTGGATGATGGGTTTGCCAGTGTTCGGTTTCCGGTTCGGTCTGGCGAGATTCATGGAAGGCCTGTCACTGACGACATTTCAAGGCCGCGGCTTGTATGTCGGAGGCGCTACCGACGTTGACGACGCTCATGCTGTCGGCGCCAAGTTCGGCTGCTTTATTGAAGGCCATATTCAGCGCGTCCCCGTTGGAGGAGCCCTTCACGGTAAATGCCGTCAGAACCTTGCAGGCCTGTGCCGAGGAGGCCGTCACCAGATCGACCTGCCTTCCTGCTTCCGTCAGTTGTGTGGTGCAAGCCGAGACCGAAGCCGCAGCGACGACAAGCAAGACAAGGCCACGCAGATTACGCATCACTGAACACTCCTGTCGACGAGGTTGCCGCCCTATCCCGGCCAGCCAGCCCCGGGCAATCATCGCGAGTACATCGCCCACCAGAACACATGGCCCAGGATCGAGATCTGCTGTTCCTGGATTTCGGCGAAGCTATAGTCTTCGTCCGGATGTTCATCCCGATTGAAGCTGCGCAGGCGCAGCCCGACCGGCAAACGGTAAACCTGCTTCACGCGCAACTGGCCATTGTGGTTGAGTGCATACATCTCCCCATCGACTACATCCTTCAGGGCATTCCTGCCGACGTTCACGCCAACGGTTGCGCCGTCGCGCAGCACCGGGACCATGCTGTTGCCGCTGACCGACACGCACTTGGCGTTGTTGAACTGCACGCCGTTCTGACGCAGATCTTTCTTGAAGAAGCGCAGCCGGGCGGTATCGCTTTCTTCGATGACAAACCGGCCCGAGCCTGCAGCCAGCTCCACCTCGTGAAGAAAGGGGACGTAGACCTCGTTGTCATCGAGCGGGGTCGCATCGTCCCAGGTCTCGATATCGTCCAAATGCACGCTTGGCTGGGTGCGTGCCGATGCGGTATCCGCGGCCTTGAGCATTTCTCCAACGCCTTCAGCGAGCCACATGGAGGAAACGCCGCATACCGAGGCAATCTGGGCGACAAAGGCCGTGGCCTTCGATTTGCCACGTTCCAGGTCGGAGATTGAGGTTTGGGTCAGGCCGGCACGTTCAGCGAGCTCTGTTTGATTGAGCTGGGCGTGGCGACGAGCTGTTTTGAGTCGATCTTTAAATTCCATCCGCCCAGTATTACGGGGGTTCCCATAAGCTTGCAAATGGGTATTCCTATATTGTACTATATGGGTGTTCCCGTAAGGGCGTCAGGCAGATAATCAAATGGATTTGCAGATGTTAAAAGAATGCAGATGTGGAAGTTGCAATCGACTTCTCGCTCGAGTGGGCGAGTTTACTGAGCTCCAGATCAAATGTTCCCGCTGTGGAACCTTGAATCATGTAAAGGCCGCGAGTCTCGAGCTATCGCCAGGAGCGGCCAGGTGTGACAGCGGCGTCGGTCATTGAGCCTGTGATGCAACGGCTCGTCCGGGCCAGAGGTCCGAACTGCTGTTGCATGACGGTTCCAGGCCACGCGTAGCGCTGTCGCAGTCATTATTGGAATGGGTGGAGCTCTCACGCCGTGGCGGTCATAACTGCGCGTTGAAGCTATCGCCCCCTTCGTGAAAGCCAAGAGCTTCGATTTCCTCGCCTTTGAGCGACATGCAGGCGGAATCCTCCGCATCCATCATTCGACTCAATAGGTAACAACATGGCTTGGATTCGATACGACTTTACCGATAACGGCTCTTCTGTACTGCCGGCTCGCTACTACATGGCGCCGAACCAGTATCTTCAATCCCCCAACAAGCGCTTCAAGCTGCTCTTCCAGCCCGATGGCAACCTGGCACTGTATGACGGCGCCCAGTTGGCATGGGTGGCTGACCAGAACACGCCGTTCACCAACGTGAGCAAGGGCAACAAGAAAGATCCGATGATGGTCTTCATGAACTACGGCTTTGTCCTGGATGACCCGCTGCGTGGCCGTATCTGGTCGACCACTCCGAGTGACCCCACCATGGGTTCGCGCGAAGATGCCTCGCTGCGTGCGTTCACCCAGCTTCAGGACGACGGGAACATCGTCACTGTCGACACCATCCCGCACTGGTATGCGCCCAATGGTCGTGTATTCACCCCGGCGGTGGGTACGGCAATGATCATCAGCGGTCCGGCCGAGCTGGTACCGGGCCAGCTCTACAGCGCTGGCGATCACGCTCTGGTCTTCCAGGGCGATGGCAACCTGGTGGTGTACGGGCCGAACTGGAGCGTGGTCTGGGCGACCTATACCCAGAACAAAGGTGGTGTGCGCTGCGTCATGCAGGCAGACGGCAACCTGGTGATCTACGCCGCGAACAATGCGGTCGTCTGGCAGAGCGGCACGGCTGGTCACCCCGGCGCAACCATCCGCCTGCAGGCCAACGGCAGTTTCACGATAGTGACCGAGCGGCCGATCTGGGCCCGCTTCGGCTATACCCCGACCATCAAGCCGCCGCGTGTGTTCTACCCCGATCACAAGTGGAAAACCGGTAGCTACACCTGGGACAACGTGTTCTAACGGCCTGCAAGAGGCCCCGCGACGATGCGGGGCTTCTACAGGCTTCACTCAAGGGCCCGGCAGGCTTGTTCTGCCGGGCTCTGCCCATTGGTGGCGCAGATTGAACGGGGTCACGAACGGGCAAGCGACAGCTGGCCTTCAAAGGCTGTGCGTTCAACCTTGAAAAACAGATTCTCCTGAGTACCGCCATTCACCTGCTTCAGGACGGTGTGCGACAACTGCCCGCCGATTTTCTCCATGGCTCGCTGTGAGCGGATATTCGAACCCGCAACATGGAACCAGACGGTGTCGACCCACTGAAAGGCGTGCCCGAGCATCAGGTACTTGAGTTCCTTGTTGGCACTGCCCCCCCATTTTTCGCGCGCCAGAAAGGTGTAGCCGATGGCAACTTCACGCTGGTCCTCGTTGAACTCGTAGTAGCGGGAGCTGCCTGCAACCTTGCCGCTGTCGCGGTCGATCACGATCAGGGTGCTCCTGGCCGCCAGTGCGTCGTCGAACCATTGGCGAAATACCGGCTCCTGATAGCGGGTCGAGCTTTGGTGCTGAGCCCAGATCAAGGGATCGCAGGCGACGCCATACAGCGCCGCGAAGTCCACGGCCTCAAGTGGGCGCAGTTCAAGTGATTCACCAACGAGCAGGGGCGAGAGGGGCAGCGATTGCATCAGTGATCTCCAAAGGACGAATGCATCTGTTTCGTTGCGCGAGGCTTGCTGGATGAGCAATATGCTCCGGTTGCATCACGGCTACGCGGGAGCCGGAACCTTAACAAGGCTCTGGCAGGCCTGAATAGCGCGGCACGGCTGCTGTTGGCCGCGAGTATCCCTGATCGGCCTGTGGCGCATCACCTGGTCAACCCCGCGCAATACTCAACAAGAGCGCGAGCGCTCTGAGCACATCAATGGATGGCAATGCGACGATGAAATACCCCATTAGCCTGTTGGCATGCACGCTCTTACTGGCCTCGCCCGCGTGGGCGCAGGGCAAGCGGGTGATTCCAGGTAGCGAGCAGGTCGAGGCGGGTTATCTCTCGTCGCAATTGTTGCTGAAGCCCTGTACGGACGTGACGACGCTGGGCTTCAGCGCGGACGACAGCGCCCTGCACGATGCCGCCGCCGCGCGCCAGGCCTTGCCTGCGGGAACCTGCAACGACGCAGCGCTGGTGGAGAAACTGTTCAAGGCGCGCTTTGTGCAGTACGGCTCGATCACGCAGGTGTTCACCCCGTGGCAATTGGCACGGCAGGTCGACAGGCAGAACCGCGCCATCAGCCGTTGCCCGGATACCCAATGCCTGGGCCGCGAGCTGGATGCAGTGATTGCCGCGCTGGCGCCGGTGTATCTCGGCGCCCGCCGGGCCTGGCCCAGGGGCAAGGGGCTGTGCGCCAGCGAGCCGGTGGACAGCCCGGCGAACCAGGCCCTGGCGGTTCTGGGCGCTGACACCCGTCAGCAGATCAATGCGCAATGCGCGCAGGAGGGGGTGATTGCCACAACCTGCCACGGCCCCCATGGCCAATTGCTGTTCTTGAGCTGTGGCATGAGCGGCAATCAGGTCAATTCAAGCCAATGGCTTTATCGTGCCGGCAAGGCACACGCCGAGCCGCTGTTCGCCGTCGAGGATGGCCCCCTGGGCGTACTGGCGACTTCCTGCAACGGCATGCCCGACCTGATGACCAGTGCACGGGTCAGTGCCGGGGAGCACAACGACACCTTCTACCGGTACGACGGCAAGGCCTATCAGCAGGTGTATTCCTACATCAGCACCTTTGTCGGCATCGATGCCAACGGCAATGACCTGGCCATCGCCCAGGCCGGCGCACTGGCCAAGGTCGCGTGCCGCTAGGGGCGCGCATTGCTCACAGCGCGCGGCAAAGATCAAGATTGACCTCCCTGGCCGACGCCCAGAAGATGCGGCCCTTCGTATCCAGTCTCGGGAGAGGGCATGCAGGCTCATGACGCTTACTTCACTATCGACGCCGAGGCGCTGCAGGACCGCTCCCTGGCCGAGCTGGCCGCCGGGCAGCCGCTGCCGCTGCGCTGCGCAGGGCTGGACCTGAGCGGCCAGGACCTGTCCCGCATCAGCCTGCCCGGCGCCTGGTTCGAACGCTGCCTGCTGACCGGCGCCGATCTCACCGCGGCCAACCTGATCAATACCCGCTGGACCAGCTGCCGCGGCGGCCAGGCCAACCTGCGTTCTGCAGTGCTTACCGATGCCCGTTTCGGACGCTGTGACCTGAACAACACGCAATGGCAGCGCAGCAAGGTGGCCCATGCAAGCTTCGATGGCTGCAAGCTCACCGGCGCCCACTTCGGCGACGTGTCGGCCCTGGGCCTGAGCTTTTCCGACTGCCTGCTCAACAGCGCCATGCTCTCGGGCATCTCGTTCTACAAGTCGCAGTTGCACAACATTGATTTCAGCGAAGCCGACCTGACCTACTGCGACTTTCGCAAGGCGGTGTTTGTCGACGGCGGCAGCCTGTCCATGGCCCGGGTCAACAATGCCCGCTTCGATGACGCCGACCTGCGCGAAGCCAGCCTGCATGGGCTGCGCCTGGTGGATGCCAAGCTGTTCAAGGGGGCGATCATTTCCCGCAGCCAGGCCGGCATGCTCCTGGCCGGGCTGGGCCTGACCGTGCTCTGACTAGAGCCCGGCCGCTGCGGGTTGGGCTTGCAGCAATTCGTCGAGCACCCCCATGAAGGCTTCCACCAACTGGCTGCGGCCCTGCTTGCGGGTCAGTACCAGCAACTGGGCGGTGGCGCTGGGGTCGGCGAGGGGGCGGTAAGTCACGCCTTTTTTCGCCAGGGTCTGGGTGCAGCGGGGCACCAGGGCAATGCCCTGGCCGGCGGCGACCAGGGCGATGATCGAGGTGATCTGCCGGCCGCTGGGGCCCGGGCGCAATGGCAGGCCGTTGCGTCGGTAGAGTTGTTCGATGGCTTCGTTGAGCCCCGAGCCGTAGTCGGCGGGAAACAGGATCAGCGGATGCTCGCTAAGCTCGGCCAGAGTCACTTGCGCCTGCGCGGCCAGGGGGCTGTCGCTGGAGATCGCCGCCACCAGCGGTTCGTCCCCCAGGGACAGGGACTGGATATCGCTCTGCTCGCTCGGCGGTTGCATGCGGCTCATGCCGATGTCGATGCGCCCGTCGACAATCTGCGACCACTGGCTGACCGAAGCACCTTCCACCAGGGTCAATTGCACGTCCGGGAAGCGCTGGGCGAAGGCCTGGATCGCCTGGCTGAACAGGTCCGAGAGGGCGATGGAACTGGCGTAGCCCAGGGCCAGTTGCCCGGCGCAACCTGCAGCCAGCTTGCCGGCCATGACCTGGGCCAGGTCCACCTGTTCCAGCACGGCCCGGGCGTACGGCAGGAAATGCCGGCCCTGGGCGGTGAGGGTCACGGTGCGGCTGGTGCGGTCGAACAGGCGAAACCCCAGTTCGGTTTCCAGGGCCGAAATCTGCCGGGTCAGCGGCGGTTGCGCCAGGTGCAGGCGCAGGGCGGCGCGACCAAAATGCAGCTCTTCGGCGACCGTCAGAAAATAACGCAACTTGCGTAGATCGAGCATCCTGTTCCCTGGGTATTGATCGGTCGGAATTCGGTATTGGTCTTGGCTTGGCGACGTATTTTATAAAGGCCTTTGGTCATAAAACGAGAGGTTTCATGAATTCGCGTCAGCATTGTGCGCGCATCGCCCTGTTTCTGTGTGGTTGTGCGGCATTTCTCAACCTGTATGCGACCCAGGGCATTCTCCAGGAATTTGCCCAGAGCTTTCAGGTGAGCATCCGGGAAGCCGGCTGGAGCATCACCGTCACCACCCTGGCGGTGGCCCTCACTGCGCCCTTTGTCAGCCGCTTTACCGGGCGTTTCGATCAGCGCCGGGTGATTGTGGTGGCCGCGCTGTTGCTGGCGGTGCCGGCGGGGCTGGCGGCCTATGCCGGCAGTTTTACCCAGCTGCTGGTCTGGCGCCTGGTGGAGGGCATGCTGATCCCGGTGGTGTTCGCCACCAGCGTGGCCTACATCGGCGACCGCTGGAGCGGCGGCACCGTGACCGAAGTCACCAGCCTGTATGTCGCCGGCACCGTGCTGGGCGGCTTTGCAGGGCGTTTTGTCACCGGTTTCATGACCGAATACGTGGGCTGGCGCGAAGCCTTTGCCTTGCTCGCGGGCCTGAGCCTGCTGATCGGGGTGGCCATTCATTTGCTGCTGCCGGCCAACCCGCCCCTGACCGCGCCCCGGGCATCCGGCGGCCTCAGTGCCCTGCGCGAGCTGTGCCGGCGGCCCTTGCTGGCAGCGTACGGCGTGGGCTTCTGCGTGCTGTTCTCGCAAGTGGCCACCTTTACCTACGCCGGGCTCTACCTGAGCCAGGCGCCGTTCGACCTGGGGGCCGCAGCCCTGGGCGCGATCTACAGCGTGTTCCTGCTGGCCCTGGTGGTGATCCCCATCGCCGGGCGCCTGAGCAAGTCGCGGCCCCAGGCCGAGCTGCTGGTGGCTGCGGCGTTGCTCGGGGTCTGCGGTTCGGCCCTGACCCTGCTGCCGTCGCTGTGGCTGATCGTGCTGGGCCTGGCCCTGAGTTCCACCGGGGTGTTCCTGGCCCAGGCCGCCGCCAACTCCTTTACCACCGCCACCGCCCGCCACAACAAGGCCGGCGCCGTGGGCCTGTACCTGACCTGCTACTACCTGGGCGGCAGTTTTGGCGCCGTGGTCCCGGCCCTGCTCTGGAGCCATTGGGGCTGGCAGGGCTGCGTGGCGCTGATCGTGCTGTTCCAACTGCTGTCGCTGCTGATTGCCTGGGGCGGCTGGAAGCCCCTCGAACCCCAAACCCCGGTCGCGGCTCGCGAACCGTCCAACCCGATAGATTCATCATCCAACAAGGAATACGTGAGGTGACCATGAATAACGTACTGACCCGGCAGAGCCAGTTGCTGAAGATTGTCGAACCTGTGTTGAACGACATGCCGGCCAGTGTCTTGAAGCATGCGCTGTTCGAGGCGTTCTGGAGCGAAGAGGGCGCCCTGGTGGACATCGAGCATGCCTTCGAGAAGCTCACCTCTCGTCGCCACGAGCCGGCGGTGCTGCGCAAGTTCTTCGCCAGCTGGTCGAAGACCAACAACTCCGCCACCAGTGTGTCCGGGCTGGCCAACCGCATCACCTTGCTGGCCCGCTCCGGGCAGGGCTCGGAAGCCGCCGACGGCCTGTACCGGGCCTGCGGCAGCCTGCAGCGGATCACCGATGAAGACCTGGGCGCCCTGGGCAATACCCTGCATTCGGACCTGTTCTACAACATGGCCACGCCGATCTGCGGTGATGACCAGTGGCTGCTCAAGGAAAACTGCCTGCCCTCGGCCCAGGGCTTCAAGGACTGGACGGATTTTCGCCGCCTGCGTGACCGCGACCTGCTGCAGGGGCTGCTGACCACCCTGATCCACGAGGTCTACACCCACGGCGAAGTGGAGTTCATCCACCCGCTGTACAAGCAGTGGTTCGTCCGCGACATGGGGGTGCCGGCAGAGAAGGCGCGCACCACCGTGGCCTGGGTCACGGTGCACACCGGCGGCACCGAGAGCAATCACTTCGCCCATGCGGTGGCGGCGGTCAACGAGTTCGTCGATGCCATGCAGGTGCGGGTCGACCCGCAGGCCGCGCGGGAAATCTTCGCCGAATACCTGCAGCGCAAGGCTCGGGTAATGCGCGACTGTGCCCAGCTGTTGCGTTGATGGCTCCGGCCCGGCCCCGGCAACGGGGCTTGTGGCTGACCCAGGCTCGCCTATCCTGTTGCTGATTGACCCTTCCTTTTCATTTTGCAGCCTGCCTCGACAATGAATGACCTGAACCATCACGCCTCCCCGGAGGCATTGCCGGCGTCCGATGTGTCGGTGCGCCGCCGTTCCCTGGTGGCCGGTTGCGGCGCCCACGCGGTGCATGACGGCCTGACTGACGTGATCTATGTACTGCTGCCGATCTGGCAGGCGCAGTTCGCCATGAGCTACGCCCAGATCGGCCTGCTGCGCGGTGCCTATTCCGGGATGATGGCCGGCTTCCAGTTGCTGGCCAGCCGTGGAGCCAAGCGCTGGGGGCGCGAGCGCCTGCTGGTGGGGGGCACTGCCCTGGCCGGGCTGGCCTACCTGCTGGCGGGGCAGGCCGGGGGGCTGGGGGTGCTGCTCCTGGCGCTGCTGCTGGGCGGCCTGGGGGCCAGTACCCAGCACCCGCTGGCGTCCTCGATCATCACCGACACCCACGAGGCTGGCGGCGGGGTCAAGGAAGCGCTGTCCCAGTACAACTTCGCCGGGGACATCGGCAAGACCCTGATTCCCGGGTTGGTGGGGCTGCTGCTGACCGTGATCAGCTGGCGTGCCAGCGTGACCCTGATCGGCCTCCTGGGGCTGGCCGCTGCGCTGGCGCTGTGGTGGCTGATCCCGTCCCGGGCGGCGACCCTGGCCATGCAGGAAAAGGCGCCGAAGACGGTCAAGGGCCAGGGCTCGGTCGGCGGCCTGCGGGCACTGATCCTCACCGGCACCCTGGACAGTGCGGTACGCATGGGTTTCCTGACCTTCCTGCCGTTCCTGCTCAAGGCCAAGGGCGCCGGCACCGCCGGTATCGGCCTGGCCCTGACCCTGCTGTTCGTCGGTGGCGCTTTCGGCAAGCTGCTGTGCGGTTACCTCGGGGCGCGCATCGGCATGATGAAGACCGTGTGGATCACCGAGTTCACCACCGCCAGCCTGATCGTGCTGGCGGTGTTCCTGCCCTATGTGGGGTTGATGGTGATGCTGCCGCTGCTGGGGCTGGCGCTGAACGGCACCTCGTCGGTGCTCTATGGCGCGGTGCCGGACCTGGCGGGGGCGGGCAAGCGCGAGCAGGCGTTCTCGCTGTTCTACACCGGCACCATCGGCGGCGGGGCACTGGCGCCGGTGCTGTTCGGCAGCCTCGGCGACGTCACCGGGATTCCCCTGGCGGTGATGGCCCTGGCCGCGACCCTGCTGCTGACCCTGCCGCTGTCCTGGTACGTGCAGCGTGGCCTGGACGCCGATGCCCGGTCCTTGCCCAGCCCCGGCTGAGGTCCCGCCAATGCATTGAAAGCGCAGGCCCGGAGCGGGATTGTCCGGGCCTGCTGCTTGCTGGTGGAGCGCTAGCCGCGCAGGCGCCATTCGGGCCCCGCGGCAGGGGCCGGCAGCGGCGCTGCCAGGGTCCTGGCCAGTTCGACGAAGCGCTCCAGGCAGCGCGACCCCAGGGGCGTGCGCCAACTGACCGTCTGTTCCAGTACATAGGGCTCGGCCAGCGGCACATAGACCACCCCGGGACGCTGCAGGGTCGCGGTGTAGTCGGGCACCACGGCCACCCCGCGCTCCGCCGCCACCAGGGACACCAGGGTGGTCATCTGTGACGCCGTGGGCCCCAGGCGCGGGATGATCCCGCTGTGGGCGCAGAGGTCCTCCAGGGCGGTGTTCAGGGCCGATCCGTAGGCGCTGGGAAAGGTCACGAAGGATTCCTCCGCCAGTTCGCAAAACCCCAGGCTGCTCCTGCCGGCGAAGGCGCTGCGCGACGGCACCGCCACCACCAGGGAATCGCGCGAACTCACCAGCGACTGCAAACCGTGGGCCGGCAAGTTGGGCGCCCCCCAGCCAAAGCCGATATCCAGGCTGCCATCGATCAACTGCTGGCGCTGGCTGGCGGTGGACACCTCGCGAAACGCCAGCTCCACCTCCGGCAGGCTGCGGCTGGTGTTGCGGATCATCTCGGAGAAAGCGTTGGACAGGGGAATCGAGCTGGCATAGCCGATGACGATACGGCCGATGGCGCCATGGGCGATCTTGCGCGCGGTGGCCTCGGCCTCGCCGACGGCACTGATCACCCCCCGGGCCTGCTGCAGGAACAGTTCGCCCTCCGGGGTCAGGCACACGGTGCGGGTCGAGCGTTCGAACAGGCGGATGCCCAGGCGCGCCTCCAGGGCGGCGATATGCCGGGTCAGCGGCGGTTGGGCGATCCGCAGGCGCAGGGCGGCGCGGCCGAAGTGCAATTCATCGGCAACGGTGACGAAATAACGCAGACGACGGAGCTCTAGCATTTCTTGTTTTTCCAGTATCAATCACGACGCAAACAGTATTGGCCGCTATTTGCGACTGTCATCAGAATGTAAGACGACCAGCCTAGACCAGCTTTCCAGGTTGCCGGGGGCACATGGGTACAGGCTCGGTTCACTCTGTTTTCCGATTGTTTTCGCAGGTATAAAAATGACAAGCAGCGAAGCCACGGCCGTCCGTTTTTCCTTGTCCCAGCGTGCGCTGGGCCTCAGTGCTCCAGGCACCTCGAGCATGCGCAGCAAAGCCAACGCCCTGAAGGAAAGCGGGATCAAGGTGATCAATTTTGCCGCCGGCGAATTGTCCTTCGATGCCTGCGAGGACATGCGCGCCGGGGCCATCGAAGCCATCGCCAATGCGCGCAACCGCTACACCCCGCCCATCGGCCTGCCGGCCCTGCGCGAGAAGCTCGCGCAACGGGTCAGCCAGCGCACCGGGGTGGAGTTCGCCGCCAATGAAGTGGCGGTCACCGCCGGGGCCAAGCAGGCGCTCTACAACGCCTGCATGGTGCTGCTCAACCCCGGGGACGAGGTGATAGTGCCCACCCCGTACTGGGAAACCTTTCCCACCCAGATCCGCCTGGCCGGCGCCACCCCGGTGTGCGTCCAGACCCGCGCCGACCACTACCGGCTGACGGTGGACGCGGTGCGTGGCGCGCTCACCGAGCGCACCCGGATGATCGTCATCAACACCCCCAACAACCCCACCGGCACCGTCTATGAACGCGAGCAACTGCTGGCCATCGCCCAGTTGGCCCAGGAGCGGCAACTGTGGGTGATGTTCGACGAGTGCTATCGCGGCCTGGTGCGCGAAGGCCACGAGCACCACAACATCCTGGCGCTGTGCCCGGCATTGAAAGGGCAGACGGTGCTGATCGATTCCTTCTCCAAGAGCCAGGCGGTGACCGGCTGGCGGGTCGGCTACGCCTGCGCCCCGGCGCCGGTGATCGCGGCCATGCACAACCTGCAGGGGCACACCACCTCAAACCCCAGCAGCCTGTCCCAGTACGCCGCGCTCAATACCCTGAACGCCGATTCGTCGCACTTTGCCGACCTGGTCAACCCGTTCCTGCAACGCCAGCTGCACGCCGCACGCACCTACCTCGACCGCCTGGAAGGGGTGAGCTATGCGCCGCCGGAAGGCGCCTTCTACCTGTATATCGATGTCTCTTCCCGGCTCGGCGGCTACTACCACGGCGAAGCGGTGCGCGATGTGGATCACCTGGCCGACCTGCTGCTGACCGAGGCGCACATCGCGGTGGTGCCCGGCTCCGGTTGTGGCGACCCCCACTGCATCCGCATTTCCTACGCCGTGGAATATGAGGAACTGATCGAGGGCCTGGGCCGTTTCGCCCAGTTCATCTCGGCGATCGTCATCGACTGAAGCGGCTCCCGGCAGCCCAGCCCCCAGCGGGATCAAGCCCGTTCCCGAGCCCGCCGTGGCCCGGGCCGGCGTCGTTCATCTTGTTGTCCGTGAAGTGAAGAACAATTACAGGAGAAAAACATGGAGAGTTCCCGCAAGGAGTTCATCGGCTACGTGCACCAGGCCCTGGTGGATGTCGAGGACCGCAACCTGGTGGAGGCCCTGCTGACGGGCTTTGAAAACCACCCCGACAAGCTGGACGGCTACTGCCTGACCTACCAGCGCATGACCTCGCGCAAGTGGTCCGAGGACTCGCTGTGCACCTTTTTCTGCGGCTGGCGCAGCCCGGATGGCGCGGCCCATGCGGTGTCCAGCATCATCGTGCGGCTGCTGCAGGAGTCCGAGGACCTGCCCGGTGATGACAACAAGCTCAAGCTGCTGGAGGCGGCCCGGCACTGCGGCGAGATCATCGTCGAGGACGTCGGCCTGGGCGAGATGCACGGCCATCCCCACCATTCCAAGCTCTACCACCGCATGGCCTCGGCCATCTGCGGCTCGGACAACTGGCGCCTGCAGGACAAGTACCTGAACCCCATCACCAAGGAGTTCTCCACCTGGGTCGGCGAGAAGCGCCCGCTGGCTCCGAACCTGGTGGAAGCCCTGGAGATGATGGCCCTGACCGAGCTGTTCAACACCGGCGAGTACAACCTGATGACACCGCTGTGGAAGAACTGGCTGCGCGAATCCTGCGGTTACCCCGCCGGGGAAGCCAACCGCATCGCCGGCTTCCTCAGCGTTCACTGCGGCGCCGTCGAGGCCCGGCATTTCCGCCACGCCACCGACGCCCTGAAGCTCTACACCCAGGCCACCGGCCAGCAGGTCAACTACCGGCGCATCGCAGCGCTGTCCGATGAGTACGTGCTGCGCGCCTGCCAGCACCTGGAGAAGATGGCCTCCGTACTCAAGGAATAAGCGCCTGCCAACCAGGCCGGGCAGGGCGCCTGCCCGGCACCGCAGGCCGGACCCTCATTCATTTATTGGAGAACTACCCACATGCGTCTTGAATCCGACTCGATGGGTTCCATTTCGGTACCGTCCAACAAGTACTGGGGAGCCCAGACCGAACGCTCCATCCACAACTTCCCCATTGGCCGTGCACGCTTCCAGTGGGGGGCGCCGATGATCCGCAGCATGGGCATCCTGAAGAAGGCCGCGGCCCTGGCCAACCTCAAGCTCGGCGAGCTGCCGGAAGCCATTGCGCTGCCCATCGTCAAGGCGGCGGATGAGGTGATCAGCGGGCAACTGGACGAGCATTTCCCGCTGGTGGTGTTCCAGACCGGTTCCGGCACCCAGTCCAACATGAACGCCAACGAAGTGATCGCCAACCGGGCCATCGAGATGCTCGGCGGCGAGCTGGGCAGCAAGAAGCCGATCCACCCCAACGACCACGTCAACCGTGGCCAGTCGTCCAACGACACCTTCCCCACGGCGATGTACATGGTGGTGGTGACGGAGATCTTCGAAACCCTGCTGCCGGGCGTCTCGGTGCTGCGCGACACGCTGTTCGAGAAGGCCGAGCAGTACCGCGATGTGGTCAAGGTCGGACGCACCCACTTGCAGGACGCCACCCCCATCACCCTGGGCCAGGAGATCGGTGGCTGGGTCGAGCAGATCGACTACGCCCTGGCGGCCATCCAGCACAACCTCACCGGCCTCTACGACCTGGCCATCGGCGGCACGGCGGTGGGCACCGGGCTCAACTCCCATCCGCAGTTCGGCGACGAATGCGCCCGGGTCATCGCCGAGCTCACCGGCTACCCGTTCAAGTCCTGCGCCAACAAGTTCTTCGCCCTGTCGGCCCACGATGCCCTGGTCAACACCTCGGCGGCGATCCGCACCCTGGCCATGGCCCTGATGAAGATCGCCAACGACGTGCGCTGGCTGGCCAGCGGGCCGCGCTGCGGCATCGGCGAGATCGACATTCCAGAGAACGAGCCGGGCTCCTCGATCATGCCGGGCAAGGTCAACCCGACCCAGTGCGAGGCGCTGACCATGGTCTGTACCCAGGTCTTCGGCAACGACGCCACCGTGGCCTTCGCCGGCAGCCAGGGCAATTTCCAGCTCAACGTCTACAAGCCGGTGATGGTGCACAACGTGCTGGAAAGCATCACCTTGCTGGCCGAGTCCTGCCGGGCCTTCAACGACCACTGCGCGGTGGGCATCGAGCCGAACCGGGCGCGCATCGAGGCCAATATCGAGAAGAACCTGATGCTGGTGACCGCCCTCAACCGCCACATCGGCTATGACAAGGCCGCGATCATCGCCAAGACCGCCCACCACGAGGGCAAGTCGCTGCGGGAAGTGGCCCAGCAGCTGGGCTATGTCTCGGCGGCGGATTTCGACCGCTACGTGGTGGCCCTGGACATGACCCACCCCTGAGCGAACCCGGTGTTCCCCAACCACAAGAGGCGTGTGAATCCCATGCAGGAAGCTGATATTCGCCGAACCAACCTGAGCCAGTTGCTGCGCCGCAAGCGCTGCCTTCGCGTGCTCGAAGCCCACAGCCCGATCTCCGCCCTGCTGGCGGAGCAATCCAGGCTGGAGCGGGGCAGCGGACCGAGCCTGGTCTACGACGCCATCTGGTCCAGCTCCCTTACCGACTCGACCCACAAGGGCCTGCCGGACATCGAGATCCTCTCGCCGAGCAACCGCTTGCACGGCATCCGCGAGATCTTCGATGTGTGTTCGTTGCCGATGATTTTCGACGGCGATACCGGGGGCAAGGCCGAGCACTTCGCCATCCACGTGAAGATGCTGGACCGGGCCGGGGTCTCGGCGGTGGTGATCGAGGACAAGTGCGGGCTGAAGAAGAACTCGCTGTTCGGCAACGCGGTGAGCCAGCTCCAGGACTCCATCGAGGAGTTCTGCGAAAAGATCCGCGTGGGCTGCGCCAACCGCAGCCACGAGGATCTGCTGATCATCGCCCGTTGTGAAAGCCTGATCCTCGACAAGGGCATGGACGATGCCATCGAGCGCTGCCTGGCCTATGTCGCGGCCGGCGCCGACGGGATCATGATCCACAGCCGCAAGAAGGACGGCCTGGAGATCCTCGAGTTCGCCCGGTTGTTCCGCCGCCACTGCCCGCGGGTGCCGCTGATCTGTGTGCCCACCAGCTACGCTCACTTGAGTTTCGACGAGCTTGAGGGGGCCGGCTTCAACGCGGTGATCTACGCCAACCACATGCTGCGCAGTGCCTACATGGCCATGCGTGATGTGGCGGTGGGGATTCTCGAGCATGGCCGGACCCTGGAGGTGGAGCCGCGATGCCTGGGCATCGACGAGATCCTCGACCTGGTGCCGGGCACCCGTTAGGCACTCGCGGCCAACCCCCTTCGCAGGGCCGTGGAACGGGCGTGCTTTATCCGATTCCACTCCGAGATTCGGAACGTTCTGAATTCAGAATTTTCCTACAGACGCTGTGGGGGGCGCTGTCTAGACTTGCTCCCCGTTCGCCCGGCCAGCTACCACAGGCAACACGCTGAATGGCGGTGGTTGGTCAGGGCGGGCTGCAACACGGCTGTACCTGCCTGCCCGGTCCATGTTTCGCCTACTGCCCAGGCTGACCGGGTTGGTTCTACAGCGTGGGGCACTCATGGCCCCGGTCCCCGCATCCCCTCAACATCTCATCGCCCCAGCCCCCTGATACCCGGCCATCGCCAGTGGCTCAGGGCAAGGTCTGGGCGCGGGCCAGGCTCGGTGCCTGCGCGCCATCCTCCCAGGCACCACCCAGGGCCCGGAACAGATTTACCTCGGCCAGCAACTGCGCCAGGCGGTCGTTGATCAGCCCTTGCTGGGCGCTGAACAGCGAGCGCTGGGCATCGAGGAACACCAGGTTGCTGTCGACGCCGATGCGGTAGCGGTGCTCGGCCAGGTTGTAGTAGTCCTGGCTGGCCTGCACCAGGCTGTGCTGGGCACTCAGTTGCTGCTGGAAGGTCTGGCGCGCGGCCAGGCCGTCGGCGACCTCCTGGAAGGCGGTCTGGATGGCCTTTTCATACTGGGCGACGCTGATGTCCTTCTGCAGCCGGGCGTAATCCAGGCTGGCCCGCAGGCTGCCGGCATTGAAGATCGGCAGGTTGATCTGCGGCTGGAAGGTCCAGGCCCCGGCACCGCCCTTGAACAGCCCGGACAGCTCCTTGCTGGCGCTGCCGGCGTTGGCGGTCAGGCTGACGCTGGGGAAGAACGCTGCACGGGCCGCGCCTATATTGGCGTTGGCGGCCTGCAACTGGTACTCGGCCTGGAGAATGTCCGGGCGCCGCTGCAGCAGGTCCGAGGGCAGGCCCGCGGGCACCTGGGCCAGCATGCCCTCGGCCAGCCCGCGCCGGGGCAGGGCGTCGGGCAGCGGCGCCCCCACCAGCAGCGTCAGGTTGTTCAGGTCCTGGGCCACCTGGCGCTGGTAGCGGGCCAGGCTGGCGCGGGCACTGTCGACGCTGGTGCGGGCCTGGGCCACATCCAGGGCCGAGATCTTGCCGGCGCTGCCATTGCGGGCGGTCAGGCGCAGGCTCTGTTCGTCCGCGGCCAGGGTCTTGCGGGTCAGCTCCAGCAACTCCTGGTCGGCACACCAGCTCAGGTAGGCCGTGGCGACATTGGCCACCAGGCTCAACTGCGCGCTGCGCCGTGCCTCTTCGCTGGACAGGTAGGTCATCAGCGCCTGCTGGCTGAGGCTGCGGATGCGCCCGAAGAAGTCCAGCTCATAGGCACTGATGCCCAGGTTGGCGGAGTAGCTGGAGCTGATCAGTGCCTTGCTGCCGGTCATCTGTTCCGGCAGGCGCTGGCGCTTGCCCGAGACGCCGGCGCTCACCGCCGGGAACAGGTCGGCACGCTGGATGCGGTACTGGGCCTGGTAGGCCGCGACATTCAGCGCCGCCACTCGCAGGTCGCGGTTGTTCTGCAGGGCGCTGTGAATCAATTGCTGCAGCAACGGGTCCTGGAACAGTCCCTGCCAGTCGGCCCCCGGGTTGCCGGCAGCGGGGGCGAAGGCTGCGCCCTGTGGGTACTGGGGCGCCACGGGAGCGGTCGGGCGCTGGTAGTCCGGGGCCAGGGAGCAGCCGCCGAGGGCCAGGGCCAGGGCCGCCAGGGTCAGTGGGGAATTACGCATTGATCAGCCTCGTGACAAGGACATCCTGATGGCGGACAGCCAGGGGCGTGCGGGCGGTTTCAGGCGCCGACCATCCACTTGGCCAGCCCGTGACGGCCGCTGACCCCGAGCTTGGCTGCGGCGCGCTTGAGGTAGGTTTCCACCGAGCTGTTCTTGACGCTCAGGCGCTGGGCCATTTCCGGCACGGTGCCGCCGGTCAGCAACCCCAGGCAGACTTCCTTTTCCCGCGCCGAGAGGGTGATGTCGCCCAGGGACAGGCGCTCATCGAACTCCCGTTGCAGCGGTGTCTGCTGCAAGGCATCGGCGGGCTTGGCACTCCAGCTGCGCAAGTTCTTCAGGGCCTGTTGCCGGTGCAGTTGGGCGTGGCGTTCCAGCAACGGCAGCAGGGTCTGCGACAGGCTCTTGAGAAACGACAGTTCGGACAGGGAAAAGCCGCCCTGGTCGGGAGCCCGGTAGAGGGCGATGACACAGCGGCGATTGGCTTTGCGCGAGACCAGGTGGCATTGGTGCGCGGTGGTGCGGGAAGGGCCGCTGCGGGCCTGGGCATTCATTTGAATCAGCAGCGAGTCGTCCATTTCCAGCATCTGCTGCAGCAGCGGGTCATGGCGTCGCGGCGGCTCCGGCAGTGGCAGGTCCTTGTGCAGCCCGGCGCGCCCCAGCAGGGTAATGGCCAGGGGGCTGGCCTGGCGTTCGTCCAGGGTCCATTCGCTGAGTACCAGTTGGGTCAGAGGCACCAGCTTGTCCACCAGTTGCAGCATTTCGCTGGCGAACTGCGGGTGGCCGGAGCTGGAAATCAACTGCCCCAGTTCGAAGTAGAAGTGCGGGGTTTCCAGGTTCGCAATACTGCTGGTCAGACTCATATCCTTATCATCCTTGATCGAGACAAATCGCTGATCGACGCGCGCTTGCCGCGGCATGCCGTGGCAGATTCCCGATGAACCTGATCCAGTTCCCGGGCGTTGATTTAAGCCTATGGCTTTGCCTGGCGTCTGTAGGGGGAAACCGGGACATCATGGCCCTGCCAGGGCCTCGCCAAGGCTCTGGGTCAAGCCCTTGCGACGGCCCCGTCGCGCCCGCCGGCGGGGTGTTTCCCTGCGTCAAGGTTGCCCGAGGGGCAAGCCTGCGGTGGAACGCAAAAGCCCTCCGCCAGGCCATGAGCGTCGTTCACGCGTAGCCAATTTCCTACAGCCGATTCAGCTGATCAGCAGAGCTGCTGCAACAGCCCGGCGCGGTGCTGCCCGAGGTGCCCGACCGGGGCCGGAACTGTCCGGGTTTCGGGTGACATACAGGCCCTGGGGCCGATGCTTAAATCCGCGGACGCCGGTGCCCGGGCCCATCACATGAGAAGGATCTTATGACGCATTTTTCCGCCGCAGCCGTGGGCGCTTTCGTCGCGCCAGTCACCCCAGCCAGCCACTGCCCGCCATGGGCCGGGCACCCCGCCCGGGGGCGCGCATGAACGCCGGTCCGGTACAGGCCCGGGGCCTGCCGCTGACCGCCGGGCAGCGCGATATCTGGCTCGACCAACTGAGCCGGGGCGACTCGCCGCTGTACAACATCGGCGGCTATGCCGTGCTCAAGGGGCCGTTCCGGCCCGAGCTGATGCAGCGCACCGTGGAGCTGCTGGTGGACAAGCACGACGTGCTGCGCACGGTGCTGTCCCTGGAGGGCAGCGTCGACGGCCTGCCCTTGCAGCACTTCGACCGGCAGTGGCCGGTGGAGCTGGTGTTCCATGACCTGTCCGCGGCGGCCGATCCGCTGGCGGCGGCCCAGGCGCAGATCCGCCGGCAGATGCAGCAGGCGTTCAAGCTCGACGGCGAACGGCTGTGCCGCTTCTCGCTGTTCCGGGTGGGCCCCGAGCATCACCTGATGGAAGTCGAGGCCCATCACCTGATCCTCGACGGCTGGGGGTTCGCCCAGCTGTCCCAGTCCCTGGGCGGGCTCTACAGCGCCCTGGCCAGCGGCGAGGAGCCCCAGGCCACGGCGCCGTCCTTTGTCGACTTCATCGAGGACGACGCCCGCTACCACCAATCCAGCCGCTATGCGCGGGACCGCGACTACTGGCTGGACAAGTACCAGAGCCTGCCGGAGCCGGTGCTGCGCCCGCGCTACCGGCCCGCCGCCGACGCCGCGACCCCGGGGGCGACCCTGGTCCAGGCGTTCCCCGCGGCCTTGCACGAACGCATGAAGGCCCTGGGCAAGAGCACCGGGGCCTCGGCCTTTCATGTGCTGCTGGCGGCGCTGCATGTGTACTTCACCCGCACCCTGCAACGGGACGAATGGGTCCTGGGCATGCCGGTGCTGAACCGCCCCAATGCGGCCTTCAAGGTGACCCTGGGTTCCTTCACCCAGGTCAGCGCGGTGCGCATGGACTTCGGCCGCGAACTGAGCTTCGAGGCCCTGGTGGGGGCGGTGCGCGATGTACTGAAACAGGACTTCCGCCACCAGCGCTTTCCCCTGAGCGAACTCAACCGCGCCCTCGGCCTGCTGCGCGAAGACCGCGCGCAGCTGTTCGAGCTGTCGCTGTCCTACGAACTGGAAGACCTGGACTACCGCTACGGCGAGGCGGCGGCCTCGTCGGTGAAAGTCTCCAACCGCCACGAGCCCACGCCCCTGGCCATCCACCTGCGCAGCAACAGCTTCGATGACAGCGCCTGGATGCACTACGTCTACGACTCGGCGTATTTCCAGCCCGAGGAAATCGAGGCCCTGGCCGCGCGCCTGCTGCATGTGCTGGAGCAGGGGCTGGACAATGTGCAACTGCCGGTAGCCCGCTTCTCCCTGCTGCCTGCCGCCGAGCTGCGCCGCTTGCAGGCCTGGAACGCCAACGAACAGCCAGCCGCCGCCGAACAGCGGATTCACGCCCGGGTCGCAGCCTGGGCCCGGCGCACGCCCCAGGCCATTGCCCTGGTCGCCCAGGGCCAGGCCCTCAGCTATGAACAGCTCGACCGCCGGGCCAACGCCCTGGCCCTGCACCTGCGCGAGCTGGGAGTGGGGCCGGATGCGCGGGTGGCCATCGTCGCCCGGCGCAGCCCGGAAACCCTGGTGGGGCTGCTGGCGATTCTCAAGGCCGGCGCGGGCTATGTACCCCTGGACCCGGCCCATCCGGCTGAGCGCCTGGCCTTCCTGCTGCACGACAGCGCACCGCGGGCGGTGTTGACCCAGGGCGCCCTGCGCCAGTGCCTGCCGACGCTGAACGTGCCGCTGATCGACCTCGACAACGGCCAGTGGCTGGATGGCCCGGGCGAGATTGCCGAGGCCGCCGGGCTGACCGCCGAGCACCTGGCCTACGTGATCTACACCTCCGGCTCCACCGGCCAGCCCAAGGGCGTGATGGTGGAGCACCAGAGCCTGTCGAACCTGGTGGACTGGCATGGCCGGGCTTTCGACCTCCAGGCTGGCAGCCACACCTCATGCCTTGCCGGTTTCGGCTTCGATGCCATGGCCTGGGAAGTCTGGCCGGCCCTGTGCGCCGGGGCGACCCTGCACCTGGCGCCGGTCAGCGACGGCCCCGAGGAGCTGGACCGCCTGCTGGCCTGGTGGCGCGCCCAGCCGCTGGAGGTGAGCTTTCTGCCGACCCCGGTGGCCGAGTACGCCCTCAGCCAGCAACTGGGCCACCCGACCCTGCGCACCTTGCTGATCGGCGGCGACCGCCTGCGCCAGTTGCCTGCTGACCCCGGGTTTGCCGTGATCAACAACTACGGCCCCACCGAGGCCACGGTGGTCGCCACTTCCGGTGCCATCGAGGCCGGGCAGGCCCTGCATATCGGCCGGCCCATCGCCAATACCCGGATCTACCTGCTGGATGAACAGCAGCAACTGCTGCCCATCGGCGTGCCCGGCGAGCTCTATGTGGGCGGTGGCGGGGTGGCCCGGGGTTACCTCAACCGCGATGGGATGAATGCCGGACGCTTCCTTGCGGACCCCTTCAGCGACCGTCCCGGCGCGCGCATGTACCGCAGCGGCGACCTGGCTCGCTGGCGGGAGGACGGCAGCCTGGAATACCTGGGGCGCAACGACGATCAGGTGAAGATCCGCGGCCTGCGCATCGAGCTGGGGGAAATCGAGACCCGCCTGGGGGATCACCCGGCAGTGCGCGAGGCGCTGGTCCAGGCCCGGGACGGCCAGTTGCTGGCCTGGTTCATTCCGCGCCAGGCGGTCACGGCCCTGCAACTGCGGGAATTTCTGCGCCAGCAGTTGCCGGAGTACATGTTGCCCATGGCCTACGTACCGCTCGACGCCTGGCCGCTGACCGGCAACGGCAAGCTGGACCGCCGGGCGCTGCCGGCGCCGGGGCCCGAGGACCTGATCAGCCGCGCCTACGAGGCGCCCCAGGGCCCGCTGGAAATCACCCTGGCCGGGCTCTGGAGCGAGCTGCTGCAGGTGGAGCAGGTGGGCCGCCACGATCACTTCTTCGAACTGGGCGGGCATTCGCTGCTGGCCCTGCAACTGATCCAGCGCATGGCCCAGGCCGGCCTGCAGGCCGATGTGCGGGTGCTGTTCGGCCAGCCGACCCTGGCCAGTCTCGCTGCGGCGGTGAGCACCGGGCAGGTCGTCGAGGTCCCGGCCAACCGCGTTCCGCCCGACTGCCAGCGCATCACCCCGGCGATGCTGCCCTTGGTGGAGCTGGACCAGGACAGCATCGACCGGGTGGTGGCCTGCATCCCCGGCGGCGCTGCCAATGTGCAGGACATCTACCCCCTGGCGCCGTTGCAGGAGGGCCTGCTCTATCACCACATGACCGCCGCCCGCGATCCCTACCAGCAGCACGCGCTGTTCGCCTTCGCCCGGCGCGAGGACCTGGACGCCTTCGCCCTGGCGCTGCAGGCAGTGATCGAGCGCCACGACATCCTGCGCACCAGCCTGGTCTGGGACGTGCTGGAGCAGCCGCTGCAGGTGGTCTGGCGCCAGGCACGGCTGACGGTGCAAGAGTGGCAGGCCGGGCCCGGCGGCCATGTAGCGGATCGACTGCGCGAGCACTTCGACCCGCAGCACAACCCGCTGGATATCCGCCAGGCGCCGATGCTGGCCCTGGCCTGGGCCGAGGACCGGGCCAATGGGCGCTGGATCGGCCTGCTGCGCTTCCATCACCTGGTCAACGACGCCACCAGTACCGCGGTGCTGCTGGCGGAAATCGCCGCCCATGTGCAAGGCCGGCAAGCCAGCCTGGCGCCGGCCTATGCCTACCGTGACTACGTGGCTCGCACGCGCCAGGGGCAGGCCGCCCACAAGGCGTTCTTCGAGGCCGGCCTGGGCACGGTGGACGAGCCGACCCTGGCCTTCGAACTGCAGGAACGGCCCGGGGAACAACTGGACCTGCAGCACGCCAGCGGCCTGCTGGAAGCCGAGCTTGGCCAGCGCCTGCGGACCCAGGTGCGCCAGCTCGGGGTCAGCGCCGCCAGCCTGTTTCACCTGGCCTGGGCCCTGGTACTGGGGCGTACCAGCGGCCGTGAGGACGTGCTCTTCGGCAGCGTATTGCTGGGCCGCCTGCAAGCCGGGGCGGGGGCCGACCGGGCCCTGGGCATGTTCATCAACACCTTGCCACTGCGCCTGGAGCTGGCGGGGCTGACGGTGGCCGAGGGGCTGGGCCAGGCCCAGCAGCGCCTCAGTGCCTTGCTTGCCCACGAGCAGGCGCCGCTGTCCCTGGCCCAGCGCTGCAGCGCGGTGGCGGCGCCGACCCCGCTGTTCAATGCCTTGCTCAACTATCGCCACAACCTCGGCGGCGACCTGTTGCAGGGTTTGCCTGGGGTCGAGTTGCTGAGCAGCGAAGAGGTGCTCAGCTACCCGCTGATGCTGGCGGTGGACGACCTGGAACCGGGTTTCCGCCTGGGCTGCCGGGCCCCGCGGCGGATCGGCGCGCAACGCCTGCTGGGCTACCTGAACACCGCTCTTGAAGCGCTGGTGCTGGCCCTGGAACAGGCGCCGCAGACGCCGTTGCACAGCCTGTCGATCCTGCCGCCGGTGGAGTCGCGCTACCTGCTGCAAACGCTCAATGCCACCCGTTCGCAATACCCGCGGGAGCTGACCCTGCATGCCCTGTTCGAGGCCCAGGTGCGACGCACGCCCGAGGCCATTGCACTGCAGGCCGGCGCGCGGCAACTGAGCTACCGGCAGCTCAACCAGCGCGCCAACCAGCTGGCCCATTACCTGCGCGAGCAGGGTGTGGGGCCGGATGTGCGAGTCGGGCTCTGCGTGCAGCGCAGCCCGGAACTGCTGATCGGCCTGTTGGGCATCCTCAAGGCCGGCGGTGCCTATGTGCCCCTGGACCCGGACTACCCGCTGGAGCGCCTGCGCTACCTGGTGCAGGACAGCCAGCCACTGGCGGTGCTGGTGCACCAGCCGACCCGCGAGCTGCTGGGTCCGCTGCCCCTGTCGCTGATCGACTTCGACCGCAGTACCTGGGAGCAGGCGCCGCAGCATGATCCCGTGGTGGCAGGGCTGACGGTTTCGCACCTGGCCTACGTGATCTACACCTCGGGTTCCACCGGTACACCCAAGGGGGTGATGGTGGAGCACCGCGGCCTGGGCAACCTGATGCACTGGAGTTCGCAGCTGTGTGGCGAGCGGGCCCGGGGCACCCTGCTGCAAAAGGCGCCGTTCAGTTTCGACGGCTCGGTCTGGGAGCTGTTCTGGCCCCTGGTCACCGGCATGCGCCTGTTGCTGGCGCGGCCCGACGGCCAGCGCGATCCGCTGTATCTGGCGCAATTGGTGCGCGAGGAGCAGGTGAGCATGATCAAGTTCGTGCCGGCCATGCTCCTGCAATTTCTGCAGCTGGAAGAGGCCGGCCGGTGCCACAGCCTGACCGATGTGTTCTGCGGCGGCGGCGAGCTGACCGAGGCGATTGCCCGGCTGTTCCGCCAGCGCCTGCCCGGAGCACGTTTGCACAACGTCTACGGCCCCACCGAGGCCACCGTGGACAGCAGCGCCTGGACCCTGGAGCCAGGGGCAGCGGTGCCGCCGGTGCAACTGCCGATCGGCAAGGCCATCACCAACACCCGGCTGTATGTGCTGGATGCCCATGACCAGCCGGTGCCCCAGGGCGTCAGCGGCCAGCTGCACATTGGCGGGGTCGGGGTTGCCCGGGGTTACCTGGGCTTGCCGCAGTTGCAGGCCGAGCGCTTTATCGACAGCCCCTTCGTCGCCGGCGACCGGCTGTACCGCAGCGGTGACCGGGTGCGCTACAACGCTGACGGCGACCTGGAGTTCCTCGGGCGCAACGACTTCCAGGTCAAGCTGCGGGGCCTGCGCCTGGAGCTGGGGGAAATCGAGGCGCGGCTGGCCAGCCACCCGGCCCTGCGCGAGGTGGCGGTGCTGATGCGTGGCGAGCGCCTGGTGGCCTATTTCAGCCTGCACCCCGGGGTGGCGGCGCCAGGGATCGAGGCGCTGCGGGCCCATGTCCTGGAGCGTCTGCCGGAGTACATGGTGCCGGCAGCCTATGTGCAACTGGCGGCGCTGCCCCTGAGCGCCAACGGCAAGCTGGCGCGCGATGCACTGCCGGAGCCGGGCCTGGAAGCGGTGCTGAGCCGCGATTTCGAGCCGCCCCAGGGGCCGCTTGAAACCACCCTGGCGCGGCTCTGGGCCGAGGTGCTGCAAGTGGAGCGGGTAGGGCGCCACGACCACTTCTTCGAACTGGGCGGGCATTCCCTGCTGGCGGTCAGCCTGGTGGCGCGGATGCGCCAGGAAGGCCTGCACGCCGATGCCCGCCTGTTGTTCAGCCAGCCGACCCTGGCGGCGCTGGCGGCCCATACCCTGGGCCAGTTGCAGCGCCTGGAAATCCCCGCCACCACCATCCCCCAGCTCAAGCGCCAGCGGCGTCTCTGAGGCCGCTGCAAGTGCTTTTCCCCGCGCCGGCCCCAGGGCCGGCGCGGGCCGTGGTGCCTCAGCGGGACAGGCCCCGCGCCATGTCCCGGCTTCCCATGTCAGCCCCGCTGCGGCGGATGTTTTAGCGTCTGCGAGCTGCCAGCAAGCCTGGCGGGCTCACTGTCCCTGGTGCTTTTTGCGCAACGGCGCGACAGCCCCGCGCGGTGCCTGGCAGCGGCGCTTGTCGCCCGTCCGGGCAGCGGGGCGCTGGTGAAAGGTTGCATCTGAAACAAGGACGTTCTCTTCAACCGTTTCCGAATTCTCAGGCAGGTTACAAGATGCAGTTCAGCGAATTGATGGCAGTGCTTTCGACCCTGGCGATCCGTCTTCAACGGGAACAGGAGGACCTGCTCGTCCAGGGCGATGACGAGGCGCTGGACGACGGGCTCTGGGACAGCCTGGTGCAGCACAAGGCCCGGCTCCTGGAACTGCTCGACGGCCAGGGCGGCAGCTGGCTGAGCCCGGCTTTCAGGATCACCCCGGACATGCTGCCCCTGGTGCAGCTGGACCCGCCCGCCATCGAGCGTATCGTCGCCGCAGTGCCCGGTGGCGCCGCCAACGTGCAGGACATCTACCCCCTGGCGCCGCTGCAGGAGGGCATGCTTTATCACCATTTGTCCGCCGCCCAGGGCGACCCCTATGTGCTGCAGGCGCGCTTCGCCTTTGCCAGTGCCGAGCGACGGCAAGCCTTCGCCGAAGCCTTGCAATGGGTCATCGACCGCCACGACATCATGCGTACCGCCATCGCCTGGGAAAGCCTGGATGAGCCGTTGCAGGTGGTCTGGCGCCAGGCGCCGCTGGTGATCGAGGCCGTGGCGCTGGACCCGGCCGACGGCGATGTGCTCGGCCAGCTGCAGGCCCGCTACGACTCCCGGCACTTTCGCCTGGACCTGCGTCAGGCGCCGCTGCTGCGCCTGGTGCACGCCGAGGACCCGGCCAACCAGCGCCAGGTGGCGCTGCTGCTGTTTCATCACCTGGCCCTGGACCACTCCGCGCTGGACCTGGTACGCCAGGAAATCCACGCCCGCCTGCAAGGGCACAGCGAGCGCCTGCCGGCCCCGGTACCGTTTCGCAACCATCTGGCCCAGGCCCTGGCAAGCCGCAGCGAGGCGGCCCACGAACGCTTCTTTCGCGAGATGCTCGGCGATATCGACGAGCCGACCCTGCCGTGCGGCCTGGGGGATGTGCAGGGCGTCGGGCGGGTGATCGAAGAGGCCCGGCTGACCCTGGACCGGGAGCTCAGCCAGCGCCTGCGGGCCCAGGCCCGGCAACTGGGGGTGAGCAGCGCCAGCCTGATGCACCTGGCCCTGGCCCGGGTGCTGGGCCAGCTGTCGGGGCGCGAAGCGGTGGTGTTCGGCACCGTGCTGCTGGGCCGCATGGAGGCCGGCGAAGGCGGCGAGCGGGCCCTGGGCATGTTCATCAACACCTTGCCGCTGCGGGTGGATGTCGGCGCCCAGGGCGTGCGCGCCGGGGTCCTGGCCACCCATCAGCGGCTCAGTGCCTTGCTCGCCCATGAGCATGCGTCCCTGGCCCTGGCCCAGCGCTGCAGCGGGGTCAGTGCGCCGACGCCGCTGTTCAGCGCCATGCTCAACTACCGCCACAGCCACGCCGCCGATGGCGCCCAGGTGCAGGAGGTGGCCCCGGGCATCCAGGTACTGGGCGCCGAAGAGCGCACCAATTACCCGCTGACCATCAACATCGATGACCTGGGAGAGGATTTTTGCATCACCGCCCTGGTGGATCGGCAACTGGGCGCCGAGCGCATCGCCGGCTACCTGCTGACCGCCCTGGAGAGCCTGGCCCTGGCCTTGCAGAGCACTCCGCAGGCACCGCTGCACAGCCTGGAGATGCTCCCGGCCAGCGAGCGCCGCTACCTGTTGCAGGGCCTGAACACGCCGCTGGGGCACTACCCGGACAGCCCGCTGATCCACCAGCAGGTGGAAGCCCAGGCCCGGGTCCAGCCCGAGGCCCCGGCGCTGCTGTTCGGCGAGCTGCGGCTGAGCTACGGCGAGCTCAACCGGCGCGCCAACCAGGTGGCCCACCGTTTGCTGGCGCTGGGCGTACGCCCGGACCAGCGGGTGGCGATCTGTGTCGAGCGCGGCGTGGAAATGATCGTCGGCCTGCTGGGCATCCTCAAGGCCGGCGGCGCCTACGTGCCCATCGACCCGGCCTACCCCCGCGAGCGCATCGCCTACACCCTGCAGGACAGCGACCCGGTGGCGCTGCTGGTGCAGGCCGGCACCCAGTCCCTGGTGGCCGACCTGCGGGTGCCGCTGATCGACCTCGACAGCCGCACCCTGGCCCATGAAGCCCAGGACGACCCCGAAGTGCCGGGGCTGACCCCGGCCCACCTGGCCTATGTGATCTACACCTCGGGCTCCACCGGCCTGCCCAAGGGGGTGATGGTGGAGCACCGCAACGTGGCCCGGCTGTTCAGCGCCACCCGCGACTGGTTCGACTTCAACTGGCGGGACGTGTGGGCGCTGTTCCATTCCTTCGCCTTCGATTTCTCGGTGTGGGAGATCTGGGGGGCGCTGGTGCATGGCGGCCAGTTGCTGGTGGTGCCCCAGGCCGTCAGCCGTTCGCCGGATGACTGCTACCGGCTGCTCTGCGAAGCCCGGGTGAGCATCCTCAACCAGACCCCCAGCGCCTTCCGTTCGCTGATCGCGGCCCAGGACCAGAGCCCCCTCAAGCACTCCCTGCGCCAGGTGATCTTCGGCGGCGAGGCCCTGGAACCGGGGATGCTCAAGCCCTGGTATGCCCACCTGGAAAACGTCGGCACCCAGCTGGTGAACATGTACGGCATCACCGAAACCACGGTGCACGTGACCTATCGCCCGTTGCAGGCGGCGGATGCCCAGCTGGTGGGCAGCAGCCCCATCGGCCGGCGCATTCCCGACCTGCAACTGTATGTGCTCGATGCCCACCGCGAGCCGCTGCCCAGCGGCGTGGTGGGTGAGTTGTATGTGGGCGGCGCCGGGGTTGCCCGGGGCTACCTCAACCGCGATCAGCTGACCGCCGAGCGCTTTATCGCCGACCCCTTCAGCCACGAGCCGGGGGCGCGGCTGTACAAGACCGGCGACCTGGCGCGCTGGCGCAGCGACGGCAGCCTGGAGTACCTGGGGCGCAACGATGACCAGGTGAAGGTCCGCGGCTTTCGCATCGAGCTGGGGGAGATCGAGGCCCGCCTGGCGGCCTGCGACGGCGTGCGCGAAGCGGTAGTGATCGCCCGGGAAGACACCCCGGGGGACAAGCGCCTGGTGGCCTATGTGATCCCCCGGCCGGGGGCCGCTGCCAGCGCTGCGCAACTGCGCGAGCAACTGCAACAGAGCCTGGCCGAGCACATGCTGCCCAGCGCGTTCGTGACGTTGCAGGCCTGGCCCCTGACCCCCAATGGCAAGCTCGACCGCAAGGCCCTGCCGGCGCCGGACAGCCAGGCCCTGGCCCGGCGTGAATATGCAGCGCCCCAGGGCGAGGTGGAACAGGCCATTGCGGCAATCTGGCAAGAGCTGCTGGGCTTGCCGCAGGTCGGGCGCCAGGACAACTTCTTCGAGCTGGGCGGGCACTCGCTGCTGGCGGTCAAGCTGATGGAGCGCATGCGCCAGGTGGACCTGTGCGCCGATGTGCGGGTGCTGTTCGGCCAGCCGACCCTGGCCGCCCTGGCGGCGACCGTGGGCGGGCAGCGCGAGGTGCAGGTGCCGGCCAACCGCATCGCCGCCGATTGCCGCCACATCACCCCGGACCTGCTGCCCCTGGCGGACCTCGATCAGGCCGCCATCGACCGGCTGCTGGCGCGGGTGCCCGGCGGCGCCGCCAACGTCCAGGATATCTATGCCCTGGCGCCCTTGCAGGCGGGGATCCTCTATCACCACCTGAGCAGCGCCGAGGGCGATCCCTATGTGCTCCAGGTGCAGTTCGAATTTGCCGGCGAAGACGCCCTGCAAACCTTCACCCTGGCCTTGCAGCAGGTCATCGCGCGCCACGACATCCTGCGCAGCAGCATGGCCTGGGAAGGCCTGGAACAGCCGGTGCAGGTGGTCTGGCGCCAGGCGCCCCTGGACATTCAGGTGGTCGAGGCGGACCCGGCCCAGGGCCCGGTGCTGGAGCAGCTGCAGGCGCGTTTCGACCCCCGTCGCTACCGCCTGGACCTGAGCCGGGCGCCGCTGCTGCAACTGGCCTGCGCCGCGGACCCGGGGCAGCAGCGCTGGCTGGGCCTGCTGTTGTTCCACCACCTGGCCCTGGACCACAGCTCCCTGGAGGTGTTGGTGGAGGAGATCAGCGCGGTGCTGCAGGGCGCCGCCGCGCAGTTGCCGGCGCCGGCACCGTACCGCAACTATGTGGCCCAGGCGCGCCTGGGCCATGGTGAGGAGCAGCACCAGGCGTTCTTCCGCGAGATGCTGGCGGACATCGACGAGCCGACCCTGGCCTTCGGCCTGCAGGACGTGCAGCGCGACGGCAGCGGCATCCGGGAGCGTCAACTGCGCCTCGACCCGGCGCTGTGCCGGCGCCTGCGGGAACAGGCGCGGCACCTGGGAGTGAGCCTGGCCAGCCTGCTGCACCTGGCCTGGGGCCGGGTGCTGGGGCAACTGGCGGGCCGCGATGACGTGGTGTTCGGCACCGTGCTGCTGGGAAGGATGCAGGGCGGCGCCGGTGCCGACCGGGCCCTGGGCATGTTCATCAACACCTTGCCGTTGCGGGTCAGTGTAGGGGAGCAGGGTGTGGCCGAGGCCTTGCGCGCCACCCACGCCCGGCTGGCCCGATTGCTGGGCCACGAGCACGCCTCCCTGGCCCTGGCCCAGCGCTGCAGCGGCGTGCCGGCATCGCTGCCCCTGTTCAACAGCCTGCTCAACTACCGCCACAGCGCTGCCGACACCGCGCAGCAGGGGCCGGCGAGCTGGGAGGGGATCCGCGTGCTCGACTCCCGGGAGCGCAGCAATTACCCCCTGGCGCTGAATATCGACGATGACGCCCACGGCCTGCGCCTGACCGTGCAGGCCGTGGCGCAGGTGGACGGCGATCGGGTCTGTGGCTACCTGCAGTGCGTGCTGGAACACCTCGCCCAGGCCTTGGAGCAGACCCCGGCCCTGGCCCTGGAGAACATCCCGGTACTGCCGGCGGCCGAGCGCCGCCAGGTATTGCTGGAGTTCAATGCCAGCACCCGCGACTACCCGCGCCAGCACACCGTGCACCGGCTGTTCGAGGCCCAGGCCCAGGCCCACCCGCAGCGGGTGGCGGCGGTTGAAGGCCAGGCGCAGCTCAGCTACGGCGAGCTCAATACCCGGGCCAACCAGTTGGCCCGGCACCTGCTGGAGCTCGGGCTGCAGCCCGGCGACCGGGTGGCGATCCTGTTGCCCCGGTCCCTGGACCTGCTGGTGAGCCAACTGGCCGTCTGCAAATGCGCCGCGGCCTATGTGCCCCTGGATATCAACGCCCCGGCCCAGCGCCAGGCCTTCATGGTGGAAGACAGCGCCAGCGTGCTGCTGCTCAGCCGCAGCGACCAGGTGCTTGCGTGCCCGGCCAGAAGGGTCGACCTGGACCGCCTGCAACTGGCGCCATTGCCCGGGCACAACCCGGACCTGGCGCAGTCGTCCGAGACCGTGGCCTACATCATGTACACCTCCGGCTCCACCGGCGTGCCCAAGGGCGTGCAGGTGCCGCACCGGGCCATCAGCCGCCTGGTGCTCAACAACGGCTATGCCGACTTCAACCCCGAGGACCGGGTGGCCTTCGCCTCCAACCCGGCCTTCGACGCCAGCACCATGGATGTCTGGGGCGCCTTGCTCAATGGCGGCCGGGTGCTGGTGATCGATCACTACACCCTGCTGGAACCTGCGCGTTTCGGCCGGGCCCTGAGCACGGCCGGGGCCACGGTGCTGTTTGTCACCACGGCGCTGTTCAACCAGTACGTGCAACTGATTCCCGAGGCCCTCAAGGGCCTGCGGATTCTCCTCTGCGGCGGCGAGCGTGCCGACCCGGC
Source organism: Pseudomonas sp. 8(2025) (assembly GCF_052665325.1). Classification (NCBI taxonomy): domain Bacteria; kingdom Pseudomonadati; phylum Pseudomonadota; class Gammaproteobacteria; order Pseudomonadales; family Pseudomonadaceae; genus Pseudomonas; species Pseudomonas sp. 8(2025). Next base: position 79,929 of record NZ_JBQOIE010000016.1, on the reverse strand, counting down.
GGCCTTTCGCCGCCTGCTGGCGCTGGCGCCGCGGCTGCGCCTGGTGCACTGCTACGGCCCCACCGAAACCACCACCTACGCCACCACCCATGAAGTCACCGCCCTGGCCGATGACGCCGAGCACGTGCCCATCGGCCGGCCGATCGGCAACACCCGGGTGTATGTCCTGGACGCCCAGCAGCGGCCGCTGCCCATCGGTGCCCCGGGGGAGATCGTGATCGGCGGCGACGGCGTGGCCCTGGGTTATCTCAACCGCCCCGAACTCAACGCCGAGAAATTTATCCGCGACCCTTTCAGCGAACAGCCCGGGGCCTTGCTGTACCGCACCGGGGACATTGGCCGCTGGCTGGGCAACGGCCTGCTCGAATGCCTGGGACGCAACGACGATCAGGTGAAGATCCGTGGCCTACGCATCGAACTGGGGGAAATCGAGGCGCGCCTCACTGCCTGCGCCGGGGTCAAGGAGGCCGTGGTCCTGGCCCGGGAAGACGAGCCCGGGGACAAGCGCCTGGTGGCCTACTACACCCTGCAGGCGGACGCCGCGCCGCTGCCGGCCGAAGCCCTGCGCGCGGCCCTGCAGCAGCAACTGCCGGACTACATGGTGCCCCTGGCCTACGTGCAGTTGCAGGCCTTGCCCCTGACCAACAACGGCAAGCTGGACCGCAAGGCGCTGCCGGCGCCGGCCCCGTCGGCCCTGCTCAGCCGTGAATTCGTCGCCCCCCGGGGCGAGGTGGAAATCGCCCTGGCGCGGATCTGGAGCGAGCTGCTCAAGGTGGAGCAGGTGGGGCGCCACGACCACTTCTTCGAACTGGGCGGGCACTCGCTGCTGGCGGTGAGCCTGATCGAGCGCATGCGCCAGATCGGCCTGAGCGCCGATGTGCGGGTGCTGTTCAGCCAGCCGACCCTGGCCGCCCTGGCCGATGCCGTGGGCAGCGGTCGGGAAGTGCAGGTGCCGGCCAACCTCATCAGCGCTGATTGCCCGCGCATCACCCCGGACCTGCTGCCCCTGGTGGAACTGGACCAGGAGGCCATCGACCGGGTGCTGGCCAGCGTGCCGGGCGGCGTGGCCAATGTGCAGGACATCTACCCCCTGGCGCCGTTGCAGGAGGGCATTCTCTATCACCACCTGAGCGCCGGGCAGGGCGACCCCTACCTGCTGCAATCGCGCCTGGCCTTCGACAGCCTGGAGCGCCTGCAGCGTTTCGCCGGGGCCCTGCAGCAGGTCATCACGCGCCATGACATCCTGCGCACCGCGGTGCTCTGGGAAGGCCTGCCGCAACCGCTGCAAGTGGTCTGGCGCCATGCCGAGCTCCGGGTCGAGGAACAGCACCTGGACCCGGCCGAGGGTGACCTGCTGGCGCAGTTGCAGCAGCGCTTCGACGCCCGTCACTGGCGCCTGGACCTGGCCCAGGCGCCGCTGATCCGCCTGGTCTATGCGCGAGAGCCCGGGCAGCAGCGGGTGCCGGCGATCCTGCTGTTCCACCACCTGGCCCTGGATCACACCGCCATGGAGGTGATCGGCGAGGAAATGCGCGACCTGCTGTTCGACCGCGCGCAGCACCTGGGCACACCGGTGCCGTACCGCAACTATGTGGCCCAGGCACGCCTGGGTGCCGGGCAGGCGGAACACGAGGCGTTCTTTCGCGACATGCTCGGGGACATCGACGAGCCGACCCTGGCCTTCGGCGTAGAGGATGTACAGGGTGACGGCCTGGGTATCGAAGAGGCCGCGCTGGTGCTGCCCGAGGCCCTGAGCCAGCGCCTGCGGCAACAGGCGCGGCACCTGGGGGTGAGCGCCGCGGCCCTGATGCACCTGGCCTGGGGCCTGGCGCTGGGGCAGTTGGCCAACCGTCGCCAGGTGGTGTTCGGCACCGTGCTGATGGGCCGCATGCAGGGCGGCGCGGGCGCCGACCGCGCCCTGGGGGTGTTCATCAATACCCTGCCGCTGCGGGTCGATGTGCAGGGCAGCGTGCGTGCCGCGGTCAAGGCCACCCACGCCCGGCTCAGCGCCTTGCTCGGCCATGAGCACGCCTCCCTGGCCCTGGCCCAGCGCTGCAGCGCGGTGGCGGCCGGCGCGCCGCTGTTCAACACCTTGCTCAACTACCGCCACAGCGTGCCGAACACGGCGGCGCCGGACGGCCTGGATATCTGGCAGGGCGTCGAACTGCTGGGGGGCGAGGAGCGCAGCAACTACCCGCTGAGCCTCAGCGTCGATGACCTGGGCGAAGGCTTCAGCCTGGCGCTGCTGGCCCAGGCCGGAATCGGTGCGCAGCGTGTCGGCGCTTATATGCAAAGTGCCCTGGAGCAACTGGCCCAGGCCCTGGAACACAACCCGCAGGCGGCCCTCGAACAGTGCTCGGTGCTGCCGCCACAAGAGCGCGAGCAACTGCTGGAGGGCTGCAATGCCAGCACCGCCGACTACCCCCGCGGGCAGACCCTGCACGGGCTGTTCGAGGCGCGAGCGGCACAGGCTCCCGACGCTGTGGCGCTGGTACAGGGGACGTTGCACCTGAGCTACCGCCAGCTCAACCAGCAGGCCAATCAGCTGGCCCGGCAACTGCTGGAGTTGGGCGTGCACCCAGACGATCGCGTGGCCCTGTGCCTGCAACGCGGGCCGCACTTGTTGCGGGGCATGCTGGCGGTCCTCAAGGCCGGGGCGGCCTATGTGCCCATCGACCCGAGCCTGCCGGCCGAACGCATCGCCTACCTGCTGCAGGACAGCGCGCCGCTGGCGGTGCTGGTGCAAAGCGCCACCCGCGAGCTGCCGGGCAGCCTTGCGGTGGTGTCGATCGATCTCGATGGGGTTGCCTGGCAGGAGGCCGAGCTGGGCAACCCGCTGCTGCCGCACCTGACCCCGGCGCACCTGGCCTATGTGATCTACACCTCCGGTTCCACTGGCCTGCCCAAGGGCGTGATGGTGGAACACCAGAGCCTGGAAAACCTGGTGCACTGGCACTGCGCGAGTTTCGACCTGGGCCCGGGGCGGCACAGCTCCAGCGTCGCCGGCCTGGGCTTCGACGCCATGGCCTGGGAGGTCTGGCCGACCCTGTGCAGCGGCGCGACCCTGCACCTGCCGCCCGCCGATGTGGGCAGCCAGGATATCGAAGCGCTGCTGCACTGGTGGCGCGCCCAGCCCCTGGATGTCAGCTTCCTGCCGACCCCGGTGGCCGAATACGCCTTCAGCCAGGGGCTCGGCCACCCCACACTGGACACCTTGCTGATCGGTGGCGACCGCCTGCGCCAGTTCGCCGCCGACCCGGGTTTTGCAGTGATCAACAACTACGGCCCCACCGAAGCCACGGTGGTGGCCAGCTCCGGGCGGATCGAGGCCGGTAGCGCCCTGCATATCGGCCGGCCCGTGGCCAATGCGCGGCTCTACCTGCTGGACGAACTGCAGCGCCCGGTGCCCCAGGGGGTCAGTGGCGAGCTGTATGTGGCGGGGGCCGGGGTGGCCCGGGGTTACCTCAACCGCCCGCAAATGACCGCTGAACGCTTTCTCAACGACCCCTTCAGCGCCGAGCCCGAGGCACGCATGTACCGCACCGGTGACCTGGCCCGCTGGCGCGCCGACGGCAACCTCGACTACCTGGGGCGCAACGACGACCAGGTGAAGGTGCGCGGCATGCGCATCGAACCTGGGGAAATCGAGGCGGCGCTGCTCACCCATCCGGCCCTCAAGGAAGCCCTGGTGCTGGTCCGCGAGGGGCGCCTGCTGGCCTATTTCACTTCCCGTACCGAGGGCGTGCAAGCCGCCGCCGAAGACCTGCGCGACCACCTGCAAGGCCGGCTGCCGGACTACATGCTGCCGGTGGCCTATGTGCGCCTGCCGGCCATGCCCCTGACCGCCAACGGCAAGCTCGACCGCAAGGCCCTGCCACCGCCGGGGGAAGAGGCCTGGCTGAACCGGGAATTCGTGGCCCCCGAAGGCGAGGTGGAACAGGCCCTGGCGCGGATCTGGAGCGAGGTGCTGCAGGTGGAGGCGGTGGGGCGCCATGATCACTTCTTCGAACTGGGCGGGCATTCGCTGCTGGCGGTGAGCCTGATCGAACGCATGCGCCAGATCGGCCTGGACGCCGACGTGCGGGTGCTGTTCGGCCAGCCGACCCTGGCTGCGCTGGCGGCTGCGGTGGGCAGTGGCCGCGAGGTCGCGGTCCCGGCCAACCGGATCACCGCGGATTGCCCGCGCATCACCCCGGACCTGCTGCCGCTGGTGGAACTGGACCAGGAAGCCATCGACCGAGTGGTGGCCAGCGTGCCCGGCGGCGTGGCCAACGTGCAGGACATCTACCCTCTGGCGCCGTTGCAGGAGGGTATCCTCTATCACCACCTGAGTGCCCGGCAGGGCGACCCCTACCTGCTGCAATCGCAGCTGGCCTTCGCCAGCCGGCAACGCCTGGATGATTTCGCCGCAGCCCTGCAGCGGGTGGTCGAGCGCCACGACATCCTGCGCACCGCGGTGCTCTGGGAAGGCCTGAAGCAGCCGCTGCAAGTGGTCTGGCGCCAGGCAGGGGTGCAGGTGCAAGAGGTGCAAGCGAACCCCGCCCAGGGCGAGGTCCTGGAGCAACTGCAGGCGCGCTTCGACGCCCGGCACCTGCGCCTGGACCTGACCCGGGCGCCGCTGATGCGCCTGGTGTATGCCCAGGACCCGGCCCGCCAGCGCATCGTCGCCATCCTGCTGTTCCATCACATGGCCCTGGACCACACCGCCCTGGAGGTGGTGCGCGAGGAAATCCAGGCCTGCCTGCTGGGGCAGTCGCCCGCGGGCACGGCGATTCCCTATCGCAACTACGTGGCCCAGGCGCGCCTGGGTGTGAGCCGTGAAGAGCACGAGGCATTCTTTCGCGAGATGCTCGGCGATATCGATGAGCCGACCCTGCCGTTCGGCCTGCAGGACGTGCAGGGCGATGGCGATGCCATCGAAGAGCGCCAGCAGGCCCTGGAGCCGTCACTGAGTGCGCGCCTGCGAACCCAGGCCCGGTTGCTGGGGGTGAGTGCGGCGAGCCTGTTCCACCTGGCCTGGGCCCGGGTCCTGAGCGTCACCTCGGGCCAGGACCGGGTGGTGTTCGGCACCGTGCTGCTGGGGCGCCTGAGCGCCGGGCAGGGCGCCGACCGGGCCCTGGGCATGTTCATCAACACCTTGCCGCTGCGGGTCGACCTGGATGCGCGCGGCAGCCGTGCCGCGGTCAAGGACACCCACGCCCGGCTCAGTGCCCTGCTGGGTCATGAACACGCCTCCCTGGCCCTGGCCCAGCGTTGCAGCGGGGTGGCCGCGCCGCTGCCGCTGTTCAGTGCCATGCTCAACTACCGCCACGGCAGCGACGGGGTGCCGAGCCAGGCCGTGCAACAGGCCTGGCAGGGCATCGAGACCCTGCACAGCGAGGAGCGCACCAACTACCCCCTGAGCCTCAACGTCGACGACCTGGGCCAGGGGTTCCGTCTCACCGCCATGACCCTGGCGCGGATCGGTGCCGAGCGTATCTGCGGCTACATGCAGCAGGCCCTGCTGGCCCTGGTGGAGAACCTGGAGACGGCGCCGCAGCGGCCCCTGCGCGAGGTGCCGATCCTGCCGCCGCAGGAGCGTCAGCACCTGCTGCAAGGGTTCAACGCCACGGCCGTGGATTACCCCCTGGAGCAGACCCTGCACGGGCTGTTCGAGGCCCAGGTGCGGCGCAGCCCCGAGGCCACTGCGGTGCAGGCCGGCGAGCAGCAACTGAGCTACGGCGAACTCAACCGGCGCGCCAACCAGCTGGCCGGGCACCTGCTGCAACTGGGCGTCGGCCCCGACAGCCGGGTGGCGATCTGTGTCGAGCGCGGGCTGGAAATGGTGGTCGGCCTGCTGGCGATCCTCAAGGCCGGCGGCGCCTATGTGCCCATCGACCCGGGCTACCCCGCCGAACGCATCGCCTACATGCTCGACGACAGCGCGCCCCTGGCGGTGCTGGCCCAGGGCGCGACCCGGGCATTGCTCGGCGAACTGGCGCGGCCCCTGGTGGACCTCGACCAGCTGGCCTGGAGCGGGCCGGCGCCGGGCAACCCGCAAGTAGAGGGGCTGACCCCGGGGCACCTGGCCTATGTGATCTACACCTCCGGTTCCACCGGCCAGCCCAAGGGCGCGATGAACGAGCACCGGGCCGTGGTCAACCGCCTGTTGTGGATGCAGGCGCAGTACCGCCTTGGCACCGAGGACGCGGTGTTGCAGAAGACCCCGTTCAGTTTCGACGTCTCGGTCTGGGAGTTCTTCTGGCCGCTGTTCACCGGCGCGCGCCTGGTGATGGCGCGCCCCGACGGGCACAAGGACCCGGCCTACCTGCGCCAGGTGATCCGCGAGCAGGGCATCAGCACCTTGCACTTCGTGCCCTCGATGCTCGATGTGTTCCTGGCCCAGGGCGAGGGCGCCGAGGACCTGGGCCTGCGCCAGGTGATGTGCAGCGGCGAGGCATTGCCGGGCAGCCTGGTGCGGCGCTTCAAGCAGCAACTGCCACAGGTGGCATTGCACAACCTCTACGGCCCCACGGAGGCCGCGGTGGACGTCACTGCCTGGGATTGCAGCGGCCCGCTGGCCGATACCCCGGACCACACGCCCATCGGCAAGCCCATCGCCAATACCTGCATCTACCTGCTGGACGGGCAGATGCAACCGGTGCCCCTGGGGGTAGTGGGCGAGCTGTACATCGGCGGGGTGCAGGTGGCCCGGGGTTACCTGAACCGCGAGCAGTTGAGCGCCGAACGTTTCCTCAAGGACCCGTTCAGCCAGGAACCGGGGGCGCGCCTGTACCGCACCGGCGACCTCGGGCGCTATCAGGCCGACGGCACTATCGAGTACCTGGGGCGCAACGACGACCAGGTGAAGATCCGCGGCCTGCGCATCGAACTGGGGGAGATCCAGGCGCGCCTGACCCAGCTGGAGGAGGTCAAGGAGGCGGTGGTACTGGCCCGCGAGGATGTGCCCGGCGACCAGCGCCTGGTGGCCTACTACACCACCCACGACAGCGCCCGGCGCCTGCCCGTCGAGCACCTGCGCACGCAACTGCTGCAGCACCTGCCGGAGTTCATGGTGCCGGCGCTGTTCGTGCACCTGGCGGCGCTGCCCCTGAGCGCCAACGGCAAGCTGGCGCGCAAGGAACTGCCGGCCCCGGGGCTGGAGGCGGTCCAGGTGCGCGAGTACGAGGCCCCGGTGGGCGACACCGAAATCGCCCTGGCGCGGCTGTGGGCCGAACTGCTCAATGTCGAGCGGGTGGGGCGTCACGATCATTTCTTTGAACTGGGTGGGCACTCACTGCTGGCGGTCAGCCTGATCAGCCGCATGCGTGAGCTAGGCATGGAAGCCGATGTCCGGGCGTTGTTCGAACAGCCGACCCTGGCGGCCTACGCGGCCATGACCGAACGAATGGAGATCGTCCTGTGAGCGTGATCGAACTGTTGGCGACACTGAAGGAAAAGGATGTGCAACTGGTGCTCAAGGACGACCAGCTGGTGGTCCAGGGCAACAAGCAGGCCCTGAGCGAACCGCAGCTGCTGGCCCGCTTGCGCGAGCACAAGCCGGAGCTGATCGAGCTGATCCGCGCCGGCCAGTATTCGCCGAGCAAGGCCGGGCAGGTGCAGGTGCCGGCCAATGGCATCACCCCGGGCATCAGCCGCATCACCCCGGCGATGCTGCCCCTGGCCAACCTCGACCAGGAGGCCATCGAGCGCATTGTCGCCAGCGTCCCGGGCGGGGTCGCCAACGTGCAGGACATCTACCCCCTGGCGCCCCTGCAGGAGGGCATTCTCTACCACCACGTCAGTGCGCAGCAGGGCGACCCCTATGTGATGCAGGCGCAGTTCGCCTTCGCCAGCGAGGAACGCCTGGAAGCCTTTGCCGAGGCCCTGCGCGGGGTCATTGCGCGGCACGACATCCTGCGCACCGCGGTGCTCTGGGATGGCCTGGAGCAGCCGATGCAGGTGGTCTGGCGCGAGGCCGGGCTGGAGCTGCAAGAGGTCGAGACCGACCCTGCGGCCGGTGAGGTTCTGGCCCAGTTGCATGCGCGTTTCGACGCCCGCCACTATCGCCTGGACGTCAGCCAGGCGCCGCTGCTGCGCCTGGTGCATGCCCGGGATGAAGCCGGGCAGCGCATCGTCGCCATGCTGCTGTTCCACCACATGGCCCTGGACCACAGCGCCCTGGATGTGGTGCGCCACGAGATGCAGGCCTTCCTCACCGGGCAGGCCGAGCGCCTGGGGCCGGCCATGCCGTTTCGCAACTACGTGGCCCAGGCGCGGCTGGGCATCAGCGAACAGGAGCACGAAGCGTTCTTCCGCCAGATGCTCGGCGATATCGACGAGCCGACCCTGCCTTACGGCCTGCAGGATGTGCAGGGCGATGGCCGGGCCATCGAGGAATGCACCCAGGCCCTGCCAACCGAGTTGAGCCAGCGCCTGCGGACCCGGGCCCGGCTGGCCGGGGTCAGCGCGGCCAGCCTGTTCCACCTGGCCTGGGGCCGGGTGCTGGGCACCCTGGCGGGCAAGCACAAGGTGGTGTTCGGCACTGTGCTGATGGGCCGCCTGCAAGGCGCCGAAGCCACCGAGCGGGCCCTGGGGATCTTCATCAACACCTTGCCGTTTCGCCTGGATGTGGACAGCCAGGGCCTGGGCGAGGCCCTCAAGGCCACCCACGCCCGGCTCACCACCTTGCTGCGCCACGAACACGCGGCCCTGGCCCTGGCCCAGCGTTGCAGCGGCGTGAGCGCACCGACCCCGCTGTTCAGCGCCTTGCTCAACTACCGGCACAGTGCTGCCGGGGCCAGTGCCGCGGCCCAGGCCGCCTGGGCCGGGATCAGCACCTTGAGCTCCGAGGAGCGCACCAACTACCCCCTGACCCTGAGCGTCGACGACCTCGGGCAGGATTTCAGCCTGACCCTGCTGGCCAGCACCCAGGTCGACCCGCGGCGCATCCTCAGCTACCTGCTGTGCACCCTGGAGAACCTGGCCCAGGCCCTGGAGCAGACGCCGCAACTGGCCCTGGAGCAGTTGCCGATCCTGCCGGTGGCGGAGCGCGAGCAGGTGCTGGAAGGCTTCAACCGCAGCGCGGTGGACTACCCCCCGGGGCAGGCTATCCATGGCCGCATCGAGGCCCAGGCGCAGCGCACCCCAGACGCCCTGGCGGCCTGCTACCAGGGCCGCTCGCTGAGCTATGCCGAGCTCAACCGACAGGCCAATGTCCTGGCCCGGCAACTGCGCGGGCTGGGGGTGCAGCCCGATGACCGGGTGGCCATCGTTGCCCGGCGCAGCCTGGAAACGGTGGTGGGCCTATTGGCGATTCTCAAGGCCGGGGCCTGCTATGTGCCCATCGACCCGGCCCACCCGGCCGAGCGTCTGAACTACCTGCTCCAGGACTGCGGCCCGCGGGCGGTGCTGACCCAGGCCGAGCTGCTGGGGCGCCTGCCGGCCCTGGCGGTGCCGGTGATCGAACTCAACCAGCGGTTGTGGCTCGATCAGACGGCGGACAATGCCCAGGTACCGGGGCTGAGCGCGGCCAACCTGGCCTATGTGATCTACACCTCCGGCTCCACCGGCCTGCCCAAGGGGGTGATGGTGGAGCACCGGACCCTGGGCAACCTGGTGGACTGGCACTGCCAGGCCTTCGACCTGCGTCCCGGCAGCCAGGCCTCGTGCCTGGCCGGCTTCGGTTTCGATGCCATGGCCTGGGAGGTCTGGCCGGCGCTGTGTGTGGGCGCGACCCTGCACCTGGCACCGGCCCAGGACGGCAGCGAGGACCTGGATGCCTTGCTCGCCTGGTGGCGTGCCCAGCCCCTGGACGTGAGCTTCCTGCCGACCCCGGTGGCCGAGTACGCCTTCAGCCAGGAGCAGGGCCACCCGAGCCTGCGCACCCTGCTGATCGGCGGCGACCGCCTGCGCCAGTTCAGCCACGACCAGGGCTTTGCCCTGATCAACAACTACGGCCCCACCGAAGCCACGGTGGTGGCCAGTTCCGGGCCGATCCACGCCGGTGGCGAGCTGGACATCGGCCGGCCGGTGGCCAACGCGCGCATTTACCTGCTGGATTCCCAGCAGCGCCCGGTGCCCATCGGCGTCGCCGGTGAGCTGTATGTGGGCGGCGCCGGGGTGGCCCGGGGGTACCTCAACCGCCCGCAATTGACCGCCGAACGCTTTCTCGACGATCCCTTCAGCGACCAGCCTGGGGCGCGCATGTACCGCAGCGGCGACCTGGCGCGCTGGCTGGCGGACGGGCGCATCGACTACCTGGGGCGCAACGACGATCAGGTGAAGATCCGCGGCGTGCGCATCGAGCTGGGGGAAATCGAGACCCGCCTCTGCCAGTTCCCCGGTATCCAGGAGGCGGTGCTGCTGGCCCGCGAGGATCAGCCGGGCAACCCGCGGCTGGTGGCCTATTTCACCCAGCAGCAGGATGTCGCCCTGGACGTGGCGCAGTTGCGCGCCCACCTGCTGGCGCAGTTGCCTGACTACATGGTGCCGGTGGCTTATGTACGGCTCGACGCCTTGCCCCTGACCGCCAATGGCAAGCTCGACCGCAAGGCCCTGCCGGCGCCGGATCAGGCGGCGCTGTTTGGCCGTGAATACCAGGCCCCGCAAGGCGCCACCGAAACCACCCTGGCCGCGATCTGGCAGGAGGTGCTGCACCTGCCGCGGGTCGGGCGCCAGGATCACTTTTTCGAGCTGGGCGGCCATTCGCTGCTGGCCATGCGCATGGTGTCCCAGGTACGCCAGCGCCTGGGGGTGGAACTGGCCCTGGGCGAGCTGTTCGCCAATGCCGAGCTGAGCGCGGTGGCCGCGGTGCTGGAGCGTGCCGGGCGCAGCCATCTGCCGGAGATCTTCCCGGCGGTGCAGGATCACGACCTGCCGCTGTCCTTCGCCCAGCAGCGCCTGTGGTTCCTGGCGCAGATGGACGGTGCCGCCAGCGCCTACAACATTCCCATCGGCCTGGGCCTGCGCGGGCAGCTCGATCGCTCGGCGCTGCGCCAGGCGCTGCAGGCCATCGTCAACCGCCACGCCACCTTGCGCAGCCGTTTCGTGCGCGTAGAGGATCAGCCCCAGGTGCTGATCGGGCCCCTGGACAGCGCTCTGGAACTGCACGAGGAAGACCTGCGCCAGGCGCCGCTGACCCTGGCCGGACGGGTGCGTGCCGAAGCCGCCCAGGCCTTCGACCTGGAGCAGGGGCCGGTGATCCGCGCGCGCCTGCTGGCCCTGGCGGACGATCACCATGTGCTGCTCCTGACCCTGCACCACATCGTTGCCGATGGTTGGTCCATGGGCGTGCTGACCCGGGAGCTGGTGGCCCTGTACGAGGCCTTCAGCCAGGGCCGGCCCGATCCCTTGGCGCCGCTGGCGGTGCAGTACAGCGACTTTGCCCTGTGGCAACGGCGCTGGCTCAGCGGCGAGGTGCTGCAGCAGCAGAGCGACTACTGGCGCCAGGCCCTGGCCGGCGCGCCCAGCCTGCTGATGCTGCCCACCGACCGGCCGCGGCCGCAGCAGCAGGATTTCAGCGGTGGCAGCATCGAGCTGCTGCTGGACCGGGCCCTGAGCGACCAGCTCAAGGCCCTGAGCCAGCGCCATGGCTGCACCCTCTACATGACCCTGCTGGCCGGCTGGGGGCTGCTGCTGAGCCGCCTTTCGGGGCAGGACGATCTGCTGATCGGCAGCCCGGTGGCCAACCGCATGCGCGCCGAGGTGGAAGGGCTGATCGGGCTCTTCGTCAACACCCTGGCCCTGCGCCTGGACCTGGACCCGGGGCAGAGCGTGAGCGGGCTGCTGGCCCAGGTCCGTGCCCGCAGCCTGGAGGCCCAGGCGCACCAGGACCTGCCGTTCGAGCAGGTGGTGGAAATCGTCCGGCCCCAGCGCAGCCTGTCCCACAGCCCGCTGTTCCAGGTGGTGCTGACCTGGGTGGACAACTTCGCCCAGGACCTGCAACTGGGGGACCTGAAACTCGAAGGTGTGGCCGGGGCCAGCGCGGTGGCCAAGTTCGACCTGACCCTGAGCCTGGGAGAAAGCCAGGGGCAGATCCGCGGAACCCTGGACTACGCCACCGCGCTGTTCGATGAGGCCACGGTGCAGCGCTATGCCGCCTACCTGGTGCAGGTGCTGCGGGCCATGGTGGCCGACGATCAGCAATGCCTGGCCCAGGTGCAGTGGCTGGATGAGACCGAGCGCCGGCAACTGCTGGAGGATTTCAACGCCAGCGCCGTGGACTACCCACGGGGCCTGACCCTGGCCCAGCGCTTCGAGGCCTTTGCCGCTCGGCAGCCCGAGGCCACGGCCCTGCAGGTGGGCGCGCAGCGCCTGAGCTATGGCCAGTTGAATGCCCGGGCCAACCAACTGGCCTGGCACTTGCGGGAGCTGGGGGTGGGCCCGGATCAGCGGGTGGCGATCTGCGTCGAGCGCGGGCCGGGGATGGTGATCGGCCTGCTGGGGATTCTCAAGGCCGGTGGCGCCTATGTGCCCATCGACCCGGGTCACCCCGCGGAACGCATCGCCTACCTGCTGCAGGACAGCGCGCCGCTGGCGCTGCTGGTGCAGGGCAGCACCCGGGCCCTGGTGGGCCAACCGGCCATGGCCCGGGTGGACCTCGACCAGCCCGAGTGGCAGGCCCGCCCCGAGGGCAACCTGCAGGTGCCGGGCATGAGCTGCGCGCACCTGGCCTATGTGATCTACACCTCCGGTTCCACCGGCCTGCCCAAGGGCGTGATGGTGGAGCATGCCAGCCTGGAAAACCTGCTGGACTGGCATTGCCAGGCCTTCGACCTGGGGCCGGGGCGACATGCCTCCAGCGTCGCCGGTTTCGGCTTCGACGCCATGGCCTGGGAACTCTGGCCGACGCTCTGCGGCGGCGCCACCCTGCACCTGCCGCCGGCCGGTATCGGCCACCAGGACCTCGACCAACTGCTGCACTGGTGGCAGGCCCAGCCCCTGGACCTGAGCTTTTTGCCGACCCCGGTGGCCGAATACGCCTTCAACCAGGGCCTGGGCCACCCGACCTTGCGCACCCTGCTGATCGGTGGCGACCGCCTGCGCCAGTTCAGCCAGGAGCCGAGCTTTGCCGTGGTCAACAACTACGGCCCCACCGAAACCACGGTGGTGGCCAGCTCCGGGCGGCTGCTGGCCGGCGGGCCCCTGGACATCGGCCGGCCCATCGCCAATGCACGGATCTACCTGCTGGACCCGCAGCAGCGGCCGGTGCCCATCGGCGTCGCCGGTGAGCTGTATGTGGGCGGCGCCGGGGTGGCCCGGGGTTATCTCAACCGCCCGGAGCTGACGGCCGAACGCTTTCTTGAAGACCCCTTCAGCACCGTGCCGGGCGCACGCATGTACCGCAGCGGCGACCTGGCGCGCTGGCGGGCGGACGGGCGCATCGACTACCTGGGGCGCAACGACGACCAGGTGAAGGTGCGTGGCGTGCGCATCGAGCTGGGGGAGATCGAGACCTGCCTCAACCGCCTTCCGGGCATCCGCGAGGCGGTGCTGCTGGCCCGGGAAGACCAGCCGGGGCAGACCCGGCTGGTGGCCTATTTCAGTGCAACCCCCGGCGCCGAGCCGAGCCCGGCCGAGCTGCGCAGGCGCCTGCTGGAGCAACTGCCGGAGTACATGGTGCCGGCGGCCTATGTGCACCTCACTGCCTTGCCCCTGACCGCCAACGGCAAGCTCGACCGCCGGGCGTTGCCGCAACCGCCGCTGGAGGCGCTGCTGAGCCGGGACTATGTGGCCCCCGAGGGCGACAGCGAGATCGCCCTGGCGCAGATCTGGAGCGAGCTGCTGCAGGTCGAGCGGGTAGGGCGCCACGATCACTTCTTCGAACTGGGCGGCCATTCGCTGCTGGCCATGCGCATGCTGTCCCAGGTGCGGCAGCGCCTGGGGGTGGAGCTGGCCCTGGGCGAGCTGTTCGCCAATGCCGAACTGTGCGCCGTGGCCGCGGCCCTGGCCCGGGCCGAGCGCAGCAGCCTGCCGGACCTGCTGCCGGCGCCGCGCAACCAGCCGCTGGCGCTGTCCTTCGCCCAGCAGCGCCTGTGGTTCCTGGCGCAGATGGAAGGGGCCAACACCGCCTACAACATTCCCATCGGCCTGCGCCTGCGCGGGCCACTGGACGGCGCGGCCCTGCAGCAGGCCCTGGAGCGCATCGTCGCGCGCCATGAAACCCTGCGCAGCCGCTTTGCCCAGTACGGTGACGAAGCCCAGGTGCTGATCGCCCCGGCCGAATCCGGGCTGGAGCTGCTGCTGGAAAACCTGCGGGGCCACCCCCAGGCCAGCGACGCCTTGCAGGCCCTGGTGCAGGGCGAGGCCTCGGCGCCGTTCGACCTGCAACGCGGGCCGCTGATCCGCGGGCGCCTGGTCAGCCTGGCGGACGACCACCATGTGCTGTTGCTGACCCTGCACCATATCGTCAGCGACGGCTGGTCCATGGGCGTGCTGACCCGGGAACTGGTGGCGCTGTACCAGGCCTTCAGTCGTGGCCTGCCCGACCCCCTGGCGCCGCTGGCGGTGCAGTACAGCGACTTTGCCCACTGGCAGCGGCACTGGCTCAGTGGCGCGGTGCTGGAGCAGCAGGCGCAGTACTGGCGCCAGGCCCTGGAGGGGGCGCCGCCGTTGCTCATGCTGCCCACCGACCGGCCACGGCCGGCCCAGCAGGACTACGCCGGCAGCAGCGTCGAGGTGCGCCTGGATGCGCAATTGACCGCCGGCCTGCGCGCCCTGAGCCAGCGCCATGGCACCACCTTGTACATGACCCTGATGGGCGCCTGGGCGCTGCTGCTGGGGCGGCTCTCGGGGCAGTCCGAGGTGGTGATCGGTACCCCGGTGGCCAACCGCATGCGCGCCGAGGTGGAAGGGTTGATCGGGTTGTTCGTCAACACCCTGGCCCTGCGCCTGGACCTGGAGGCGGCGCCCCGGGTCCAGGCGCTGCTGGCCCAGGTCCGCGCCCGCACCCTGGAGGCCCAGGCTCATCAGCACCTGCCGTTCGAGCAGGTGGTGGAGATCCTGCGGCCGTTGCGCAGCCTGTCCCACAGCCCGCTGTTCCAGACCCTGTTCACCTGGCAGAACGGCGACGGCCCGCAGCTGGAGCTGGGGGACCTGCAACTGGAGGGCATCCACGAGGCCAGCCACTTCGCCAAGTTCGACCTGTCCCTGAGCCTGGGGGAGGTGCAGGACCGCATCGAAGGCAGCCTGGAATACGCCACGGCGCTGTTCGATGAAACCACCATGCTGCGGTATGCCGGCTACCTGCAGCGGGTGCTGCAGGCCATGGTGGCCGATGAACAGATGCTGCTGGCACAGGTGCCGCTGCTGGATGCCGCCGAGCGCGAACAGCTGCTGCACGGCTTCAATGCCACCGCCCGCGACTACCCCCTGGAACAGACCCTGCACGGGCTGTTCGAGACCCAGGTGCTGCGCAGCCCCGAGGCCATCGCCGTGCAGGCCGGCGAGCAGCAGTTGAGCTACCGCGAGCTCAACCAGCAGGCCAACCAGCTGGCCGGGCACCTGCTGCACCTGGGCGTCGGCCCCGACAGCCGGGTGGCGATCTGCGTCGAGCGCGGGCTGCCCATGGTGGTGGGCCTGCTGGGCATCCTCAAGGCCGGCGGCGCCTACGTGCCCATCGACCCGGGCTACCCCGCCGAACGCATTGCCTACATGCTCGACGACAGCGCGCCCCAGGCGCTGCTGGCCGATAGCGCGACCCGGCCGCTGCTGGGCAACCTGGCGCTGCCCCTGGTGGATCTCGACCAGCCGCAATGGCACCGCCAGCCCCGGGTCAACCCGCGGCTCAACGGCCTGACCCCGAGCCACCTGGCCTATGTGATCTACACCTCCGGTTCCACCGGCCGGCCCAAGGGCGCGATGAACGAGCACCGGGCCGTGGTCAACCGCCTGCTGTGGATGCAGGAGCAGTACCGTCTCACTGCCGAGGACGCGGTATTGCAGAAGACCCCGTTCAGTTTCGACGTCTCGGTCTGGGAGTTCTTCTGGCCGTTGTTCACCGGCGCACGGCTGGTGATGGCGCGCCCCGATGGGCACAAGGACCCGGCTTACCTGCGCCAGGTGATCCGTGATGAACGCATCAGCACCTTGCACTTCGTGCCCTCGATGCTCGATGTATTCCTGGCCTATGGCGACACCCGCGAATGCGCCGGCCTGCGCCAGGTGATGTGCAGCGGCGAGGCGCTGCCGGGCAGCCTGGTGCGGCGCTTCAAGCAGCAGTTGCCGCAGGTGGCGCTGCACAACCTCTACGGCCCCACGGAAGCGGCGGTGGACGTCACCGCCTGGGATTGCGCCGGCCCGCTGGCACAGACCCCGGACAACACCCCCATCGGCAAGCCCATCGCCAATACCCGCATCTACCTGCTGGACGGGCAGATGCAGCCGGTGCCCCGGGGCGTGGTGGGCGAGCTGTACATCGGTGGGGTGCAGGTGGCCCGGGGTTACCTGAACCGCGAACAACTGAGCGCCGAACGCTTCCTCAAGGACCCGTTCAGCCAGGAACCGGGCGCGCGCCTGTACCGCACCGGCGACCTGGCCCGCTACCTGGCCGACGGCACTATCGAGTACCTGGGGCGCAACGACGACCAGGTGAAGATCCGTGGCCTGCGCATCGAGCTGGGGGAAATCCAGGCGCGCCTGACCCAGCTCGAAGGGGTCAAGGAAGCGGTGGTGCTGGCCCGGGAAGATGTGCCGGGCGACCAGCGCCTGGTGGCCTACTACACCACCGTTGCCGGGCAGCCGGCCCTGGCGGTGGAACAACTGCGCCGGGCGCTGCTGGAACACCTGCCGGAGTTCATGGTGCCGGCGCTGTTCGTGCACCTGGCGGCGCTGCCCCTGAGCCCTAATGGCAAGCTGGAACGCAAGGCCCTGCCGGCCCCGGGGCTGGAGGCGGCCCAGGTGCGCGAGTACGAGGCCCCGGTGGGCGACACCGAGATCCTCCTGGCGCAACTCTGGGCCGAACTGCTCAAGGTCGAGCGGGTGGGGCGCCACGACCACTTCTTCGAACTGGGCGGCCATTCGCTGCTGGCGGTGAGCCTGATCGGCCGCATGCGCCGGGCCGGGCTCTCGGCGGATGTGCGGGTGCTGTTCGGCCAGCCGACCCTGGCGGCCCTGGCCGCTGCCGTGGGCCGCGGTCGCGAGGTGCAGGTACCGGCCAACCTGATCTACCGCGACTGCCCGCGCATCACCCCGGACCTGCTGCCGCTGCTGGCACTGGACCAGGCCGCCATCGACCGGGTGGTGGCCACGGTGCCCGGCGGTACCGCCAATGTGCAGGACATCTACCCGCTGGCGCCGTTGCAGGCCGGCATCCTGTTCCACCATCTGGCGGCTGGAGCGGGTGACCCCTACGTGTTGCAGGCGCAGTTCGCCTTTGCCAGCACCGAGCGCTTGCAGGCCTTCGCCCAGGCCTTGCAGGGGGTGATCGAACGCAATGACATCCTGCGCAGCGCGGTGCTCTGGGAAGGCCTGGAGCAGCCGCTGCAAGTGGTCTGGCGCCAGGCGCCGCTGTGCTGCGAAGAGATCGCCCTGGAGCCTGGCGACGGCGAGGTGCTGGGCCAGTTGCAGGCGCGCTTCGACAGCCGTCGCTACCGCCTGGACATCGCCCAGGCGCCGCTGCTGCGCCTGGTGTATGCCGCCGACCCGGTGAACCAGCGAGTGGTGGCCCTGCTGCTGTTCCATCACCTGGTGATGGACCACGTGGCCCTGGAGGTGCTGCAGCACGAACTGCAAGCCTTCCTCCTGGGCCAGCAGCAGCGCCTGGGGGAAGCGGTGCCGTACCGCAACTACGTGGCCCAGGCGCGCCTGGGCATCGGCGAGGCCGAGCATGAGGCGTTCTTCCGCCAGATGCTCGGTGATATCGACCAGCCGACCCTGCCGCTGGGCCTGCAGGAAGTACCGGGAGGCAGCGCCGAACTCAGCGAAGCGCGCCAGCCCCTGGACCGCCTGCTGAGCCGGCGCCTGCGCTTGCAGGCGCGGCAACTGGGGGTCAGTGCCGCAAGCCTGATGCACCTGGCCTGGGGCCGGGTGCTGGGCAGCCTGGCGGGGCAGCAGCAGGTGGTGTTCGGCACCGTGCTGCTGGGGCGGATGCAGGGCGGCGAGGGCGCCGAAAGGGCCCTGGGAGTGTTCATCAACACCTTGCCGCTGCGGGTCGATCTGGGCGAGTTGCCGGTGCGCGAGGCCCTGCTGGCCACCCATGAGCGGCTGGCACAGCTGCTTGGCCACGAACAGGCGCCGCTGGCCCTGGTCCAGCGTTGCAGTGGGGTGGAGCCGGGTACACCGTTGTTCAGCAGCCTGCTCAACTACCGCCACAGTGCCCCGGCGGCAAACCAGGCGGGGCAGGCCGGCAGTGCCTGGGAGGGCATGCAGTTGCTCAATGCCCAGGAGCGCAGCAACTACCCGCTGACCCTGAGCATCGACGACCTGGGGGACGGCTTCATGCTCACCGCCGTGGCCGCCGGGATCGATGCCCGGCGCATCTGCGACTACCTGCACGGCACCCTGGAACAGCTGCTGCTGGCCCTGGAGCAGCAACCGGAACAGGCCATCGGCCAGGTGCCGGTGCTGCCGCAGGCCGAGCGCCGACAGGTACTGGAGGGCTTCAACGACACGGTGCGCGATTACCCGCGCGAGCAGGCCCTGCACCAGTGTTTCGAGGAGCAGGTGCTGGCCCGGCCGCAGCAGGTGGCGGCGGTGCAGGGCGCCGAACAGCTCAGCTATATCCAGCTCAACACCCGGGCCAACCAGCTGGCCCAGCATCTGCTGCAACTGGGGGTGCAGCCCGGGGATCACGTGGCGCTGCTGCTGCCGCGCTCCCTGGACCTGCTGGTGAGCCAACTGGCGGTGAGCAAGTGCGGCGCCGCCTATGTACCGCTGGACGTCAATGCCCCGGCCGAGCGCCTGGGGTTCATGCTGGCCGACAGCGGGGCGCCGGTGCTGCTCAGCCACAGCGAGCGGGTGCTGGAAGCCGCGGTGCAACGGGTCGACCTGGACCGCCTGCGCTTCGACCGGCTGGCCGGGCACAACCCGAACCTGGCGTTGTCGTCCGAGGCGGTGGCCTACGTCATGTACACCTCCGGTTCCACTGGAGCGCCCAAGGGCGTGCGGGTGCCGCACCGGGCCATCACCCGGCTGGTGATCAACAACGGCTATGCCGATTTCAACCCCGAGGACCGGGTGGCCTTCGCCTCCAACCCGGCCTTCGACGCCAGCACCCTGGAGGTCTGGGGGCCGCTGCTCAACGGTGGCCGGGTCGTGGTGGTGGACCACGCGACATTGCTGGACCCGCACGCCTTCGGCTCGCTGCTGGAACGCACCGGGGTCAGCCTGCTGTTCCTCACCACCAGCCTGTTCAACCAGTACGTGCAACTGATTCCCCAGGCCTTCAAGGGGCTGCGCATGCTGCTCTGTGGCGGCGAACGGGCGGATGCCACGGCCTTCCGGCGGATCCAGGCCGAGCTGCCGCACTTGCGCCTGGTCAACGGCTACGGGCCCACCGAGACCACCACCTTTGCCGTGACCCATGAGCCCGGTGAGCTGGCGGCGGATGCCGACAGCGTGCCCATTGGCCGGCCGCTGTCCAACACCCGGGTGTACGTGCTCGATGCCCTGGGCCAGCCGCTGCCGGTGGGGGTGGTGGGGGAGCTGTACATCGGGGGTGATGGCGTGGCCCTGGGCTACCTCAACCGTCCGGACCTGTCGGCGCAGAAGTTCCTCATCGACCCGTTTCACCAGCAAACCCAGGGCACCGCTGCGCCGGCCCTGATGTACCGCACCGGCGACCTGGGCCGCTGGCTGGAAAATGGTCTTCTGGAATGCATCGGGCGCAATGACGAGCAGGTGAAGATCCGCGGCCTGCGCATCGAACCCGGGGAAATCCAGGCGCAGTTGGCCCGCTTCCCCGGCCTGCGGGACGGCGTGGTCGTGGTGCGTGAAGACAGCCCCGGGGACAAGCGCCTGGTGGCCTACTACACCCTGCACGAGCACACCCCGGCGCCGGATGCCGAGCAACTGCGCAGCCACCTGCAACAGCAGTTGCCGGACTACATGGTGCCCCTGGCCTATGTGCACTTGCAGGCCTTGCCCCTGACCCGCAACGGCAAGCTGGACCGCCGTGCGCTGCCGGCGCCCGGCAGCGCGGCCCAGCTCGCCCAGGCCTATGCCGCGCCCCAGGGCGCGCTTGAGCAGGCCCTGGCCGGGCATTGGGCGGCGGTGCTGAAGCTCGAGCAAGTAGGTCGCCACGACCACTTCTTCGAACAGGGCGGGCATTCGCTCTCGGCCATCCAGTTGATCAACCGCCTGCAACAGGCGGCGTTCGACGTGACCCTGGCGGAGCTGTTCCAGCACGCCACGGTGGCGGCCATGGCGCGCCTGTTGAGCGAGCGCACGGCCGCGCCGCGCTCCACCGAGCTGATCCCGGTGCGCACCGGCGGCAGTGGCCCGGCGCTGTTCCTGGTCCATGAGTTCACCGGGCTGGACGTGTATTTCCCGGCCCTGGGCCAGCACCTGGAAGGCGATTTCCCGATCTACGGCCTGCCCGGCGTGGCGGTCGGCGAGCCGCAGTTGCGCACCCTGGAATGCCTGGCCACACGCTTGCTTGACGTGATGCGCAAGGCCCAGCCACAGGGGCCGTATCGCCTGGCCGGCTGGTCCTTCGGTGGGGTCCTGGCCTATGAGATCGCCCAGCAGTTGCTGGGCCTGGACCAGGAGGTGGAGTTCCTCGGCCTGATCGACAGCTACGTGCCGCGCCTGACCGACCAGGGCAAGGCTCGCTGGTCTGGCGAGCACGCGCACAAGCGCCACCTGCTGTTGCAGTGCCGCGCCTACTGGAGCGCCCAGGGCGCGGCCGGGGTGCAGCCCCTGGCGCACCTGGAACAACTGGAGGCGCTGCTGGAACCACTGGACTTTGCCGACCTGCTGCAACGCTGCCGCGACCAGGGGCTGCTGTTCGAGCAACTGGCCACGGCGCCACCGCAAGCGCTCGGCCATTACCTGGACCGCGAGGTCGCCCACGGCCATGCCCTGGCCCATTACCGGGTCCATCCCCTGGGCATGCCGGTGCATCTGTTCTGCGCCGCCGAACGGCCCACCGAGCTGTCCCGGCGCAGCCCGACCCTGGGCTGGGGCGAGATCCTGCCGGCGGGCGAACTGCACTGCATCAGCGTACCCGGGGACCACCTGAGCATGATGAAGGCGCCGCATATCCAGGCCCTGGGGCACGCCCTGGGCCAGGCCCTGGCGGCTGCCAGGGCCAAGGGCGCGGTGAGCGCTGTGCCGCACCAGCCCTTGCTGCGGATCCAGAGCGGGCGCCCCGGGCACACGCCGATCTTCTGCGTGCCCGGGGCCGGTGACAGCATCACCGGCTTTATCGGCCTGAGCGAGGCCCTGGGGGCCGAATGGCCGATCCTCGGCCTGCAGGCCCGGGGCCTGGACGGCTGCGGGGTGCCCCATGGCCAGGTCGAAGTGGCGGCCCGGCATTACCTGGAGGCCATCACCGCCGAGTACCCCGACGGGCCGCTGCACCTGATCGGCCATTCCTTCGGCGGCTGGGTGGCATTCGAGATGGCCGGGGCCCTGCAGGCCGCCGGTCGCGAAGTGGTGTCGCTGACCCTGATCGACAGTGAGGCTCCCGGAGGCAATGGCGCGCTAGGGCGGCCCTATACCACCACCGCGGCGCTGTGGCGCTTGATCGAATCCATGCAACTGGCTGCAGGCCAGGACATGGGCATCGACCCCGAGCGCTTCGCCGCCGAGGACGACGGCATGCAGATGCACCTGCTGCATGCCGGCATGGTACGGGTCGGGCTGTTGTCCCCGCGCGCCGACCCGCGGGCCATGCACGGCCCGGCGCGAACCTTCGCCAGCGCCCTGCGCACCCGCTACCAGCCTCTGCGCCCGTACCAGGGCAAGGTGCGCCTGGTGCTGGCGGATGACCCGAGCCTGGACGCCGCCGGCAACCGCCGGGAGCAGCAGGGGATGGTCCAGGGCTGGCGCCGGCAGGCTGCGCACTTGCAGGTGTGGTACGGCCCGGGCAACCACTTCAGCCTGCTCAAGGCGCCCAACGTCTACCACCTGGCGGCCTGGTGGCATGACGGCCTGGCGCTGCCCCAGGGGGAGGTCATGTCATAGGGCGCGGGGCAACACAGGCGCTGGCCCTGCCGGCGCCTGGACACCCGGTTTCATTCATCTGGAACACCGCTCACTACGGCAGCACGGTGTTCTGTAAGGGGGCTCGCCGCTGGCCGGTGCAGCCCGCCCTCAACGGACTTGTGGTCATCTATGGAAAAGTCGAAGTTTCGCAAAATCGGTATGGGGCTGTTGCTGGTGGTTGTGGCCGGGTTGATTTTCTATACGGTGCAGGCGCCGGCGGAGCCGCCGCAGTACCTGACCGCCAAGGTCGAACGGGGGGATATCGAGAACGCGGTCCTGGCCTCGGGCCTGCTCGAAGGCATCAAGCAGGTGGATGTCGGGGCCCAGGTCTCCGGGCAGTTGAAGTCGCTCAAGGTCAAGGTCGGGGACAAGGTGAAAAAGGGCCAGTGGCTGGCGGAAATCGACCCGCTGGTGCTGCAGAACACCCTGCGCCAGGCCCAGGTGGACGAGGAGAACCTGCAGGCCAAGCGCCGCGCCACTGCGGCCCAGCTCAAGGAAACCAAGGCCATCTACGAGCGCTACCGTGACTTGCAGTCCGACGCCTCGATTTCCCAGCAGGATTACGAGACCGCCGAATCCAACTACGAGGTGCAGCGGGCCAACCTGCTGTCCCTGGACGCGCAGATCAAGAGCGCGCACATCCAGATCGACACCGCCAAGGTCAACCTGGCCTACACCCGCATCGTCGCGCCGATCGATGGCGATGTGGTGGGGGTGGTGACCCAGGAAGGCCAGACGGTGATCGCCAACCAGCTGGCGCCGGTGCTGCTCAAACTGGCGGACCTGGACACCATGACCGTCAAGGCCCAGGTCTCGGAGGCCGATGTGATCCATATCGCCCCCGGCCAACAGGTGTACTTCACCATCCTCGGCGAGGCGGAAAAACGCTACTACGCCAAACTGCGGGGCACTGAGCCGGCGCCGCAGAACTTTCTCGAAACCCAGACCGCCGGCACCCCCAAGCAGAACACCGCGGTGTTCTACAACGCGCTGTTCGACGTGCCCAACCCGGACCATAGGCTACGCATTTCCATGACTGCCCAGGTACGCATCGTGCTGGATACCGCCAAGGACGTGCTGATGGTACCGGTGGCGGCCCTGGGCCCGCGCAATGCCGACGGCAGCTTCGCGGTGCGGGTGCTGGACGCCAAGGGCCATGCCCAGGCGCGCAACGTCAGCACCGGGATCAACAACAACGTCAAGGTGCAGATCAAGGACGGCCTGGCGGAGGGTGACCGGGTGGTGATCGGTGATCCGCTGCCCGGCACGGCAGGGGCCTGAGCATGAGCGAGCCCCTGCTGCACCTCACCGGCATCAGCCGCAGCTTCACCGCCGGGGATCGGGAGTTCCTGGCCCTCAAGCACATCGACCTGAGCATCCAGGCCGGGGAAATGGTGGCGATCACCGGGGCCTCGGGGTCGGGCAAGTCGACCCTGATGAACATCCTCGGCTGCCTGGACTACGCCACCGCCGGCAGCTACAAGGTCAACGGCCGGGAAACCCGCGACCTCGACGACCAGGCCCTGGCGGAACTGCGCCGCGACTACTTCGGCTTCATCTTCCAGCGCTACCACTTGCTGCCGCACCTGAGCGCCATGCACAACGTCGAGATGCCGGCGATCTACGCCGGTACCCCGCAAGTCAGGCGCCATGGCCGGGCCCGGGAACTGCTGGCGCGCCTGGGTTTGTCCGGGCACCTGGGCCACCGGCCCAACCAGCTCTCCGGCGGCCAGCAGCAGCGAGTGAGCATCGCCCGGGCGCTGATGAACGGCGGCGAAGTGATACTCGCCGACGAACCCACCGGTGCCCTGGACACCGCCAGCGGCAAGGAGGTGATGAACATCCTCCAGGAACTGCACGGCCTGGGGCACACGGTGATCATCGTCACCCACGACCCCAAGGTGGCGGCCAACGCCCAGCGCATCATCGAAGTGCGCGACGGCGAGATCGTCAGCGACCGGGCCAACCCGCGCCCGGCGGACGAGGCGCCGAGCGAGCCACCGGTCAGCGTGCGGCCCGCCGGTGCGCGGCGCCTGGTGGCCAGCCTGGGGCTGTTCAAGGAGGCCTTCGTGATGGCCTGGGTGGCGCTGGTCTCGCACCGCATGCGCACCCTGCTGACCATGCTCGGGATCGTCATCGGCATCACCTCGGTGGTGTCCATCGTGGCCATCGGCGAGGGCGCCAAGCGCTACGTGCTCAAGGACATCCAGGCCATTGGCAGCAACACCATCGACATCTTCCCCGGGGCCAGTTTCGGCGACAGCCGGGCGGCGGCGATCCAGACCCTGATGCCCGCTGACGTGACGGCCCTGAACCAGCTGTACTACGTCGACAGTGCCACGCCCATGGTCGGCCGCAGCCTGTTGCTGCGCTACGGCAACATCGACCTCAACGCCACGGTCAACGGCGTCAGCCACCTGTATTTCCAGGTTCGCGACATCAAGCTGGCCAGCGGCATTTCCTTCAGCGAGAACGACGCGCGGCGCCAGGCCCAGGTGGTGGTGATCGACCACAACACCCGCAACCGCCTGTTCGGCCCGGATGTCGACCCGCTGGGGCAGGTGATCCTGGTGGGCAACCTGCCGTGCACGGTGATCGGCGTGACCCGGGAGAACAAGAACATGTTCGCCGCCAGCAACCTGCTGAACGTCTGGCTGCCCTACGAGACCGCCGCCGGGCGGGTGCTCGGCCAGCGCCACCTGGACAGCATCAGCGTGCGGATCAAGGACGGCCAGCCGAGCAAAGTGGTGGAGGAGCATGTGAAGAAGCTGATGGAGCAGCGCCACGGCACCAAGGATTTCTTCACCAACAACCTCGACAGCATCATGCAGACGGTGCAGCGCACCAGCCGCTCCCTGGCCCTGCTGCTGTCGCTGATCGCGGTGATTTCCCTGGTGGTGGGGGGAATCGGGGTGATGAACATCATGCTGGTGTCGGTCACCGAGAGGACCCGGGAGATCGGCATCCGCATGGCGGTGGGGGCCCGGCAGTCGGATATCCGCCAGCAGTTCCTGGTGGAGGCGGTGATGGTCTGCCTGATCGGCGGGGCCATCGGCATCAGCCTGTCGTTCGCCATCGGCTACCTGTTCACCCTGTTCATCAAGGAGTGGGAGATGGTGTTTTCCATGGGGTCGATCATTACCGCGTTCGCCTGTTCGACCCTGATCGGCATCGTCTTCGGCTTCGTTCCGGCGCGCAACGCCGCGCGCCTGGATCCCATCGAGGCCCTGGCCCGGGATTGACAGGCCGTAGACCGAACCGCCGGCGCTGGGGCCGGCGGGGGTTACAGGGCCAAGGCCGGATCAGGCCGTCGGGGTTTCGCTGCTGTGCGGCGCTTGTTCCTCGGGCGAGTACATCCAGCGCAGCAGCGAGTGCCGGCCACTGATGCCGAGCTTGATGGCGGCGCGCTTCAAGTAGCTTTCGACGGTATTGACCTTGAGATTGAGCTGCTCGGCCAGCTGCGGCGCGGTGCGCCCGGCCAGCAGCCCGACACAGACCTCCAGCTCGCGGTTGGACAGGCGCAGCCCGGACTGTTCCAGGCGCGCGGCAAAGCGCAGGCGCAGGCTTGCCAGGCCCTCGATGGCGGCACTGTCCTGCTCGGCGGCATCGCCCCGGGGCTGCAGGGCGCTGATGTGTTTTTCCACCATGGGCAGCAGCAACGGCGAGATGTCCTCCAACAGCAGGCGTTCCTGGGGGGAAAAGCTCTGGTCCTGGCTGCTGCGGTACACCGAGAGCACGTAGTGGTAGGAGTCCTTGCGCCCGGTCAGGTGCAGTTGTGCCGGGTCCGCGTGGCCGCGCTGGCGTTGCAGCGACGGGCCCGGGGCCGGTTCGCCGGGTTGTTCGGGAAAGCCGGTGAGCAGCAGCGGGTCATTGCTGGCATGGGCATCGCTGTACAGCGGGTGGCGGGTCTGCATCAGGGTGTTGCCGGTTCTGCCGACGGCCTGTTCCGGGTCGGCCCGCAGTTGGGTGATATGGGTGGCGTCCACAGCCAGCTGGGTGAGTATCAGGTCGTGCAGCATACGCGGAAAGTTGCGGCTGCCGGTGCTGGCGATGACCTTACCAATGTGTGGAAACAGTATTTGTGAGTTCATCATTTCATCCATGAATGTGAAGGTGTGGAGGGGGGCTGCCTTATAGCAACGAGTTTGGGTCAGGGTTGATTTACCTCCTGTTTGCTCTGGGCGACAAAGGGTCGCCTCGTATCCTAGTACAAGGTTTTGTTGGTCGTTTGGTGAAAATGGTCAAATAGTCGATTTTTCAAGCATCGACTTTGCTTTTTTGAGGGGCTGGTTAAAGAAGGATCGCACCATCAATCGCTGTAGAGGGGGAGCAGCTTGAAATCGGTCTGGACCACAATACATCGATGGCCTCATTCCTCTGGTCCTAGCTGGGCCAATGAGGCTGATAGTGTTCTGCTCATCACATTCTCAGGCGCTAGTACTGGGTTTTTTCCAGAAGTGATAAAAAGGTTCGATCTTCTGAATCTGAAATTCGCATTTCTGGTAAAGCCCACATGCGGACAGGTTGTTCTTTTGGGTAACAACCTGACATTGCTTGAAACCTCGGTCCTGGAACCATTGTTGAGCGTGTCTGACCAGCGTTTGACCATGTCCTTGTCCGCGAACTGATGAATCAACGGCGAGTAGCCCTATGTCTGCAATGCCGTTCTTTGTGCCAGCGGTCAACATCGCCACTATTTTAGTGTTACTGCGTATCACAAATACCTCGAGAGCGATTTCCTTGGCTGCTGACCTTCTGGCCCAGATGCTGTAGAGCTCATGGAATTTTTCCAGGTCGATATTAGGGTCAACTGAAAACCTTGAGTACTCGCCGCTTTGAACAGCGAGGTCGATCAACTCTTCAACTTTCATTGATGGATGGTAGGTTTCCACCAGTGACGAATATCTCTTGCCCTTGGTGGTGGCGAGGTTGGTGATGAACGTAGCCTTAAGATCTACTAGGCTGCCTTTCATGGGGAGTGAGTCCAGCTCACTCAGCTCTTTTTCTGATTGCCAGTAAACTAAGCTGGCACCTAGTTTTAGCGCCTTGCTTAACTGCTCTTGCAGATGGGCCTTCGAAAGTGTGGGGTTGCTGATTCGATAGACTGGGGTCTGAAAAAAATCGGTGTCCCACTCAAGCTTTTCTATATCCATTGCTCTCTCGATGTTTAAGTTAATTGCTGTTTTACAAAGAGATAAGTATTAAGAGTTTAAGGGGGTGACAGGGTTTTCCCTGAACACGTAGTACTTGCATGCGAGAAAACTGTACGCCGCTAATAATATTATGGCCGATGCTTGGACTATTTCATGTGGGTAGTGGAGTTGGTCGAAAAATACATACAGTAATATCAGGTTTATCACATAGCCTGATACATGCATTTGTATGTAGCGAAATGGTGCGCCAGCTCGCCCGCTTTTTTTGAAAGTCCAACGGTAGTTGACAGAATAGCTGTAGGTGGCTCCTGCCAGATACATAAGCGTCATAGACAATTTTTCTCCGCAACCGGCATACACGATCAGTAAGTAACCAGCGTAAGCCAAGGCATTGCTGGTTACGCCAATAATTCCGTAGCGAATCAGCTGAATGATGGTATGGGTAGGGATAGTGTTCACTATGGCATTCTATTTGGCTTTGGAGTTGAAGGGGTAGTGGAACTGCCAGTATTCAGACTAGAAGGTTTTTCGTCCGACGATATAAAGCGGACGCTTTTTAGTCTCATCGAATGTCTTGCCTATATATATGCCGACTACGCCCTGAATGGAGATGACAATTCCGCCAATGAAGAAAATAGATACCATGAGGCTGGTCCAACCTTGTACTACCGTGCCATGAAAGTAGGTGGTGATCATAAGGTAGATACCATAGATGAATGAAAGTGAGGCCATTGTAAAGCCGAGCTTTACTGCAAGCCTAAGTGGTTTGTCCGAATAGGCGATAATGGTATCCATGGCCAGACTCCAAAGTTTGGAGAAAGTGTAAGTGCTTTTGCCGTGGCCACGTTCGCAGTGCTCGACATCAATGCCGGTGCTGGTAAAGCCCATCCAGTGGACCAAGGCGCCAAAAAAACGCAACTGTTCACGCATTTGGCACAGATTGTCAGTAACTTGGCGGGAAATTATTCGAAAGTTACCGCTATTCCCGTCATACTCAAAGTCGGCAAGATAACTGAACGTCTTGTAAAAAAACCACGAGCCTAGGCGCTTTATTGCAGAGTCTTTTCTTAAACCTCGTAGAGCCAGGACAATGTCGTACCCTTCCTGTGCCTTGGCATATAACCGGGGAATTTCTTCAGGACGATCCTGTAGGTCGCAGTCCATGACCACAACCCAATCTCCTCGGGAACTATCGAGACCCGCAGTGATGCCGTAATGCTGGCCGAAGTTCCGGCTTAGCTGAATTCCCCGCACTCTTGGATCGACCTTTGCCAACTGTTTTATTAAATCCCAGGAGCGATCGCCGCCGCAGTCCTCAATCAACAGGATTTCAAAATTTGGTGTGATCTCTTCCAGCGATGTTTTCAATCGCGCATAAAGCTCCATCAGCGAATTTTCAGCCTTGTAAACAGGTACGACGACAGAAATGTGAGGTTTTTCTTTTGGATTTTCCACTGTGCTTATCATTTATAGGTTTAAAGGGGAGTTCGGGATTTACCAGAATTTTTGATAGCGAAAACAGAGCTCTAGGAAGTAGTAGAGTGCTCCGAATGCAGTGTGTGCGAAAAACAAGATGACGCAACGTTTATATTTTTTTACGTTGCTTATTGTTGTTGTAAAAGCTTCTTTGTTTTTTAGCAGGAATGCTGCAGAGAAAAGGAAAGTCAAGTATAGGCCAATCTGACCGCTCCACCAAAAATTTCCGGCATACATCCGGTAGCCACTTTCAGAAAAGAAGTAAGTCAAAATTAACCCCATCAAGAGACAGAGCGATGCGAGAAGCAGTGCCTTGTCTTTGATGAACTCTTTAGGGTAGTAGCAGAGTACAAGAAGTGGGAATGCGATAGATAGAATCAGCTTGATGAACAAGTATTTTGAGTAGTGGGCCATGCTTTTAAAAGGAAGAAATAAAACGTGGCTTTCCTCATTTGCGGTTTCTATTGAAAGGCTTTGGTAGAAGTAGGTGTGCAGAAACTGAAGACTGAGCACGAATACTGTCGGCAGGAAAAAAGCCCAGTAAATATATGCGCTTTTCAGGCTGCTTTTCAGTTGCTGGGTTGCGATGAGAAATAAAATCAGTGCTGGCAAAATGATAATAAGGAAATTTGGCTTTGATATTCCGCAGAAAAAAATTGAAATTGCCAGTAGCGTGCCTCTTGAGAGTGTGTTGCCTGAGGTTTCGGTGAAAGATTTTAATGTGTAGCAAAAAGCGATGAGGGCTAGTGGCTTGAGCAGGAGCATTGTTGGACTATGATAAATCGTAAGCCCCACATAGCCAAAATAGAAATGATGGTCAAATACCGCAAGGATCTGGAGGGGGCTGGCCACTAGTAAACATACTGACACAAGCGTGGCTGTTTTAGCTGAGGTGTACCGGCTGAGGACTTTATAGTTTAAGATCGCCAGCAGGTAAATGGCGGAAACTATGATGATGGTGGAGGCTATGGCGTAATTGACACTTAAAATATTTTTAGTGAGGATCGTGAGTAGATGGTATAGCGGGTGCGGCAGCATGAGAGTGCCGTTATCTTCCATATCGCTCGCCCATTTCAGGTGTGCAACATAGTCTCCGCCAATTGTTGAGAGCTTATATATAAGGGGGGTGAAGGTGATGAAAGTAAATGCAAGTAGTATGAAGTAGGCGCGAGTGTGGTGTTGGCGGTTTTTATCTGGTGCTGGATATGTTTCGCTTATATTGTCGTCTGTCATTCGCTCTCGCCTATTTTATTCTGGTTTTTACAGGAATCTATTCTTGGAGTGGTTTTGGTGTTCTATTTAATCTTGCCGGAATGAGTTGGTCTTTGGGTTGGTCTATGTTTTTTGCATATGTTTAAGTGATAAAGTAATTCTGGGTCGCACTGAGTCAATGGTTTATTGACGACGATGATGTTTTGATTTTCGTGTTCAGAATCTGTTCCTGTTTTACTTTCTGTTTTAGGTTCAAGAGCATCGTCCTGCTGCCGGACCTTATAGGCCCAAGTCCCCGTCAAGCTAAGGGGCGAGAGGTAAATTTGGCGGCGAGTATACCCTCAGTCCCTCTAGGGAGTCCTCTATTGTTGGCCCACGAGTGCTGTTTTCGGAGCGAAACAGCAAACTGATCTGGTCTTCGTCCTCATTGGTCGCAGGAATATCCGCTTCCGACAATTGGTTTGGCTGCTACATCCGCAACGGATTGACCTCCCCGGGAAGCCACCCAGAACTTCCTGGAGGAGGGCAATGTTGGTAGTCAGGTGGGCCAGGGTTACTGGCGCTTCTCGCAATTGACCATCCATGGCACACCAAAGCGGTCCACCAGCATGCCGAAGCGCTCGGCCCAGAAGGTGGCTTCCAGGGGCATCTGCACGTTGCCCTGTTCGGCCAGGGCGGCGAATACCCGTTCGGCTTCGGCGGCGTTGTCGATGTTCAGCGAGATCGAACAGCCGTGGATGCCCAGGTAGGGCAGCTCAGGGGTGGTGTCCGAGCCCATCAGCACCTGGTCGCCGACGCTCAGGCGGGTGTGCATGATGCGTTCGTGACAGTCGGCAGAGATGTGATCACGGGCCGGGCTTTCACCGAAGGTCATCATCATTTCCAGGGTGCCGTTCAGGCATTGGGCATAGAAGGTGAAGGCGGCCTTGCAGGTGCCGTTGAACACCAGGTAGGGGTTGATTTTCATGCTGTGCTCCGGTCGCAGGTAACGGGCAGGCACGCGGGCCTGTGGACGAACTTCCATAGCAAAGCCGCTATCGGCCCTGCGCGGAGGTTTTTTTATAGATGGTTTTTCCATGCTCGCCCGTGGCGATATAACCGTCGCCGCGCCATTGGGGGCGCGGCGGCGGTGCGGGCGGGGGTTACAGGCGCGGCTGCTCCTGGGGCGTGCCGAGCAACTGGTGCAGGGTGTTGATCAGCGCCTGCTGGCGCAGCCGGTCTTGCTGGTGCCGGGCTTCGGCGGCGGCAACATCGGCGTTGCAGTGCGGGCAGGTGCTTTCATGGGCGTGGATGTACTCCAGGCAACTGCGACACAGGGCCAGGCGCGGCGGGATGCGGCCTTCCTCGGGCGACGCCTGGCCCTGGTTGACCCAGGCCAGCTTGATCACCTGGCCGCTGTCGTTAACGCTCGATACCGCCTTGCCGGTGTCGATGCGTTCGGTGATCAGGTCGAAACGGCCCACCGAGAACGACGCCGGGCCGGCGTCTTCGAGCTTGATGATGCGTTCGCGCAGGCCCTTTTTCGCCAGGTCCAGGGTCCGGTAGTGGCAGTAGGGATTGTTCCCCGGCTTGCCCAGCAGCGAGTGCGAGGTCCAGGTGCAGCCGCCGCGGCAGACATCGTTGTAGTAACAGGTGCGGCAGTAGCCCCATAGGTCGTCCACCGAGCGCAGGCGGCCGAAGTGGATGCCTTCGCTGTAGTGCCAGATGTCGTGCAGGCTCATGCTGCGCACGTTGCCACCGGAGAAACCCACGGTGGCCAGGGACGGGCAGCCCTTGACCGTGCCGTCGGCCTCCAGGGCCAGGACCGTCTGCCCGGCGGCGCAGCCGCTCCAGTGCACGCGGTCGTCGCCGAAGCCGCGCCACATGTGCTCGTAGGGGCCGTAGTAGCCGATGTTGTTGCCCACATTCATCAGCAGCCCGCGCTCGGCGCCTTCGCGGTATAGGCGCGCCAGCAGCGGCATCACCTCCAGCAACTGGTAGGGCTGCAGCAGCAGCTCGGGGTGATCCACCGCATTGCCCATGGCCACGGTCAGCTGGATCTGCCAGTGGCTGGCGCCGGCATCGATGATCAGCTCCATCAGGGCCGGCAGGTCGGGCAGGGTGGCGGCGCCGATCTGCGTGTTGACGCTGACCTTGAGCCCGGCCTGCTTGGCCCGGCGCAGGGTATCCAGGGCCTTGTCGAAGGAGCCGGGGACATTGCGCACCGCGTCATGCAGCGGCGCCAGGCCATCCAGAGAGACGCCGACGCCATTGAGCCCGGCATCCACCGCGGCCTGCATCTTGGCCGGGGTCAGGTTGCGCCCGCCGGTCTGGATCGCCACGTACATGCCGTGGTCGTGGATGGCCTGGATCAGCCGCGTCCAGTCCTTTCGCAGATAGGCTTCGCCACCGATCAGGGTGACTTCCCGGGTGCCCAGGGCGGCGATCGAATCGATCACCGACAGGCATTCCTGGGTATTGAGTTCGCCCGGGCGCCGATGCCCGGCGCGGGAGCCGCAATGCAGGCACTTGAGGTCGCAGGCGAGGGTGATTTCCCAGACCACGTGCACCGGGACAAAGCGCTTGAGGTCGGTTTCGCTGAGGTAGCGGGCGGGGAGACGGTCTGACATGAGAGTTCCTTGCGCACCCGGCGGTGCGCGGCACCAACCCATCGAAATAGGCGCGCCTTCCTTGTGTCGCAATGGCGCGGTCGTTTTGTGGCAGCCCCCGGGGCCGCGGCGGGCGGCCCCGGGGGCTGGTGGTCAGCGCTGTTCCAGGCGGCTGATTTCTGCCTGCAACTGCTGCACCGCCTGGGTCAGGTTGTCAGCGTTGGCCAGTTGCTGCTCGCCCTGGGCCACCAGTGCCTTGAGCCGCGCCAGGTCGCCGCTGGCCTGGGCCTGCTGCAGCGCCACGGCATACAGCGGGTGGCGCACTTCGGCGGCCGGGCCGGCCTGGCTGGCGTAGTCCGCCGCCTGCGCCTGCTCCACCGGGGCCGGGCTCACGGCGGCGTGTTGCACCACGTGCCAGTGCCCCTGGAACTGGTACTTGTAGCTGGCGAAACCGCTGGCCCAGTCCAGGCCGAGGATGCCCTGCAGATGGAAGGTCTCGGCGATCTGGCTGGTGGGGCCGCTGGGATTGCCGGCCAGGCTGAGGATGATGTGTCCCTCGCTGGAGGGGTCGAGCTTGACCTGGGAGTAGTCGCCCCACACGTCGGCGTGGAACTGCACCGGTGGCGAGGTGCTCTGGGTCACGCGGGCAACGCCGCTGACGCGTTTCTTCGGGGTATCGACCAGCAGGTCGAGGGTCAGCACCGGCCCACCGATCACGGGGTTGGCGACGATGAGGCGGGTATGGAACAGTCCGATTGTCATGCTGCAACTCCTTATCTTCTTGAAGACATCAGGTTCGATGGACGGCCGGGCTCAGCGCCGCTCCTGCTGGCTGATCTCGGCCTTGGCGGCCACCAGTGCGGTGCGGATCAGCGGCAGCTGTTCCAGTTGCTGGGTGGCGACCTTGTGCAGGCTCTTCATCTGCGCCAGGTCACCGCTGGCGATGGCACCGTGGATCGGCGCCCCGTACAGCGCCGAGATCGGCGGCAGCGGATGGTTGGGCTGGCCGCGGTGCAGAGGGGCCGACAGGGTGCTGGACTGCACGGTTTCCTGCAGGTGGGCGGGCACCTGGTTGACCGTCACCCAGCTGTGGCCGTTGTAGTACTGATAGTTGGCCACGCCTTCCTTCCAGTCGTCGCTGACCACCAGGTGCAGCTTGAAGTTGATCACCGAGTTCGACCCCGGGCCGCCCTGGTTGCCCTGGGCCGTGATGAGGATCTTGCTGGTGCTGGGCGGCATGACGGTGAGGTAGGTGTACTGGCCCCAGACATCGCTGTGCAGGTCCAGGGGCGGGTTGACCGCCTGGGTGATGCTGGAAGTGCCGCGCACACTGTGTTCCGGGGTATAGACCAGCAGGTTGAGGATCAGGGTGGGCGCGCCGGGTTGCGAGGTGCCGATGCGGTAGCTCAGGGGGAACAGGCCTTCGGCTTGCGAGTAGTTGCCGGACATTTGCTTTGCCTCCATTCAATGACAGGGGAACCGCGATCAGCGGCGTTCCAGGCGGGCGACTTCCTTGGCCAGCTGTTCGTAGGCGTTGTGCAGATCCTTGGGTTCGTTCCTGGCCGGATCGCGCTTGGCCAGCAGGGCTTTCATCTCCGGCAGCTTGCCTTCGCTGATGGCCGACTGGATGGCGACTCCGTAGGGGGGGATCACATGTTGGGATGCATTGCTCATGGCGTTTGCCTTCCGTGGGTGTGGATGGGGTGCTGCGCTACTCGGCAGCTTTTGCAGTTAAGCAGCGCGTGTGGAATTGGCAGGGTAATGGCACATTGATTTTGTGGGTTTCCGACCGGTGGATTCACGGTCGGTAAAGGGTTGATTTTGGAGACATTCCAAAGGGCGATATGCAGGCGGGAGGTGATTGCGGATGGTGATAGGAGGGGGTGAGAAAGGGGGGCGAGCGTAGGCACCGGCTGCCGGCGAAGAGGCCCTCGACAGCCATGCATCGCCCTGGCCGGCGCCTTCGCTGGCAAGCCAGCCCCTACGGGGTGTCAGTGCGCTCGGACCACCCCCAACTCCTCCAGCCGGCGCCGCGTCTCAGCCGCCGTCACATGATGAATCGCATGCCACCCCAGCGCCGTTGCGGCGACGATATTGGGCGCATGGTCGTCAATGAACACCAGTTCCTCGGGGGCCACCCCCGGCAAATGCGCACGAATGCGCCCCAGGGTCGTGTGATAGATCTCGGCATCCGGCTTGATCTGGCGCTCTTGTCCCGACACGACGATGTCGCGAAAGCGCTGCAGAAACGGGTAATTGTCCCAGGCATAGGGAAAGGTTTCCCGGGACCAGTTGGTCAGCCCGAACAGGGGCACCTGCGCCTGGTGCAGTTCTTCCAGCAGGGCCACGCCCTGATCCAGTGGACCCTTGAGCATTTCCGGCCAGCGCCCGTAATAGGCCTCGATCAAGGGGGCATGGTCGGGGTGCTCGGCCACCAGGCTGCGGGTCGCCTCGGCCAGGCTGCGGCCGGCGTCCTGCCGGGTATTCCAGGTCTGGGTGCAGATGGTGTCGAGGAACCACTGGCGGCGCTCATCGTCGGGGATCAGCTGGCGGTACAGGTGGTGCGGGCTCCAGTCGAACAGCACGCCACCAAAATCGAAAACCACGGCACGAATCGTCATGAACACGTCCTTTTGAGCGGTTATGGGCCAGGCGCCATCCTGCGACGCCCGGCAGCACAATGCAATTTGCCGCTGGCCGCTGGTCCGCTCGGCGGCACCCTGGCCACGAATCGTGATCCAACCCCTGTATCCGGCCTTTTCCAGGCTGGCACAGGAGCTGCCCATGACTGCCAAGAACCCCACGGGGCCGCGCTCGTCCGAGCATGCCTCGAATCATCATGACCCGGGTTTCGACCCCGATTCGCCAGACCTGGCCGACCCCCAGGTAGACCCGGTAGGCCCGGCCAGGGCACCCCTGGATCGCCCTGAACCCGAGCACCGGCGCAAGCGCTCGCGGGCCTACGATCCCCTGGCCAACCTGAAGAAGTGACCCGGCGCGCCGACATGCGGCAGTCGCCGGGCGGTGTGGCGGGTGTAAGGTAAAACGCCCAAGCCCCAGGCTCGCCGAGGAAAAAGGAGGTGTCCATGAGCACGCCGCTGCTGAACAAACTGCAGATCAACGGCTATCAGGTCTTGAGCGTCAACCACGGGCCCTGGAAGGTCTGCACGCCGGGTGACCGGCTTGCTACCTTCGGCACCCGGGAAGAGGCCATGGCCTTTGCCGCCGCCCTGCCGGCGCGCAGGCAACGACCGGCCGCCACCGGTGGCTAGCGCCCTGGCAGGAAAAAAGCCCCGACCGGTTCGGGGCTTTTTTATGCCCGGCCGGGGGCATGGCCGGACGGGGCGAGGGCGCAGCGGGGCGCAATTACGGCTGCATGAAACTCAGCAGCGGGAGGATGAAGGCTGCTGCCAGGGCCAGTGCCCACAGGGTCTGCAGAAACAGCTCATCGGCGTTGTCGGCGGCGGGCCGCGGGGCGAGGCGGCGGCGCCAGTAGAAGTACAGGCCGCTGACCACGAACACACAGGTGATGCCCATCATGTACTCCAGCTCCCACTTCTGGGGGCTGATGGCCAGGCTGCCGTCCTGGTCATCCGGGTAGTCGAGCCGCCACCAGGCGCCCAGCAGCAGCGGCACCAGCCCGGCCAGGAGCCAGGCCAGGCGCGCGCCGGGCATCCGGGTCAGCAGGGTCACGGCCAGGCCGATCAGGCACAGCACCCAGACAAAGAGGTACAGCTGAAAGCCCATGGCCCCACCGAACAGCGTGCTGCTGACATCCCGCGGCTGCATCATCTGCACGTCGCACAGCAGCATCAGCGACAAGGGCGCGGCAACGACGATCCAGCACAGAGGGCGGTAGAGCCACAACCACAGGGTAAACAGGCGAGACATGGGCACACTCATCGAGGTTTGGTGAAGCAAGAAAGAGGCGGGGTTGACGGTCAGTCGACAATGACCCGGGTGCCAGGGCCCAGGCACAGGCTCAACTGTTCGCCGGCCCGGTTGAAGGCGCAGTACGGCAGGGGCGCCTTGCTGGCATTGACCAAGGGGGGGATGAAGAAGCCCCCCAGCAACACCGCCCATGCAATCCGCAACGACAGCTCACGGAGGGTGGCGGGGGCTCTCGGCTTGAGCCGCTGCTGGTGCAACAGGTAGATGCCGCTGTAGACCAGGGCGAAACCGAAGACCATCACATAGTCCAGCTCCCGGGCCTGGATGCTGAAGATCAGGTTGCCGTCGAAATCATCCGGGTAGTGGATCCGCCACCACAGGCCCAGCAGCAACTGCACCAGCCCACCGATGATCCAGGCCAGGCGGGCGCCGGGCACCCGGGTCAGCACGGCCAGGCCCAGGCCGATGACGCTGAAGGCCCAGCCGCCCAGGTACAGCATGAAACCCATGGAGCCGCCGAACAGCGTGCCGCCGACTTCCCGGGGGACGATCAGGTGCAGGTTGCAACGGATCATGGTGGCCAATTGTGCGGCCACGGCGATCCAGCACAGGAGGTAGTAGAGCCGGGACCAGAAGGTGTGCAGGGGCGACATGCAGAGACTCGAAAAAAACAGGGCCGATGAGAGTGTGTGGTGGGCTGGGTTCAAACCAACAGCAAACCGCAGGCAAACACGAACAGCACCAGGGCGATGCTGATGCCCGCCAGGGGAATGCGAAACCAGTAACGGATGGCCAGCACCCACAGGCTGGCGAGAAACCCCAGGCCGATCAGCAGCAAGCCACGGGCCTCCAGCAGCAGGGCCGGGTGCAGCCAGGCGAGGTAGCCATAGACCAGGCCGAACAGCATGGCGCCCAGGCTGTGGCTGGCGTTGAAGCCGACCCAGGCCCGCCACAGGCTGGTCTGGCGGGTGATCATCGGTGACACCTGGCGCATGCGTTCGGCCAGGGCCGGGTCACGGGGCTGGAATTTGTCGGTGGCGAAGGTGTAGATCAGGTGCAGGGTGCCGAGCAGCAGCACGATGGCTGAGCTGGCGATGATCAGGGCGGGGGCCAACACGTTTCTTCCTTGGGCGGTGCTCGGGTGCGCGGAGTATGCCGGGCCGCCCGGGGTTTTGCACCTGCGGGCGGCGGTTTTTTGCCAGCACGGGGCAGGGCGCCGGGCGCCCTGCCCAGGGGCTCAGAAGTGCTCGGCGTCGAGGCCGAACAAGGAGGCGCTGCCGGCACGGATGCTCTGCTCCAGGCTGAGGATGCGCGGCAGCATGCGGCTGAAGTAGAAGCGCGCGGTGGCCAGCTTGGCACCGTAGAAACCGTCGTCCTCGGAACGCTTGTGCTCGGCCACCTGGGCCATGCGCGCCCACAGGTAGGCGTAGGCCACGTAGCCGAACAGCTGCAGGTATTCGACGCAGGCGCTGCCCACCGCGTGGGGGTTTTGCGCCGCCTGTTCACGCAGCCAGTCGCTGAGGTCTTCCAGGCGTTGCACCGCGTCCAGCAGCTCGGCGGCGTAGGCGGCGCCGGGCAGGTAGGCGTAGTCGCGGATCTCGCCGGTGAACAGGCGCAGGGCCACGCCGCCGTTGCCCACCACCTTGCGCCCCAACAGGTCCAGGGCCTGGATGCCGTTGGTGCCTTCGTAGATCTGGGCGATGCGCACATCCCGCACCAGTTGCTCCTGGCCCCATTCGCGGATGTAGCCGTGGCCGCCGAAGATCTGCTGGCCCAGCACGCAACTGTCCAGGCCGGTGTCGGTGAAGAACGCCTTGGCCACCGGGGTCAGCAGCGCCACCAGGGCCTCGGCGTTGTGCCGCTCATGGGGCTGGTCGGCGAACTTGGCCAGGTCCAGCTGCTGGCCGACGTAGCTGGCGAAGGCGCGGCCGCCTTCGGTCATGGCCTTCATGGTCAGCAGCATGCGCCGCACATCGGGGTGGACGATGATCGGGTCGGCGATCTTGTCCTTGGCCACCGGGCCGGCCGGGGAGCGGCTCTGGATGCGCTCGCGGGCGTAGGTGCGGGCGTTCTGGTAGGAGTTCTCGGCGCAGCCGATACCCTGGATGCCGATGGACAGGCGCTCGTAGTTCATCATGGTGAACATCGCCGCCAGGCCCTTGTTGGCCTCGCCGATCAGCCAGCCGGTGGCGCCGTCGAAGTTCAGCACGCAGGTGGCCGAGGCCTTGATGCCCATCTTGTGCTCGATGGAACCGCAGCTCACCGCGTTGGCCGCGCCGAGATTGCCGTTGGCGTCCACATGGATCTTCGGCACCAGGAACAGCGAGATGCCCTTGGGCCCGGCCGGGGCGTCCGGCAGCTTGGCCAGCACCAGGTGGATGATGTTCTCGGTCAGGTCCTGCTCGCCGCCGGTGATGAAGATCTTGCTGCCGCTGATGCGGTAGCTGCCGTCGGCTTGGGGCTCGGCGCGGGTGCGGATGATCCCCAGGTCGGTGCCGGCGTGGGCCTCGGTGAGGCACATGGAACCGGCCCAGCGGCCTTCGTACATCGGCGGCAGGTACAGCTGTTTCAGCGCTTCACTGGCGTGGGCATCGATGGCCAGGCAGGCCCCGGAACTCAGGGCCGAGTACAGGGCGAAACTGGAGTTGGCGGCGTAGAGCATTTCCTCGAACTGCACCGCGAGCATCTTCGGCATGCCCATGCCGCCGTAGGCCGGGTTGCCGCTCAGGCCGACCCAGCCGCCCTGGATATAGGTGCTGTAGGCCTCCTTGAAACCGGCCGGGGTGTGCACCTGCCCGGCGTGCCAGCTGGCGCCTTCCTCGTCGCCGCTGCGGTTGAGCGGGGCGATCAGGTTGCCGGTGACCTTGGCCGCTTCTTCGAGAATGGCGTCGGCGGTGTCGCCGTCCACGGTATCGGCCAGGGCCGGCAGGCGCGCCCAGAGCTTGGGTGCGTTGAACACTTCATGCAGGACAAAGCGCATGTCGCGCAGCGGAGCGTTGAATTCGGGCATTGCAGGAACCTCGGGCAAAAGTGGAGGTTGAGCGGCCTCGGCCGCATGAATCGACAACGAAAATCCCGCCACCATGTAGGAGCCGGCTTGCCGGCGAAGAGGCCCGCAAGCCATGCATCGCCCTGGCCGACGCCTTCGCTGGCAAGCGGAGCGCCGCCCGGCCAGCTCCTACAAGGGCTGGGTAGGTGTATTCAGGCTAGAGGTTTTTCGCCATGTCGCGCAGGACGAACTTCTGGATCTTGCCGGTGGAGGTCTTGGGCAACGGGCTGAAGACCACGGTACGCGGCACCTTGAAGCCTGCCAGGTGCTCGCGACAGAAGGCGATGATCTCGGCTTCGCGCACGTCCTGATGATCGGCCTTGAGGGTGATGAAGGCACAGGGCGTCTCACCCCACTTTTCATCGGGCCGGGCCACCACCGCGGCTTCCAGCACTGCCGGGTGGCGATAGAGCACGCCTTCCAGTTCGATGGTGGAAATGTTCTCGCCCCCGGAAATGATGATGTCCTTGAGCCGGTCGCGGATCTCCACGTAGCCGTCCGGGTGGGTCACCCCCAGGTCGCCGGTATGGAACCAGCCGCCCTCGAAGGCTTCGGCGGTGGCCGTGGGGTTCTTCAGGTAGCCCTTCATCACGGTGTTGCCGCGCATGAAGATCTCGCCGATGGTCTGGCCGTCCCGGGGTGTGGGTTCGAGGGTTTTCGGGTCGGCCACCATCACCCCTTCCAGGGTCGGGTAGCGCACGCCCTGGCGCGACTTGATCTGCGCCCGCTGTTCCAGGGGCAGTTCATCCCAGGCGGCGTGCCAGGCGCACAGGGTCACCGGGCCATAGACCTCGGTCAGGCCGTAGACGTGGGTCACCTTGATGCCCATTTCCTCCACCGCGCCGATCACCTTGGCCGGCGGCGCGGCCCCGGCCACCATGGCGTTGACCGGGTGGTCGATGGCCGCCTTGGCGGTGTCGGGCATGTTCACCAGGGCATTGAGCACGATGGGCGCGCCGCACAGGTGCGTGACCTGATGCTCGCGGATCAGGTCGAGGATCTTCTGCGGGTCAACCCGGCGCAAAAACACATGCACCCCGGCCAGGGCGGTGACGGTCCAGGGGTAGCACCAGCCGTTGCAGTGGAACATCGGCAGGGTCCACAGGTACACCGGGTGGTTGCCCATGGCCCAGGTCATCTGGTTGCCCAGGGCGTTGAGGTAGGCGCCGCGGTGGTGGTAGACCACGCCCTTGGGGTTGCCGGTGGTGCCCGAGGTGTAGTTCAGGGCGATGGCCTGCCACTCGTCATCGGGCCACTGCCAGGCAAACTCGGGATCGCCCTCGGCGAGGAACGCTTCGTAGTCCAGCTCGCTGACCGGCTGGCCCTCGCCGTACTCCGGGTCGTCGAGGTCGATCACCAGGGGCGGGTGATCGAGCATGGCCACGGCGGCGTGGATCACCTCATGGAACTCGCGGTCGGCGATCAGCACCTTGGCTTCGCCGTGGGCCAGCATGAAGGCGATGGCCTCGGCGTCCAGGCGCACATTGAGGGCATTGAGCACGGCGCCGATCATCGGCACGCCGAAGTGTGCTTCGAGCATTGCCGGGATGTTGGGCAGCATCACCGCCACCGTGTCGTTCTTGCCGATGCCGCGCCCGGCCAGGGCCGAGGCCAGGCGCCGGCAGCGGCTGTAGGTCTGGGCCCAGGTGCGGCGAATCGAACCGTGGATCACCGCCGGGTAATCGGGGTAAACCGCAGCGGTACGCTCGATGAAGCTCAAGGGGGAGAGGGCGATATGGTTGACGGCAGTCGGCGCCAGGCCTTGCTCGTAGATGGACATGGTTCGGGTACCCGGTGGCTGATTATTAGCTCTATTGGCCGAGGCTTGGGTGGCGTGTGCTGTGTACCTGGGGGCACCCACTGTAGGCGCCGGCTTGCCGGCGAAGGCGATCTCAAGAACACCTGCGCCCGTAGGAGCCGGCTTGCCGGCGAAAGCGATCCCACGGGCCTCTTCGCTGGCAAGCCAGCTCCTACGTTCGGCGTTGCTTACAGGTACGCAGCACACCCAGCGAAAGCTCGGTGACTTATCCGGGGTCTTTTATATACTGTTTGTTGATTGATATGGAAGTACTACCTGAGTTGTATAGTAGTTATACTATAAAAAGAACCTACCCTTCCGGCCGCGAGACTGATCGACCATGCCCGACTCTACCCACCTGCGTCACTGGCTGCGCCTGCAGCGTGAAGGCCAGTTGCCGGACTCGCCCTGGCTCGGCCACGACCCGCAACCCAGCCTGCTGCTGGACGCCCAGGCGCAGCCGCTGGACCTCAACCCGGCGCTGAGCCAGTGGCTGGATGATGCGGCCACTGGCGATCTCGCGGCCCTGCTGCCGATCAACCACCCGGCCCTGGTGCGTGCCTGCCTGGAGCAGCAGCGGGCCATCGAGCAGGTGGAAGCCCAGTGGGGCGAGCGCATCCTGCTCTGGAGCTTTATCCCCGATCCGCATCGCCAGCGGGTACTGGCGCGCTGCCAGGAAGCCACGGCCCAGGTCCGGGCCGAGCGCGAGTCGGCCAAGGCCCGGCGCCTGTACCGCCTGATCACCGAAAACACCACTGACCTGATTTCCCGGCACACCCCGGACGGCAGCTTCCTCGACGCCTCACCGGCCTCCTGGACCCTGCTCGGCTACTGGCCCGAGCAACTGCGCGGGCGCCTGGCCCGCAGCCTGTTCCACAGCCAGGACCTGGCCGGGCTGATGCAGCGCACCCGCGATGCCCTGGAGCAGGACGGCTACCACACCATGACCTATCGCATCCGCCATCGCGACGGCCACTACCTGTGGTTCGAAACCGCCTGCCGCGGCATTCGCGACACCTACACCGGCACCGTGGTGGAAGTGGTGGCGGTGTCCCGGGACATCACCGCCCGGGTCCAGGCCGAAGAGAACAAGCGGCGCCTGGCGGAAGTGGTAGAGGCCAACCCCGACCCGGTGCTGTTCATCCAGCCCGGCGGCGCGGTGACCTACCTCAACCCGGCGGCGCGGCGCACCCTGGGGCTCGGCGACGGGCAGGCAATGCCGCCACTGGCGGCCATCCTCAGCGCTGCGGTACTCGACAGCCTGCAACGCGAAGGCTGGGACCGCGCTGAACACAGCGGCCGCTGGAGCATCGAGGCGCGCCTGCAACCGCCGGCCGGCGGCGCCTCGGTGCCGGTCTCGCTGATGCTCCTGGCCCACCGCGCGGCCAGTGGCGAGCGTTTCTATTCCCTGGTGGCCCACGACCAGAGCGAGCGCGAACTGCGCGAAGCCCAGCAGCGCCATCACCAGGACGAACTGGCCCACACCGCGCGCCTGGTGACCCTGGGCGAACTGGCCTCGGGCATCGCCCACGAGATCAACCAGCCGCTGGCCGCAGTGGTCAACTACGCCAATGCCAGCCAGCGCTACTTGCAGGCCCTGGGCACCCAGCCCGAGGCCGCCCGCAAGGTGGCCCAGGGCCTGGAACGGATTGCCGAGCAGGCGACCCACGCCGCCGAAGTGATCAAGCGCCTGCGGGCCTTTTTGCGCAAGGGCGGGCGCCGGGTGCAGGCCCTGGACATCGCCGAAGTGGCCCGGGAAACCGTGCGCCTGTGTGCCTGGGAAGCCCAGGCCAGCCAGGTGACGATCGACTTGCAGCTGGCGGATAATCTGCCGCCGGTGTACGCCGACCGGGTGCTGCTGGAGCAGGTGCTGCTGAACCTGCTGCGCAACGCCATCGAGGCCAACCGCGAAGTGCATGGGCAGCAGGGCTCGCACATTGTGCTGGCCGCCGAGGCGACGGCCGAAGGCGGGGTGCAGATCAGCGTCAGCGACCAGGGCCCCGGTGTCTGCGCCGAGCAACTGCCGCAGCTGTTCACCCCGTTCTACACCAGCAAGGCCAATGGCCTGGGGCTCGGGCTGTCCATGAGCCGCAGCATCGTCGAGGGCTTTGGCGGCGACTTGCAGGCCCAGCCCCAGGCCGTCGGCCTGCGCATGTGCTGCCGGCTGCCGGCCAGTGCCCCGGCCGACCCCTCGGCAACGTCCCAGGCAACTTCCCCCGCAACGACAGGAGCAAGGCAATGACGAGTGTGGCGCAGCAACTGGTGTATGTGGTCGACGACGACCCGGGCATGCTCGACTCCACCGTCTGGCTCTTGGAGTCGGTGGGGCTCAAGGCGCTGCCCTTCACCAGTGGCCGCGAGTTTCTCGAACACTGCGATCCGAGCCTCA
Source organism: Pseudomonas sp. 8(2025) (assembly GCF_052665325.1). Taxonomy (NCBI): domain Bacteria; kingdom Pseudomonadati; phylum Pseudomonadota; class Gammaproteobacteria; order Pseudomonadales; family Pseudomonadaceae; genus Pseudomonas; species Pseudomonas sp. 8(2025). Next base: position 36,245 of record NZ_JBQOIE010000016.1, on the reverse strand, counting down.
ATGCCTGCGTGCTGCTGGATGTGCGCATGCCCGGCATGGGCGGGCTGAACGTTCAGGAAGAGCTGCGCCAGCGCGATATCCGCCTGCCGCTGATCTTTGTCAGCGGCCACGCCGACGTGCCCATCGTGGTCCGCGCGTTCAAGGCCGGGGCGGTGGATTTCATTGAAAAGCCCTACAACGAACAGCTGCTGCTGGACAGCGTGCAGCAGGCCCTGAGCCGCGCCGACAACCATCAGAACCAGAGTGCCGGGCAGGCCCGGGTGCAGGCGCTGCTGGAAAGCCTGACGCCACGGGAGAAAGACGTGTTGCTGCCGCTGGTGCAGGGCTACACCAACCGGGAAATTGCCGAGCAACTGGGGGTCAGCATCAAGACCATCGACCTGTATCGCTCACGGGTGATGAAACGCATGCAGGCCGAACACCTGCCGGAACTGGTGGGCATGGCCATTGCCGCCGGGCTGGTAGACCCGCTGCACCTGCGCTGAGGCTCAGGCCACCGCGCTGCGCACGGGCACGCCGCCCAGCAGCCGCTCGATGGCGCCGCTCAGCAGGTTTTCCAACAGGGCTTCGCGTTCACGCTCGGCCAGGGGTTGTTCGCTGAACCAGCTGGGGGCGCTGTTGAGCAGGTTGGCCAAAGCATGGGCCGCGGCGCGCTGCGCCTGTGGGCCAAGGCCGGTCGGGGTGCCCAGCAACTGCACCAGCTGTTGTTCGTAGCGTTCGCGCAATTGCCCGACCCGCAGTTGCTGGTCGGGATTGAGGCAGCCGCTGTCGCGCTCCACCAGGCGGAAATGCCGCGGCAATTCCCGATGCAGCTTCAGGTGGGCGCGGATCAGCGCCGGCAGGCAGTCGCCCTGCAACTTGCGCCGTTGCAGGCGCTTGAGGGTGCTGTGCAGCTCATCGAAGAACTCCTCGATCAGGTCCAGCAACAGGTGCTGCTTGCTCGGGTAATGGTGGTACAGCGAGCCCGGGGTCAGCCCCAGATGGCTCGCCAGCTCACGCATGCCGACCTGGCCGAAGCCCTTGCTGGCGAACAGCTCCAGGGCCTTGTCGCGGCTTTCGGCAAAGCGTGAGCAACGCTCAGCCATAGTGATGGAAACCCCGACCGGTCTTGCGCCCCAGGTAGCCGGCGGCAACCATTTCCTTGAGCAGCGGCGCGGGGCGGTACTTGCTGTCGTTGAAGCCGTCGTAGAAGGCTTCAAGGATCGCCAGCAGGGTGTCCAGGCCGATCAGGTCGGCCAGGGCCAGTGGGCCGATCGGCTGGTTGCAGCCCAGGCGCATGCCAGCGTCGATGTCCTCGGCGCTGGCCAGGCCTTCCTGGAACACCAGGATCGCCTCGTTGATCATCGGCACCAGGATGCGGTTGACCACAAAACCGGGGCGGTTGCCGGCGGTGATCGCGGTCTTGCCCAGGCGCTGGGCCATATTCATGGCCAGGGCGTGGGTCGCGTCGCTGGTCTGCAGGCCACGGATCACCTCGATCAGGCCCATCACCGGCACCGGGTTGAAGAAGTGCAGGCCGATGAACCGCTCGGGCGCGCTGACGCTGGCGGCCAGTTGGGTGATCGACAGCGACGAGGTGTTGGAGGCGATCACGCACTCGGCGCTGACCTGGGCGGCGATCTGCTGCAGCACCTTGAGCTTGAGGTCGAGGTTCTCGGTGGCGGCTTCGATCACCAGTTGCGCATCCTTGAGCACGCCGTAGTCGGTGCTGATGCGGATCCGGCCCAGGGCGGCGAGCTTGTCGTCTTCGCCGAGGGTGCCCTTGCTCACCTGGCGGTCGAGGTTCTTGCCGATGGTGGCCAGGGCCTTTTCCAGGGCGCCCTGGGCGATGTCCAGCAGGGTCACGTCAAAGCCCGCCTGGGCGCAGACCTGGGCGATGCCGTTGCCCATGGTGCCGGCGCCGATCACCCCGATATTCGCAAGATTCATCTTCAGCTCTTCCTTTGTTCATTGCCTTCGCGGAGCATGGCGCGGTTGCCTTGCACAGCGCGTTATCCAGCGCGAGTCTAGAGCCCGGTGCGGTGGCCGGCCTATGCCGAAAGCGGTCAAGCGTGCTGGCGTTTTTTGCCATAGGTCCAGCTACGGGAGCACAGCCTCTACATGCGTGAATCGGATTCGGTCGCGGTCTACTTTGTCCGGGTGATGACCCACGCCCTGCGCCAGCAGCCGGCGCGGCTGGCGGCCGTGCTGCGCGAGGCCGGTATCGATCCGGCGTTGCTCGACCAGCCCCGGGCGCGGGTGCCCGGCAGTGCCTTTGCCGCCCTGTGGCTGATCCAGATCCGCGAGTTGCAGGACGAATTCTTCCAGCTCGACTCCCGGGGTATGCCGCCGGGGGCCTTTGCCCTGATCTGCCGCGGGCTGATCCAGGAGCCCAATCTGGAAAAGGCCCTGCGCCAGTGCCTGAACAACTTCGGCCTGTTCCTGCGGGACGTCCGCGCCAGCCTCAGCCTGCGGGGCAAGCGCGCGGTGATCAGCCTGGACAGCCGCTGCGACGATCCGCTGCGTAGCCATTACGCTGAGGAAACCCTGCTGGTGCTGGTCATCAGCCTGCTGTGCTGGCTCGGCGGGCGACGGATTCCCATCGACCGCGCCGATTTTCGTCATTCACGCCTGAGCCTCAGCGATGACCCGCTGCTGTGGGGCAGCAACCTGAGCTGGAACGCCGGGCGCACCGAGATCGAATTCGCCAGCCGCTTCCTGCGCCTGCCGGTGGTCCAGGACCTGGCCTCGCTCAAGGTGTTCCTGCGCAGCGCCCCGCAATGGCTGGTGATCCGCTTTCGCAACCAGCATGGCCTGACCACCCAGGTGCACCAGCGCCTGCGGGGCAGCCACTACAGCCAGTGGCCGACCCTGGAAGCTTTCGCCCGCGAAGTGCAGATGAGCGCCAGCACCCTGCGCCGGCGCCTGGAGCGCGAAGGCGGCTCGTACCAGGAAATCAAGGACGAAGTGCGCCGCGGTGTCGCCGTTGAACTGTTGCGCCGCACCAGCGTCAGCATCAGCGAGATTGCCGAACTCACCGGCTTCCAGGAGCCCAGCGCCTTCCACCGCGCGTTCAAGAAATGGACCGGCGAAAGTCCCGGGCGCTACCGCGCCCGTCATTAGCCTTGTAAGGCTCTATTGATTTTGTGGTTAGTGTTTCTGGTGCGAAAGGGCGTAGAAAGTTTCAAAAGCAACTGAGTGGCTTTGTTGGGTCTCGGTCGTTTGACTCTCTAATTGGTTGATGAGTTCTTCCATAAGAAATGCTGGTTCTATAGCTGGCTAGTACTAGTGGTATACCTGGGGTGGCCAAGAATGTTCATGATGAACAATATATTGATTTCTGGAATTATGCTTCGTGATAGCATTGTGCCCTTGTTGGTTTTGGTTGAAATTAGTTTGTGAAGCTGTATCTGTTTAATTTGTGCGTGGGACGTGACTTTAATAAGGAGGTTCTGTGAAGAAATTTTGGGTTGGTGCTCTTGGCGAAGGCGTAAATATGGGTTTATTTCAGTGGAGGAAACTTTGTTTTGGTGTAGTTGCTTTGGTGGTTTTTTTGTATGTTTTGTATGGCTTGAGTCCTGTGCTTGATCCTGATAGCGCTATAGCTTCAGCAGTGTCATCGGACGAATTTAATAGCGCTAAACGAGAGCTGTCGCAGAGGGCAACATACAAGGGTGGAAGTGAGAGCTACTTCAAGTATGAGGTGAGTAGCTTGGTTAGCGTGATTGTTCATCTTCGTGCGGATCCGCGTTTTAACGATGCCGATATTAAATATGAAACTCCGAAAGTTTCATTGCGTTATGATAATTTAACGCTCGTATTTGGTTTGATGCTGGTTTGGGCTCTGATTTTTTATACGTTGTTTTCGAATGGTTCTCAACAGTCTGATAAAGTTCAAAGAAAGCTTTCGAGTGAAGCTGAAGTTAAAAGTGAAGTGAGCAAATCTTCTTCAAATGGCTATCATGTCTCTGCGATAGACTTGTTTGAGGATGAAGTAAAGTTGGCTGAAAAGAAAGCAGAGGTTTTATTTACTCGCTCGACGTTGTTGTTGGGTGGTGGGATTATCATGGCATTTATTGGGGTCGTGATATTTTATCTAACCCTTCCTGAAGGAACCAAGGAAGATACCTTTCAGAGTTTCTGGATAAAGGCTCTGAGACCTACAGGTGTGTTGATTTTTGTCGAAGCTATCGCGTGGTTTTTATTGCGGCAATATAGAACTCTTGTAGAGGACTATAAGTGGTTTCATCGGATTTATATGAAGCGAGCAAATTATCTTGCGGCTCTTAGGGTTTTAGATAGAGCGGTGGTTCGCCCTGAAGATATGTTTATTGCGGTCTCTCTGATTCAAGAAGATTTGTCTGGAAGAATCAGCAAAGATGAAACTACAGAGTCTTTGGAAAGGCTGAAGGCCTCAGAAGATGGTCCGGTAACTGAGATTTTGCAAGCAGTTACAGCGTTTGCAAAAAGAGAGCCAAAGACGACAAAAGATAAAGACGATTCGGCGAAATGACCTATGAAGGGTAGGCCACGAACAGAAAGCCTCAGATGAATGACTAATTAGAATGATCGGAAGCATAATTCTAATTAGTCGCCGTGTACCTGCTACGGCGCTCGACCGTCAGCGTCAGCGAGATTGCCGAACTCACCGGTTTCCAAGAGCCCAGCGCCTTCCACCGCGCCTTCAAGAAATGGACCGGCGAAAGCCCCGGGCGCTACCGCGCCCGCTTCCAGCCCGGCCGCTGACACCGGGCCCCCTGTAGGAGCTGGCTTGCCAGCGAAGGCGTCCACAAGATCACCGCCCGATCCGAGGGCCCTTTCGCCGGCAAGCCGGCTCCTACAGAGGTGTGCGGTGGTTGGGCCACCGTAGGAGCTGGCTTGCCAGCGAAGGTGCCCGCAAGATCACCGCCCCATCCGAGGGCCTGTTCGCCGGCAAGCCGGCGCCTACGGTCGGTGTGGATTAGGCCGGGCTGCGGCCGGGCATCTGGATGCCGTGCTGCTGCACGCGGCGGTACAGGGTGGCGCGGGAAATGCCCAGGGCCTTGGCTGCCGCCACGGGTTTCCAGCGGTGGCGCACCAGGGCGTCCAGCAGGGCCTGGCGCTCGGGGCTGGTGGCGGTTTCCAGGGCGGGCAGGGCGCCTTCGGCCTCGGCGCCGCGCAGTTGTTCGGGCAAGTCATGCAGTTGGATCAGCGGCCCTTCGCACACCGCGCAGGCATAGCGCAGCACATGGCGTAATTGCCGCACGTTGCCCGGCCAGCGGTAGCCCAACAGGCATTCCAGCGCCGCATTGCCCAGTTGCACCGGCACACCGCAGCGCTTGGATTCCTCTTCGACAATCCGGGTGATCAGCGCCAGCCGGTCGCTGCGCTCGCGCAGTGGTGGCAACTGAAAACGCGCGCCCCCCAGGCGGAAATACAGGTCCTCGCGAAAGCTGCCTTCGGCCACCAGCGCTTCCAGATCGCGGTGGGTAGCGCAGATCACCTGGATATCCACCGCCTTGCGCTGCGCGGCCCCCAGCGGCGCCACTTCACCCTCGGCCAGCACCCGCAGCAGGCGGGTCTGCAAGGCCAGGGGCATGTCGCCGATCTCATCGAGGAACAGGGTGCCGCCATCGGCCTGTTGCAGCAGGCCCTGCATGCCCTTGTTCGAAGCGCCGGTAAAGGCCCCGGCGACGTAGCCGAACAGTTCGCTTTCGATCAGGTTCTCGGGAATCGCCGCGCAGTTCACCGCGACAAAGGGCCGGTCCCGACGCTGGCTGGCCTGGTGCAGCTGGCGGGCGAAGACTTCCTTGCCGGAACCGGTCTCGCCCTGGATCAGCACCGGCAGGTGGCGGTCCTTGACCCGCACCGCCAGGCGCAGGCTCTGTTCCACCCGCGGGTCCAGCGGTTCTCCGGCCAGGCTCAGGCGCGGGCGCTGTGCCGGGCGCCTTGGCGCTTGCAGGCGGCCGTGCAGGTTGTCGGAAAGGGGGCACAGGGCTTCGTCGCGGGCGCGCTGCAACAGCTGCGGGTCGAACACCTGGGCGATGTGCTGCGGCAAGCGGCCATAGCGGCGCAGCAGGTAATGGCGCGCCGCCGGGTTGAGCGCGCGCAGGCAACCGTCGTCGTCCCAGGCCAGCAGGTAATCCGGCTGGCTGTCGACATAGCCCGGGCTGGCATGGGCCCGCAGCACCCAGTAGCCCTGGGCGCTGTTCATGAAGAACGCCTGTTCGATCTCCCGCGCGCTCTGCACCACCATCTGCCGGATCAGGTGCTGGGAGCGACGGTCATCCGGGGAGCGCACCGCCGACACGTCCAGCACCCCCAGCAACTCGCCCTGGGGGTCGAACACCGGGGCGGCGGAACAGGTCAGGCCGATGAACGCGGCGCGAAAGTGGTCGCGCTTGTGCACGGTGATCGGCGTGCGCGCGGTGAGCACCGCCGCCACGCCGCAGGTGCCTTCTTCACCCTCCGACCAGCAGGTGCCCAGGTACAGCCCGGCCTTGCGGCAGTCGTTGCGCAGGGTGGACTCCACCCGGTAGTCGATGGTCTGGCCTTGGGCGTCGGTGAGCAGCACGCAGTAGTCGGCGTCGCGCACCCGGCCATGCAGGCGGGCCACTTCTTCGCTGGCGATGCGCAGGAACAGCTCGGAACGCTCGCGGCATTCCTTGAGCACGTTTTCGGACAGGATGCGCGGCCCCTGCAGCGAGCCGGGGTCCAGTTGGTGCTGCTCCATGGAGCGGCGCCAGGAATCGAGGATCAGGCTCGGCACCGGCGCCTGGGGCAGGTGATCGGCGTTTTTCAGGACCCGGCTGACGCAGTCCACATGGGCTTTTGAATGTGCGGAAAGCATGAAGGCCTCCGGTTGCAGCTTCTTATCGTTGTCGGCGCATTAAGCGCCGATCCGCGGCTCCCGACAAGCACCGGGCGGCGCCGTGGGGGCGCTGAGACGCAACGTCTCAGGGTCTCGCCAAGGCCCCGTGCAGCCTGACATGCAACGTCTCAGGCGCAGGGCTTCCCGACACCTGCGGGCGAGTGCAACAGCCGCTCTGCCACGGGCCTTTGCAGCGGTTTTTCCATAACTGGCACCGGCCTTGCTCTGGCTCTTGGCAACCAGCCCTTGGCAACCCGCGCCGACTGGCCCATCGAAGAATAAGAACGAGGTGCCCGATGTTTTCTCCTGCCTGTGCTCCGCCCGCGGTGAGCCCATGAACCGCCGCCCCCTCACCGTCGGCATCATCGCCAACCCGGCTTCGGGCCGTGATGTGCGCCGCCTCACCGCCAACGCCGGCCTGTTCTCCAGCACCGACAAGGTCTCGGTGATCCAGCGCCTGCTGGCGGCCTTCGGCGCCACCGGCATCGAGCAGGTGCTGATGCCCACCGACATGACCGGCATCGCCGCCGCGGTGCAGAAGAACAGCCGCAGCCGCCAGGCCCGGGAGCAGCACTGGCCGGCCCTGGAGTTCCTCGACCTGACCCTGCGCCAGAGCGTCGAGGACACCCGCCAGGCAGCGCGCTGGATGGCCGAGCGCGGGGTGTCGCTGATCGCCGTGCTCGGTGGCGACGGCACCCACAAGGCGGTGGCCGCCGAGGTTGGCGACATTCCGCTGCTGACCCTGTCCACCGGCACCAACAACGCCTTTCCGGAGCTGCGCGAAGCCACCAGCGCCGGGTTGGCCGGCGGGCTCTACGCCAGCGGCCGGGTGCCCGCCGAGATCGCCCTGCGGCGCAACAAGCGCCTGCTGGTGCGCGAGCCGTCCCGGGGCCTATGCGAAGTGGCCCTGGTGGATGTGGCGGTGTCGCCCCTGGCCTTTGTCGGCGCCCGGGCCATCAGCCGCGCCAGTGATCTGGCCGAGGTCTTCGTGACCTTCGCCGAACCGCAGTCCATCGGCATTTCCGCGCTCTGCGGGCTGTGGCTGCCGGTGACTCGCCAGGAACCCCACGGCGCCTGGATGCGCCTGGACCCGCAATCCCCCGAGGCGCTGCTGGTGCCCCTGGCTCCCGGCCTGCTGCAGGGCTGCGGGGTGCTGGAGGCCGGCTACCTGCAACCCGATGTGCCCCAGCCCCTGTGCCTGAACGCCGGCACCCTGGCCCTGGATGGCGAGCGCGAGATCGAGTTCAACCCCCACGACCGGCCCACGGTCACCCTGGATGCCGGCGGCCCGCTGAGCATCGACGTCAACGCGGTCCTGGAACACGCGGCGCGCCAGCGCCTGCTGGCCATTGACCGCGATCACCGGCAACACCCCGTGAACCTTCAGTCCGAAGACACCCTGGAGAATAAAAATGTCGACACCCCTGACCACTGACCAGTTGCTCCACGCCTACCGGGTGATGCGCACCATCCGCGCATTCGAAGAACGCCTGCACGTGGAATTCGCCACCGGCGAGATCCCCGGTTTCGTCCACCTCTATGCCGGGGAAGAAGCCTCGGCCGCCGGGGTCATGGCCCACCTGCGCGACGACGACTGCATCGCCTCCAACCACCGTGGCCACGGCCATTGCATCGCCAAGGGCGTGGACGTCTACGGGATGATGGCGGAGATCTACGGCAAGAAGACCGGGGTCTGCCAGGGCAAGGGCGGCTCTATGCACATCGCTGATTTCGAGAAGGGCATGCTCGGCGCCAACGGCATCGTCGGTGCCGGTGCGCCGCTGGTGGTGGGCGCGGCCCTGGCCGCCCGGCTGCAAGGCACCGACGGTGTGTCGGTGGTGTTCTTCGGCGACGGCGGCTCCAACGAAGGCGCGGTGTTCGAGGCCATGAACATGGCCTCGGTATGGAACCTGCCGTGCCTGTTCATCGCCGAGAACAACGGCTACGCCGAAGCCACGGCGTCCAACTGGTCGGTGGCGTGCGACCACATTGCCGACCGCGCCGCCGGTTTCGGCATGCCCGGGGTAACGGTGGACGGTTTTGATTTCTTCGCCGTGCACGAAGCCGCCGGCGCCGCCGTGGAGCGGGCCCGGGCCGGGGAGGGGCCGTCGCTGATCGAGGTCAAGCTGACCCGCTACTACGGCCACTTCGAGGGCGACGCCCAGACCTACCGCGCCCCCGACGAGGTCAAGCATTACCGCGAGCACAACGACTGCCTGATGCAGTTCCGCGAGCGCACCACCCGTTCGGGCCTGGTGCAGGCCAGCCAGCTGGACCAGATCGATGCCGACGTGGAAGCGCTGATCGAAGACGCGGTGCGCAAGGCCAAGACCGACCCCAAGCCGAGCCCCGCCGACCTGCTCAGCGACGTCTACGTCGCTTATCCATAACGCCCCACAGAACAACAAGAGACCACCATCATGGCGAGAAAAATCAGTTACCAGCAGGCCATCAACGAAGCCCTGGCCCAGGAAATGCGGCGCGACCCCAGCGTGTTCATCATGGGTGAAGACGTGGCGGGCGGCGCCGGCGCCCCCGGCGACAACGACGCCTGGGGCGGTGTGCTCGGGGTGACCAAGGGCCTCTACCATCAATTCCCCGGGCGGGTGCTGGACACACCGCTGTCGGAGATCGGCTACGTCGGTGCCGCGGTCGGCGCCGCCACCCGTGGCGTGCGCCCGGTGTGCGAGCTGATGTTCGTCGACTTCGCCGGCTGCTGCCTGGACCAGATCCTCAATCAGGCGGCGAAGTTTCGCTACATGTTCGGCGGCAAGGCCCAGACCCCGCTGGTGATCCGCACCATGGTCGGCGCCGGCCTGCGCGCCGCGGCCCAGCACTCGCAAATGCTGACCTCGCTGTGGACCCACATCCCCGGGCTGAAAGTGGTCTGCCCCTCGTCGCCCTACGACGCCAAGGGCCTGCTGATCCAGGCCATCCGCGACAACGACCCGGTGATCTTCTGCGAGCACAAGCTGCTCTACAGCCTGCAGGGCGAAGTGCCGGAGGAGTCCTACGCGATTCCCTTCGGCGAGGCCAACTTCCTGCGCGACGGCAAGGACGTGACCCTGGTGTCCTACGGGCGCACGGTGAACACCGCCCTGGACGCGGCCCGCAGCTTGGCCGGGCGCGGTATCGACTGCGAGGTGATCGACCTGCGCACCACCAGCCCGCTGGATGAAGACAGCATCCTCGAAAGCGTGGAGAAGACCGGGCGCCTGGTGGTGATCGACGAAGCCAACCCGCGCTGCTCCATGGCCACCGACATTTCGGCCCTGGTGGCGCAGAAAGCCTTCGCCTCCCTCAAGGCGCCGATTGAAATGGTCACCGCGCCCCACACCCCAGTGCCGTTCTCCGACGCCCTGGAAGACCTGTACATCCCCGACGCGGCGAAGATCGAAAAAGCCGTGCTCACCGTGATCGAGTGGAGCCGCTGATGAGCCAGATCCATACCCTGACCATGCCCAAGTGGGGCCTGTCGATGACCGAGGGCCGGGTCGATGCCTGGCTCAAGGAAGAAGGCCAGAGCATCAGCAAGGGCGATGAAGTGCTGGACGTGGAGACCGACAAGATCTCCAGCAGCGTCGAGGCGCCGTTCTCCGGCATCCTGCGTCGGCAGATCGCCCGCCAGGACGAGACCCTGGCGGTGGGCGCGCTGCTGGGCATCGTGGTCGATGGCGAAGCCAGTGACGCCGAGATCGACGCGGTGATCGAGCAGTTCCAGGCCAGCTTCGTGCCCGGCGACAGCGCCGATGAAGACAGCGGCCCGGCGCCGCAGAAGGTCGAACTGGGCGACCGCCTGATCCGCTATTTCGAGCGCGGTGAAGGTGGCACGCCGCTGCTGCTGGTGCACGGCTTTGGCGGCGACCTCAACAACTGGCTGTTTAACCACGAAGCCCTGGCCGCCGGGCGCCGGGTGATCGCCCTCGACCTGCCGGGCCACGGCGAATCGACCAAGGCCCTGCAACGGGGCGACCTGGACGAGTTGAGCCAGGTGCTGCTGGCGCTGCTGGATCACCTGGAGATTCCCGTGGCCCATCTGGTGGGCCACTCCATGGGCGGCGCGGTGTCCCTCAACACCGCGCGGCTGGCGCCGGACCGCGTGCGCACCCTGACCCTGATCGGCAGCGCCGGGCTGGGCCGCGAGATCAACGGCGACTACCTGCAAGGCTTTGTCGAGGCCAGCAACCGCAATGCGCTGAAGCCGCAGCTGGTGCAGCTGTTCTCCAACGCCGAGCTGGTGAACCGGCAGATGCTCGACGACATGCTCAAGTACAAGCGCCTGGAAGGGGTGCAGGCGGCCCTCGGGCAGTTGGCCGGCAACCTGTTTGCCGACGGCCGCCAGCAGGCCGACCTGCGCCCGGTGGTGCAGGACGGCCCGCAGCCGGTGCTGGTGATCTGGGGCCGCGACGACCGGATCATTCCGGTGAGCCACAGCGCCGATCTCAAGGCGCAGATCGAGGTGCTGCCGGGGCAGGGGCACATGCTGCAGATGGAAGCGGCGGAGCAGGTCAACCGCCTGATCCTCGACTTTATCCAGCAGCACTGAGGTGTTCTGCGGCGGCCAGGGGGCCGTCGCAGCTCTACAAGAATAAGGAGAAGCCAAGATGAGTGTTTCCCTCAAGCCTGTTCCCAGCATGCGTGCCGCGGTCTGGCACGGCCGCCACGATATCCGCGTCGAAGACGTACCGCTGCCCGACGCGCCGCCTGCCGGCTGGGTGCAGATCCGCGTCGATTGGTGCGGGATCTGCGGTTCCGACCTGCACGAATACGTGGCCGGGCCGGTGTTCATTCCGGTGGACGCACCGCACCCGCTGACCGGGATCAAGGGCCAGTGCATCCTCGGCCACGAGTTCTGCGGCGAAATCGTCGCCCTGGGCGAAGGGGTCCAGGGTTTCAGCGTTGGCCAGCCGGTGGCCGCCGACGCCTGCCAGCACTGCGGCACCTGCTACTACTGCACCCACGGGCTGTACAACATCTGCGAAAACCTGGCCTTTACCGGGCTGATGAACAACGGCGCCTTCGCCGAATTGGTCAACGTGCCGGCCAACCTGCTGTACGCCTTGCCGGCCAACTTTCCCGCCGAGGCCGGAGCGCTGATCGAGCCGCTGGCGGTGGGCATGCACGCGGTGAAAAAGGCCGGCAGCCTGCTGGGGCAGAACGTGGTGGTGGTCGGCGCCGGCACCATCGGCCTGTGCACCATCATGTGCGCCAAGGCCGCCGGCGCGGCCCAGGTGATCGCCCTGGAAATGTCCGGCGCGCGCAAGGCCAAGGCCCTGGAGGTGGGCGCGACCCACGTGCTCGACCCCAAGGAGTGCGATGCCCTGGCCGAGGTCAAGCGCCTGACCGGCGGGCTGGGGGCCGATGTCAGCTTTGAGTGCATCGGCAACAAGCACACCGCCAAGCTGGCCATCGACCTGATCCGCAAGGCCGGCAAGTGCGTGATGGTGGGAATATTCGAAGAGCCTAGCGAGTTCAACTTCTTCGAGCTGGTGGCCACCGAGAAAACGGTGCTGGGGGCCCTGGCCTACAACGGTGAGTTCGCCGATGTGATCGCTTTCATCGCCGATGGCCGGCTGGATATTTCGCCCCTGGTGACCGGGCGCATCCAGCTGGAAGAGATTGTCGGCCAGGGCTTCGAGGAACTGGTCAACAACAAGGAGCACAACGTCAAGATCATCGTGTCCCCCGGTCAGTTGCGACGCTCGTAAGCGAGCGATTTGGCGATGGCCGGCCGCGGCCATCGCACTTTTTTACAGTTTTGCGTTCTATCACCAGGCCTGGCCGCGCCGATCCCCGCCGCAGCCCGTGAATTCCGACCCGGTGCCGATGGCCTACGCTCCCTCTTCTTGCATGATGCAAACCCGCTTTCAGCGCCTGTTCCTGGTGGCGCTGCTGATGCTTGGCGCCACGGCCTGTACCCAACAGCAAGGGCGCGATTTTGCCAAACAGTTTCGTGAAGGCAAGCCTGACGAATTCTTCCAGACCAGCGTCGATCGCATGGCCACCATCGGCATGCGCGACAACCTGCAGAGCCTGTACCTGCTGATGGGCAAGCTCTACCTGCGCAACCCCAGCCAGTGGCGCAAGTCGGGTTTCCCCGATGGCACCACGGCCCAGCGCGAGATCCGCAATGCCATCGAAAAGCGCCAGCCCTTGCCGGCCCTGGGGGATCGTCGCGACCTGGCGGCCCTGAGCTATTCCCTGAGCCCGGAGTTCCAGGGCGATCGGGTGGGGGCCTTCATCTATGCCATTGGCAGCATGCTGGTGACCGCCCATGGCGGGCGCACCGAGTTCTACATGACCGATACCATCGACCCGCAGTTCATCAGCAACGCCGCGCGCAATATCGAGAAGGCCACCTGGCTGCTGAGCCAGCGCCAGGATGCCAATGGGGTGCTGTTGCTGTTCTCCAACGAGATTTCCGAGGAGGGCAGCAACCTGAGTTTTGCCGTGGAGTTCGGCAAGATCGTCGCGCGCCTGGATTTGCTCACGCAGATTCTCGATGAGCGCTACCGGCGGGTGGGGTTCAATTACGCGCAGAGCCTGCTGCTGATGAATTTCTTGCCGGTGCAGTAGGAGCTGGCTTGCCAGCGAAGGCGCCCGTCCAGACGCTGCATGTCTCGCGGGCCTCTTCGCCGGCAAGCCGGCTCCTACGCGGCGCTTTTGCCCCGCGCAAAAAACGGTCGCATTTCAGGTCATGCCGAGTTTCTTGCGCGCCATCAACAGGGCTACGACGCTCAACGCTGCCGCCAGCATCAGGTAGAAACTCGGTGCCAGCTGTGAGCCGGTCAGGGCAATCAATCCGGTAGCGATCACCGGTGCAAAACCGCCGAAGATCGTGACCCCCAGGTTGTAGCTCAGGGACATGCCGGTGACCCGGGTGCGCACCGGGAAGATGTCCGCCATCAGCGACGGCAGCGGGGCGAAGTACACCGCCTTGATCAGGGCCATCAGCGCCACCACCAGCAGCAGGGAGCTGGCGCTGGGGCGGCTGTTGAGCCAGAAGAACGCCGGCAGGATCGCCACGGCATAGACCACCGCCGCTGCCAGCATGATTTTCAGGCGACCGATATGGCCGGACAGGTAGCCGACGATGGGCGTGATGATGGTCAGGATCAGGCCGCCGGTAAGGGTCGCCAAAAAGCCCGAGGACTGGGCGATGTTCAGGCTGGCGGCGGCGTAGGACGGCATGTACTGGATCATGTAGTTCGAGGCGGTTGACACCACCAGGGTGCCCATGGCGATCAGCAGCAGGGTCTTCTGGGTCACCAGCACTTCGCGCAAAGGGCGTTCCCCCGGTTCGCTGGCCTTGAAGTCCGGCGACTCGTCCACCGTACGGCGGATGTACAGGCCCACCGGGCCCAGCAGCAGGCCGAAGAAGAACGGCACGCGCCAGCCCCAGTCGAGCATTTGCTGGGCATCGAGGTGCTTGGTCAGGAAGTAGCCGAAGGTCGAGGCGATGACCACGCCAAAGCCCTGGCTGGCGAATTGCAGGCTGGCGACAAAGTGCCGGGTGCGCGGCGGCGCGTGTTCCAGCATGAAGGCGGTGGAGGTGCCGAACTCGCCACCGGCGGAGAAGCCTTGCAGCAGCCGGGCCAGGAGGATGCCGATCGGCGCGGCGAGGCCCAGGGTGGCGTAGCTGGGCATGATGGCGATCAGCAGGGTGCCCGTCAGCATGATCAGGATCGACAGGGTCAGGGCCTTCTTGCGGCCCTTGCGGTCGGCGTAGGAGCCCAGTACCGCCGCGCCCAGGGGGCGGATCAGGAACGAGATGCCGAAGGTGGCGAAGGCCAGCAGCAGGGAGAAGGTCGGGTCCGCGGTGGGAAAGAACACCTGGCTGATGGTCAGGGCGAAGTAGGCGTAGATCGACAGGTCGAACCACTCCAGGGTGTTGCCGATCAGGGCGGCGCCTATGGGTTTCCACAGGGCCTTGGGTTCGACCCGGGTCGCGGTCGAGGTGGTGGCTAACGCTGTCATACAGGACGCTCCTGCTTATTGTTGGATTTTGAGCGACAGGTGCCCGGCCAGGGCCGGGCGGGGTAAGCGATGGCCTCAGGTCCGGGGCAGGTCCCCCAGGTCCCAGAACAGGGCCGTCATGATCTCCAGGCCTTCACGAATCACCGGCAGCAGCAGGTGTTCGTCCGGGGCGTGCTGCGAGCAGCCGGGGTAGGAGTGGGGAATCCACAGGGTCGGCAGCCCCAGCACTTCGGCGAAGATGTCGTTGGGCAGGGTGCCCGCCAGGTTCGGCAACAGCGCCAGGCGCTGCGCACTGCTACCTGCAATCGAGGTCTTGGCGAACCTGACCCAGGGGTTGTCCGGGTCCAGGCGGGTGGCCGGGGAGCAGCGCTCCATGACGATCTCCACCTGGCTGAAACCTTCGCGGTCCAGGTGCGCCCGCAGCAGGCTTTCCAGCTGCTGCCAGGGCGTGCCGAGGACAAAGCGCAATTGGCAGAAGGCCACGGCCCGGGGCGGAATCGCGTTCACCGGCTTTTGCGGGTTGCCGGTGCTGAAGGCGAGGATTTCCAGGGTGTTCCAGGCGAACAGGCGCTCGCCCAGGGTCAGCCCCGGTTCGCCCCAGTGTTCGTCCAGAGGGCGGCCCAGGGACTCGCGCTGGATCTCCAGGTCGGCGATGGCGGCGCGCACGTTGTCGGGAATGTTCGCCGGCAGCAGTTCGCGGCAGCGGATGCGGCCGTTCTGGTCCACCAGGCTGGCCAGGGCGTTGGCCAGTACCACGCCGGGGTTGCTCATCACCCCGCCCCAGTTGCCCGAGTGCAGGCCCTTGTCCCGGGTGTTGACCTCCAGGCGGAACTGCGCCGAGCCGCGGGAGCCGAGGAACAGCGTCGGTCGGGCCTGATTCAGCCGTGGGCCGTCGGAGGCGATGAACACATCGGCCCGCAACATTTCGCGCTGCTCCTGGCACAGCTGGCGCAGCCCCGGGGAACCGGCTTCCTCACCCATCTCGAACAGCAGCTTGAGGTTGAAGCCCAGGCGCCCGTCGCGGGCCTTTAGCACTTGCTCCAGGGCGGTCAGGTTGATGCTGTGCTGGCCCTTGTTGTCGGCGGTGCCACGGCCGTACCAGCGTTCGCCCTCCAGGGTCAGCTGCCAGGGATTCAGGCCCGTGCGCCACTGTTCGGCGTAACCCGGCACCACGTCGCCGTGGCCGTAGCTGAGCACTGTGTGCAGGGCTGGGTCTTCCAGGCGCGTTGCAATCAGGAACGGTCCACCGGCCTGTGGGTTGGCCAGCATGTGGCAGTCGAAGCCCAGGCGCTGCAGCAGCGGCTGGATTTCCTCCAGCAGGTAGCGCGGCAGTTCATCGGCATGGGCCGGGTCCTGGCTGTCACTGCGAAACGCCACCCGGCGTCGCAGGTCCTGTTCAAAGTGGCCGTCGTCCAGGTACTGGCGAACGCCGGCGAGGGCAGCTTGCTTGGTCATTGCAACTCCGGTCGGGCAAGGGAACGGGCCCATGGTGGAGTTGGCAAAGGCATCTGTATATTGCTGTTTTTTGAAGGCATGATTCTAAAAATTGGATGCCTGGCAAGGGGATGCAGATGGACTATCGGTATTTTCTGGCGGTGATCGATGCGGGCTCCCTGGCCGCGGCGGGGGAGCGTTTGCACATCGCCCCCAGCGCGGTGAGCCGGCAGATCGCCCTGCTGGAAGAGAGCGTTGGCGTGGCGCTGTTCGAGCGGCGCCCGCGGGGCATGCAACTCACCGCCGCTGGCGAAGCCCTGGCCGAACACGCCCGGCGCACCTGGCTGGAACAGGAGAACATCCTCGCCGAACTGCGGGGCGAGGGTTACCCGGGGGCCAAGGTGATCCGCCTGGTATCCACCGAGGGCCTGTCGCGGTATTTCCTGCCGCGGGTGCTGCTGGAGCATTACCGCCTGCGGCCCGGAGCCGAGTACCGCCTGGACGTGATCTCGCCCCACGAGTGCGTGCAGCGCATTCGCCGGGGAGAGGCGGACGTGGGGCTGACCTTCAGCACCGAGCCGGTGGAGGGGGTCAACGTGTGCTACTCGATCCGCTCGCCGATTCGCGCCCTGATGCGCGCCGGGCATCCGCTGGCCAGCGCCGGGGTGCTGTCACTGGAGCAGGTGCAGGCGTTTCCCGTGGCCTTGACGCCCAAGGGCACCACCCAGCGGCAACTGCTGGACCTGGTGTGCCAGATGGACGGCCTGAGCTTCGATCAGGTGATGACCTGCAACTTTTCCGGGGCCCTGCATGAGTTTGTGCGCCAGTCCGACACGGTGGCCTTTGCCAGCGCCATCAGCGGCGAAGGGCAGGGGATGGATGGGCTGGTATCGGTGCCCCTGTCCAACCCGCGCTTGGGCGATCGGGACATTCAGGTGCTGACCATGCCCAAGCGGGTGTTGCCGGAAAGCCTCGCGTTCTTTATCGACACCTTGATTGCGCGGTTGCAGAAAGAGGGCTGAGGGAGGCTGCTGACCGTTCTCGCCGAGCCGGACACACTCAGGGCACTGGGTGAGTTCCTGATCAACGCTTCAGCCGACATGGCGGCCAATGGCCTGGAGCATGTGCACCTGCAAGACGTGATCGAGCACTTCTCGCACCAAGAGCATGTGGATGTGATTGCCCTCAACCGGGCTGTGATCAAGCCTGCCTGAGGCAGCGCCGTGCCCGGCCCGTCTACATGTTGCGAATCCTCTCGTCGACCCTGAGCTCGAACTCAAAGCCAATGCCCACGTCATTCAGGGTTTCGGTGACCCGGGCCATGAAGTACTCGGCCTGCGCGGGCAATTCATACAAGCCAATGACCCGGATGATCGGGTACTTGCCATAGGCGCCGGGGATCTCGGTGTAGATCTCGCCACTTTCGATGAAGGCGATGTAGCTGTTGATTTTCTCTTGCAGCACGAGCAAGTGCTCGCCTTGTTCCGCCTTGTCGCCCCATTCGAGGTGGTCGGTCATCACCAGTAGCAGGTCGTTGGGAGCCTCCTTGGAGATCCCCCAGAAATCGATGACTTTGGGATTGGTGACGGACATGGCTGATCCTTCAGGCGGCGGGGGCGGGGATTGTATTACGTGCCCCGGGGTTAGTGGCGGTGCTGTAGCAAGTGTCCGTTCTTAGACGTTCGTAAGCCTTCGCCCTTCATTGCAGAAAGAAATGCTCCTTGATCGAATCCAGCAGCAGTGACTTGACGATCTGCAACGCGTTGTCGTGTTTGCTGCCCACGCGCATGCCGATCTCAAGTTCGTAGGAAGGCATGGGCACGGGGCAGGGGAAGGTTTGCAGCGAACTGATCCGTTCCATTGCGCGTGCGGCGTGGGTGGGCACGGTGGTGATCAGTTTGGAGCCCACCAGCAGAAAGGGAACGGCGGCGAAGTGCGAGGTCGAGGCCTTGATCGTTCGGGTCAGGCCGACGTTGTTCAGGCCTTCATCGACAATGCCGACATAACCTGCGGACGACACCAGCAGGTGCGGGCGCTGAGCGTAATCCTCCGCGGTCACCGGGACGGTGTTGTGGGCATCGGCGATGCCCAGGTAGTTGCCGCGGCCCAGCCTGATGCGGGTGATCAAGTGCGAGGACAAGCCTCCGGCGGAGATGGCGAGATCGATCTTGTGGCCCATCAGCATGTCTTGTACGACGCCGCTGTGGGTTTGCCGGAAGAGGATGCGCAGCCCGGGCAGGCGCTCTTCCACCACCGAGAGAATTTTCTGCCCCAGGGCGATTTCACTGTCATCGGAGAGCCCGATGGTGAGGGTGCGGCCCTGCACTTGCTGGCCGTCGGAGGCCATGGCCAGGGCCAGCCTGCAGCGGTTGATGGCTTCTTCGACCAGGGGGTACAACTCGCTTGCGCGCATGGTCGGGCGCAGGCCGCGCCCTGTGCGCTCAAACAACGGGTCGCTATAGATCTCTCGCAAACGTGCAAGGGAAGCGCTGACCGCCGGCTGGGTGACGCCCAGCCGGATAGCCGCGCGGCTGGCACCGCCTTCTTCGACCAGGGCGGCAAAAACCCGGAGCAGGTTCAGGTCGGTGTTCTCGATATCAATGGTTTTCATATCAGATAGCTTGAATAGAGCATTGATCTATATTGTACCAGCCATAAAATGACCCGCCAAAACAATCAACGGCTTGAATTACAGAGCCGGTGTTGATGTTTCCAATACTGGGTTAGTGCCCGTTAGTTCGGTTTTTTATAGGCGGGCATAAGCCTTGGCTGTTGGGTAAGAGGTTTTAACCAGAGGTTGAAGTATGGCGCGCCACTGTAAGTATCTTGCGGCCATGGTGCTCTTTGCCTGGGCCTTTGCGGCTTCTGCTTGCCTGTTTGAAACCGCCATCGGCTCACCTTTGGGAGAAGAGGTTGTGGGTAGATTGCAGCAGGCCCTGGCGGCGCGAAATTATTATCAGGGAACAATAGATGGCGTGGTGGGGGAGAAAACCGAAGAAGCCATCTTTCTGTTCCAGATGGACTGTGAACTTCCGTTAACCGGCAGTATCAACTCGCAGATCCTGCAAAGGCTGGATATAAGGCCGCCCTTGTGGTTATCGGAATAAGTGTGTGGCTTGAAGGTCCGGTACAGGGAAACGTAATTGTTTCGCTATCAAAGGTCAGTGGCTGGAAAGTGGTTTTATTCTTATGGCTTTAACCCATAGCCCAGCGTCTGGTTATCCGTGGCGATTCAGGCTGGCTGTTGTTCTGGTGGGGGTGATGGCCGCAATTGTGTGCGGCCGGATCATTCAACTGCAGATCGCCGACAAGGCGTTTCTGATCAAGCAGGGCGATGCCCGAAGCCTGCGCTCTGTGGCTATCCCGGCCTACCGAGGCTTGATCACCGATCGCCATGGGCAGCCTCTATCCGTCAGCACGCCGGTGACCACGGTCTGGCTCAACCCCCGGGAGCTGATGGGCGAGCAGGGCCACTGGGCTGCGCTGGCCCAGGCGCTTGACGTGCCACAGAGCCGGTTGAGCTCGATCATCCTGCGCAACCGGCAGAAAGAGTTTGCCTACCTGCATCGGCGCGTTGCTCCCCAGGTGGCGGAACAGATGATGCAGGCGGTGCAGGCACTCAAGGTCACGGGGGTTCATACGCTGCAAGAGTCCCGCAGGTTTTATCCGGCGGGCGCCTCCATCGCGCACGTCATCGGCTTTACCGATATCGACAACCGCGGTAGCGAAGGGCTCGAACTGGCTTATGAGAGTGTGCTGCGCGGGCGCGATGGCAAGCAGTTGGTGCTCAAGGATCGCCGTGGCCACTTGATCGAGGACCTGGGGGTTTCGCGCCTGGCCAGGCCCGGGCAGGCACTCGCGCTGTCTGTGGATCTGCGCCTGCAATACGTGGCCGATCGAGAGCTGCGCGAGGGCATTGCCAGCAATGGTGCGGATGCCGGCAGCGTGGTGATCATGGATGTGCGCACCGGCGAGATCCTGGCCTTGGCCAATCAGCCCAGCTACAACCCGAACAATCGCTCTCGGGTGACGCCGTCGATGATGCGCAATCGCGCAGTGGTTGATGTATTCGAGCCGGCTTCAACCCTGAAGCCGTTCTCGGTGGCCGCCGCGCTGGAAAGTGGGCGCTGGAAGCCGGGGGACAGGGTGCACGTGGCAACCGGCACCTTGCAGATCGGCCGATACACCATTCGCGATGCTTCCAGGACCGCGGGCGAAACCCTGGACCTGACCGGCATCCTGGTGCGTTCGAGCAACGTTGCCATCAGCCAGGTGGCCTTCGATATCGGCGCACCGCGGATTCATGACCTGCTGCACCGGGTGGGGCTGGGCCAGGAGACGGGCGTAGGGTTCCCCGGTGAACAGACCGGGGTGCTGCCCCTGCGCCGGGAGTGGCGGCCCACCGAAACCGCGACGCTGGCTTACGGCTATGGGGTGTCCGTTACCGCGGTACAGCTGGCCAGGGCTTACGCCACCCTGGTCAACGGCGGTGTCCGGGTGCCCACTTCACTGCTGCGGGTTTCTGCCGTGCCCAAGGGCGTCCAGGTGATGCCGGCCAGCGTGGCCAATACCGTGAAAGACATGCTGGTGCAGGTGGTTGAAGGCCCCAGGGGCATCTATCGGGCCAAGGTGCCTGGCTATCAGGTGGGCGGAAAAAGCGGCACCGCGAAAAAAACCAGCCAGGGTGCCAAGGGCTATCTGGCCAGCTCCTATCGCGCCATGTTTGCCGGCTTCGCCCCGGCGGCAAACCCCAGGTTCGTGATCGTGGTCGTGGTGGACAACCCCAGGCACCACGGTTTTTTTGGCGGGCTGGTATCCGCCCCGTTGTTCAGCAAGATCATGTCGCAGACTCTGCGCCTCAATAACGTGGCTCCCGATGATATTTGAAGCCTATGCAGCAAGAGTTGCCCATGCCGCAAATCAGTAACTTCAATCACCAGCAAACAGAAGATGCGATCGTCACCAAACGAATAATGGCAAGTGCCGTGCTGGTGGTTCTGCTGACCGCGGCGCTGGTGGTCAGGCTTTATTTTCTGCAAGTGACGCAACATGAGTACCAGGTTGCCGTTGCGGAAAAGAACCGCGTGCACATCAGGCTCATCCCGCCAGAACGGGGGCTTATCTATGACCGCAATAAGGTGGTTCTGGCCGATAACGTAGCCAGTTTCAACTTGACCCTGACCCGTGAACGCGCCGGGGATGTCGGTGTCGTCCTTGGCCATCTGGCGCGGATTCTGCAATTGCCCGAAGCCGAACGCAGCCGGGTCGAGAAGGAACTGCGCCGCGCAAGAAGAGCCTTCGAGCCCGTGACGCTGATGCTGGACCTGACGGAAAAACAGATGGCGCAGGTAGCGGTCAATCAGTTCCTGTTGCCCGGTGTCGAGGTCCAGGCGCAGTTTCTCAGGCAGTACCCCCATGGCGAGCATTTTGCCCACTCGGTGGGGTATGTCGGGCGGATCAACGAGCAGGAGTACAAGCGCCTCGATCCGGCCCGATACCTGCGCAGCCAGTTGATCGGCAAGACCGGGATCGAGCGTTTCTACGAAGACGCCCTGCATGGCCAGATGGGGTTTGAAGAAGTGGAGACCAATGCCCAGGGCCGGGTGATGCGGGTGCTGCGCCGGCACAACCCGATTGCCGGGCAGGACATCGTCCTGACCCTCGACGCCGGGCTGCAGGGTGCCGCCGAGGAAGCGCTGGGGGACCGGCGGGGCGCGGTGGTGGCCCTGGACCCGGCCACGGGGCAGGTGCTGGCAATGGTCAGCCGGCCGAGCTTCGACCCCAACCCCTTCGTCAAGGGCATCTCTGCGCCAGGCTACGCCGCCTTGCGCGATTCCGATGACATGCCGCTGTTCAACCGGGTGTTGCGCGGGCTCTATCCCCCGGGCTCGACCATCAAGCCCATGGTGGTGGTGGCGGGCCTGGACAGCGGCGTGATCACCCCCACCAGCCAGGTGTTTGACCGGGGTTATTTCGAGCTGCCCAACTACAAGCACAAGTACCGCAACTGGAACCGGGGCGGCGAAGGCTGGGTGGACATGTACGACGCGATCATGCGCTCCAATGACACCTACTTCTATGACCTGGCCCACAGGCTGGGGGTCAGAAGGCTGCACAGCTACCTCAGCGAATTCGGTCTGGGGCAAAAGGTTTCGATCGACATGTTCGAAGAGGCAGCGGGATTGATGCCGTCCCCTGAATGGAAGCGCGCCACCCGCCGGCAACCCTGGTTCCCTGGGGAAACCCTGATTCTGGGCATCGGCCAGGGCTATATGCAGGTCACACCCCTGCAACTGGCCCAGGCCACCAGTCTGATCGCCAATCGGGGGATCTGGCACCGGCCGCACCTGGCGCTGGCGGTCGGCGGCCAGGCGCCGGTCGACCCCAGGCCCATGCCGAACATCGTGCTCAAGGATGCCCATTCCTGGGATCAGGTCATCCAGGGCATGCAGATGGTCATGCACAACCCCCGTGGCGTAGGCCGCGCAGCAGCCCGGGGCGCGCAGTACCGCATTGCCGGCAAGAGCGGCACGGCGCAGGTGGTGGCGATCAAGCAGGGCGAACGCTACAACCGCAACAAGACCCATGAGCGCCACCGGGACAACGCGCTCTTTGTCGGCTTCGCCCCGGCCGAACAGCCGGCCATCGTGGTGGCGGTGATGATCGAGAACGGCGAGGCCGGGGCCCGGGTGGCCGGCCCTGTGGTGAGGAAAGTCATGGACGCCTGGCTGCTCGATGCCAGTGGGCATCTGCAGCCGCAGTTCGCCGTACCGGTATCCAGCGACAAGCGCGCAAACACCCTGACGGTAAACGCCAGCTAGGCGCGCAGGAAATCAGCCAGGGCTCCAGGGCCCGCCAGGTTCACATTCAAACGGTAAGCGAGGAAACAGCGGGTGCGAGTCATTGAATATCTGGGTTGGAGTGTGCTCGCGCTGGTCAGCGTGGGGCTGCTGGCCGCAAGTGGCACCTACCTGTATCTGCAACCCCGGCTTCCCGATGTCGCGGCCCTCAGGGACGTGCATCTGCAAGAGCCCCTGCAGGTCTTCACCCGGGATGGGAAACTCATCGCCGAGTTCGGTGAAGTGCGGCGCATACCCCTCGCCAGCGCGGACATACCCCCTGACTTTCGAGCGGCCTTCATGGCCGCCGAGGACGGCAACTTCTATCAGCACCCCGGGGTCGACCCGGCCGGGTTGCTGCGGGCGGCGTTCGAGTTGCTCAAGAGCGGCCACGTTCGCTCCGGCGGCAGCACCATCACCATGCAAGTGGCGAAGAACTTCTTCCTGAGCCGCGAGCAGACCTTTTCACGCAAGCTCAGCGAAATTCTCCTGGCCCTGCAGATCGAGCGCAGCCTGAGCAAGGAGGAAATCTTCAACCTGTATGTCAACAAGATCTACCTGGGCAAGCGCGCCTATGGCATCGCGGCAGCCGCCAGAATCTATTACGGCAAGCCGGTGGCGCAGCTGAGCCTGGCTCAGGTGGCGATGATTGCCGGGCTGCCCAAGGCGCCATCGCGCTACAACCCGATCAACAACCCCGCCAGGGCCAAGCAGCGCCGCGACTGGATTCTGGGGCGCATGCACGCGTTGGGCAGCATCGATACAGCCAGGTATCAAGCAGCCCTGGCGCAAGGGGTAGACGCCAGCTACCACGCCCCGGAACCCGAGATCGATGCTCCCTACATCGCAGAAATGGTCAGGGCGGAAATGTTCCGGCGTTTTGGCGATGAGGCCTACACCCTGGGCCTGCGGGTAGTGACCACGGTTCCCGGTTCATTGCAGGCGTCGGCCACTTCCGCGCTGCGCAAGGGCTTGAAGGTCTATGACAAGCGCCATGGTTACCGCGGCCCTGAAGGGCATTTCGCAGGCCGGGCCGGCAGCCAGTGGCCCGAGCGACTGAAGGCTTTTCCAGCGTATGGCGGCTTGCGGGCGGTGGCGGTGACCCAGGTTTTCGAGCAAAGCATCAGCGTGGTGGATGACCGTGGCCAGGAGCACTCCGTGCCCTGGAGCAGCATGAAATGGGCGCGCCCCTATCTGGGCCACAGCGCCTTGGGGCGCCAGCCGGTGCGCCCGGCCGAGGTGGTCAAGGTCGGGGATGTGATCCGTGTCGACCCCGAGCACGATCCGCTGCTGAGCTTCAGCCAGGTGCCCAGGGCCCAGGGCGCGCTGGTGTCGATCGCCCCGGAGGACGGGGCGATCCAGGCGCTGGTGGGCGGTTTTGATTTTCAACAAAGCAGCTTCAACCGTGTGCTGCAGGCCAGGCGCCAGCCGGGTTCGAGCTTCAAGCCCTTCATCTACTGCGCGGCGCTGGACAGCGGCTACACCCCGGCGAGCCTGGTCAACGACGCCCCCATCGTCCTGGGGGGCGACTACTCCGGCCCGGTGTGGCGCCCGCAGAATGAGAACCGGACCTTCCTGGGGCCGATTCGCCTGCGCGAAGCCCTCAACCGCTCAAGGAACATGGTCTCCATACGCTTGCTGCAAGCCATGGGGGTGGACAAGACCATCGACTACATCGCCCGTTTCGGGTTCGACCCCCAGGACCTGCCTCACAACCTTTCCCTGGCCCTGGGCACCGCGTCGGTCACGCCCATGGAGGTGGTCGCGGGCTGGAGCGCCTTTGCCAACGGCGGCTACAAGATCAGCCCGTACTTCATAGAGCGCATTGAAGACCCCAAGGGCCAGATCGTGTTCCAGGCCAGCCCGCGTTCGGCCCCCACTGCACAGCGGCCAGCCCCCGAGGCGGTGGCCGAGCAGATAGTCGACAGCCGCACCACCTACCTGCTCACCAGCCTGCTGCAGGACGTGGTCAAGCGCGGCACTGGCCGCGCCGCAGCCGCCATGCAGCGCCCGGACATCGCGGGCAAGACCGGCACCACCAACGAGGCCAAGGACTCCTGGTTCACCGGTTACAACGGCCACTACGTCACCAGCGTCTGGGCCGGTTTCGACCAGCCGCAGAGCCTGGGGCGGCGCGAATGGGGCGTGACCATCGCGCTGCCGATCTGGATGGACTTCATGACGGCGGCGCTTGAGGGAACGGCGCCTTACTCCCAGCCGGAGCCGGATGGCATCGTGACCCGCCGGATCAACCTGGAAGATGGCAGCGCCGCCAGCGCGCAGGCGCCGGGCACGGCGATGGAGGTGTTCAGGAGTGACAACGTGCCGCCGGTGGGCGCGGGAGAGGGGGCAGCTGTCGACGGCGCTGCGGACATGCAGCGCACGATGCAGGAACTGTTCTAGTGACCGGGCCGGGCCCTGATGGCGAGAACCGCTCCGGCGATTTTCCAACAACCGTTGCGTAATGGATAGTTGGCCATAGGATGTGCGCGTTGCCGATGATGATCGGGCCCCCATCGTCGTGATCCTTTACTCAGTTTCAAGGTTGCTGCATGAATCCGGATGACTTCAAGAAATTCAATATCGGCTCCATTGTTCGGGCCACTCAAAGCTCTGCTGCGCTCAAACACCAGCTCGGCTTCCTGATCAAGGTTCTGGAGGAACTGGATATCCAGTTCTCCGACTGCGAGCAGGATCCTCTGCGCCTGGCGAAAGCCTATGTTGCCGGGGAAATTCCTGCTGAACGCTGCAAGGCGCAGGCTGCACTCTGGTGGGCAAAAATCGATGAGCAAGGGGCAATACGAGGGTTCAAGGATCGGGAGGTATTGAAGGCACGACTGGCCATTTGTCTGCTGTCGAATGATGAGGACGATATTTCCGTGTTGGGAGATAACCTCTCGTGGTTTCTTGAGGTGTTGGGTTTCTTGAATGTGGAACCGATGAAGCCAATTGAAATGATGAGAGAGTATTTCGAGTTCAAATAGAAGTTCATTCGCACCCGGCTCGCTCTCGGTGCCCTGGCCGGCAGCCTGACGACAGCCAAGCCCCCATGCGTTTTGCTGGCTCCCACCGTCACGCTGGCGGGGTGCTCGACGCGTTTTCCATGAGCCGCATGTGGATTTCATTGCGCTTGATCGGGCGCTGATCCTGCCTGCACAAGGTGTCCCTGCGCGCGGCTCAATCGGCGAGCGCGCAGGGGGCGAGCTACAGGCTGGGAGCCTCTTGGTTCACTTTCAGCTCGAAATCGAAGCCGATGCTCCGTTCATGGAGGATCTCGGTAATGCGTTTGAAAAACCAATCGACTTGCTCGGGCAGTTCGTGCAAACCCAGTACCCGGATAATCAGGTGCTTGCCGCAGGCATCGGGAATTTCGCTGTAGATCTCTTCACTTTCGATGAAGGTGATGTAGGTGTTGATCTTCTCTTGCAGCAGGAGCAGGTGTTCGCTGTGTGCCGCTTCGTCACCCCATTCGAGGGGGTCGACCATGATCAACAGCAGGCTGTCGGGCGCGGATTTGGGGATGGCCCAGATATCGATGACTTTTGGATTGGTGATGGACATTGCTGATCCTTCAGAACGTGGGGGCGGCGGCATTATAGGCCGTAGCGATGGGTTTCTTCAGTGGGCAATCGGTGGTCGCGGTTCCGGCCCGTGGGCGAGGCCAGGGTGGGCTTGCCCCGTTCAGGCGCAACCTGATCGAGCGGCGGCGTGCTCTTTTCAATAGCGGCCTGATCGACGGTAGTGACAAAACGCCATCATCTGCTATGGCTTGTTAGGCCCCCCGTGGATAGATGCCGGGCTCCAGGTGCCATTGCCCAGAAAAATCGAGACGGCGCGGGCCGCGTTATTCGACTTAACTGATGCTCACCCGCCAAGGGGGACATGGGCGCAGGAGGACCGAGTGGGGCCTGCGATCCCGACAGGCCTGGATTGACCCGAGTGAGTATCGACGTTGCCGTGCCGGGTGGGCCGCTAACCTGGTCGTCGGGGTGTTTGCAGCTCTCTGACACTCAGTCGATAGCGTGGAATGACAGCAGGGAAGTACCGACCATTCTATTAGAGAGATAAAAAATGAACGTCAGGACAATGAATCTTGCTCCAAGGTCTGCCGCCTTTTTCTCGCTCATTGTCCTGGTGGTGTTCGCCCTGGGCATTGTCGCCGTGCTGCAAATGGGCAAGCTGCGAGACGCGGAGCAGGATGTCGAGACCAACTGGATGACCAGCATCCGCGAGATCGGCAAGATGAAGAGCAGCGTCTTGCGCCTGCGTCTGGAAAGCATCCGCATCACCGTGACCACCGACGAACAGCAGCGCCAGACCCGCATCGCCTCGTTGAGCGGTTATCGATCCAACCTGCAGAACACTATCAACCAGTACGAACCCCTGATCACCGGGCCGGCGGAGCGTGAGCTGTACCAGGCTGTAGCGACCGATGTGCAGGCCTACTTCAAGCTGGTGGACGAGCTGGAGCCGCTGCTGCGCAGTGGCGACAACGCCGCGGCCATTACCCTGATCAACACCCGCATCAGCCCCATGACCAACGCCATGCAGGAGAAGATGGACAAACTCTCGGACTTCAACGACGAGGGCGCCAGGCAGGCGGGGATCACTGCGGCGTCGGTTTACAGCAGTGGCCTGACGCTGGTGCTGGTGTTGATGGGGGTGACGGTGGTGCTCACCGTGGTGTTGGCGGCGGTGCTGACCCGCAGCATCACCGCGCCCATCAGCGACGCCCTGGCCGTGGCCGAACGTATTGCCGGCAGCGACCTGTCCCGGGAGATCGGCGTCAGTGGCCGCGATGAAGCCGGCCGCCTGCTGGCCGCCCTGGCGCAGATGCAGACCAACCTGCGGGAAACCATCGCCCACATCGCCGATTCCTCCACCCAACTGGCCTCGGCCTCGGAAGAAATGACCGCAGTGACCGAAGACGCCAGCCGCGGGCTGGTGCGCCAGAACGACGAAGTCAGCCAGGCGGCCACCGCAGTGACCGAAATGAGCGCCGCGGTGGACGAGGTGGCCCGCAACGCCGAAGCCGCCGCCCAGTCGTCCCGCGAGTCCATGGAATTCACCCGCTCCGGCATCGAGAACGTGGCCCAGACCCTCAAGGCCATCGAAGGCCTGGCCGGCAACGTGGCCAGCACTGGCGAGCAGGTCAAGGCGCTGTCCAGCCGCGCCCAGGACATCAGCAAAGTGGTGGAAGTGATTCGCGCCATTGCCGAACAGACCAACCTGCTGGCCCTCAATGCCGCCATCGAAGCCGCCCGCGCCGGCGAGCAGGGCCGCGGCTTTGCGGTGGTGGCCGATGAAGTGCGGGCCCTGGCCCACCGCACCCAGCAGTCGACCCAGGAAATCGAACAGATGATCAGCGCGATCCAGGCCGACTCGACCCACGCGGTGAGCGCCATGAACGTCAGCGCCGAGATGGCCAGCAGCTCGATCTCCGTGGCGCAGAACGCCGACCTGTCCCTCAAGCAGATCGCCCAGGCGATTACCCAGATCAACGAACGCAACCTGCTGATTGCCACCGCCTCGGAAGAACAGGCCCAGGTGGCGCGTGAGGCGGACCAGAACCTGACCAGCATTCGCGAGCTGTCGATCCAGAGCTCGGCGGGGGCCAGCCAGACGGCCAGCGCCTGCGGGGAGATGGCCAATCTGGCGATCGAATTGAACCGGCTGGTGGCACGGTTCAAGGTTTGAGCGCGGCTTTTTGCCCTACGGTGGTCTGGTTCCTCCGTAGGAGCTGGCTTGCCAGCGAAGCTCGCCAACGATGATGCGCAATCAGCGAATCAATGCGGCGCCAGCGAGTGTTTTGCAAGCCAGCGTGCGCCTGCCCAAACCCATTCTTGAAATCCGGGTTCACAGGCTTTTGTCGGCGCAGGCTGCAAATGGGCTGTTGCGCCCCTCAGATTGAACGCTGGTTGACCCGGGCCATCAATTGCTCGGCGCTTTCCTTGCGCTCGGAATAACGGTCCACCAGAAACGCCTGCCGGTCGCGCAGCAGCACGGTGAACTTCACCAGCTCTTCCATCACATCCACCACCCGGTCGTAGAACGGCGAAGGCTTCATCCGCCCGGCGTCGTCGAACTCCATGTAGGCCTTGGGCACCGAGGATTGGTTGGGGATGGTGAACATGCGCATCCAGCGCCCGAGCACGCGCAACTGGTTGACCACGTTGAACGACTGGGAGCCGCCGCAGACCTGCATCACTGCCAGGGTTTTGCCCTGGGTCGGACGCACCGCGCCGAGCTCCAGCGGAACCCAGTCGATCTGTGCCTTGAACACCGCCGATATCGCCCCGTGGCGTTCTGGCGAACACCAGACCTGGCCTTCTGACCACAGCACCAGCTTCCGCAGTTCCTGGACCTTGGGATGGTCCACCGGGGCATCGTCGGGCAAGGGCAAGCCGGAGGGGTTGAAGATCCGCGTCTGGGCACCGAAATGCTCCAGCAGGCGCGCGGCTTCTTCGACCAGCAGCCGGCTGAAGGAGCGCTCGCGGGTGGAACCGTAGAGCAACAGGATGCGCGGCTTGTGCTCGTCTGGCGTCGAAGTGGGTGCGCCATCGAACAGGCGCAAATCCAGGTTAGGCAGGTGCTCGGACATGGGGCCTCCTTAAAGCGTGCCGATGCGATCGAGCTCGGTCTTGAGCTGATCGCGGCTGAGGTGGTTGAAGGGCAGTGCGAAGAAGGCTGCGCAGCGCTGTTCGATCTGCGCCAGGGTGGCGCGGAACGCGGCGTCGATCGCTGCCTCTTCACCGCGCACATCGGACGGGTCCGCCAGCCCCCAATGGGCCTTGAGCGCCGGGCCGAAATACACCGGGCAGCTTTCACCGGCCGCCTTGTCGCAGACGGTGATGACAATATCCGGCGGGTTGTCGGCGAAGGCGTCATTGCCCTTGCTGTACAGGCCGTCGGTGGCGATGCCGGCCTGCTGCAAGGTCGACAGGCTATGTGGCAGCACCTGGCCCTTGGGGAAGCTGCCGGCGCTGACCGCCGCAAACCCCTCGGGCGCCAGATGGTTGAACAGGGCTTCGGAAAGAATGCTGCGGCAACTGTTGGCCGTGCACATGAACAGGACTCGCATGGGGGGGCTCCTGCCGCTTTGGGCGGCTGTCAGAGGCTCAGGCGCAGGGCCAGGGCCGAAAGGGTGACCAGAAGAACCGGGAGGGTCAGCAGCACGCCGACCTTGAAGTAATACCCCCAGGTGATGCGCAGGCCCTTGCGCTCCAGCACGTGCAGCCAGAGCAATGTGGCGAGGCTGCCGATGGGGGTGATTTTCGGGCCCAGGTCGCAGCCGATGACGTTGGCGTAGATCATCGCCTCGCGCACCAGCCCCTGTGCCTCGCTGGCCTGTATCGACAGCGCGCCGATCAGCACGCTGGGCATGTTGTTCATCACCGAGGACAGCAGCGCCGACAACAGGCCCGTGCCCAGGGTGGCGCTCCACAGCCCCTGTTCGGCCAGGCGGTTCAGCACCTGGGCCAGCAGGTCCGTCAGGCCGGCATTCTTCAGGCCGTACACCACCAGGTACATGCCCAGCGAGAACACCACGATCTGCCACGGCGCCTCGCGCAGCACCCGGCGCGTGGAGATCCGGTGGCCCTTGGCGGCGACGGCAAACAGCAGCGCGGCACAGGCCGCCGCCACGGCGCTGATAGGAATACCCAGGGGCTCCAGGGCGAACAGCCCGACCAGCAGCATCAGCAGGGTCCAGCCCCCGACCCTGAAGGTGGCCCGGTCACGGATCGCCGTGCAAGGTTGCGGCAACGCATCCAGGGCGTAGCGGTGCGGCAGGTCCTTGCGGAAATAGAGGAACAGCACCAGCAAGGTCATGGCGACACTGGCCAGGCTCACCGGCAGCATCACCGCCGCGTACTCGGCGAACCCCAGCCGGAAGTAGTCGGCGGACACGATATTCACCAGGTTGGACACCACCAGCGGCAGGCTCGCGGTGTCGGCAATGAAGCCCGCGGCCATGACGAAGGCCAGGGTCGCCCCGGGGCTGAAACGCAGCGCCAGCAGCATCGACATGACGATGGGCGTGAGGATCAGCGCTGCGCCGTCATTGGCGAACAGCGCCGACACCGCCGCCCCCAGCAGCACGCAGAAGGCGAACAGCCGATGGCCGCTGCCCCTGGCCCAGCGCGCCACATGCAGGGCGGCCCATTCGAAGAACCCGGCCTCGTCCAGAAGCAGACTGATGATGATCACCGCGATGAAAGTCGCGGTGGCGTTCCAGACAATGGCCCACACCGTGGGAATGTCCTGCAGCGATACCGCGCCCACCGCCAGCGCGATGATTGTGCCGAGCGTGGCGCTCCAACCGACGCCGAGGCCCTTGGGCTGCCAGATGACGAGAATCAGGGTGAAGAGAAAAACAGCCACAGCGACAAACATGCAGATTCACTCGATAGGGGTCAGCAGCAAGCGGCTTCGCGAACGGGGCGGCCATCCATGTTCTGCAGGCGCGCGGCGTTGTCCTTGAGCCAAGCGGCGTTGGCCTTGGCCGTCACATGCAGAATCTCCCGGACCCAGCCCGGCAACTCGGGGTTGAGGCGGTAATACACCCATTGGCCCTGGCGGCGATCGAGCAGCAAGCCACTGCTGCGCAGTTGCGCCAGGTGGCGGCTGATTTTTGGCTGGCTGTCGTCGAGTGCACACATCAGCTCGCAGACACACAGCTCCCCCTGATCGGCGATCAGCAGGGTGGCGCGCACACGGGTTTCGTCGGCCAGGCTTTTGAAGACTTCGGGAGGCGTGATCATGCTCGCTCCTTATATGTGGAAAATCGAATATACGAATATCCATATGTATTGGGCAAGCCAAAATTTTTCGAGACGCAGGCCTATGGCGGGGAGCGGCCAGAGGAGCGTGGCTTTTCATGGACGTTGCACGGCCGCCCATTGCACTATTGCGCCGGCCTTTCAGCCACCCATCACCCTCCCGTCGAAGACAGAACCCTCGACGGCCCCTTGCCAAGGAAGTCATCAGACCCATGACCGTCAGCGAACTGCTTGCCGCCATTCGTAAACCCTATGTCGAAACCCTGGCGCGTATCGCCGCAGAAGGGGCGGCGCATGTCGAGCCCGCTTACCGCAACAGCGATGGTTCGCTGGCGGTTGAAGGGGCCATGGGCACGCCTTGCCGGGTGGATGTGATTGCGGCCGAGAGCGGGGAGCCGGTGCAGGTCGATTCCGAAACCGAGCTGGGCTTTGAGCCTGTGCGCTTTGCGATCGAGCAGATGGCGGTGGTGATCTCGCCCTTTGGCTGGGACTGGTTGCCCCTGGAGGTGCGGGGCTTGAGCCTGGAACAGGCCTCTGAGGTTATTCGGGTGTGGTTCTTTGAGTGGTTCGATGGCGAAGACGAGAATTCGCCAACCGAAGAAGGGCTGCAAGGGGTGCTGCATTTTGTGTCGGACCCGGAGGCCACGGAGGAGGGGTACAGGGTCAAGATTGACCTCGGCTCGGCGCCCGAAGAAGCGCTGGAAGCGCTGCTGTTTGCATTGGCCGATGCCGGCGCCAGCGGAGCTTTTCTCGCATAGAGCAGGAGAGGCCCTGAGCCGACCTGATATCGCTTCCCCTGTAGGAGCTGGCTTGCCAGCGAAGCTCGCCAACGAAGACGCGGAGCCACCTTCTTACCGCGTGCACCTGGGGGCGGGTGGCGGCCAACCCGGCATCCTGCCGGGTTGGCCACGGCTCAATGCCTGCCTTCGACCCTCCTGTGCGCAGGGGCAGGAAGATCAACAGCCAACACCGCCAACGATGGCCTCGCTCTCAGAGCTTCATGCCCACCGCCAGCCGGTTGAAGGCATTCATCAAGGACACGGCCAAGGTCAGGTCGGAAATTTCAACGTTGCTAAAGTGCGCTTTCAGCGGTTCGTACAGCTCGTCCGGCGCGCCCTTGTCGTGGACGTAGGTGAGGGTTTCGGTCCAGGCCAGCGCGGCGCGCTCGCGTTCGCTGAACAGTTCGCTGACGCGCCAGCCGGCCAGGCAATCCAGCTTGTCTTGCGCCACCCCACACTCGCGCAGGGTCTGTGAGTGCTTGCCCAGGCAGAACGAGCAGCCGTTGATCTGCGACACGCGCAAAAACACCAGTTCCACCAGGGGCAAGCCCAGGGGGCTTGCGACCAGGGCGGTGTTGGTGGCGAGCAGGCCTTGATAGGCGGCTGGCGACAGGGTGGCAAAGGGCAGTCTGAGTTGGCTCATGGTGAAACTCCGATAGGGAAAAAAGTGATCAGGCACAAACGAGAGGGTTGAACAGGGGCTGCAAGGACAGTGCGCTGCGGGCCTCGTCGAGGGTTGCACGCACGGCCTCGTCACCGAACACCAACCCTTGCAGATAAGTGAACTGCAGGTCGAACAGGCCGAGGGTGTTCAGCACCTGGCGCAGGTAAGGCGTCAGAAAATCCGGTTGGCGTGCCCGCGGGCCCTGGTGAAAGCCGCCGGAACTGACCAGCACGTGCACCGGGCGGTCCTTGAGCAGGCCAACCTTGCCTTCCGGGCCGGAGCTGAAGGTGCGGTGAATGCGCAGCACATAGTCGATCCACAGCTTGAGCGCGGCCGGCAGGGTGAAGTTGTGCATGGGCGTGGCAATGAGCAGGGCATCGCTGCGCTCCAACTCGCCGATCAGCCCCTCGGACATCTCGAACAGTGGCGCGTCGAAGGGCGTGGGGGTGGTCAGGGCGTGGGCGTAGTCCATGCCCAGGGGTGGCAACGGATTGGCCCCCAGATCGCGCTCGACCAGTTCCAGGTGCGGATAGCGTTGGCGCAGGGAGCTCACCAGTTCCAGTGCCAGCCGGTTGCCATGGGAAACCTGCCCACGGGGGCTGGCGTTGATCAGTAGAAGGTTGTTCATGCCGGCTCCCCACCCTGAAGTCGTTGAGTGAAATGCATGCCCCGGGCCAGCAGCCCCTGGCGGAAATAGAAACGCTGGGCCAGGGGCATATGCAGGCCGGTATCCAGCACCAGGTGATCGCATTGACGCTGCACGGCCTCATCACGCACGGCGCTCAACAGCCGCGCACCCAAGCCGCTGCGCTGAAGCTCCGGGCTCACGACCAGGTCATCGACGTAGATGAAGCGCCCGTAGAGCAGGTTTTCCAGCTCGCGGTAGCCCGCCAGGCCGACGATGCGCTCAGCGTCCCACGCGGCGAGCAAGCGATAGCCCTGTTCGGTTTGCCGGGCTACTTGGGCGACATAGGCTGCCGAGCTGGTGAGGTGGGGGCGCAAGACACGCATCAAGTCGAAACTGGCCGCCAGGGCCGCTTCGCTTTCGAGGTGTTGAAGGGTGTAGGGCATGTCCGTCATCCGCTGAAAAGAGATGACCCACTTTAGAAGGTCAATGGCTTAAGCTATAGGGCCAAAAAATGCATAAATGACTAGGCCATGATCCTTCCTTTCGAATTGGACCGCAGCCAGACGGCGCCGATCTATCGCCAGCTTTACCAGCGGTTTCGCGAGTCCATCGCCGATGGCCGCCTGCGTCCGGGGGACCGAGTGCCGGCGGTCCGCGCCCTGGCGGCGGAACTCAACCTGGCGCGGGGCACCGTGGAAGCGGCCTACCAGCTGCTGATAGGCGAGGGCTACCTGACTGCTCGCGGGGCCGCCGGGACCATTGTCACGCCGCAACTGGCACCGGTTTCGGCGCCCACGCAGCGCGCCCCAGTGGCTGCAACGACCTACCAGGCCACCCATGCCGGCACGCTGCCGCTGGCACTGCAAATGGGCCTGCCAGCGCTGGACGCCTTTCCGCGCAAGCTCTGGACCCGCCTGGCGGGCCGGCAACTGCGCCAGGCGGGCGTCGAAGGCCTGGTCTACCCGGACGCGCGCGGCTACGCCCCGTTGCGGGCGGCCATTGCCTCCTACCTGGGGATTTCCCGGGGCATCAGTTGCCACCCGGAGCAGATTTTCGTCTGCGCCGGCTACCGCGCCTGCCTCGACCTGATCAGCCACACGCTGATGCGCCCGGGCGCCACTTGCTGGCTGGAAGAGCCCGGCTACTTCATGGCCAGGAGCGCGCTGCTGGAAGCCGGTGCGCAACTGGTGCCGGTGCCCGTGGACGATCAGGGCCTGGACGTCGCCCAAGGCATCGCCCGCGCCCCGGAGGCCGGCTTTGCCGTGGTCACCCCGACCCACCAGAGCCCGCTGGGGGTGTCGCTGTCCCTGCCGCGGCGCCTGGCCCTGCTGGACTGGGCCAACCGCCAAGGCAGCTGGATCATCGAGGACGACTACGACAGCGAATACCGCTACCAGGGCAAGCCCTTGCCGGCGCTCAAGAGCCTCGACCAGCAGGGCCGCGTGCTCTACACCGGCACCTTCAGCAAAGTCCTGTTTCCAGGGCTGCGCCTGGCCTACCTGGTGGTGCCCGCCGAACAGACCCCAGCGTTCGCCCGCCAGGCGGATCGTTTGCACAACCACTGCCCGCACCTGCTGCAGGCGACGGTCGCGGCCTTTCTCAACGAGGGGCACTTTGCCCGGCACCTGAACAAAATGCGTGGCCTGTATGCGCGTCGGCGGCAGTGGCTGGTGGTGGCGTTGCACCAGGCGTTGGGTGGGCGTTTGCAGATAGACCCGCAGGCGGGGGGCATGCATGTGGTGGCTGGGCTGGGGGAGGGGGACGATGTGCAGATTGCTCGGCGGGCGCGGGGGGAGGGGATTGCGGTGGAGCCGTTGTCGCAGTGGTATCTGGGGGATGGAGTTAGGCAGGGGTTGGTGATGGGGTTCACTAATGTGGTCAGTGCGGAGCAGGCGGTGAGTGTGGCGGTGCGGTTGGCTCGGGCCATTGGCTGAAAAGCGGGGCTACGGCCGCTGAGGCTGGAGTCTTTCCTGTGGCAGCCCCCGCCATTTGGCAGGCCACACCCCCTGTGGCGAAGGCTGAAGGGCCAGACCAAAACCTGTAGCCGCTGTCGAGCGCAGCGAGGCTGCGCACGAGGACGCAGTCCTCGCCAAACCTGCCGATGCTTTTCACCTGGCTGCATACGGTTCTGTGTACATATCCGTTGCTGCGGTCACGACGGCTTATGGTTTCGCTCTTACAGAGACTCACTTTTGAAAAGCGCAAAACGAAGCAGTTTCCTGACGGCCCTGACCGTCGAAACCTGTAGCCGCTGTCGAGCGCAGCGAGGCTGCGCACGAGGACGCAGTCCTCGCCAAACCTGCCGATGCTTTTCA
>NZ_JBQOIE010000015.1:0-186068 GCF_052665325.1 Pseudomonas sp. 8(2025) | reverse complement strand
GCCAGCGAAGGCGTTCGCCAGGGCGGTGCAAGGCTTGCGGGCCTCTTCGCCGGCAAGCCGGCTCCTACGGGGTGGGGTCAGGGGCGCCGGCGTACGAATTTGCGCCACAGCCAGACCCAGAGCAGCACCAGGGGGAAGGCCAGGATCACGAAGGGCAGCACATAGCTGCCTTTCTCCAGGGCCTCGGCGGTGCCGTCGGCCAGGTTGTCCAGCAGGTTGCTGAAGGCGCGCTTGAGGCTGGATTCGCGCTGGACGCCGTCGCTGGGCAGGAACTTCAGGGTCAGGAGGTTGGTGTCCAGGCGGCGTTGCTGGCCGGCGGCGGTCTGGGCCAGGGCCTGCAGGTCGTTCTCGATGCCGGCCTGTTCCCGGCTCAGGGCAATCAGGTCGCTGACGCTGATGTCCTTGCGCGCCGCCAGTTCGTCCAGGCGCTGCTGCTGGGCCTTGAGCCGCTGCTGCTGGCGCTGCACATCGGCCACGGCATCGGCCAGGTCTTCGGCGCTGGTGATGCGCTCGCCCAGTTCCGCGCCCTGGGAGGCCTGCTGGACGATGGGCTCCACACCGTCCGGGACTATTCGCAGCGTCACCTGGGCACGGTACTTGCCCTGTTCCAGGCGCAGGATATTGCACGGGCCGAACTGGGCCTTCTCGCAGGCTTCGCGGGTTTGCGCCAGGCGCGGACCGATCTGCGCGGCCGGCAGCGACAGGGTCAGCTCATGCTCATAGGCCAATTGCGCGCCGGCCTTGCCCTGGGCCCCGCCCAAGGCCACGGCGCTGCTGTTGTGGTCGCCGGGAGAGCAGGCGCTGAGGGCCAGGGCGCCGAACAGGGCCAGGGCCAGTCGACGGAATTTTGCAGGGTGATCGTCCTGATGCTGCATGGGGGCTCCTTGAGGGATGAATCGGCGACAGGGTCGCAGGTGCGCATCTTACCGTCGTTCGGGGAAAGACCACGATCCCGGCTTGGCTTATCGACGACAATTTTCCTGGCTGATGCTGATAGGCGCGGCGCGGGTTCAGGACTACACCTGTGGCAGCCCGGGGCGACGGTGTTTCGGCGCAGATCAAGGAGTGCTTCATGCGCGAGTCGGCTATCCCCCCAGGTTTTGCCCCCTTGCCCCGCAGCAGCCCGCTGCTGGAACTGATCGGCCCGGTCTATGGCTGCGGCAGTGGCAGCGAACTGCGCGTCGGCCTGCGGGCCGATACCCGGCACGCCAACGGCCGGGGCACGGTACATGGCGGCATCATCGCCACCCTGGCAGACATCGGCATGGGCTACGCCATGGCGTTTTCCAGCGATCCGCCCTTGCCGTTGATCACCGCCAGCATGACCCTCGACTACCTGGGGGCGGTGCAGGTCGGGGAATGGATCGAGGTGCACCTGGAGCATGCCAAGCGTGGCCGGCAGATGGCCTTTGCCACCGTGGTGCTGCGGGTCGGCGAACGGGAAGTGGCCCGGGCCAGCGGCGTCTTCGCCGTCCCAACCGCAGCCCTGTAGCCGCTGCTGAGCCCGCGAAGCTGCGCAAAGGTCCGCAGGACCTTGCCTGGCAATCGCCAGCCGAACCTCTATCGATCTTGAAAACCCTGCGTCCCTACGGGCCGTGCGCAGCCTGCGGCAGCGGCTACACAAATCCCGGATCGGCATTGGCCCTGTAGCCGCTGCTGAGCCTGCGAAGCTGCGCAAAGGTCCGCAGGACCTTGCCTGGCAATCGCCAGCCGAACCTCTATCGATCTTGAAAACCCTGCGTCCCTACGGGCCGTGCGCAGCCTGCGGCAGCGGCTACACAAATCCCGGATCGGCATTGGCCCTGTAGCCGCTGCTGAGCCTGCGAAGCTGCGCAAAGGTCCGCAGGACCTTGCTTGGCAATCGCCAGCCAAACCTCTATCGATCTTGAAAACCCTGCGTCCCTGCGG
This sequence comes from Pseudomonas sp. 8(2025), assembly GCF_052665325.1. Classification (NCBI taxonomy): domain Bacteria; kingdom Pseudomonadati; phylum Pseudomonadota; class Gammaproteobacteria; order Pseudomonadales; family Pseudomonadaceae; genus Pseudomonas; species Pseudomonas sp. 8(2025). The sequence continues at coordinate 184,160 of NZ_JBQOIE010000015.1, read as the reverse complement.
GCCGTTCGCAGCCTGCGCCAGCGGCTACAGCTGTTTCCAATCCAGGCCGAAACGCGCCAGGTATTTGCGCAGGCGGTCGGCGTCGTTGGGGTTGGCCTTGCCCAGGCGTGACACGCCGAACAGCCGGCGCCCCGCCTCCGACAGGCTGTCGGCGCGGCGGCACTCGGCAATCACTGCCTTGAGTTGCAGGCGGTCGAACAGGTCCAGCTCCACATCGTCGCCCAGCAGTTTCTGCAGTTCGTCCTCTTGGTTCTCCAGCCCCCAGGCGTGGCGCAGGCGCTGGATCTCTTCCTCGGCCTGGGCCTGGTCGATGCGCCCGCTGTCGGCCAGGGTGGCCATGCGGGTGATGGACGCCGACAGCTCGCGGAAGTTGCCCAGCCACGCCGCTTCGCTGGAGCTGGCAAAGGCCAGGTAGCGTCGCCGCGCTTCAAGGTTGAAGCGCACCAGCTGCCCTTGTTCCCGGGCGTGACGCTCCAGCTCGAAATCGATGTTCGGTTCGATGTCTTCGCGGCGCCCCGCCAGCCCCGGCAGGTTGAAGGTCCAGAGGTTGATCCGCGCATACAGGTCCTCGCGGAACAGGCCCTGGGCCACCCGGCCACGCAGGTCGCGGTGGGTGCCGGCGATGATCAGGAAATCGCTCTGCACCTCCTGGTCCGAACCCATGGGAAAGAAGCGCTTCTCCTCGATGGCCTTGAGCAGCATGGCCTGTTCGTCCAGCCCCAGTTCACCGATCTCGTCGAGAAACAGCATGCCGCCATCCGCCGCCCGCAGCAGGCCTTCGCGGGCATTCTGGGCGCCGGTGAAGGCGCCCTTGATATGGCCGAACAGTGCCGACATGGCCCCGTCGCCGCGCAGGGTGGCGCAGTTGACCTCGACAAAGCGCCCCTGCACCTGGTGCCGGCCACGCTTGAGCTCATAGATGCGCCGGGCCAGGAACGACTTGCCGGCACCGGTGGGGCCGATCAGCAGCATCGGTGCCCTGGAGCGCACGGCGACCCGTTCGATCTGCTCGATGGAGCGGTTGAATGCCGGGTTGCGGGTGGCGATCCCGGACTTGAGGAAGGCCAGGCCTTCCAGGCGCTTGTGGGCAAAACGCGAGGCGATGCGGTCGTAGCGCGACAAGTCGAGGTCGATCAGGGCGTGGGTGCCGGTGGCGTGCTGGTCCGGGTCGCGGCGCCGCGCCGGCGAGGTCTGGATCAGCCGGGCAGGGAGGTAGCGCGCCTCGGTCAGCAGGAACCAGCAGATCTGCGCCACGTGGGTGCCGGTGGTGATGTGCACCAGGTAGTCCTCGCGCTCGGTGTCGAACGGGTAGGCGCTGGTGAAGTCGTGCAGGGCGCCGTACACCTCCTCGAAATCCCAGGGATTGTTCAGGCCCATGGGGTGCAGGCGCACCTCGGTTTCCGGCGACACCTGGCGCACGTCGTTGGCCACCCGTTCGGCCAGGCTGACATCCCGCGCGTCCAGGCCATGGATCAGCTCCAGGCGGTTGATCAGCACATCCTGCTGCTGGCACAGACCGACCGTGGGCCGCCAATGGCTCCAGCGGTTGGCACCCTTGCCGACGCGATCGAGGGTGGAACCGACAAAACCTATGGCGACCGTGGGCTTGTTCGACATGCTTATACCTGGAGATAAAAAACGATAAGCAAAGATATAAAATTATCGAGGCGTTTGTCTTGCCGAATACTTGATGAAAAAGTGATAAAAGATAAAAACTTTATAAATCAATGATTTAAAAAATAATTTGGTGAAAAATCAAAACCTGGCACAGCGGCTGCAATATCTCTGGCAACGAACAAGACAACAGAGCGAGACGCCAAGATGGCCAACTTCCAGCTGTTCAATACCCAACAGGCAAAAGCGCCAGCGAGCACCACCCTGAACGCTTCCAAGGCCGGGGCCTATGCCTACAACGCCAAGCATCGCCTGGCCCAGCTGGCGGTTACCGGTTGCTTGAACTCGACCTTCTACACCTCGCCTGAAGGCCAGCTGGAAGCGGTGCTGCAACTGGTGAGCGAGCTGGACAGCCGCTTCGTCGCCCAGGCCGCCCGTTACGCTCGGCAGCAAGGCCATATGAAGGACATGCCGGCGCTGCTGCTGGCGGCACTGACCGCGCAACGCTCGGCCCTGGTGCCGGAGCTGTTCGCCCAGGTGGTGGACAACGGCAAGATGCTGCGCAACTTCGTGCAGATCCTGCGCAGCGGCGTGACCGGGCGCAAATCCCTGGGTTCGCAGCCCAAGCGCCTGGTGCAGAACTGGTTGAACAGCGCCACCGAGCGTCAGCTGTTGCAGGCCTCGATCGGCAACCAGCCGTCCCTGGCGGACGTGGTGAAGATGGTTCACCCCAAGCCAGGCGAGGCCTGGCGTGAAGCCTTCTTTGCCTGGTTGATCGGCAAGCCGGTGGATGTGCAGGCGCTGCCTGAGCTGACCCGGGACCTGCTGGCGTTTCGCAGCGGAGCGACCCGGGAAGTGCCCCAGGTGCCGTTCCAGTTGCTCGGCAACGAGACACTGAGCGCCGAACAATGGGCCGGGCAGGCCCGCAACATGGGCTGGCAGGGGCTGCGCATGAACCTCAATACCCTGGCGCGCCACGGCGCGTTCCAGGTGCCGGGTTGCACCGAGTACGTGGCGGCGCGGCTGGCGGATGCGGGGGAGGTGGCCAAGGCTCGGGTCTATCCGTACCAGTTGCTGGCGGCCTACCGCATGGCCGGTGACGAGGTGCCGCAGGCGGTCCGCGAGGCGCTGCAGGATGCCCTGGAGCTGTCCCTGGCCAACGTCCCGGCGCTGGCGGGCAACGTGGTGGTCTGCCCGGATGTCTCGGGCTCGATGCACAGCCCGGTCACTGGCTATCGCCAGGGCGCCACCACCGCAGTGCGCTGCATCGATGTGGCGGCACTGGTGGCGGCCGCGGTGTTGCGCAAGCAGCCGGCGGCGCGGGTCATGCCGTTCGAGCGTGGGGTGGTGAACATCCACCTCAACCCGCGGGACAGCGTGATGAGCAATGCGCAGAAGCTGGCGAACATCGGCGGAGGGGGGACCAACTGCTCGGCGCCCCTGGCGCAGTTGGCCAACGCCAAGAGCCGCGTGGACACGCTGATCCTGGTCTCGGACAACGAGTCGTGGATCGATGCGCGGCGCCACGGCGCCACGGAAACGATGCGCCAGTGGGAGCGGATCCGGGCCATCAACCCGCAGGCGAAGCTGGTGTGCATCGACATGCAGCCCGGGGCCACGACCCAGGCACCGGACCGCGAGGACATCCTCAACGTCGGCGGCTTCAGTGACGCGGTGTTCGATGTGATCGAGCAGTTCACTGCGGGCAATTACGGTGCGCAGCACTGGGTAAAGGCGATCGAGGCGATGTAACGCTGATCGGTAGAGGATGAAACACACCGTGCGCCGGCCAGCCGGCGCACACTACAGATTTTTTGCTCATTGGCCCTGAATGCCGCTGTGACTACATCCAAAGGCGTCTCAGCAACTCTTGTCAGGGCCGGTGACGGCACGAATGCCAGTGGCTGTACATATTGGTTAAGCCGGTTCGAATCCGGCGATCAGTCACTTCTTTTGTCGTGCCACCTTTTTTGCAGTTTTTGCGACGAATGCTGATGGAACTACATCCAAGGTTCGAGATGCGGGTTCGATTCCCGCCGGTGCCGGAAAACGGCGCCGTGGTTCAATGGTCAGAACGCGAGTGCACCGTTTCATCGACTCCTTGTCGTCGCATCTTTTCCCCCCGCCTCGGCGGGATGGCAGCGAATGCCACGGGTACTACATCGTGTCGCGGGTTCGAACCCCGCCAGCCGCAAGGCTGTAGCTCAGTCGGTAGAGCAAATGTGCCTGTTCCCTTGTCGCTGCCCGCAGGCCCGGCCTGCACCGATTGACCCGGCGAATGCCGGTGGAACTACAGGACAGCGTGGTCGCGGGTTCGAGTCCCGTTCACCGCAAGGTGCTAGCTCAGAGGCAGAGCGCGCTGCATGTTTCACCTCCACTTGTCGCCGTTTGCACCGAACACCGCAATTTCGTAGGAGCTGGCTTGCCAGCGAAGAGACTCCCGAGATCGTCTTCTGCGACCCGGCTCCTGCGCACCCTATTGAACAAGGCCGTATCCGCGGCCACAGGAAAAAGAGTCAACGACATGGAACACAAGACCTACCAATTGCTGGAAGTCGCCAACGGCAAGCCGATCAAGATGTGGACCCAGGGCGTGCCGGTGGAAAACGAAGCCCGCCAGCAATTGATGAACACTGCGAAGATGCCGTTCATCTTCAAGCACCTGGCGGTGATGCCCGACGTGCACCTGGGTAAGGGTTCGACCATCGGTAGCGTGATCCCCACGGTGGGCGCGATCATCCCGGCTGCGGTCGGGGTGGATATCGGCTGCGGAATGATCGCCGCCCGTACTTCGCTGACCGCCTCCGACCTGCCGGATAACCTGGCCGGATTGCGTAGCGCCATCGAGGCGGCGGTGCCTCACGGTCGTACCTCGCCCCGTAGCGGTCGCGATAAGGGCGCCTGGGGCGACGTGCCGAATCAGGCCGACCAGGCCTGGGCTGCGCTGCACCCACGTTTCAAGGCGATCACCGATAAGTACCCGGCCCTGGCCAACAGCAACAACCGCAAGCACCTGGGAACCCTCGGCGGGGGTAACCACTTCATCGAGGTCTGCCTGGATGAGGCCAACCGGGTCTGGTTCATGCTCCACAGCGGTTCCCGTGGCGTAGGTAACGCCATCGGCAACCTGTTCATTCACCTGGCCCAGGCCGATATGCGCCAGCACATCGCCAACCTGCCGGACCGCGACCTGGCCTATTTCGAGGAAGGCAGCCAGCACTTCAACGATTACGTGGAAGCGGTGGCCTGGGCCCAGGATTTCGCCCGGCAGAACCGTGAGCTGATGATGCAACTGGTGATCCAGGCCACCCGCAAGGTGATCAGCAAGCCCTTCGAGGTGGCGCTGGAGGCAGTCAACTGCCACCACAACTACGTGCAGAAGGAGCGCCACTTCGGTGAAGAGGTGCTGGTGACCCGCAAGGGGGCGGTGTCGGCGAAGAAGGGCGAGCTGGGGATCATTCCGGGTTCGATGGGGGCCAAGAGCTTCATTGTCCGCGGATTGGGTAACGAGGAGGCGTTCTGCTCCTGCAGCCACGGCGCGGGGCGTACCATGAGCCGCACCAAGGCCAAGAACACCTTCACCCTGGCCGACCAGATCCGCGCGACCGCCCATGTGGAGTGCCGTAAGGACGAAGCGGTGATCGATGAAATCCCGATGGCCTACAAGGACATCGACCAAGTGATGCACGCCCAGCGCGAGCTGGTGGAAGTGCTGCACACCCTGCGTCAGGTGGTGTGCGTTAAGGGGTAGAGCAATGGACGACATGGATGCATTGATAGCAACCCCGCCCGGCTGGCAGTACCAGCTGAGCGACTACGAAGCCCGCCGCGTGCGGGAGGTGATGGACGAGTTGGACAGGCACAGCGCCTGGCTGGAGCTGAGCCGCTTCGGCAACGGTTTCGTGCGTCAGGCCGCGGTGCGCGGCCTGGCCGCGCAGCCTTCGGCAGAGGCCCTGGTGGCTTTGCTGGAGCGCCTCAACGACTGGGTGCCCCAGGTTCGCCAGGAGGCCGCCGCGGCGGTCGAGGCCTATTGGGTGCCGGAGCATGCCGGGCTGCTGTTGCAGACCCTGGCACCGCTGCTGGCCCTGGCGGGCAAGCAGCGCGCCGACCACGGCGCGACCCTGGAGCGGGCCAGCGCCGTGTTGCAACTGGCCCAGGTGCGCGACCAGGTGCAAGGGGCCTTTGGCACTTGCCGGGGCAAGGCTGCGCGCTTTGTCTTCGAGCTGTTGCTCAAGGGCGTCGAGGACCGACCGGCGCTGCTGGCCATGGCCCTGCGCCACCCGGAGGTCAGCGTGCGGCAGATGGCGGTGGACGCCTGCGCCGAACTGCCCGATGAGCAGGCGCTGCCCTTGCTGGAAGAGGTGATGCGCAGCTGCGGCGCCAGTGTGCGGGTCAAGGCCCTGCGGCTGCTGCTGTCGCGCCTGGCCGATTGTCGCGAGTATCTGGCGCAGGCCCTGCTCGACCCTTCGGGGGCCTTGCGTTGCCTGGCCCACTGGGCCGCGCCGCGCCATGGGCTGGACCCGCGGGCAGTGCTGCTGGCCCGCTTGCAGCAGCCGGCCCCGGGCAACAAGCGCCAGTGGCTGGGGCTACTGGGGTTGGTCAGGGAGCTGCAGGAGCCACAGGCCGATGCCATGGTGCGCCAGGCCCTGGCTTCGCCGGCGCTGAGCGTGCGCCTGCAGGCCCTGCAAACCCTGGGCGAACGTGGCACAGCCGAGCAACTGGCGGCCCTGGACGATGCCTCGGACAAGGTCTTCGACTGCGCCCTGGGCCTGTTGCGCCAGCAGCCGTGGGCGGTATTCGACGAGGCCCTGGAGCAGCGTCTGGACCAGCATTGGCACGATCTGCCCAAGGCGCGACGCTGGGCCATGCTGGCCCTCAAACCGGGCTGGCGTCAGTTGGAGTACCTGCTGTGGCGCCTGGGGCAGGGCGGCAGTGACGCCGCCTATTGGCGCGAGGCCCTGGCACGCTGGTGCGACAGCCGCTACGGGATGTTCGACCCGGTGACCCCCAAGCCCCTGCGCGAGGCCATGGTGCAACGCTTGCAGGCAATGGAAGCCGCCGGGGAATTACCCGCCGGTTCGGTCCAGCGGCTGTTGTGAGGAAAGGAGAACCGCCATGTTGACCCCGGTTGAAGATGAGCACAGCCAGGCGCTGCGCCAACAGCTGGAAGCGGCGTTTTGCGTGTTCGATTTTGTGCGGCTGGCGGTGGAGCCGGGTGTCGAGGTGAATCAGGCCTTGCATCGCCAGGGCTTGCAGCACCTGTATCAGCACCTGATGGCCAGGCGCCGTGAGGCCTGGAAAAAGCTGCGCCAGGACCCGCGCTACGCCGACGTTGGTGAACCGCAGATGCGCTGGGAACCGGAGCGAGCACTGCCTGAGCGGCTCAGCCCGCAGCAGGTCCGGCAACTGGTTTGCGAAGATCCGGAGCAGCAGGATTGGGCCTTGTACCGGGCGTTTTGCCAGCCACCGTACGGGCTGCATTTCCCGGGTGGGGCCGAACAGGCCCGCCAGGTGTACGGCCAATGGCTGGACCTGCTGGGGCTCGATCTCCAGCAGCAGCCCCAGGTGATCAACTGGGTGGGCGGCCTGGAGCTGGATTGTCAGGCCCCGGCCATGGGCCCGCATCTGCTGCCCTGGAGTGAATATTTCGACGAAGGCCTGGAGTGGTGGGGCGTCTGGTGCCTGACGGTGTGGAACCCCGTGCGCCGGACCCTGAGTGTGCTGGCCGCCAGCGCCACGGATTGAACAAGGAAAAGGATCATGGAACATCTGGAGCGCCATCCCCTGAGCAGCGCCATGCGCGAACGGGTATTGGCCGAGCTGGCGCGGATCGAGCGCGAGCGCAATGTGCAGGTGCTGTATGCCTGCGAATCCGGCAGTCGGGCCTGGGGCTTTGCCTCTACCGACAGCGATTACGATGTGCGTTTCGTCTATGTGGAAAAGCCCGAATGGTTCATCCAGGTGGATGCCGGGCGCGACGTGATCGAGCGGCCCCTGGACGACGAGCTGGACATCAGCGGCTGGGAACTGCGCAAGACCCTGGGGCTGTTGCGCAAGTCCAACCCGACCCTGCTGGAATGGCTGGATTCGCCCCTGGTGTACCGCAGCGAACCGACCGCCGCCGAGCGCCTGCGCGAGCTGGCCGAGGCGTTCTACAGCCCGCCGGCGGCGCGCAACCATTATCTGTCGATGGCCAGGAAGAACTTTCGCGGTTACCTGCAAGGCGACAGCGTGCGCTTCAAGAAGTACTTCTACGTCCTGCGGCCCTTGCTCGCGGTGCGCTGGATCGACCAGGGGCGCGGCCGACCGCCGATGACCTTCGCCGACCTGCTGACCACCGTCGACCATCAGCCACTGCTGGACGAGGTGGCCGAGCTGCTGGTTTTGAAACGCTGCGCCGACGAGTCCGCCTACGGACCGCGACGCCCGGCACTGCACGCCTTTATCGCCGCCGAGCTGGAACGCCCGGTGCCGAAACTGGTGCGTACCCATGAAGACAACGCGTTGCTGGACGCTTACCTACGGGAAACGGTCCGGCACTACGCCTGAGGAATGTGATGAAACAGGATGTAATCGAACTGGACGGCGCCATCGGCGGCGGCCAGGTACTGCGCAGCGCCCTGAGCCTGTCGATGCTCACCGGCAAGACCCTGCGTATCCATAATATTCGCGCCCGGCGCAGCCGCCCGGGGCTGTTGCGCCAGCACCTGACCGCGGTGCTGGCGGCGGCCCAGGTATGTGGCGCCAGAACCACTGGGGCCGAGCTTGGCTCCCAGGTCCTGAGCTTCGAGCCGGGGCCGATCCGCGGCGGCGACTACCGCTTCGCCATTGGCACCGCCGGCAGTTGCACCCTGGTGCTGCAGACCCTGCTGCCGGCCTTGCTGCGAGCGCCGCAGCCGAGCCGCGTGAGCATCAGCGGCGGCACCCACAACCCCCTGGCGCCGCCGGTGGATTTCCTCCAGCAGGCCTGGCTGCCGCAACTGCGGCGCATGGGCGGGCGGGTGGAACTGCAGCTGCTGCGCCATGGTTTTGTCCCGGCCGGCGGTGGCGAACTGGAGGCCTTTATCCAGCCTTCGGAGCTGCAACCCTTGCATCTTCAAGAGCGCGGAGCATTGCTCGGCAGTCGAGCCTGGGCCTTGAGCGCGGGCCTGCCCGAGCATGTGGCGGAACGCGAGTTGCGCCGGGTGCACGATCGCCTGCAACTGCCTCGCGAGCAGCTCACCCCGGTGCTGCTGGATGAAGAGTACGGCCCGGGCAATGTGCTGCTGCTGGAGTTCGCCTTCGAGCACCTGACCGAGCTGTTTTGCGGTTTCGGCCAGAACAGCCTGCGGGCGGAGAAGGTCGCCGACGGCGCCATCGATCAGGCCCGGGACTGGCTGGACTCCGGTGCCGCAGTGGCGGAACACCTGGCCGATCAACTCTTGCTGCCCATGGCCCTGGCCGGTGGCGGCAGCTTCACCACGCCGTGCATGACCGAGCACCTGCAGAGCAATATCCGGGTGATCGAGGCATTTTTGCCGGTGCGGATCGAGGCGCGGCCACTGAGCGAGCAAGTGCTGCAGGTGCAATGCCACGCCCTGTCGTGAAAGGGCTAATGGGCCCGGGTCATCAAGGAGGTTGTCGCCATGTATCACCTGTATGGAAGCCAGGGCACCGGCTCGGCCATCGTCGAGATCGCCCTGGAGTACTGCCAGCTGGCCTACCGCCGCATCGAGGCCGCGCCCTGGGAGGACAGCCCCGGGCGCGAGGCCCTGGCACGGCTCAATCCGCTGTTGCAGATTCCCACCCTGCAACTGCCCGATGGCAGCATCCTCACCGAAAGCGCGGCGATCCTGATCCACCTGGGCCTGGAGTTTCCCGACTCCGGGTTGCTGCCTGCGCCAGCGTCAGCCCGGGCCCAGGTGATACGCGGCCTGGTGTACATCGCCGCCAACTGCTATTCGGCCATCGGCATCCTCGACTACCCGGAACGCTGGATCAGCGACCCCGACGAACCGCTCAAGGCCCGGGTGCGCGCCGCCGCGGCCGAGCGCCTGTATCGCAGCTGGGGGCTGTTCGCCGAGCAGTTTGCGTCGCGACCATATTTCGGCGGTGCGGCGCCGGGTGCCCTGGATATCCAGGCGGCAGTGGTGTCGCGCTGGTCCGGTGCGCGAGAGCACCTGCGCGATAGCCATCCCGATTTTCTTGCCCTGCTGCAACGCATCGACCGCGAACCGCGCATCGCCGCGGTCCTGGCCCGCCACTGGCCCCCCGCATCCTCGTAGGAGCTGGCTTGCCAGCGAAAGCGACCGCCAGCCGTATGCAGGGCTCAAGGGCCCCTTCGCCGGCAAGCCGGTTCCTACGGTGGGTATTGATATTGATGGGAGCGGGGCACTTTGCCCCGCATCGTAGGAGCTGGCTTGCCAGCGAAAGCATCCGCCAGTCATATGCAGGGCTCGCGGGCCCCTTCGCCGGCAAGCCGGCTCCTGCGGTGGGTATCGATATTGATGGGAGCGGGGCACTCTGCCCCTCATCGTAGGAGCTGGCTTGCCAGCGAAAGCGACCGCCAGGCGTATGCAGGGCTCGCGGGCCCCTTCGCCGGCAAGCCGGCTCCTGCGGTTAGGAGGCGGGGTGATAGAGAGGTGAATCAGCGGTTGAGTTTCCTGGGGCGAAGCTGGCAGTCTGCGCGCCCGGTTCAGTGTCGGTTTTCTCTCAGGGACGTACTCGATGGATGGCAACACCTGGCTCAAGGCCTTGAACACTCTGCTGACGATTGTGCAGCGCCTGGTGCTGCTCAGTGGCTGGTTTATCGCCGCGCTGGTGCTGGGGTTCACCATCAAGTCCGGGTTGCAGCCCTTTCTGGCGATGTTCCTGGCTTCGCTGTTGGGGGTTGTCGCGTTGGTGGTGCATGAGGGCGGGCATTACCTGGGGGCACGCGGGTGCGCGATGCCGGTGTTGCATGTACGGGTGGCCGCCGTGGAGATCCAGGTGCTGCGGCGCGGCTGGCGGGTGCGCTGGGCACCGCAGCTCAAGCGCAATCGCCTGGGCGGCTATGTGATTGCCGCGAGCAATCTGCAACGGCCACTGCGGCAGCAGTGGATGCTGGTGGTCCTGTGCGGGCCGCTGCTGAATCTGCTGGTGGGTGGCGCTTCCCTGGCGCTTGGGCTGTCCTGGCCTGGGGTGCCGGGGGCCATTGCCCTGGCGTTTGCCGTGATCAATCTGGCCATGGGGGTGGGTAACCTGATGCCTGCCTGGCGGGTATTGCCCAGCGACGGCATGCTACTGCTGGGCTGGTACCGGCATCGCGACGATCAACGTCCGGAGCTGGCCCAGGCACGCCTGTTGGCCCTGACCGTGGCCGGGGTGCCCAGCGCACAATTGCCGGTGGACGATCTTCAGCGCCTGGCCGAAGGCCCCATGCCCGGGCCCCTGGTCGCATTCGGCTGTCGCCTCAATGCCCTGCAGGACCAGGGCGACTGGCCGGCCGCGGTGCAGATGGAGCAGGAACTGGATCAATTGCTGGCGGCCCGGTCGGCGCAACTGAACGGCATGAGTGGCCTGATCGAGTTGTTGAGGGGCGAGTTGGCGTTCTGCCGCGCTTTGCTGCAGCGTGACGCCGCGCCCCTGAACAACACGCCGATGAGCGCCGAAGTGGATTGGAACGCACCCTGGCTGCGACCGCGCTGCCTGGCCTTGCAAGTCATTCTTGAAGGCGACCGGCAGCGGGGCGAGCACCACCTGCAACAGGCGCTGCAAGCGGCCAATAACAGCGTGGTGCTGTCCCAGGGCAAGAGTGAAGCCCTGCTGGCCGAACAGCTGCGAGCCTTGCCGGCGCCCACCCATCTGTAGGCGCTGGCTTGCCAGCGAAAGCGGCTGCCAGCCTGGCGCAAGGCTCACGGGCCGCTTCGCCGGCAGCCCGGCTTGTGCGGCCAGGGGATGAAAGTAGTCGGTGCAGGAGGACAAAACTCTTATACTCCGGCGCTTTATTTTCCCCACTCCGCCAGAGGAACGCCCCGTGGCCAATGACACCGACCAGGATTTCTACAACCGCGCCGACGCCGTTATCGAGCTGGCCAACTCCCATATCGCCGACAGCAGCCGGGGCAAGGCCAGCGCGTCGCTGATGTACGCCAACTCCCGTTTCAGCGCCTGGGTCAGCGCCTGCGGGTGCCGCAATGCCCAGGAGCTGGCGGCGGCCAAGCAGCAGGCGGTGGATTATTTCGTCGAGGAGTTCCGCCTGATGATGGAAGAGAACCTCACGGACTACATCGAGAACTTCGAGCTGTACATGGGCGCCAAGCAGGACTGAAGGCGCCAGCGCCGCCAGTTGTGTAGCGCTTCTCGTGCCTGGCCCGGGCTGCCCGTAGCCCGGGGTCTTGTTTCGAGGATGGCAGGGCCCCGGCTACCGAGGGCCCTGCCTGAGTCGCCCCCTCTCCAGGTGTACTCCCGCCTGTTGCGCTGACAAAAAAAGTGAACGGCATCACTCTTTGTTCAAGGGAAGCATGCATCCGGTCGATAAGCTCTGAATGCCTATTGATATGGAGTTCGTCATGGCCTTGCTACCGGTTCGTCTGTCTCATCGTTTGACCCTCGGCAGTGTGTTGCTGTTGCTGTTCACGGCGCTGGCGGTATTTGCCGTGATGACCTTACGGGGGCAGCCCAAAGTGGTGGAGGCAAGCTCGGCACTGATCGAGCAGACCGGCAGCGCCATCGTTCGCCAGCTGGCGTTGCAGTTGGCGGGCATCGAAGGGGTGACCGCGAGCATGGCCCACCTGCTGGAAGGGCTGCCCAAGGAGCAGGCGCTGGTCATGGCCACCCTGCCCAAGGTGATCGACCATGAAGGCGACAAGGCGATCGCCGGGGGCGGCATCTGGCCAGAACCCAATGCCTTCACCCCCGGCGTGGAGCGCCGCAGTTTCTTCTGGGCCCGCAGCGATGCCGGGCCCCTGGCATTCTCCGATGACTACAACGCCGCCGGCAGCGCCGGTTATCACCATGAAGCCTGGTATACCGGCGCCCGCAACAGCGCGCCGGGCCGTTGCCTGTGGTCCGAGGCCTACCAGGACCCGGTGACCCAGGTGCCGATGACCACCTGCAGCGTGCCCTATCGCCAGGACGGTGCCTTTGCCGGGGTCGCCACCATCGACCTGCGCCTGGACGACCTGGCGCGCTTCCTCAAGGAGCAGGGGGCGGTCACCGGCGGCTATGCCTTCGCCCTGGACCAGGCCGGCAACGTGCTGTATTTCCCTGATGCCCAGGCCGGCGGCGGGGGCCAGATGCTCAGCTTCGACGCCCTGAGCAAGCAGCAACCCTGGTTGCTTCCGGTGGCCGAGGCCCTGGCCAAGCCGGCACCGACCGGGCAGGTGCGCAGCCTGGACCTGGACGAGGACGGGCGCTTGCAGGAAGCGGCGCGGGTCAGCTTGTTCAGCATGCCCGGCAGCGGCTGGACCATCGGCCTGGTGACCCCGGAGCAGAAGGTCACCGGCCTGGCCCGGGCCATGACCACCGAGATCCTGCTGTTCCTCCTGCCGTTGCTGGCGCTGCTGCTGTTCTTTGCCTGGCTGGCCGGGCACAAGCTGATTGCCCAACTGGAAGAAACCACCCGGCAGATCGATGCCCTGGGCAGTGGCCAGGCCAGCGACAACGCCGAGCTGCACGTGGCCCGGGCCGACGAGATCGGCGCCTTGCGCGCCGCGGTGAACCGCTATGCCGGGCAGTTGCGGCAAATGCTGCAGAAGATCGCCAGCGAAGCCCGGCAGTTGCAGAACGAAGCCGCGCGTCTGGGTCAACTCAGCAGCACCCTGGCCCAGCGTGCCGAGCAGCAGCGCCAGGAGAACACCCAGTTGGCCACGGCCATCACCGAGATGTCCTCCAGTGCCCTGGAAGTGGCGCAGAACACCAACAACTGCGCCGACACCGCGCGCCAGTCCCTGGTGGTGGTGCAGGAGGGCCAGCACAAGGTCGATGCCAACAGCCAGTCGATCCAGCAGTTGTCCGCGGAAATGGCCGAGGCGGCGGCAGTGATCCAGCGCCTGGAGCAGGACAGCCAGCAGGTCGGCGCGGTGCTGGATGTGATCAAGGCGATCTCCGAGCAGACCAACCTGCTGGCGCTGAACGCCGCCATCGAAGCGGCCCGGGCCGGGGAGCAGGGCCGGGGCTTTGCCGTGGTGGCGGACGAAGTGCGGACCCTGGCCGGCCGCACCCAGACCTCGGCCAACGAGATCAGCGGCATGATCAACGACTTGCAGCAGGCCTCGCGTCAGGCGGTGCAGGCGATCCAGGCCGGCGAAACACGAACCCGCCAGGCGGTGGGCGAGGCGTCCGGTGCATCGGATGCGCTGTCCAGTACGGTGACCAGCTTCGACGATATTTCCCAGCGGGCGCAGCAGATTGCCGTGGCGGCCCAGCAGCAGAGCCACGTGACCCAGGAGATCAACGAACTGGCGGTGCGCATCCACGGCATCAGCGAGGACAACGCCCGGGACGCCCAGGCCCTGGACAAGGTCAGCGAGGCCATGCAGGCCCTGTCCGGGCGCTTGTCGAACCTCAGCCAGGGCCACCGCTGAGGCATTGCCTGCCCGGACCGTCGGTGGCCCGGGCGGGTTTCAGTCCCCCCGGGCCGCATTCGCCGGCCCGTTTCAGATCTGGCTGTACATCATCAGCTTGAAGTTCAGCAACAGCCCCAACGACACCCAGCCGAGCCCCAGCAGGCCATTGATCAACGGCTTGCCGGGAGCCACGCGCGTGGCCAGGAAGCGGGCGATGGCGGCGCCGATCAGCGCGCCGGGAAAGTCGAACAGATAGAACAGCCAGCCCAAGGCGCCTTCCGGGGAACTGATCCACAGGCAGAACAGTTGCAGGTGCGCGGCCAGGGCCAGGGCCACCCCGGTGAACAGCGCCGGCGTGGGCCGGGTGCACAACAGCAGGCCGAGAATCAGCCCCTGGGGCAGCCAGTAGGCGGCGAAGTTCTCCCAGAAATAATCTATCGGTTGCCAGGCCCGGACGATTGCCAGGGACAGTCCCCAGAGCAACGCGGCGGCAGCGGGCAGGTGATTCAGGGAGAGCAGGCGCAGGGAGCTGGAAGACATGCAGGATCTCGCTAATGAAGTTGTGGATCAGCCGGGCTGATGGTCGGGGACGGCGCTCTGGCTGCACAGCTCATGCACCACCTGGCGCAACCAGCGATGGGCCGGGTCAGCCTCCATGCGCGGGTGCCAGAGCAGGGAGATGGTCATTTCCGGCAGGGGCACCGGCAGGCTGAAACCGTGCAGGCCGTGCCGCAGGTTGCTGGTGTGGCGCTCGGGCACCATGGCGATCAGGTCCGAACCCCGGGCCAGGGCCAGGGCGGCGGAAAAACCGCTGACCAGGGTGACGATCTGCCGTTCCAGGCCCAGGGCTTTCAGGGCCTCGTCCATGCGCCCATGAGCATGGCCCTGGTGGGCGGCGAGGATATGTTCGCCAGCCACGTAGGCATCCAGGCTTACCGGCCCCCGGCTCAAGGGGTGGCCGGCGCGCACCACGCCGATAAAGCGATCGCGAAACAGCGCCCGGGTGCGCAACTCGGGGCTGGTGTCGGCGTCGATCACCGCGGTTTCCAGGTCGACGCTGGCATCGCGCAGGGGCTGGCTGTCGCGGTCCAGCTTGGGTACGAAGTGCACCCGCACCCCGGGCGCTTCAGCCCGCAGGCGACTGACCAGCGCCGGGCCGAAATTCTCGACGAAACCATCACGGCTGCGCAGGGTGAAGGTGCGCTGCAGGCGGCCAAGGTCGATCTGCTCGGCCGGGCGCAGGGCGGCCTGGGCGTCTGCCACCAGTTGGCCGATGCGCTGGCGCAGCTCCAGGGCCCGAGGGGTGGGCACCAGGCCGCGCCCGGCGCGCACCAGCAGCGGGTCGCCGGTGGCCTGGCGCAGGCGGGCCAGCGCCCGGCTCATGGCCGAGGGGCTCAGATGCAGGCGCTGGGCAGCCCGCGCCACGCTGCCTTCGGCCAGCAGTACGTCCAGGGTCAGCAGCAGGTTCAGATCGGGAGTCGACATCGGCGCAATGTAGCACGCAGGCAGCTGGCATGGCGTTGAATGCATCAATTAACTGCAAAGGCTGCGCCTTCCGCCTGGTCACGGCTGGCCCTAGGCTGGCGGGCATCACCTTGCCGGAGCCTGTGCGATGCCCATTCCCGAGTCCCAAGCCACCCCCCAGGAAGCCCTGGCGCCCCGTGCGCGCTGGGCCCTGGCCAGCCTGTCGCTGGCGATGCTGATGCCGTCCCTGGACACCAGCATCGCCAATGCCGCGCTGCCGAGCCTGGCCCAGACCCTTGAGGCGTCGTTCCAGCAGGTGCAATGGATTGTCCTGGCCTACCTGCTGGCCATCACCACCCTGATCGCCAGCGCCGGGCGCCTGGGGGACCAGTGGGGCCGGCGTCGGGCGCTGCTGGCGGGGATCGCCCTGTTCACCTTGGCCTCGCTGTGTTGCGGCCTGGCCCCTGGCCTGGGCTGGCTGCTGGCGGCCCGCACGCTGCAAGGCCTGGGGGCGGCGGTAATGCTGGCCCTGAGCATGGCCCTGGTGGGTGACGCGCTGCCCAAGGCCCGCACCGGGGCCGCGATGGGCTGGCTGGGCAGTATGTCGGCCCTGGGCACCACCCTGGGCCCGGCCCTCGGCGGCCTGATACTGGCCAGCGTCGGCTGGCGCTGGATGTTCCTGGTCAATGTGCCCCTGGGGTTGGTGGCGCTGTTACTGGCCTGGCGTTGCCTGCCGCCGGACCGGCCTGTGGCGTCGGCCAGTGCCTTCGATGTGCCGGGCAGCCTGCTGCTGGCGTTGAGCCTGGGCGCCTATGCCCTGGCCCTGACCCTGGGGCACAACTTGCTGGCGCCGTTGAACCTGGGCCTGCTGGTGGCCAGCGTGGTCGGGGTCGCGCTCTTGGTGCGTGTCGAGCGCCGGGCCGCCGCGCCGCTGTTCCAGCCGGCCCTGCTGCGCCGGCCACAACTGTGCAGCAGCCTGTGGCTGAGCCTGCTGGTGTCGACGGTGATCATGACCACCCTGGTGGTGGGGCCGTTCTACCTGGCCCGGGGGCTGGGGCTCGGGAGCCTGGCAGTGGGTCTGAGCCTGTCCCTGGGGCCGCTGGTGGCGACCCTGTGCGGCGCCCCCGCCGGGCGACTGGTGGACCGTTACGGTGCCCGGCCGCTGTCCCGGCTCGGCCTGCTGGGGTTGTGTGGCGGCCTGGGCCTGCTGGCGCTGCTGCCCCGGAGCCTGGGGCTGGCAGGCTACCTGCTGCCGCTGGCCCTGGTCACCGCCAGCTACGCGCTGTTCCAGGCGGCCAACAACAGCCTGGTGATGCGTGATGTGGCGCCGCAGCAGCGCGGGCTGACGGCGGGGTTGCTGAGCCTGTCGCGCAACCTCGGGCTGATCAGTGGCGCGGCGGCCATGGGCGCACTGTTCGCCTGGGGCTCGGGGCCGCAGGCCGGCGTCGAGGCCGTGTCCCGCGGCATGCACTGGACCTTTGGCGTGGCGGCGCTGCTGATGCTGCTGGCCTTGCTCAGCGCCGGGCGCAACCGGCTGTCCGAGGAGGCCGGCTCGCCCTTCATCAGTCGTCTGCTGGCGCACAAACCCACCTACATGATCCTCGACGACCACGAGATCGAGGACAACTGAACACAGGACCGCATCGACAAGAACGGTAGCAAGCGCACCCTGTTCAACTGGGCGATGGGCGCCTACATGAGCTACCAATGGAGCCATGGGCCGCGCTTCGAGGACAGCCATGTGCAGAACCGTGCGATGTCCGGCAACGATCAGTACCTCAAGCACCGTTCGGTCAAGCAGCTGTTCTACGACTTTTCCTGTTCCAACTATCCGTTCTTCGTGCTGGATACCCGTACCCAGCGCTTTGTCGATGATGTGCCCGGCGCCTTGCAGGACAACCACCTGCTGGGCCGACCTTCACTGCACCCGGCCGAACCCGGCCAGTTGGATCGCTTGTGCGCCTGGTGACAGCAAGCAGGACGCTAGCGTCAACGACCAGCCGGAGCGGCTGCAACTGATGCCCTGGTAGCGGGGCTGGCCCTGGGCGCACCTGCTCTAGTGGCCTGTCACATGGAGTTGGTGCAGATGGCTCACCCGCCCGAGAAACATCATCTGGCGCATGTACATCGCCACGAGCAGGGCCAGGGCGCTAAAGCCGTTGAACCAGGGATGCTGGACCATGGACAGCGCCCCACAGGCGCTGAAGCCGATTTCGATCAGGGCCAGGGCGATAAAGCCGGTCAACAGGTTCTGGCAGAGGCTGACCTCCGCCATCGCCTTGACCAGGGTCTTGCCGGCGCCGTCATCTGCCTGGATGACTTCATCCAGTTGCCTGGTCACCGCCTTCCACCTGGCGAAGCTGGAGAATGCCGGGGCGTCTGCCAGGCCTACCAGCGCCGCCAGGAACCTGAAGCGGTTCAGCGTAGCGATGGATAGCCAGTCCCAGAGCGGGGCGAAGCCGGTGAAGACGATACCGGACACGTAGCTGAGGATGATCAGCACGAACAACAGGGCGCCGCCGAGAATATCGGGGGGTTGCAGCTGTTCGTGGGGGTACTTGAAGGCCAGGACGATCCAGAACGCCATGCCCGGGCAGATCCGCGCAATCAGATCGTAATAGACGCTGGGAATGAGGTTGAGGATCGAGGTGAGCCCGCTGCCGCCCTCGCTCTTGCCAGGCTCTTTCTTGCCCTTGTCTGCTTCGCACATGGCGCTCTCCCTTGCCCAGGAACTCCTGGCTCCTAACTCTTAGTTCAAGGGGGGAGCGTTGTCCACGGAACGGGCTGGACAAGCACTTTCAGTGCTGCCAGGGCAGGGGGACGCCTCGAACACACGGTTGGGCGAACACAGGGCCTGGGTGCCCTGTGTCCCTTTGCCGGTCAGTACCCAGGGGCGGCTTACAGCCCCAGTTCCAGCGCCAGCAGGTCCGCCAGTGGCTGGCGGCGGCGGATCAGTTTCGGCTGGCCGTTCTCGAACAGCACCTCCGGCAGCAGCGGGCGGCTGTTGTAGTTGGAGGACATGCTGGCGCCATAGGCGCCGGTGTCGTGCAGTACCAGCAGGTCGCCGACCCGGGCCTGGGGCAGGGGGCGCGGGGTCAGGCATTCGTCGTCCTGGGTGAAGATGTCGCCGGACTCGCACAGCGGGCCGCCGACCACGGTCAGCTGTTGCGGGCGCTCCACCGGGTGGCCGGCGGCGTCCAGCAGGCTCATGCCGTGGTAGGCGCCGTACATGGCCGGGCGCATCAGGTCGTTGAACCCGGTATCCACCAGCACGAAGTGATGCTGGCCGGCGGTCTTCACCACCCGCACTTCGCTGACCAGGCAGCCGGCCTCGGCCACCAGGAAGCGCCCCGGTTCGATCTCCATGCGCACGCCGTGGCCCAGGTAGGCCTCGATCTCCTGGCGCGCCACTTTCCAGGCATTGGCGTAACGCTGCACGTCCACCGGGGTGTCGCCCTCGCGGTAGGGGGTGGACAGGCCGCCGCCGATGGAGAAGGCCTCGAGGTCGTGGTCCAGGGATTTCACCGCCGCCACCATGGCTGCGCCCACCTGTTCCAGGTGGTCGTAGTCGACCCCGGAGCCGATGTGCATGTGCAGGCCCACCAGGTGCAGGCCATGCTGGCGGATCACCGCCAGGGCTTCGCTCATCTGGTCGTGCCAGATGCCGTGCTTGCTGTTTTCGCCACCGGTGTTGGTCTTGCGGCTGTGGCCGTGGCCGAAGCCCGGGTTGATCCGCAGCCAGACCCGGTGCCCCGGGGATTTCTCCCCCAACTGGCGGAGCATGTCGATGGAGCCGGCGTTGACTTCCACCTGCAGTTCCACCACCCGGGCCAGGGTGGCCTCGTCGAACAGGTCGCAGGTGAAGACGATGCCGGCATCCACCGGGCTGAAGCCGGCCAGCAGGGCGCGTTCGATTTCCCCCAGGGACACCGCATCGACCCGTACCCCGGCCTCGCGGATCAGGCGCAGCAGGTGCAGGTTGGACGAGGCCTTCTGGGCGTAGCGCACCACGTCGAACGCCTGCAACTGGGCGATGCGCGCCTGGATGGTGGCGGCGTCATAGCACCACAGTGGAGTGCCGTACTGGCGGGCGGCGGCGACAAGTTGAGCGGGGGAAAATGGAATGGCCATGGCGAATGCAATCTGTGATCAGTGGGAATGGAGGCAGCATGCCCGTTGGTGGCTATTCAAGAAAATATCTATTCTTTGCCAAGATATTCATATTTGATATGGGCTGGTTGATTAAGCGAGTTTCCCGCCATGGACATCTCCCTGCGGCACATCGAAGTGTTCCGCGCCATCATGCAGGCCGGCAGCGTCACCGGCGCCGCGCGCCTGCTGTTTACTTCGCAGCCCACCGTGAGTCGCGAGCTGGCCCGGCTGGAAACGCTTTCCGGCTTGCGCCTGTTCGATCGTGAAGGCGGGCGCCTGCTGCCCACGGCCCAGGCCCTGCTGTTGCTGGAGGAAGTCGAGCGGGCCTATGTGGGGCTGGAGCGGATCAACAGCGTGGCCCAGTCGATCCGCCGTTTCGAGCACGGCCAGTTGAGCCTGAGCTGCCTGCCGCTGTTCTCCCAGACCCTGCTGCCGCCGGTGTGCAAGCAGTTCCAGGCGCAGCACCCGGGCATCGGCCTGAGCATCACCGCCCAGGAATCGCCGCTGTTGGAAGAGGCCCTCAGTGCCCAGCGCCATGACCTGGGCCTGACCGAAAGCGAGCACCTGCCCCGGGGCACCCAGGGCGAACTGCTGTTCTGCGCCGACATGGTCTGCATCCTCGCGGACGACCATCCGCTGCTGGCCAGGCCACGGCTGGCGCTTGCGGATTTTCGCGGCCAGGACTTCATCAACCTCTCGGGCCTGGATATCTACCGCCAGACCCTGGATGAGCATTTTCGCCAGGCCGGGGTGGATCGCCGGATAGTTGTGGAAACCACCAACGCAGCTTCGGTGTGCGCCATGGTGCGCCAGCGGCTCGGGGTGGCGATCATCAATCCCTTGAGTGCCATGGAAGAGGCCGGGCGCGGCCTGGCGATCCGGCCGTTGCAGCTGTCGGTGCCCTATCGGGTGATGCTGATCCGCCCGGATTACCGGCCCTCGTCGAGTTTTGTCGAGGGTTTCAGTGAAGCCCTGCGCACCCAGGCCAAGGCACTGCAAGAGCAGGTCGGGCGGATAGTGCAGGGAGGGCAAGGGGTGAATCGCTCAGGCTGATGGGGGGGGCGTGGCCCAATGTTCAGCTTGTTGGTGAAGAGGGCGCGTTGGCGCTTCAGGGAAACATGTCCCTCTCGTATGGCGGCAGACAGTTACCGAGGATAGCCCTGCGGTCGGCTGATCTTGTGGCAAGCCTCAGGTGCAGGCCCGGACCGTAGCGACTCAACCCCCTGACCAGTTCTGGAGTCAAATAAAATGCCTATTGCCATTCACGCACGCAACAACACCGCCGCTGCGCAGCAAGTCGCCATCAGGAATACCGCCCAGGGCAACAACCTGGCCAACGTCAACATACCTGCCCAGGGCAACGTGGTTCTTTATGTCCTGCAAGCGGATGCCAGTGCCGACCTGTATCTGATCTGCAATGCCAATGCTGCCCAGGCTGCCCAGTTGAGCGTCGTCTACCGGGGCCATAGCAGTGTGGTTCAAGACAGCGACTGGGCCCGCCAATGGACAGTCGATGGTGCCGTGGATGGCGTACAGCTGGACCTGGCATAGCGGGAAAAACTCGCTGGCAAAGACCATCCTGCGCACGCCTTGCCCGTAGGAGCCAGCTTGCTGGCGAAGGCGCTCTCACGGGCGCCTTCGCTGGCAAGCCAGCTCCTACAAGGAGGGCGGTTTTGCGCGGAGGTTAGCGCTCGATCGCCAGGGCCACGCCCTGGCCGCCGCCGATGCACAGGGTCGCCAGGCCCTTTTTGGCATCACGCTTGATCATTTCATGCAGCAGGGTCACCAGCACCCGGCAGCCCGATGCACCAATCGGGTGGCCGATGGCGATCGCACCGCCGTTGACGTTGACCTTGCTGGCGTCCCATTCCAGCTCCTTGGCCACCGACAGCGACTGCGCGGCGAAGGCTTCGTTGGCTTCGATCAGGTCCAGCTGGTCCAGGGTCCAGCCGGCCTTGTCCAGGCAGCGGCGGGTGGCCGAGACCGGGCCGATGCCCATGATCGCCGGGTCGACGCCGGCGTTGGCGTAGGCAGCAATTTTTGCCAGCACCGGCAGGCCCAGGGCCCGGGCCTTGCTGGCGCTCATCAGCATCACCGCGGCAGCGCCGTCGTTCAGCGCCGAGGCGTTGCCGGCGGTGACGCTGCCGTCTTTCTTGAACGCCGGCTTGAGCTTGGCCAGGGCTTCGGCGGTGGTGCCGGGGCGCGGCTGCTCGTCGGTGGCGAAGGTCAGCGGCTCGCCCTTGCGTTGGGGAATCTGGATCGGGGTGATCTCGTCGACAAAGCGCCCGGCCTCGATGGCCGCTGCGGCTTTCTGTTGGGAAGCGGCGGCGAAGGCGTCCTGGGCTTCACGGCTGATGCCGTATTTCTCCACCAGGTTCTCGGCGGTGATGCCCATGTGGTAGTCGTTGAAGGCGTCCCACAGGCCGTCGCTGATCATGGAGTCGACCATCTGGCTGTGGCCCATGCGCAGGCCGGTGCGGGCGCCGGGCAGCACGTAGTTGGACAGGCTCATGTTTTCCTGGCCGCCGGCGATGATCACCTCGGCATCGCCGCAGCGGATGGCCTGGGCGCCCAGGTGCAGGGCCTTGAGGCCGGAGCCGCAGACCTTGTTCAGGGTCATGGCGGGTACCGCGTGGGGCAGGCCGGCCTTGATCGCGGCCTGGCGGGCGGGGTTCTGCCCGGCGCCGGCGGTGAGCACCTGGCCCATGAGCACTTCGTCGACCTGGGCCGGGTCGATGCCGGTCTGGGCCAGCAATTGGCGGATGACCGCGGCGCCCAGGTCAACGGCGGGAATGTTCGCCAGGGAGCCCTGGAAACTGCCCACGGCGGTGCGGGTGGCGGCAACGATTACGACGTCTTGCATGATGGGGCTCCTCAGGCGAACTGCATTTCAGGCACGTGGTCCGGCACGATCAGCTTGCCGGCGGTCTTGCTGACGATTTCCTCGACGCTGACCCCGGGGGCGCGTTCCTTGAGGATGAAGGCGCCGTTCTCGATCTCCAGGTACGCAAGGTCGGTGAGCACGCGCTTGATGCACTGGGCGCCGGTCAGCGGCAGGCTGCAACGGCTGAGCAATTTGGATTCGCCGTCTTTCGAGGCGTGGGTCATGGTGACGATGATGTTCTCGGCACCGGCCACCAGGTCCATGGCGCCGCCCATGCCCTTGACCAGCTTGCCGGGGATCATCCAGGAGGCGATGTTGCCCTGCACGTCCACTTCGAAGGCGCCAAGCACGGTCAGGTCGATATGGCCGCCGCGGATCATCGCGAAGGATTCGGCGGACGAGAAGATCGAGGCGCCGATGCGCGCGGTCACCGTCTGTTTGCCGGCGTTGATCATGTCGGCGTCGACTTCGTCCTCGGTGGGGAAGGCGCCCATGCCCAGGAGGCCGTTTTCCGACTGCAGCATGACTTCCATGCCGTCGGGGATGTAGTTGGCCACCAGGGTCGGGATGCCGATGCCAAGGTTGACGTAGAAGCCGTCCTGCAGTTCGCGGGCGACGCGCTGAGCCATTTGTTCGCGGGTAAGAGCCATGTTTGTTGTCCTTTTAGTCGGGCTGGGGAAGGGCGATCACTTGCGCACGGTGCGCTGTTCGATGCGCTTCTCGAAGGTGCCGCAGATGACCCGGTCGACGTAGATGCCGGGGGTGTGGATCTGCGTCGGGTCCAGCTCGCCCGGTTCGACGATTTCTTCCACTTCGACCACGGTGATCTTGCCGGCGGTGGCCGCCAGGGGGTTGAAGTTCTGCGCGGTGTGGCGGTAGACCACGTTGCCGAAGTGGTCGGCCTTCCAGCCCTTGACGATGGCGAAGTCACCGGTGATGGACTCTTCCATCAGGTAGGTGCGGCCCTTGAATTCGCGGGTTTCCTTGCCGTCGGCCACCGGGGTGCCGACGCCGGTGGCGGTGAAGAAGGCCGGGATCCCGGCGCCGCCGGCGCGCATTTTTTCCGCCAGGGTGCCCTGGGGGGTCAGTACCACTTCGATCTCGCCGCTGAGCAACTGCTTCTCGAACAGGGCGTTTTCACCCACGTAGGAAGCGATCACCTTGCTGATCTGGCGGTCTTCCAGGAGCACGCCCAGGCCGAAACCGTCGACCCCGCAGTTGTTGGACACCACGGTCAGGTCGCGGGTACCGCGGCGCTTGATCTCGGCGATCAGGTTTTCGGGGATACCGCACAGGCCGAAGCCGCCGGCGATCACGGTCATGCCGTCTTGCAGACCTTCCAGGGCTTCCTCGTAGGACGCCACGCGCTTGTCGAAACCTGCCATTTGCACCTTCCTCTTTCTTGTTCGTTGGCGGCTGGCCAGCCGTTTGCGGGCCAGTGTTGCGCCGCGGGATTGATTTGTTAAGTTGATTTTTAAGGTTGATTGATTGGAAAAGCAGCATAATCCAGGGCGGCATACACCCAAGAGAATGGCAGATGACGGTTAAACAGATACGGGCATTTCTGGCCGTGGCCCACAGTTTGAGCTTTGCCCTGGCCTGCGAACGGCTGCACCTGTCGCAGTCGGCCCTGAGCCTGACGATCAAGGCGCTGGAGGAAGGCCTGGGTGGGCGCCTGTTCACGCGCAATACGCGCAATGTGGCCCTGACCCCGGAAGGCGAGGCCCTGCTGCCCCTGGCGCGGCGTCTGATCGCCGACTGGGACAACGCCGAGGACGAACTGCGCCAGCGTTTCACCCTGCAGCGAGGCCGGGTGACCCTGGCGGCGATGCCGTCCTTTGCCGGCAACCTGCTGCCGCCGATCCTCAAGCACTTTCGGGCCCGCTATCCCCAGGTCAACGTCACGGTCAACGACGTGGTCAACGAGCAGGTGCTGGAGATGGTCCGTGATCGCGAGGTGGAGCTGGGGGTGGCGTTCGAGCCCCAGGACAGCACCTCGCTGGTGTTCACCCCGCTGTACATCGACCGCTTTGTCGCCGTGGTGCCCCGGGATTCGCCCCTGGCCCGGCGCAGCGAGATCGACTGGCAGGCGCTGTTGCAGGAGCCCTTCATCACCTTGCAGCGGCCGTCCACGGTGCGGGTGATGCTCGAAGATCACCTGCGGGCACGGGGCGTGCAACTGCCGGTGGAGTTTGAAAGCCACCAGTTGGCGACCGTGGGGCGCATGGTCGCCAGCGGCCTGGGGGTGAGTGCGGTGCCGGCGTTGTGCGCCCAGCAGATGCGCGAGCTGGGCGGGCACTGCCTGACCCTGCACGATCCGGTGGTGGAGCGGGCCATTGGTGTACTGACCAAGCCGGGGGACGAGCTGTCCACCGCGGCCCAGGCGCTGTTCGACATCCTGCGCGAGGAAAACCTCGGCCAGCGCCTGGCGCTACTCTGAGGCTCAACGCAGCAGGCGTTCGGCCAACTGGGGCAGCAACAGGTCACAGGGCTCGCCGAGCTTGAGGTCCAGCAGCTCGTCGGCGCGGGTCTTGCCGAAGTTGATGGCCAGCAGCGGCTTGCCTTGCTCGGCCACGGCGCGGCACAGGCGGAACGCCGAATAGGCCATCAGCGACGAACCCACCACCAGCAGGCCTGCGGCTTCGTGCACGGCGCTCAAGGCCCGGGCCGCGGTGGCCGCGGCCACGTTCTCGCCGAAGAACACCACATCGGGTTTCAATCGCGAGCCATTGCAGTAGGGGCAATGGGGCACCTGGAAGCGTTCCTCGAAGGCCGGGTCCAGCAGGGTGTCGCCGTCCGGCGCCTGCACCGCGTCAACGCCGGCCAGGTAAGGGTTGTGCGCCTCCAGTTGCTGCTGGATGGCCTCCCGCTGGCTGCGCTGGCCGCAGTCCAGGCACAAGACCCGCTGCAGGCTGCCGTGGAGCTCGATGACCTCCAGGCTGCCGGCCTCGTCGTGCAGGGCATCGACATTCTGAGTGATCACCCCGGCGATCCGGCCTGCGGCCTGCAGCTGCGCCAACGCCTGGTGCGCGGCATTCGGCCGGGCCTGGCGAATGCGCGGCCAGCCGAGCATGGCCCGGGCCCAGTAGCGCCGACGGGCGTTGGCCTCGCTGACGAACTCCTGGTACATCATTGGCTGCTTGCCGCGGCGCACGCCTTCGCTGTCGCGATAGTCGGGGATCCCCGACGGGGTGCTGATACCGGCGCCGGTGAGGACCATGAACGGCTTGCCGTGCATGGCGGCGGCGAGTTGTTCGAACGGAGGGGCAGTAGGGCGGTCGATCATGGGCTGCACTCGTTTCCAGTGGCCAGGGACGCCTACCAGAAATAGACGCAAAGCCCTCGCGGCGCCAGTGTTTTACCCAAGGTTCAGCGCCGGGGACCGAACACCGACTTGGGTGGCTTGCCATAGAACCGGGTAAAGGCCGCACTGAAATTGCCGGGAAAGCGGTAGCCCACCTGATAGGCCGCCTGGGCCACCTGGCACCCGCCCTCCAGCAGGCGGTGGGCATGGCCCATGCGGATTTCCAGGAGCATGCGCTGCGGCGTGGTGTGGTAGTGCTCGCGCAGGCCCTGCTTGAGCTTGAACTCGTTGAGACCCACAGCGGCGCACAGGTAGGCCACGGTCAAGGGCTGGTGCATCTGCTCGAACATCAGGTCGCGCACCCGCTGCAGCCGTTCAAGTTCGGCGGCCTTCAGGCGCCGGCCCGGGACGGCAGGGGCGGGTGCCAGGGCCTGCAATTGCAAGGACAGCAGGCTCAGGGCGTGGATATGCAGCTCCAGCGTCGGTGGCTGTTGCAGGCCCAAGGGTTGGGCCAGTGCACTGAGATGGCCGGCACTGGCCCGGGAAGTGGGCCCGCAGGCCAGCAGTTGCAAGGCGTCCTGGCCCAGCAACTCACAGGCCCGGGCGGGCCCCAGGTACTGCTGGAGCAGGGCTTCGCCCACCAGCAGGCGCAGTTGCGCCACCGTTTCATTGGCGCCATAACGGCGTTCGCCTCGGCTGGCCTGGAAGGCGGTGACGGTGGTGTGTCCGGCGCGAAACGCCAGGCTCGAACCCTTGGCATCCAGGTAGCCCGAAGTACCTTGCAGGGCGCAGGTGATCACCAGTAAGCGGCCTGCGTGGCAACTGCTGGCCTCCTCGATCAAGGGGCGATTGGGGTGATAGCGCGAGCGCACCAGGGTCAGGCCCTGAGCCAAGGGCAGGCTCTCGAAATGGCAATCGCCCAGAATCTCGGGCAACTGCTGGCGTGACCCGCCGCCCGGGGCCTGGCTGTGCTCGCGTGGTGCGTGGCACGGCAAGCGATAGGACTGGGAAGAACCGGGTGCAACGGCCATGTTCGCGCTCCTGCAATGGATGTTCTGCGTTTGCCATGGGAATGGATCCGTTTCCCATATGAACACGCATGATAAGCATTCTCGCTAAAAAGTAAGCTGTTTCCCAAGCAGGGGCGAGCCTCGCAATCTTGCGGCGCCCCACCTGCAAAGGAGCAAGCAATGAACCTGCAGAACTTGAAAACCGCCGGTCCCCGGGGGCTCTGGCTGCGCACGGTACTGGTGTGTGCCATGGGTCTGCCGATGCTGATCTTCTACGCCATCGGCACCCTCGGGCCCTTGCTGATCGCTGATCTTGGGGTGGCGCCCCACTGGCTGGGCTGGCTGGTGATGAGCGCTTTTGGCCTGGCGGCATTGCTGTCTTTGTGGGCGGGGCCGCTGGTGAACCGGCTCGGCACTCGGCGGGCCCTGGCCTTGCTGTTCTGGGCGACCCTGGCGGGGTATGGCCTGCTGGTCAGCCTGCCGGGATTTGCCGGGGTGCTGCTGGCCCTGGCGATCTGCGGAGTGGCCCAGGCCCTGGCCAACCCGGTGACCAATCTGCTGGTGTCCGAGTGTGTCGAGGCTCGTAGCAAGGCCGCGGTGGTGGGGCTGAAACAGTCTGGGGTGCAGCTGTCCGCGCTGATCGCCGGCCTGTTGCTGCCGCCTCTGGCCGGGTCTCTGGGTTGGCGCGCGGCCCTGGCCTGCCTGCTCCTGCCGACCTTGCTGCTGGCCCTGTGGGGGCCAAAGGTGGCGGCGGGCAGCGCAGCGGGCAAGACCATGAGCCTGAAGATTCCCCGGCCGAATTCACGGCTGGCGCTGCTGCTGAGCGTGCAGTTGTGTGTCGGCCTGGTGCTCTCGTCCTTCGTGACCTTTCTTGGGGTATTCGCGGCTCGCCAAGGGATGGCGGTCGGCGAGACCGGAGCCATGGTCGCCGGGTTCGGGGTCATGGGCATCCTGGCCCGGACCTTGTTGACGCCACTGGCAGCACGTATGGCCGAGGAATCCTGGTTGCTGCTGACGTTATTGCTCCTTGCCAGCCTGGCCCTGGCGGTGACTGCCCAGGCCACGCCCCAGGCGCACTGGCCCTTGTGGTTCGGCACCCTGGGCATGGGCTTGACCGCCGTGGCCACCAATGCCATCGCCATGAGCATGCTGCTGCGCGATCCGGCCTTTGGCAGCCCAGCCTCGGCCTCGGGCCTACTTTCGGCGGGCTTCTTCGCCGGGTTCGCCCTCGGGCCGGTACTGTTCGGTACCGTGCAACAGGGCGCGGCGGGTTTTGCCAGCGCCTGGCTGATG
This sequence comes from Pseudomonas sp. 8(2025), assembly GCF_052665325.1. NCBI lineage: Bacteria > Pseudomonadati > Pseudomonadota > Gammaproteobacteria > Pseudomonadales > Pseudomonadaceae > Pseudomonas > Pseudomonas sp. 8(2025). The sequence continues at coordinate 155,912 of NZ_JBQOIE010000015.1, read as the reverse complement.
CTGATTGCGGTCCTGCTGCTGGGGGCGGGGCTGAGCCTGATGCTGGTGCGTGCCCGAGCCCGAGCCCTTCAGCCGGCCAGCCCTAGAGCCTGAACACGTTCACCTGCTGTTCCAGGTTCTGCGCCAGTTGCTGCAGGGAACGGGCGGTCTCGGTGGTTTCCTCCACCGCCTGGCTGTTCTGCTGGGACATCTGGGCAATGCGCTCGACGTTGCGCGCCACATCCTGGCTGGCGGCGGTCTGTTCCCGCAGGGCCAGGGAGATCTGGTCCACCACCCGCACCACATTGCCGGAGGAGGTGCGGATATTGACGATGGCTTCGCCGGCCTGCTGGGCCTGTTCGACGCCGCTTTTCACCTGATTGACTCCGACGTCCATGCTGCTCACCGCTTCCCGGGTGCCCAGCTGGATCTTGTCGACCATCTCGGTGATCTCCTGGGTCGAATTGGCCGTGCGCTGGGCCAGCAGGCGCACTTCATCGGCGACCACGGCAAAGCCACGGCCTTGCTCGCCGGCCCGGGCGGCCTCGATGGCCGCATTGAGGGCCAGCAGGTTGGTCTGCTCGGCAATGCCCTTGATCACACTGACAATGCTGGAGATCTGTTCGGCATGCTGGCCCAGTTCACCGATCTGGGTGGCCGAAGCCTGCACGGTCTCGGCGATCAGGCGCATGCTGCCCAGGGTGTCCTGGATCACGCTGCCGCCTTCCTCGGACTGGCGCCCGGATTCGCTGGACAGGGCATGAGCGTCCCCGGCGTTGTCCGCCACATGGTTGATGCTCACCGTCAGTTCTTCCACCGTGGCGGCCATGGATGAGGCCGAGTGGGACTGTTCCTGGGCCGATGCCGAGAGCTGCAGCGAGGCACTGGAAATGCTCTGGGAGGCGCTCACCAGTTGCTCGGCTCCCAGCTTGATCTGGCTGATCATCGACCGCAGGCGCTCCTGCATGGCGGCGAAAGCCTGCTGCAGCTCGCTGACTTCATCGCGCCCCTGGGTGCTGATGCGGTTGTCCAGGTGGCCGGCGGCGATGGCCTCGGCCACTTCCACGGACTGGCGGATGCGTCCCACCAGGTTGCTCGACAGCGACCAGGCAACGAGCATGGCCAGCAGTGCCGCCAGCATGCCGCCGCCGAGCAGGATCGCCAGGGCCGAAGCCTTGGCGTTGTCCATGGCCTGGCTGCGGGCGTCCTGCAGGCTTTTTTCCGCTTCGCGCAACTCACTGGTGAGCTGGCGCATGGCGTCCATCTTGGCCTTGTCGCGGCCGGCGCTGATCTGCTCGGCCATGGCGGTGGCCGGCTGAGTCCCGGCATTGATCGCCCGGCGCAGGGCCAGGTTGCCCTGGATGTCCTCGCGCAGCCACTGGTCGTGCAGGGCCTTGAGTCGCTCCAGGCGCGCCTGCTGCTCGGGGTTGTCGGCGGTGCTGCTCTTGATCCGGGCGTAGTAGTCGGTAAAGGCTTTTTCGCCTTGTTCCAGAGGTTCGAGGAAGCTGTCGCGACCGGTCAGGGCATAACCGCGCATGCCGGTCTCGATATTGATCAGGCTGCGCAAGAGGGCGTCGGACTGGTTCAGCACTTCATGGCTGTGGATGGTGCTTTTGACGCTGCTGCTGACTTGATCGAAGCCGCGCAGGGCCGCCAGCACCAGCAGCAGGAGGATCAGCAGGACGACGCCGAAACCGGCATAGAGCTTTTGCGAAATGCTCAGATTGGAAAACATAGGAAGGACCGCTCCTAAACCGTTGACTGAATGCTTCACAGGGGCGTGCCTCGATGAGGCAGCGTGATAGCTCAATGATGTTTAAATGACATCAATGGTCCGACTTTTCCTGTACAAAAAAAGTTTCATGTACAGGAAAATATTTTTGCGGGGCAGGCAGAAGGGCGCGCCGAGCATCGCCCCAAGGGGGGCGGCTCGGCGTGCGGCAGGGGTCAGCTGGAGTGGGCGTTGCTGTCTTCTTCGGGGTCGACGCTTTCGGTCTGCCCCGGCAACTCGGTGATCACGCTGAAGTCGCTGACTTCCACCGCCCCCAGGCCATAGCCCAGCAGGTGGAAGGAGAAGGCCTTGCGGGTTTCCGGGTTGTCGAAGCTGAAGTCCATCTGCAACGGCTGGTCGGGTGTGACCAGCATTTCTTCAGGCAGGCCCAGGGGCACGTCCTGTTCCAGTTCCTTGCCCTTGAGCAGGATGTAGGCATTTTGCTGCGGGTCGGCGGAGCGCACGGTGAAGCGCACCCGGGTCTGGGAGCCCTTGGGCATTTCCAGGTACTGGGCGCCGATCAGGTTGTCGGCCCAGTCGTCCTTGATCTGTGCCTGCAGCGGGATGATCGCCGGGCTGCCGAACTGGTAGTGCTGGTTCAGCGGCGACTGCAGCAGGCTGCGGTCCAGGTTCGCCGCACGCGCGCTGATCTGCCGGGCCCGCAGGCCGCCGTACTGGCCTTGCAGGCTGGCGCTGTCGGCGATGAAACCGGGGCTGGCGTAGTAGCGGCAGCGCTGTTGGAAGTCGCACTCGGTGAAGGTGCCCTGGCCATCGTGGTAGCGCAGCTTGCCGTTGGTGTAGGACATGATTTCCCGGCCCTGGGCATAGTCGCGCAACAGCGAGCGGCCGCTGAGGCTGGCGGGCACCGGCAGGCCGAAGTAGTCCAGCACCGAGGCGCTGAGGTCGACGTGGCCGTAGGTGCCGGACTTGAGATGGGGCAGCAGGTCCTGGTCCGGGGCGAGCATCAGGTTGAAGCCCCAGGACGAAGCCAGGCGCACGCCGTCGATGCCGTGGGACTCATCGGAGGTAATGATCACCAGGGTGTCCTTGAGCACGCCCTTGCGCTCCAGGCCCGTGAGGAACTGGTCGATGGCGTCGTCCAGGTAGCCCACGGCGGCCTGCTTCGGCGTCTCATAGCGTTCCAGGTAGTCCTCGGGCGCCGAGTAGGGCTGGTGGGTGCCGACGGTCAGCAGGGTGAGCATCCACGGCTTCTTGTTCTTCTTCAGCTGGTCGACGTAGCCCAGGGCGCCTTCGAAGAAGGCCTTGTCGTCCTTGCCCCAGGGGAACTCCAGGTAGTTGTCGTTCTTGAACCACTCCAGGCCATGGGTCGAATCGAAGCCGATGTGCGGCATGATCTTGTCCTTGGCCATGAAGCGCAGGCCGGCGCCCTGCAGGTAGTGGGTGTTGAAACCGAACTTGTGCATCTGCGCCGGCAGGCAGGCCTGGTTGCGCTGGCTCTGGGTGAGCATCTCGACGCCCTTGGGGGTGCCGTTGTCGAGCTTGTCGTAGTCGCCGCAGAGCATGGCGTACAGGCCGCGGATGGTCTGGTGGCTGTGCAGCACGTAGTCCGGGGTGTTCATGCCGCGCTCGGCCCAGGCGCTGAGCTTGGGCATCAGGTCTTCCTGGTAGCGGCTGTTCAGGGCTTCGCGGTTGGTGCGGATATAGGCACCGGGAATACCTTCGAGGGTGATCAGCAGCACGTTACGCGCGCGGCCTGCGCTGGGCAGCAGCGGCTGGCCTTCCAGGTCCAGGCGGGTGAGCCCGGCCATGGGCGGTGGGGCATCGGCGACGTCGCCTTGCAGCCAGTCCTCCACCTGCATCTGCGCCTGGCCGGTGGCAGTGGCCAGGGCCTGGTGGGGCAGGTTGAACAGTTGCCACTGGTCGGCTTCGCTGGGCTTGAGGTACTGGATGCCGCCGTGAGCCACCAGCAACAGCACCGGCAGGCTCCAGCTATGGCGCGGCAGTGCCGGGGGGCGCACCCCGCGGTGGGCGCGCTGGACCACCAGCCACAGCACCAGCCCCAGCAACAGCGCCAGGCCCAGGTCCGGGTGGGTCAGGCCGCCGCCGGTGGAGTTGCCGACAAACTGCGGGTCCACCAGGTAGTGCAGGTCGGCGAGGTTGGGCATGCGTCCCACGGCGCTTACCAGCTCGGCGCTGACCAGGGTCAGCAGGGCCCAGACCAGCAGCACCGGCAGCGCCAGCCACCAGGGCCGGCGGTACAGGAGTACGGTCAGCAGGCTGGCGCTGGCCAGGTCCGACAGATAGCCCAGCGGGTTGGACCAGCCCAGGGCCAGGCGCGCGCCCATGGGCAGCAGCAACAGCAGGCCGAACAGGGCGCACAGGGGTGCAAGAGGGTGTTGTAGGCAACGACGGATCAACTTCACAAATAACCTGCCTGTCATCAAATCTTCACGCAAATGTGCGCGATCTTAACAAGAGCTGACGGCAAGACGTTTCTTAATCGTCAAGGAAAGACCTGGGGTCAGGCTTTGCGAATCGCCCCCAAGAGGCGGTGGAATCCGTGCAAAGCCCCAGCCTGGAAGGCTGGCGGCGAGCAGGGGCAGGTTTCACACCGCTTGGATTTACTATTTCAGGTTGTTAAAAAAATGTGCCTTGGGTGCTGATGCCGATCAATCAAGGGCAAGCACTGTAAGGGGGGGGCAGGGGAGCTTGCTCCGGCACCTATCGCGACCACTTGATGATCAGCCGGGCGAAAAACGCGCCGCTGACAATCACCGCGAACAGGCGCAGGGTCTGCATCGCCAGCACCAGGCCGACATCCGAATGGGTGTCCACCGCGATGATCGCCATGGCGTCCAGGCCGCCGGGGCTGGTGGCCAGGTAGACCGAGAGAAAGTCCTTGCCCATCCACAGGGCCAGCCCCCAGGCAGAGAGGGCACAGAGGGCGATCAGCAGCAGGGCGCCGCCGATCATCGCCGGCAGGTGGCCGAACACATAGCTCAGGGTCGGGCGGTCGAAGCGCAGGCCGATATAGCCGCCGATGGCGCCGTAGGCGCAGGCCAGCAGCCAGGACGGCAGGCTGATCTGCAACAGCCCGCTGACCTGCAGCGCGCCGCCCAGCAGCAGCGGCACCAGCAGGGCCCCGGCAGGCACCCGCGAACCCAGGAGCACACCGCAGACGATCGCCACGATGCTCAGGCCAACATTCGGCAGGCTCATGCCGTGCAGGGCCATCTGGCTGGCGTGGGCCTCGCTGCCGCTGGCCGGAGCGCCGATCCAGTGGCTGACGAGGGCCCCGACCATCACCACGCACACCACCCGCACGTATTGCATGGTGGCCACCACCCGTGAGTCGGCGCCGAACTCGTCGGCCATCGACACCATGGCCGAGGCCGCACCGGGCGCCGTGCCCCAGGCCGCGGTGCTGGCGGCAATCGCGCCGAAGCGCACCAGCACCAGGCCCACCAGGGCGCTGAGGCTGACGGTGAGCAGGGTGGCCACCAGCATCACGTGCCAGGACTGGAGCATGGCCGTGAGCACGGCGAGGGTCATGGAGTGGGCGGCGAGCATGCCCACCGAGCCCTGGCCCAGGCGAAACGCCAGGCGCGGCACGCGGATGCTGGCACCGCACACGCCAAACAGGATCGCCGTGAGCATCGGCCCGAGAAACTGCCCGGCGGGAATCTCCAGGTACTTGAGCAACTGGCCGCTTATGCCGGCCAGCAACAGCCAGGCCGGCCATTGCAGCGCCTGGGGCCAGGTATTCAGGGATAGACGAAGCGATGGCGACAAGGGACGACTCTCCAAGACGCTGGCCACTCCTGTTGCGGGAGCGGTAAAACCTGCGCCGGAGCAAATTATTGATAGCGCGATTGATCAAGTCCAGTTTCTAATTGTGATCAACTCATAACTATTGTTGATCGATCATGGACCTGCGCGACCTGACCTATTTCGACACCATCGCCGAGCTCGGCCACCTGGGCCGGGCGGCGCAGAAGCTCAACCGCAGCCAGCCGGCGCTGACCAAGAGCATCCAGCGCCTGGAGGAGTCCTTCGGCACCAAGCTGTTCGAGCGTGAAGGCCGCGGCATCAAGCTCACCGCCGTGGGTGAGTTGCTGCAGCGGCGCAGCCGGCAACTGCAGCAGAACATCGCCGAGACCCACCGCGAGGTGCGGGACTTCGCCAGCGGCGTGCTCGGCAACATCCGCCTGGGCTGCGCCGCCAGCATGGCCGAACACCTGCTGCCGCAGATGACCGCCACCTTGCTGGAGCGGGCGCCGGACATCACCTTGAACCTGGTGATCGGCCAGGACGACCTGTTGCGCGAGTCCCTGCGCTCCGGGCGCCTGGACATGGTCATCTGCCCGATGTTCGAAGGCGACCCGCACCTGAGCCACCACACCCTGTTCGAAGACCGGGCGGTGGTGGTGGCCAGCCGCGACCACCCGATATTCGCCACGCCCATGCGCCTGCGCGACTTGTGCGCCTACCGCTGGGTGCTGCCGGGCACCCGGGTGTCGGCGCGACGCTGGATCGACAACGTGTTCCAGAGCCATGAACTGCCGCTGCCCTCGGTGCAGATAGAGACCAACACCATCTCCCTGTTGCCGCGGCTGATCGCCAAGACCGGGCTGCTGAGTTTTCTGGCCCGGGAAACCCTGGACGACTTCAAGGGCATCGCCCACCTGCGGGAAGTGCCCCTGGCGCAAACCTGCATGCGCCGCAGCATCGTGGTGCTGGTACGCGCCGAAGGCTACCTGTCGCCCGCAGCCCAGGCCCTGTTGGATCTGCTCAAGAGCGATGGGCGGCAATTCTTCACGGCGGGTGACGCCCTGTGAGCCAGGGCGGCGCAGGGCATGGGGTCATTCGCCGCGGATGTACTGCTCCAGCTGGCGGATCAGGTCGGCCTGTTCGGCGATTGCTTCCTTGACCAGGTCGCCGATGGACAGCAGGCCCAGCAACTGGCCGTTTTCCACCACCGGCAGGTGGCGCAGGTGGCTGTCGGTCATGATGTTCATGCAGGTGTCCACGCTCTGGTGCGAGTCCACGGTGATTACCGGCGAGCTCATGATCGCGCTGACCGGGGTGCCCACCGAGGAGCGCCCGTGGAGCACCAGCTTGCGCGCGTAGTCGCGCTCGCTGATGACCCCGACCACCACGCCATTCTCCAGCACCGGCAAGGCGCCGACGTTTTTCTCGGCCATCACCATCAGCGCCTCCAGGACCATCTGGTGCGGGGCGATGGTGTGCACTTGCTGGTTGTGCTTGGCCTTGAGTTTCAGCAGTTCTGCGACGCTCTTCATGGGGCGCTCCGGTTGTTCTACGTGGGGCGGCGATGCGCCGCCCTGAGGGGTTTCTAAAGAATCGTAGAGACTCGGCCAACCAGCAAGGCTGAAAACGGCAGATAAACGGCGAAAAACGTCACCCCGAGGATTTTTTTTCACCACGGCCCCGATAAAGGGGCCGTTGCCTTCAGTTGAAGCGGTGCAGAGAAAAACTTTCCAGGTCGATTTCGCTGCAGCCGTCCACGTGCTGCTGGGCCAGGGCTTCGCCAATCGCCGCCGAATGCTTGAAGCCATGGCCGGAACAGGCGCTGACCACGGTGACATTGGCCAGGCGCGGGTGGCGGTCGATGATGAACCCCGAATCCGGGGTCACGGTGTAGGCACAGACGCTGGCCTTCACCAACTCGGGGGCCAGCCCGGCGATATGGGGGGCGATCAGCTTGTGGAACAGGCGCTGGGCGTCGGCGCTGCTGGGCTGGCGGTCGAGGCTGTCCGGCTGGCTGCTGGCGCTGTACTGCTCGGTGGCGATCTTCACGCTGCCTTCGCCGGGAATCGGCGGGAAGCCGTAGCAGGCGTCCACGTCATCGGCGCTGTGGAGAATGAAGCTCGGGGAGCGGGCCGGGTAGCGCTCGGGCTCATCCAGGCGGAACCAGTACAGCTGCTGGCGGCACACCTGCAACAGCGAATCGAAGGGCGCCCCCAGCAACTGCGCCGACCACATGCCGGCGCTGACGATGACCTGTCGGGCAAACAGCCGCGAGCCGTCGCTGATGATGTGCACCCCGTCATCCTGGGCGTCCAGCTCCAGCACTGTCTGGCCGGTGATCAGGGTTGCCCCCAGTTGCCGGGCCCGGGTCAGTTGCGCATCGATGCAGCGTTCCGGGCGGACAAAGCCGCCGCCGGGTTCGAAGTAGCCCCGGGCGCTGTCATCCAGCGGGGCGAAGTGCGGGAAGCGCCGGCGGATCTCGGCGGCGTCCAGCTCCTGGTGCTCGATGCCATAGCGCCGGGCCAGCTCGATGCTGTTGTCGGTGAAGTCCCGGGCCTCTGCCGGGCGCTGCGGGTCGGTGCTGGCGGTCATCACCAGCACCCCGCATTGCTCGAACAACTGCACATCCAGCTCCGCCTCCAGTTCGCGCCAGATCTGCTGCGAGCGGATCGCCAGGGGCACGTAGGCCGCGCCTTCGCCCACCGCCTGGCGGGTGATGCGGGTGTCGCCGTGGCTGGAACCCAGGTCGTGGGGCGGGGCGAAGCGGTCGATGCCCGCCACCCTTACCCCGCGCTTGGCCAGTTGATAGAGGGTGGCGGCGCCCATGGCGCCCAGGCCTACGACTACAACATCGAAATCCGGTGTGTGCACGGCAAGATCCTTGGGGTGGAAGGCTCAGCAGTTATTGATAGTGGCCAGGGTCATGGGCGCGATGATCCGGTGGAACGGCGCCACCGGCAGCATGTACAGGCGCCCCAGGCGGTTGTGCGGGTGGACCACGGTGGACAGCACCACCGGGCGCCGGCCCTCGGCGTCCAGCGGCAGGCGGTTGAGCGACAGGTGCACGTCCAGGTGCTTGTCGCGGTCCACCACCAGCACCTCGTCGGGGCTCTGGGAAATCAGGGTGAAGATACCCACCCGGTCGCCGGGCTGGTAAGCCTCGTCGGGGCGCGACAGGTCGATGCGGGTCAGGCGCCCCAGGTCCTTGAGGCCGAACAGCTGCACCACGCGGTTGCGCAGGCCCATCAGGCGGTCGATCCAGGTCGGGGTCTGGCTCATCAGGCACAGCAGGTGACGCATGGCGCTGCGTTCGGGGTCCTCGGCCAGGGTGCGGCGGCAGTCGATGAAGGTGGCACCCGGGGCCAGGGCCGCGATGCTGGAGTCATGGGGCAACGGGCAAGGGTGTACGGCAGACTTCATCGGTGCAGCTCCCTGAAAGTTGGCGGCCTTGGCTTCATGCCGATCAGCCACGCCAGAAGCCGCAAAAAATACCACTTCCTGAGGCGAGGAACCTGCTGTTGTGTAGCGGCCAGTTGCCGCTGGGCAATGGCCGCGCCGGGATTCGGCTGTTATCAGCCCGAAGGGGGCCGGTGCGAGCAGGAACCCTCGGGACTCACCGGGCTGCTCAGTCCTGGTCCGCGCTCTTGTGTTCCAGCCAGCCAATGCTCTGCTTGCCATAGCCGGTGCTGTCCAGCAGGCGCCGGGCATCGAACCATTGCTGGCCCTCATGGTTCTGCCATTGCTCGCCCCAGCTGTTGAGCACCTTGAGCCCTTCCTGGCACTGGCCCTGGGGCGTACACAGACGGGCATGTGCGTAGGCCACCAGGCTGTGCCGGTACTGCTCGGGGCATTTTTTCTGCTTGGCGCCGCGATACAAGCAGACGTTGGCAATGATCACCGGGTTGTCGGCATCGATCGCCTGTTTCAGCGCCGGGTACAGGCCGGCGAAGTTGTACTGCGCGGCCGTTTCCGGCAGGGCGCGGATCTGCAACTTGTCCTGGAGTTCGAAGAGTGCCCGGCGGCTCAGGCGCCGGCATTCGGGGGGGATGATGATGGCCGAGAAAAAACCGCCGAAGTGCGGCTTGCCCAGGGCCTGGGCGATGCCCCGGGGATCGCGGGTGGTGGCGTAGATGGCCTGGAGTTCGGCCACCTGCGTCGCGCTGGCGACACACTCGGCACAGGGGGCCTTGAGCCGGTTCTGCTGATAGAAGTCCTCCAGCGCTTTGAGTACTGCGCGCTGGGCCTTGACGTCCTCGGCGCTGATGGCGCCGCTGGGCACGAACTTGTCCTTGAACAGTTTCTCTTCGGAAAAGCACGCCTGGGACACCACGGAGCCCACCATCAGGGCCGCGGTTTCCAGGGTGTAGAGCGGGTCGCCGCCCTCGTCGATGTCCTCGTAGGAGGCGACGCTGTCTACCTCGCCCGTGGGTTTGCGGCCAAAGCGCGCCATGTCCAGGGGCGCCGCCAGCTGGTTCTTGTCGATGCGGGTGCAGTCTTCCTTGGCCGCCTGGCACTGGTAATAGTTGAATATCGCCGCCGCGCTGTGGCTGAAGCACAGGCCCAGGCCCTGTTGCGAGGTCGCCAGCGGCATGTTTCCGATGGAGTGTTCGCTGCCCGGCGCCGGCTTGGCCGTAGAGGGCAGGGCCACCAGCGCCAGCACCGGTGGTGCGGCGCTGGCGTACAGCGGGAATAAGGCAGAAGCCAGCAAGAGCGCACGTAAGGTTGCATGCATGTCGAAGGACCTATGCCGGTCATTGAACGAAGTGGTAGGGGAGCCGTGTCGGCTGAATCTAGCCAAAGTAATGGCTGTCTGCCAGCTGTAGCCGCTGCCGAGCGTTAGCGAGGCTGCGAAAGGGGCCGCAGGACCCTCTGTTGCCGGGATCGCCTATGTCGCTCCAGCCATTCGCGCCTGCGCCAGCGGCTGCAGGGAACGCAAAAAAGGCGCCCGAAGGCGCCAAGGATTCACCCCAACCGAGGGAGCCGGGTGAAGCCGTTCGCAGGAGTGTCGCGGTGGTAAGGCGCGACGTGAACGGAAAAAGGCGAGCGGTGCCCGCCAGCGGCGGGCAGCTTGAGTCATTTGCCCAGCTTGATCCTGGTCCAGCCGCGGTTCATCACGCGCTGGATGGCGATCGGCTGGTCCGGTACTGCGTAGAGGGTGGCCAATACGGCCTGGGGCGGGTAGGACGCCGGGTCGTTGCGGATCGCTTCGTCCACCAGCGGCGTGGCCGCCGCGTTGGCGTTGCTGTAGCCCAGGCTATTGGTGACCTCGGCGATGATGTCCGCGCGCATCAGGAAATTCATGAACAGGTAGGCGTTGTCGACGTTGGTGGCGTCCTTGGGGATGGCCATCATGTCGTAGAAGCTGCCGGCGCCTTCCTTGGGAATGCTGAACGCGACCTTCTCCTTGTTGCCGGCCTCTTCGGCGCGGGAACGGGCCTGCAGCACGTCGCCGGAATAACCCACGGCCACGCAGATGTTGCCGTTGGCCAGGTCCGAGATGTACTTGGAGGAGTGGAAGTAGGTCACCGAAGGACGGATCTTCATGAACAGGGCTTCGGCTTCGAGGATCTGCGCCTTGTCCTTGCTGGTTACCGGGTAGCCCAGGTAGTGCAGGGCGGCGGGGAGCATCTCGGTGGGCGAGTCGAGGAAGCTGATGCCGCAGGCCTTGAGCTTCTCGGCGTTCTCCGGCTTGAACAGCAGGTCCCAGGAGTTGGTCGGGGCGTCGGCGCCCAGGGCCGCCTTGACCTTGTCCGGGTTGTAGCCAATGCCGATCGAACCCCACATGTAGGGAAAGGCATGGGCGTTGTCCGGGTCGCTGGCGGAGGCGTTTTTCAGCAGCACCGGGTTGAGGTTCTTCCAGTTGGGCAAGCGGGACTTGTCCAGTTCCTGGTAGACCCCGGCCTTGATCTGCTTGGCCAGGAAGCTGTTGGACGGCACCACGATGTCGTAGCCGGACTTGCCGGTGAGCAGGCGCGCTTCCAGGGTTTCGTTGCTGTCGAAGACGTCGTAGGTGACGTGGATGCCGGTCTCGGCCTCGAACTTCTTCAGGGTGTCCGGGGCGATGTAGTCCGACCAGTTGTAGACGCGCAGCACTTTGTCGTTGGCTTGAGCGCCGGTAACCATTGCGCCCATCAAGGACAGTGAGAGCAGAGTCCTGCCAAGCATTTTCATCACTACAACTCCATTTCTTATTGTGCAGATTGCTGCGTGTGCAACTCGAGGGTTCGGGGTGAGCCTTTTTCGCCAGCAAGCTGGCTCCTACAGGTTTGGGTTATCCGTAGGAGCCTGCTTGCTGGCGAAGAGGCGATTAGGCCGTCGCAGGTGTTCGTACCGCAGGTTTTTTCGCTGCCGGTGGCTGCCAGGATTCGTTGGCGGTGAAGTCCATGGCCTCCTGGATCGCCCGCTTGCGGGCGGCCTCGGCGCGGCGGCCAAAGTACCAGACCAGGAATGTCACCAGGGACACCGCCAGCAGGATCAGGCTGGCCACGGCGTTGATCTCAGGCTTCACCCCCAGGCGCACCGCCGAGAACACTTCCATCGGCAAGGTGGTGGAACCCGGGCCGGAGACGAAGCTGGCCAGTACCAGGTCATCCAGGGACAGGGCGAAGGACATCATGCCGCCGGCCGCCAGTGACGGCGCGATCATCGGGATGGTGATCAGGAAGAACACCTTGAACGGTCGCGCTCCCAGGTCCATGGCCGCTTCTTCGATGGACAGGTCCAGCTCCCGCAGGCGCGCGGAGACTACCACGGCTACATAGGCTGCGCAGAATGTGGTGTGGGCGATCCAGATGGTGACGATGCCCCGTTCCATGGGCCAGCCGATCAATTGCGCCATGGCCACGAACAGCAGCAGCAAGGACAGGCCGGTGATCACTTCCGGCATCACCAGCGGCGCGGTGACCAGGCCGCCGAACAGCGTGCGGCCCTTGAAACGGGTGACCCGGGTCAGCACGAAGGCCGCCAGGGTGCCCAGGGCCACCGCGGCAATGGCGGTGTAGCAGGCGATCTCCAGGGAGCGCATTACCGAGCCCATCAGTTGCTGGTTGTCCAGCAGGCCGACGTACCACTTGATCGACCAGCCGCCCCACACTGTCACCAGCTTGGAGGCGTTGAACGAGTAGATCACCAGGATCAGCATCGGCAGGTAGATGAACAGCAGGCCCAGCACCAGCATCAGTTTGGAAAATTCGAAGCGTTTCATGCCCGTGCCTCCATCTCTTTGGCCTGGCTGCGGTTGAACAGCAAGATCGGGATAATCAGGATCGCCAGCATCACCACCGCCAGGGCGGAGGCCACCGGCCAGTCACGGTTGTTGAAGAACTCCTGCCACAGTACGCGGCCGATCATCAGGGTTTCCGGGCCGCCCAAGAGTTCCGGAATCACGAACTCACCCACCACCGGGATGAACACCAGCATGCAGCCGGCAATGATGCCGTTCTTGGCCAGGGGCACGGTGATTTTCCAGAAGTTGTTGAAGTTGCTCGAACCCAGGTCCGACGCGGCTTCCAGCAGGCTCTGGTCATGCTTGACCAGGTTGGCGTACAGCGGCAGCACCATGAACGGCAGGTAGGCGTAGACCACACCGATGTACACCGCGGTGTTGGTATTGAGGATTTCCAGGGGCTGGCTGATCAGCCCGGTCCACATCAGGAAGCTGTTGAGCAGGCCGTTGTTGCTGAGGATGCCCATCCAGGCGTAGACGCGGATCAGGATCGCGGTCCAGGTTGGCATCATGATCAGCAGCAGCAAGACGTTCTGCGCCTCCTTGCTGGCCTTGGAGATGGCATAGGCCATGGGGAAACCCACCACCAGGCACATCAGGGTGCTCAGCAGGGCCACCTTCAGCGAACCCAGGTAGGCCGAGAAATACAGCTCGTCGCCGGCCAGCATGGCGTAGTTGCCGAGGTTCAGCAGCAATTGGAATTTCTGTTCGGCGTAGCTGTAGATCTCCGAGTAGGGCGGAATCGCCAGGGCCGCTTCCGAGAAGCTGATCTTCATCACCAGGAAGAACGGCAGCATGAAGAACAGGAACAGCCAGAGGAAAGGAATGCCGATCACCAGCTTGCGACCGCTGGGCAGCATACGGAACAGCTTCTGATTGAAAGTGCTCATGGTCGATGTACTCATGCTCGCAGTACCACGCCGCTGTCGTCTTCCCACCAGACGTAGACTTCGTCATCCCAGGTCGGCCGCGAGCCACGGCGCTCGGCGTTGGCCATGAACGACTGGACGATCTTGCCGCCAGGCAGCTCGACGTAGAACACCGAGTGACCGCCCAGGTAGGCGATGTCATGCACCTTGCCCTTGGACCAGTTGTAGCGGGCATCGGGCTTGAGGGTGGTGACCAGCATCTTTTCCGGGCGGATGGCGTAGGTCACCGACTTGTCCTGCACCGAGGTGCTGACCCCGTGGCCGACGTAGATCTGCTGCTCGAGGTCCGCGCAGTCGATGATGGCGTAGCCTTCCAGGTCTTCGGTAACAGTGCCGTCGAAGGCGTTGACGTTGCCGATGAATTCGCACACCAGGCGGCTCACCGGCGCTTCGTAGATGTCCACCGGGCTGCCGGTCTGGGCGATCCAGCCCAGGTGCATGATGGCGATGCGCTGGGCCATGGTCATGGCCTCTTCCTGGTCGTGGGTCACCATCACGCAGGTCACGCCCACGCGCTCGATGATCTCCACCAGTTCCAGTTGCATCTGCGAGCGCAGCTTCTTGTCCAGGGCGCCCATGGGTTCGTCCAGCAAGAGCAGCTTGGGGCGCTTGGCCAGGGAGCGGGCCAGGGCCACGCGCTGGCGCTGGCCACCGGAGAGCTGGTGCGGCTTGCGCTTGGCGTACTGGGTCATGTGCACCAGCTTGAGCATTTCCTCGACCCGGGCGTCGATCTCGCTGGCCGGCAGGCGGTCCTGCTTGAGGCCGAAGGCGATGTTCTGGGCCACGGTCATGTGGGGGAACAGGGCGTAGGACTGGAACATCATGTTGATCGGCCGCTCGTAGGGCGGCATGTCGGTGATGTCCACGCCATCCAGCAGGATGCGGCCTTCGGTGGGGCGTTCGAAGCCGGCGAGCATGCGCAGCAGGGTGGATTTGCCGGAGCCGGAACCGCCCAGCAGGGCAAAGATCTCGCCTTGGTGGATCTCCAGGGACACATCGTCCACGGCCACGGTTTCATCGAACTTCTTGGTCACGCGGTCGATCTTGACCAGGACCTTCTGCGGGCTCGGAGTGCCTTCGAGGGCCTTGCGGTAAGTGCTGGAGGCGTTTGCCATGTGAAACTCCCAACAGGTGTCAGCAGCCCGATCAATTCGGCCGGGCCTAAAGGTTGATTGCCAGCCCGCAGTGAGTGCGGGCTGATTCGGCGCTGCCTCCCTGGCGGCCTGACGCTATTTGTTGTTGTGGTCTTGCCGTGTGTTGCTCACGCTGGACGACGGGCGCGCACAGGCGCGCTCGCCGCGGGGCAGGGCGTGATGAATCGTCTGGGTTGTGGCCGCGGCCGGTGGTTCAGCGCCGTTGTGCGGCCCGTTGCCGGCAGGCGTCGCCAAAGGCCTGGAAGATCCGCAGGTAGGCCGGGTTCGACAGCACCTGCCATTCCGGGTGCCACTGCACGCCGAAGGCGAAGGCCTTGCTGTGTTCCACCGACAGCGCCTCGATCAGGCCGTCCGGGGCCACGGCCTCGACCCGCAGGCCGGGGGCCAGGCGGTCGACGCCCTGGCTGTGGATCGAGTTGACCTGGATCTCGCCGCCCAGGCCCATGGCCTCGAACACGCCGCCGGGCTGGATCGCCACCGGGTGCGCCGGGGCGTACTGCACTTCGATGCGCGGATCGTCGGCTTCGCGGTGGTCCATGTAGCCCGGCAGTTCATGCACCTTCTGGTGCAGGCTGCCGCCGAAGGCCACGTTCATTTCCTGGAAGCCGCGGCAGATGCCGAGCACCGGCACGCCGGCGGCAATCGCCGCGCGCAGCAGGGGCAGGGTGGTGGCATCGCGCTGCGGGTCGTGGGCGGTGCCCGGCTCGCTGGGAGTGCCTTGGTAATGGAAGGGTTCGACATTGGATGGCGAGCCGGTAAACAGCAGCCCATCCACTTGCCGCAGCAGATCGTCGATGTCGATCAGATCCGCCAGGGAAGGAATGATCAGGGGCAGGCCCTCGGCCGCGACGCTGACAGCACGCAAGTACTTGTCGCCGCTGACGTGGTAGGGGTGCAGGCCGATCTCTTTGACGCACGCAGTAACGCCGATCAATGGCTTGAATGCCATTTTTATCACCTCGAAATTCACGCTGGAACGAGTTTTTCCAGAGCTTATCCTCGTTGATTTTAATTAACAACTTCCATGTAAAAAATTCTAAACATTATCTGCTTGAAACCCGCAGGCGGCGCGGATTGCGCGGCGTATCGACCTTTAGTGAGGCAAAATAATTGACGAATGGTGGCTGCTGTTGGCTATTGACTCCGGTTTTTCTTTCGGGTTGACTGCTGGCGTGTCACAGCAGTGAACATAATAATTAACACAATAGGTGCATCATGTCGGTCCCCCCGCGTGCCATTCAACTCAATGAAGCCAATGCCTTCCTGAAAAAACACCCCGAGGTTCTCTACGTCGATCTGCTGATTGCAGACATGAACGGTGTGGTGCGCGGCAAGCGCATCGAGCGCACCGCGCTGCACAAGGTCTATGAGAAGGGCATCAACCTGCCCGCCTCGCTGTTTGCCCTGGATATCAACGGTTCCACGGTGGAAAGCACCGGCCTGGGCCTGGACATCGGCGATGCCGACCGCATCTGCTACCCGATCCCCGGCACCCTGAGCGTCGAGCCCTGGCAGAAGCGCCCCACCGCGCAACTGCTGATGACCATGCACGAGATCGAAGGCCAGCCATTCTTCGCCGACCCCCGCGAAGTGCTGCGCCAGGTGGTGAGCAAGTTCGACGAGATGGGCCTGACCATCTGCGCCGCCTTCGAGCTGGAGTTCTACCTGATCGACCAGGACAACGTGAACGGCCGTCCGCAGTCGCCCCGTTCGCCGATCTCCGGCAAGCGTCCGCATTCCACCCAGGTCTACCTGATCGACGACCTCGACGAGTACGTCGACTGCCTGCAAGACATCCTCGAAGGCGCGAAAGAGCAGGGCATTCCGGCCGACGCCATCGTCAAGGAAAGCGCCCCGGCGCAGTTCGAAGTCAACCTGCACCACGTCAGCGACCCGATCAAGGCCTGTGACTACGCAGTACTGCTCAAGCGCCTGGTAAAGAACATCGCCTACGACCATGAAATGGACACCACCTTCATGGCCAAGCCTTATCCGGGCCAGGCGGGCAACGGCCTGCACGTGCACATCTCGATCCTCGACAAACAGGGCAACAACATCTTCGCCAGTGAAGACCCAGAGACCAACGAAGCCCTGCGCCATGCCATCGGCGGCGTGCTCGACACCCTGCCGCAGCAGATGGCTTTCCTATGCCCCAACGTCAACTCGTACCGCCGCTTCGGTGCGCAGTTCTACGTGCCGAACTCGCCGACCTGGGGCATCGACAACCGCACCGTGGCCGTGCGCGTACCCACAGGTTCTGCCGATGCGGTGCGCATCGAGCACCGGGTGGCTGGCGCCGACGCCAACCCTTACCTGCTGATGGCTTCGGTGCTGGCGGGCATTCACCACGGCCTGACCAACAAGATCGACCCGGGCGCGCCGGTTGAAGGCAACTCCTACGAGCAGAACGAACAAAGCCTGCCCACCAACCTGCGGGACGCCCTGCGCGTACTGGACGACAGCGAAGTGATGGCCAAGTACATCGACCCGATGTACATCGACGTGTTCGTGGCCTGTAAGGAAAGCGAGTTGGCGGAGTTCGAAAACTCCATCTCCGACCTGGAATACAACTGGTACCTGCACACGGTCTGATGACCGTGTCACTTCCTGCGTTGAGTATTTGCCATGACTAAATCCCGCAGCGACTGGGAGCAGCACTTCCAGTCCCTCAGCCTCGAAGGCCGTGCCTTTATCGACGGCCAGTACTGCGCCGCCGCCAGCGGTGCCACCTTTGAATGCCTGAGCCCGGTGGACGGGCGCTTCCTGGCCAACGTCGCCAGCACCGATCAGGCCGATGCCGATCGTGCGGTGGCCGTGGCGCGCCAGGCGTTCAACAGTGGCGTCTGGTCGGGCAAGGCCCCGGCCGAGCGCAAGCGCATCCTCACGCGCTTTGCCGAACTGATCCTTGAGCACCAGGAAGAACTGGCGCTCCTGGAAACCCTGGACATGGGCAAGCCGATTGGCGACTCCATGGCCATCGACATTCCGGCCACGGCCAACGCCATCCGCTGGAACGCCGAAGCCATCGACAAGCTCTACGACGAAGTGGCGGCCACGCCCCACGACCAGCTGGGCCTGGTGACCCGGGAACCGGCAGGCGTGGTAGCGGCCATCGTGCCGTGGAATTTCCCGCTGATCATGGCCAGCTGGAAATTCGCCCCGGCCCTGGCGGCGGGCAACTCGTTCATTCTCAAGCCGTCGGAAAAGTCGCCGTTGACCGCGATCCGCATCGCCCAGCTGGCCCTGGACGCCGGCATCCCCAAAGGCGTGTTCAACGTCCTGCCGGGTTACGGCCACACCGTCGGCAAGGCCCTGGCCCTGCACATGGATGTGGACGTGCTGGCCTTCACCGGCTCCACCGCCGTGGGCAAGCAACTGTTGGTGTACTCCGGCGAAAGCAACATGAAGCGGGTGTGGCTGGAAGCCGGTGGCAAGAGCCCCAACGTGGTGTTTGCCGATGCCCCGGACTTGCGTGCAGCGGCTGAAGCCGCTGCTGCGGCCATCGCCTTCAACCAGGGCGAAGTCTGCACCGCCGGCTCGCGCCTGCTGGTGCAGCGCTCGATCCGTGAGCAGTTCATCCCGCTGCTGGTGGAGGCCCTCAAGGGCTGGAAACCGGGCCACGCCCTCGACCCCGAGACCCGGGTCGGCGCGGTAGTGGACCAGCGCCAGCTGGAGAACGTGCTGCGCTACATCGAGATCGGCAAGGAGCAGGGCGGGCAACTGCTGGCCGGCGGTGTCCGCACCCTGGAAAGCACTGGCGGCCTGTATGTCGAGCCGACGATCTTCGACGGCGTGACCAACGCCATGACCATCGCCCGGGAAGAAATCTTCGGCCCGGTGCTGTCGGTCATCAGTTTCGATACCGAAGAAGAAGCGCTGCAGATCGCCAACGACAGCATCTTCGGCCTGGCGGCCGGGGTCTGGACCGCCAACCTCAGCCGCGCCCACCGTTTTGCCCGTGGCCTGCGGGCCGGCAGTGTGTGGGTCAACCAGTACGACGGCGGCGACATGACCGCGCCGTTCGGCGGCTTCAAACAGTCCGGCAACGGCCGCGACAAGTCGTTGCACGCCTTCGACAAATACACCGAGCTCAAAGCGACCTGGATCAAGCTCTAACTCTTATAACAACAGCGGCGGCGGGCCTGGGCCCGTACCCGCTGGGGAATTTCTCATGCAAACCTACGTGAACAGCTACTACGCGGCGACCCGCAACCAGACCACCGACTACCCGCAACTCGAAGAGTTGGTGGAGTGCGACGTCTGCGTGATCGGCGCCGGCTACACCGGCCTGTCCTCGGCCTTGTTCCTGGCGGAAGCCGGCTACAGCGTCACCGTGCTGGAAGCGGCCAAGGTCGGCTTCGGCGCCAGCGGGCGCAACGGCGGGCAACTGGTCAACTCCTACAGCCGCGACGTGGACGTGATCGAAGAACGCTACGGCGAAAAAAGCGCCGAAGTGCTCGGCAGCATGATCTTCGAAGGCGCCGACATCATCCGCCAGCGCATCCAGCACTACGACATCCAGTGCGACTACCGCCCCGGTGGCATCTTCGCCGCCCTGAACAACAAGCAGCTCAAGGGCCTGGCGGAACAGAAGCGCAACTGGGAGCGCCTGGGCAATAACAACCTGAAGATGCTCGACAAGGCGCAGATCGACCGCGAAGTCGGCACCAAGAACTACATCGGCGGCCTGCTGGACATGCAGGGCGGCCACATCCACCCGCTGAACCTGGCCCTGGGCGAAGCCAGCGCCATCATCGGCCTGGGCGGCAAGATCTTCGAACAGTCGGCGGCGGTGGAAATCACCTACGGCGAACCCAACGTGGTGCGCACCGCCAAGGGCGTGGTCCGCGCCAAATACCTGCTGATCGCCGGCAACGCCTACCTGCAGCAAGACCTCGACCCCCGCGTGACCCGCAAGAGTATGCCCTGTGGTTCGCAGATCGTGGTTACCGAGCAACTGCCGGAACAACTGGCCCGCAGCCTGATCGCCAACAACTACTGTGTGGAAGACTGCAACTACCTGCTGGACTACTTCCGCCTGACCGGCGACAACCGCCTGCTGTACGGCGGCGGCGTGGTCTACGGCGCCCGGGAGCCGGACGACATCGAGCAACTGATCCGGCCGAAGATTCTCAAGACCTTCCCCCAGCTCAAGGACGTGAAGATCGACTACCGCTGGACCGGCAATTTCCTGCTGACCATGTCGCGCATGCCGCAATTCGGCCGTATTGAAAAGAACGCCTACTACATGCAGGGCTACAGCGGCCACGGTGTTACCTGTTCGCACCTGGCGGGCAAGCTGATTGCCGAAATGATCCGCGGCGACGCCGAGCGCTTCAACGCCTTCGCCTCACTGCCGCACATGCCGATGATCGGCGGCCGCACCTTCCAGGCCCCGTTGACCGCCATGGGCGCCGCGTACTACGCCCTGCGCGACCGCTTCGGCATCTGACGCCACCTCGCTCCTACAGCCCCCACTCCTGTAGGAGCGAGCTTGCTCGCGAAGCTCCGGCCCTTGACCCACTCCAGGAAAAGCCCCGCAAAGCCCCAGAAAACCGGCACTCCATCACCCGGCCTTCACGCCCATCGCCAGTCTTTACAGCTTGCCTGTCAAACATGTTTAAATAGCCGCCTTTTCAGGCTCCAGGGCAGCCAAATCGCGACGTTCGCGACCCAACCGCCGCAAAAATACCCTTAAGTACTTCTCACATAAGGCTGTTATGGACACGGGCACCCGACTCAAACTCGTTCGCGAAAGCTACAAACTCTCCCAGCGCGAGCTGGCCCGTCGTAGCGGCGTAACCAATGCCACCATCTCCCTGATCGAACAGAACCGCGTCAGCCCCTCCGTCAGCTCCCTGAAAAAGCTGCTGGAAGGCATCCCCATGTCCCTGGCCGACTTCTTCACCTTCGACCAGCCGCCCCGTGAGCACCAATACGTGTTCCGCGCCAACGAACAGCCCGACCTCGGTCGCGACGGCCTGCGCCTGTTGATGATCGGCGCCCCGGTGGCCAACCGGCAGATGCGCTTTCTGCGCGAGCAATACGCCCCCGGCGCCAGCTCCGGCGAAGAAGCCATCGTGCATGCCGAAGGCGAGGAGTGCGGCCTGGTGACCCGCGGCACCGTGGAGTTGACCGTGGACGGGCAAGTCAGCGTGCTCAACCCGGGGGATGGCTATTACTTCCCCACCACCTTGCCCCACAGCTTCCGCAACATTGGCCAGGATGAGGCGGAAATCATCAGCGCCAACACCCCGGCGAACTTCTAAGGGGCCGGGTAACTGACCCAGTACAGCCTGCTGCAACCCTATTCAGCCTGCGCCTTGTGTCGCAGGCTTTGTTTTTTGGACCGGCCCACGCCCCGGAGACTGCCGTAACCGCGCTTGCGGGCAGGGCCTGGAGCGGGCGCCGTTCAGACAAGGAAGACCCATGATCAAGGACAGACGACAAGCATTCCTCAGCGCAGCACGCCTGGAAAACTTCTTCAGCAACTACCAGCACAGCGTGGAATTCTTTGCCGAAAACACCTTTGAGTCCGACTCCGAAGCCCAGGAAAAGTCCCTCAGGGCCCGGCATTTCCAGAAGTGGATCTTCAAGGAAATCCTCATCCGCTACACCGCCGGCCACAGCATCGACCTGCTGATTCCCCTGCTGGAAACCCTGGTGGGCAGCTACGAACACCTGCAAAGACAACTGGCCGAATACAACCAGATTCCGAACATCACCCCCTTGGCGATCGACGACTGGCTCGACCAGTACCAAGAGTGCGTCCAGGTGTTCAGCCTGTGCATCCTGCTGCACCGCACCGACCTGCTCCAACGCTTCGTGGCCCTGATCGACCCCGCAGGCTACGCCGGGGACGACACCCTCTACGAAGACCTGCTGTGCAAACTGCTGCCCGACCGATATGACGTCGATGACTGGTACCACGACGTCTACACACCGCTGATACAAGCCATCTACGCCGACGACCCGACCGAGGCCAGCGACCTTTTGCAGCAGTACTGTGACGACTGGTACCCCGCGTTCGAGCAAGCGCCCTGGCACGACAGCCACCTGCAAGGGGACGAGGGCAGCTATTGCGGGTATTGGGCGTTCGAGGCGGCTGCCATTGCCTTTCTGTATGGCCTTGATGACAGCGGGGTCGAGCACAGGGTCTATCCCAAGGATCTGGTGGCCTATGCGAGAAATCTTCAGCCAAGTCACCCGAAACATGTAGCGCCGGTGGTGGCGGGGCAGTCCTGCAGCAAAGCCGGTTATTGGTTTACCCCGGCGGCGCCGGAGTCGCGGCGCTACTTTGCGCAGGGGGAAGTGATGCCGGCGTTTGAGGGGGGAGCGGTCTGGTATTGGGTGGCGCAGGGGTAGAGGGGAGGCGGGGCAGTCATCCGTTGTAGCGTTTTCCAACGCTTGTTTCTGAAGGGGCTGCTATCGACTCAACGGCATCCTGAGAGAAATCTCGGCCATCCGAGTAAGGCTTCAAGTCGCAGGACAAAGAGCCTGCGGGCGGTTCAACTGCTGCTCGGCCATACGACGCTGGAGAGCACCGTTCGATATCTGGGTATTGAGACCGATGACGCCTTGGAGAGGGCGAAGCAGACTGAGGTTTGACCATGCATAGCGACGGCCGAAGACGGGCCGTCGCTAACCGGTACCGATCAGTTATTTAATGAAACTTTGAAGAGACTCGGACTGTGAAACTCAAGAAAACGACAGCTGGTGACATCGTATTGATCCCTGTAGAAGGAGGATTTAAGCCAGCCAAGGTTTTGTATGTATCAGAGCGACACAAAGACACCATTTTGCTTGGAATATATAAATTTTTTTCTACTGAACAAAGACTTCCGGACGAGTTACCTGACAGATTTGATCTCCTGCTTTACACATCAAAAGCACCTATTCAAAAAAAACGCTGGCACTACGTTGGGCACGAGGATTTAAGAAGCACTCAGACAGACCTAGATCTTAGAGTTGTAGCTGGGGAGCTGTGGAAAGGTGATGTTCATATCGGCGCTGCATCAGACGAAGATAGAAAAAGCTTGCCTGAAATGCTGGTAGTGGGAGCTGGGCTAGTTGAAAAAAAGGCCACTGCATTGAACTGAAGAACGCAAAAGGATCTACAGGCCGCGGTTCTACTGAATCGCCTCTTGATACTCAATGATTGCATTTGGCCGATTTCTACCGTTCGTGACAGGCCGCAATCGGCCAGGATCGGACATTTGGAGCGGGGAGATAATATCGTCGCATTTCTTCCCGACTTGGCAATTCGTCGACGCGCTTTTACACACTCAGATCTGGGAAACTAGGGTTTAAAAATCAACTAGCCTCTTTTTTCTAAGTAGGTGCCAATGGTTACTCCCCACGATCTTCAGGGCTTTGATGTTGGATGGATCGCCACTGATGCCATCGGGCAGGTTGCGCTTTTCACTACGGCTGGTCCGGGGCCGATTCCTGACTCCGCAATTCCCTCCGTCGAGCACTCCGAAGAATGGGTCTGTTCATTGCCGGAGGTGTCCGATGTAAGTCTGGTCACCTCCATGTCTAGCGCAAACGCTTTCGTTGCCTTTGCCAAACGTGGATTGTTTGCATATGACTGGTCGGACGTTCATCGCGATGCACACCAAGCCTTGAACGGATATGAGCTGCAATACCGTCCACTGAATCCATTAAGACTTTACGACTTGCCTGCCCCTTTGCGGGCATTGGCTGAGCTTACCCGGCTATCTAGCGTAACGTTCGGAGTATCTATCGTAGTGATAGGTGATCAGATTTCTTAGCGATTGTTCGACGGTTAACGCTGTTTTGTGCCGATTGCTATCGGCTAGAGCAGAGAAAGTCAATCTGCCCCTCTGCTCCAGTGCCTTTTTCTAAAAGTTGAAACGTTGGTCAAACACGGTCTGCTCGCCTACCGTCACGCTGCATTGGCGGGCCACTTCAACCGGCATCACCTTGCCCAGCAACGGCGCCAGCGACTTGTAGAACGCCTTGTCGCAGGCGTCGTCTTTGCTGAAGGCTTGGGAGTTGCCGGCCGCGTCTGCCGTAATCCGGCAGCCTGCCACCAATTCGGTGGGCAACTCGTTCAATGGCACTGTTGTCGAGCCGGAGCCCTGCAACTCGATCAGCTCGTTGCATGTGCCCTTGGCCGGACCTTCCTTGATGGTTTTGGCAAAGGCGACGCGTTGGTAGTCAGTACCGGTGAACAGCACCTGGTCGTTAACAGTGACTCGGTATTGTGAGGGTTTGAAGGCGATGGTCTTGATGCAGAACTGCGTAGTGACCGGCTTCCCATTGAACTCAGAGGTGGCCACTTTGCAACCTGGGGTGGCCTGGGTGAAGGTGGTATCGGGCGAGCTGGCACAACCGGCCAGTGAAAGCAGACACACACCCAACAGCATTCTTTTCATGGGACTTCCTGTGCTCAAACACACCGCCTCCAGCAGGCGGCTCCGGACGCGGATCATACCAGCGACCTGTTGGCCAAAGGCGCAGAAAGGCAAGGAGGCCCTTTAACTCGGCTACCGAATCCCATCTCGACAGTTGTCTGCTTCCGGCCCAGGCGGTGTGAAGAGCCCAAGTAAAAATCGAAACCCGCGTTTCTACATGAAAGCTGAACTGGAGTGGTCGCCCCAAGAAACACGGACAGATTTGTTTCTCTACCCTAAACGTCCGCTATTGGCTGTTTTTAATTATGAGCGTGTCTCTTTATGTGGGTAAGCGCTGCAATCAGTCGTTCTTGAACCCCGGCAGCCCCTGGGCTTTCCGCCATTCCTTCACTGTCTTAGTAACACCCTCGGCGGAGTTATCCGCACCGGGTTCAGGGTGGAAAATCAGGTCATAGCCATCTGGATGGCCTGAGAGCTTGCTGAACTTTTCAAGCAACTCACCCAGCTCATCGTCCGTCCCGCCCTTGTTGACCACCCGTATGTTCTTGACGAAGGAAATGAATTCGGTTTCGGTAAAATCAGAAGTATCTTCCACGTTGTGCCTATTTTTTCTTGTGAAGATTAATGTGATTTTGTGGGTTTTTAACCCTCAAGCTTTCTGCGTCTTATACCGCCCCACCGTCCACAATGCGCTCGAGATGGTGTCTGAATGGCTCTCACTTTGTAGATTCTTTGATTGACCGCTTCTGGCTGCGGATGCAACCGGTCGATGCAACTTGCCTAGCGATGCCTGCAATCTGCTGCACGCCTTGGGTGAGAGAACCATGGGGCATGGCTGATCCTGCGTACACCCCGGTTGAGTTCTGAAAATACGAAAAAGGCGACGCAATGCGTCGCCTTTTTACTGGAGGGGGGCAGGCCTTTGCCGAGGTCTCAACGACTTACCACCAGTCCGTAACCAAATCCCAGATGCTACTGACCACATAGGCCGCGCCTACTGCGACGGCTGCTGTTGCCACCGCCGGGGCAAGGGCTGTGCCTCCGACGATACCGACTGTGCTTAATCCAACAGCCGTCATGCTGGAAACTCCACCCGTAGCCGCGAAACCGGCAACGGTGCTGACTGCACCCTTGGCCAGGGCCTGTCCAGCCAATGATCGGGCTACGTGATTGGCTGCGGTCTTGGTTGCCTGGCCGGCCAGTATTTTGCCTGCGGCCGAGGTCCCCGCTTTAGTGAGTAGAACCTTGGTCGTTTGTTCGGCCGTTTGCTTTGCTACTTGGCGCATCAGCAGATGGGTTACGAGGTTGCTACTCAGGCGTTCGGTCGCGGCGTTGATCTGTTCGCTGGAGTGCCGGTCGGTGGCGCACCAGGTGGCAAAATGCTCGCAATTGTTGAACAGAAGATTGTATTCATCCTCGCCCAGCCTGGAGCGCGCCCGACGACAGATTTCGGGCCCGCGGAAGTAGACCTTTTTGTAGGTCTTGATTCGCGCTTTCTTGTTTTGCAGGAAGGCTTCAAGAGAGGTCGACTCGATACATCCCTTATGAAGACCCGAGCCCATACCGGAATAGTGGATCACGCGATTTCTGCCGACAAAAATCCCGTGGTGGGTATAGAGACCTCGACCAACAATCAGATGAGTTCCAGTGGGGTACATGTCCAATCAGGCTCCAGTGATGTGCTTTTGAAGGCGGCACTCGCAAGCGTTCCGGTGATATCGAGGGGCTTGATCCGTGTCGCAATCTTCATGCAGGCATTTCCAGCTGTTCATGGGCGTATCGCCAAGATTGTCGCCCCGAGCATGGGTTGCATCATAAACATCGGCCCCCAGTGGTCGCCATCAAAATGCCGCTATTTATGTTGCGTCTTTTCGCGGGCTGGGCGCTTCGGGTATCGCTGCGGTATGTGCGCTCGAAAGCACGGGTATTGGGTAGCGCAGGAGTAGGGCGTCCTAACCCTTGTCGCCATGCACCAATATCCGTCCGTCATACCCACAGCTGATCCAGCCACCGGCGCGGGTGGGGAGCACATCGGTTGCAAAGTTGTCGTGTGAGCCGATGCTCACCCCTTGCCGTGAGGGCAGGTTCCAGCGCTTGACGAATCCGTCCTCGCCGCAGGTCAGCAGCATGTGTCGCGCCTTGAAGCGCACGCGCCGCACAGGCCCGTCATGAGCGGCAAGGCAATCTAGGAGCGCGAGCATCGGTTCGGTCGCTAGCAGGTGCACCGCGCCGTCGAGATCACCAGCGGCCAAGGTGACGCTGCCATCGGCGTCGATCCAGCTCGCCAGCGTTCTCAGGGGGCGGCCCAGATCGAGCACTTGTACGCAGTCCCGCTCCTCGGGGTGCCACAGCCTGACGGTTCCGTCCTCCGATGCGGTGGCGAAACCACCGTTGGCCGTAGGCGCGATCGCCCAGACCCAGCAGGCGTGGGCCTGACGCTTGTCCGCGGCACCTGTCGCCAGGTTCCAGACTGTCACGCGACCGTCAGCAGCCCCGGTTACGAAGAGGCCAGCGCCTAACTTTGCCGAGGACAGGACGGCCGAGTCCGATGTGCCGATCAACCTTGACTTGCCGGTCGCCAAGGACCAATGCCGGACTGTTCGATCCCGCGAGTGAGAAACAAGCTCGCCAGGCGCCACGTCCACCAGACCCAGAATGGATTGTGTATGTCCGTCAAGCTGGCCCAGGCACCGGCCCTCGCGATCCCACAGCCGGATGGTTGCGTCACGCCCGGCGCTTGCCAAGCCCCTGTCGCCCAGGTCGGCAAGCGCCCATACGTACCCGTGGTGGCCCGGCTGGAAGGGGCCGTCGACGTGCAAGGATTGCTGTGGCTCGTACATCAGGTCACTGCGCATGACGTATTTTTGGCCAGCGTCCACTAAGGCGCCGGCGTGCCAGAGTGTGTGGTCGAATACGATCAGGCTGCCCTTTCGGGGGCGCAGCCTGAGCGTGGAATCCCGGTTCGACATGGCTGCGGACCGTCCCTCGAAGAACACGGTCTCTCCGCCGCTGAATGCATCGTCGTTAAGATAAATCATGAAGGTCAGGCGTGACTGTTGGTGTTGGCGATGGTGGACACCATCCTGATGGGCACGGAACTGGGTACCGGGCCGGTAGCGGCAGAAGCGCAGCCGCTCATTGATGCCGACCGGACGCCAGCCGTCCTCATCGATCACCGTCCCGAGCCTCGGCATCCGCAAGGCGCAGTGCTTCAAACGTTCGAATAGCCGCCCGGCCAGAGCAGGGTCGTCTGCCACGATCCGGTCATTATCGCGGTAGGAGGACGGGTAGTCCGACCCTGCGCTGGCGAACCCGCACTGCTCCGTGGCTTCTATCAACGCTTCGCATTCGCTGGCCGAAAGAAACTCGTGCACCAGGACACACCGCACCCGGTCACCCAGCGGTAGCTCGACCGAGGCCGACGCAGCAGTGGCCCTCGCCATCAGTTTTTCAGCGAAGGAATTCATCGTGATCTCCAAAGTTGGTCTGATAACCAATATTTGGAAAGCTAGGGTGTGGCGGGGTCGATGTCAATGCTAAGCTGGTCGCGCAACCAACATTGGAAAGGTGACATGGCACGGCGCTCGAACACTGATGAAAGACGCGGCCAGATCGTGGCGGCACTCCAGGCCGTCATGGCCAAGGCCGGCTACGCTGGCGCAACCGTAGCGGCCATCGCCCGGCATGCGGAGCTAGCGCCTGGCCTCGTGCACTACCACTTCAAGGACAAGCGCGAGATCTTGGTGGCACTGGTCGACTCACTGGCCGGCTACGCCCATCAGCGCTACGAGTCCCGGGCCGCTGAGGCCCAGACCGCCGAGCAAAGGCTTCAGGCCTACATTGCAGCACACCTGGCCTACGGTTCGGACGCGCAGCCCGATGCGGTCGCGGCATGGGTGATGATCGGCGAGCAGTCGGCCCACGACCCGGACGTGCGTGAGGTCTATCAGGCTGTGCTAGCGGCGCAGATGAAGCTTCTCAAGGGCCTGCTCCGGCAGCGGTTCGCCGAACGCGGACGCCGCGCCCGAGGGCTCGACGCGCTGGTGGCGGGCATTACATGCTTTATCCAGGGGGCGTTCACGCTGTCCACCACGGCGCGGCCACTGCTGCCGACGGCTTTTGCCGCACCGACGTTGATCGCCTGGGTCGAGCGGTACATTGATGGGGAGGAGGAGCGATGAGGGGAACGCCAGAAGGGCGCAACCTCTTTCCGGCCGGCGCGCACGGCGCCCCCGAGGTGCTTGATGGTGTGGATTTCGCCGCCTGGGCTCGCCTCTGGGCGGAGCTTGGCGCCGGCTGCCCGCCGCGAGCAACCTATGAAGAGCTCCTTCGACGCTACCGCGAGCCCCATCGTGCGTACCACAACTGCCAGCATTTGCAGGAATGCCTCCAGGTGCGCCGGCTCATCAACGCTGCCTGCCATGCCCCCGCTGAAGTCGACCTCGCACTCTGGTTTCATGACGCCATATACGACCCCCTTCGCAGCGACAACGAGCTGCGCAGTGCGCAATGGCTGGACGACGTGGCACGCGATAGCGGCCTGGGGGATGAAATCCGACGCAGGCTTTACGGCCTGATCATGGTGACGCGACACGACGGCGCTCCAGCGTCGGCAGACGAGGCCGTGTTGGTGGACACGGATCTGGCGATCCTTGGGGCATCGGCCGCGCGGTTTGAGGAGTACGACCGCCAAGTCCGTCGCGAGTACCGATATGTACCGCTGTTTGTGTACCGCCGAAAGCGGCGCCAGGTCCTGGAGGGCTTCCTGGCACGCGGGCGCATCTATACGACCGCACCCTACTTCGATGCATTTGAACCGCAAGCCCGCGTCAATCTTGCAAGCGCTATCGACCGCCTCGGCTGAGGTACGGACCCCAGTGGGAGGCGGGAATTTCGCCTTTGCAGGTGCCTGGCCATTCTGCAGTTCAAGCCGTCACCGCAAACAGATGACGCGGCATCGCCGGTCAAAAAACCATGGTTACAGGTCACACAGGCTGCCGTTGCCGTTGCGCCCGTGATACCGACCTAAGGCTTGGCCCGGTCCCAGCGACATTCCTCCAACCGGTGCACATCGGTTCCGCTCTTTTCTCGCCTGTCGATGTCGCCGTCGGCGTTCAGGTAGATATGGGTGTTGGGCCACTGCGGGGTGATGCTGATGCAATGATTGCGCCCGGTGTTCTTGCTCCACCAGGAAAATTCCATGAAGAACTCGTCGTCCGGGAAGAGCGCGCCATGATCGGTTGCGCCGCCTCCGGGAAGCATTCCTCCTTTATCAATCCGATCCTGGACGTTCCAGATGTACCTGAGTTCATCACGGCCGGCTTGGGAGTAGTGAACATTCACCCTTGGCAACGCGAAGTCCCAATGAGTGACCAGCCCAAGCAGCAGCGGTATCCAGAGCAGCTTTACGTACCATGGCCGGCGCGTGCCTGCATGGAGGGGCCAGAATTTCATCTCCATCCTTTGGGCGTATTTTTGGCGGGGGGGCGTGGGTTGAGAGTGGAGACGGCAGTGTCGCAGCCGGTCGTTATCGACTTCCGGCTGCTGTGTGGCTTCTCGTGCTGAATGTCAGCAACCGGACGCTTTGAGCCCGGTGCCGATAGTGACCGCGTTGACCTGCACTTTCTCAAAGGCCTTCTGCGCGGCGGCGTCGTATTTCTGGTCGCAGTTGAAGCGGGTCTCCATCACGTAGTCTTCGCCTTCTGCTTTGCGCATCTGCGATTCCCATTGGTCGGCGGCGTTGAGCGCGGCATCCGAGGCCAGCACCACCTCCAGCAGCACTTCCTTGAAATCTACGGCATGGGGGCCTTCCCAGTGGGCATAGACGGAAGGGTCGGCGGCGTTTCCGCACATGCTCAGGCAACTGGCGCTGTAGCTCAGGCCGCCACCGGACGACTCGGTAAAGGCGCCGACGGTGAGGGGTTTGCCTGGCGCCGGGGCGTAGGTGCCGACGAACTGGGTCAGGTCGGCCTGGCATTTGGGCGTCAGTTCCATGCGCAGTTTGCTGACTTTGCCGCCCTCTACCGTGGCGGTGATGTCGCAGCCCTGGACTTTGAACTTGTGCTCATCGCCGAAGGATTCCCGAGGGATTCCGGCGACGGATTCAAAGTAACGCTGATTGGTGCCCAGCATGTCGTCGGTGAAGACTTCGGCCACGGAGGCGGCATGGGCAATGTCAACAGACAGGGCCAGTGTTGAGGCAAAAAGGCTGTAGATCAGCTTGTTCATGGGAGAGTCCTTTCGATGGGCGACCGGAAGCTGTGGT
Organism: Pseudomonas sp. 8(2025); assembly: GCF_052665325.1. Taxonomy (NCBI): domain Bacteria; kingdom Pseudomonadati; phylum Pseudomonadota; class Gammaproteobacteria; order Pseudomonadales; family Pseudomonadaceae; genus Pseudomonas; species Pseudomonas sp. 8(2025). The sequence continues at coordinate 125,477 of NZ_JBQOIE010000015.1, read as the reverse complement.
CATCGGCAGGTGTTTTGGGGGCGGGAGTGTAGCAGGCCCACACCTGTGCATTTCAATTGGGACTGTGATCGGTATGTGGGTTCCATATCCTGATGAAGTAACACTTGGACTGGCTGTTGCCCACTTCGTCGGAGGAATAGGACTGAAGTGATTTTGCTGTCGAGGCGATGGTGTCCAGCCGTGTCTGAAGCTCCGTCAGCTGCGGCTGAGTGAGCATTTCGAAGCTTTTCACTTCTGCCAGGCCTTGTGCCAGGGCCGGGCCACGAGCGGTCAGCGAGTAGCCTAGGTTGCAGGACTGGATGCGCTGGTTTGTATTGCCCGAGGCAAGCGTTCTGGCTCTGGACAGGTCCGCCTCGGCTGTTGTCAGGTACTTGTCATGCTCCGATAAACGAGCTTTGGCCTTATCGATCCGGGCGGTGGAAACCAGGATCAATTGATCGTTCAGGAATAGCATCTTGCCGAGTGCTTCCTCGTGTTCCTGCACGTTGTAGGTATTGGTCAGGCCCAGGAACGAAGACTTCCGCTCGATACTGGGCTTGAAACCGGCAAAGCGTTCTTGCGCCTTGGTCACTGCAAGATCCTGTCTCGCCGCGGAGGCCATATTGGTCTTGAGGGTGTCGTAGACCAGGGCATAGCAATCTTCCGAGCGCGAGCACATGTCCCGAAGCCTGGCCCACAAGATGTAGGACTCGCTGGTTTGGCCTCGCAGGCGTGCCATCTCCCTGCCGGTTGGAGAGGTCCTGCCCTCTGAGCACACCACCGTGCGTGCGCTTGCATCGTAGTCGGCATAGACAGTTGCGAATTGATCGGCCGAAGTCTTGTAGGAGAAACCTTTTCTTATTTTTATCAGTGCCTCCTTCATGTCTTTGACATCGTCGGGGGTGAATCCCAGTACTTGTTTCAACCCCTTTCCCGCACCATAGGTCGCGCCGGAAGCAGCGCAAGAAATCTCGTCCACGGCATTGCGCACGGTTTCGTTCACTTTATCGAGGTAGCCGTAGACGCTTCGATCCGTACGATCCAAGATCTTGAATACTTCGACGCGCACGTCAGCAGGCAACGCCTTGATGACCGCCAGCGTCTCCTTGTCGACCCCGGCGGTTACCTCGAAGCCAAGGGTCGCTTTCAATTCGCCCAGGAAGGCGAAGCTAGTGCCTGGCAAACCCAGCAATATCGCGGTGCCCAGCACCGCTGACACACCCCTGAATACACCTGCATGTTTTGACATTTGAATTCCTTTCGAAAAGACATGTTGGACTAGGTCGAATCTGCATTTGAACGATGGACGAGGAGGGCATAATGCTGTCAAAGCGCCATGTTTCGTCGAGAAGAGTAGGTGCAAACAGCTGGAAAGCCATCGCGGACAAAAAAATCACCGGGGTCGGCGCTGCCTTGATCGAGCAATTGATCGCTTGGGTGAGGGGCGAGGGACGGGGAGGATTCGGCTGGGGTTCACCTATGCACAGATGCCAGCCGTGACTTTGTACAAGAGATATGGTTTCCATCCCGTGGGAGCGCTCAAGCCGCTGCGTGCAGGTTCCAGCCTGCTACGGTGCCAAACAAGTACTCCAAGCGTACTCGTTTGGCACAACAGCCTGTTCGCGAATTGGGCGTGCAACTTATCTATGCATGCAGATGCTTTTTCAGGAACGACCGGGTTCGTTCGTGAGTGGGGTTTTGCAGGATCTCTTGTGGCGCGCCTTCCTCGACCACCACGCCACCGTCCATGAAGATGATCCGGTCCGCCACTTCGCCGGCAAAGCGCATTTCATGGGTGACGATCAACATGGTCATGTGTTCGGCGGCGAGTTGCTTCATGACCTGGTTGACCTCTTCCACCAGCTCGGGGTCCAGCGCCGAGGTGGCTTCATCGAACAGCATGACCTTGGGGCGCATCGCCAGGGCCCGGGCAATGGCCACGCGCTGTTTCTGCCCGCCGGACAGGCGAGAAGGGTACTCGTCGAACTTGTTGGCCAGGCCGACCTTCGACAGGTACTCCATGGCCAGCTCGCGAGCGGCTGGCCTGGTCAGCCCTTTGAGCTTGACCGGGCCGAGGGCGATGTTTTCATGCACGGTCAGGTGCGGGAACAGGTTGAAGTGCTGGAACACCATGCCCATCTGCTGGCGCACGCTATTGATGTGCTGTTCAAAGGCTCGACCTTTCAAGGGGCGGTTGACGTGTTCGCCTTCCAGCCAGATCTCCCCCTCGTTCAGCACTTCCAGGTGGTTGATCGAGCGCAGCAGGGTGCTTTTGCCCGAACCACTGGGGCCGATGATGGCGATGATCTGCCCGCGCGAGACAGACAGATCGATGCCTTTGAGCACTTCAAGTGCGCCATACGCCTTGCGCGCGCCCTTGACTTCAACCATGAGCTTTTCGGTGGTCATCGTGACATCTCTACCTTGGTTTCAAGAAGGTGCAGGCCGGCTTCCAGGACAAGATTGACCGCGTAATAAATCACCGCGACGGCCAGATAGAACTCGAACGGGCTGTAGGTTTCGCTCACGGCGCGCTGGGCGCTGTAGACCAGTTCGGCAATGCCGATGATCGACACCAGGGAGGTGTCCTTGAGCAGCACGATCAGGTTGTTGCCCAGGGGCGCCAGGGTACTGCGCAGGGCTTGCGGCACAATCACGTAGCGCTGAGCCTGGCTGCGGCTCAGGCCAATGGAGCGCGCGCCTTCAATCTGCCCCGGATCGACCGACAGGACCCCGGCACGAATGACGTCGGCGTTGTAGACGGCGAAGTGCAGGCTCAGGCCGATGATGCCAGCCATCAATGCCGGGATATCGATCCCCACTTGCACCAGGCCGTAATAGATCAGGTACAGCTGAAGCAGCAGGGGCGTGCCCATCAGCAGCCAGGTCATGAAGCGTATGGGAAGGGATACCAGTTTGGGGGTGTAGAGCACGATAAGGGCGAAGGCTATGCCCGCTATCAGGCTCAATACGCTGGAGCAGAGGAACAAGACGATGGTCCACCAGAGTCCGGTTGCCAGCAGCTCGGAATAGGGGGTGAGGATACTGAGATCGAGGCTTTGCATTGACGCGTCTCACTTTGCCGCGAAGCGTTTGTCGAGGTGGTCAACCAGCAATCTGACCGTGTAGACCATGGCGATATACAAAATGGCCGACACCATGAAGATCTCGAATGGCTTGTAGGTGGAGCTGATAAAGCGCTGCGCTGTATAGGAGAGCTCCACCACCGAGATGGTCGACACCAGGGCCGAGCCCTTGATCAGCGCGACCGCATTGACCCCCAGTGGCCTGATCATCAGCTTGGCGGTTTGCGGCAGGGTGATCAGCCACAGGGTCTGGCCCTTGCCGAAACCGATTGAGCGGGCCGCTTCGACCTGGCCGGGATCGACGTTGCTGATGGCGCCGCGAATGGATTCGGCCATGTAGGCCGCGATGTTCAGGCCCAGGCCGATGACGCCAGCGGAAAACGGCTCCAGCTCAAGGCCGATCTGCGGGCCGCCAAAGTAGAGGAGGAAGAGTTGGACCAGGCAGGGCGTGCCGCGAAAAACGCTGATGTAGACCCTGGCCAGGCAGCGAAGCAGGAAAAAGCCGGACAGCCGGGCCGCCACCAGCACGATGGCGACCAGCAGGCCCAGCAGCAGTGCCAGTAGCGAAACGTGCACCGTGACCCAGGCCGCCTCCAGAAAAAACGGCAGGGTGCGCTGTATGAGTGTCAGATCCATGGGCAGGCTCGAAAAGGTCAGGTTGACTGGCCCGACCCCAGGTCGAGCCAGGCTGAAGAGGAGTCAGCGAATGTCCTTGCCGATCCACTTCATCGAGATCTTTTCGTAGCTGCCATCGGCGAGCATCTCGTTCAGTGCCTGCTGCATCGCTGCCTTGAGCTCGGGGTTGTTCTTGCGCAGCGCAATGCCCATGCCTTCAACCCCACCGTCACTGTCGGGTGGCGTGATGATGCGCACTTTCTGCCCGGTTTCCTTGACGGCCACCAGTACCGGAACGCTGTCCATCACCAGCGCGTCGAGGCGCCCGGCTTCCAGGTCGACCAGCATCTCGGGAAGCCCTTTGTAGGTCTTGACCTTCAGGTTGCCGCGCGCCCTGGCCCATTTGTCGTGGGCATCGCCGAGGGTGACGCCCACCGTCACATCCTTCAGGTCAGCCAGGCTGTTGATCGGCGAGTCTTCCTTCACCACGATGGTGCGGCCGGCGTGGTAGTAGGGGCCGACGAAATCCACGGCCCTCAGGCGTTCAGGGGTAATGGTCATGGAGGCGATGATGGCGTCGTATTTCTTGGCCAGGAGCCCGGCAATGATCCCGTCGAAGGGCGTGGTGACAATGCTGACCTTCACCCCAAGCCGCTGGGCCAGGGCTTCGCTGATGGAGGCGTCGAAGCCGACGATCTGGTTCTGCTCGTTGGCAAAGCTGAAGGGCGAGTATTGCCCGCTCATGGCGATGCGGATTTCTCTGGATTCCCGGATCGATTGCAAGTCATCAGCCTGAGCGGCTGCGGGGCAGAGGAGCGCCGCGGCGGCGACGGTGGATGCGGCAAGCAGACCCTTGAGCGTTCTGGTTAGCATGGGATGGCACCTTTGAAGAATTATTATTTTTTGTTGTGGGCTCTTCACCCTGGCCTCGGGAAAAGCTTTGCACAGGTCATTGCGCAAAGCACCCGGCAAGGTGTCCGCGTGCCGGACACATTGCCGGAGTTGGCCGACACTATGTCGGCCAGCCCGGTTTGGGGCGCTGCGGCCTCGATCCTGATGCTCTAGCGCAGTGCCGCCTTGAAGCTTTCGTCCAGGACCTCAAGCAGGAAGTCGGCATTCTTCTGGCTGAAAATCATCGAGGGGCGCATTTTCAGTACGTTGTCGTAGGGGCCTTCGGTGCCGATCAGAATTCCGCGCTCCCGGGCACCATCGGCGACCTTCCTGGCCAGTTGCGTAGCGGGAGCCTTGCTCTTGCGATCGGTGACCAGTTCAATCCCGAGGAACAGCCCCAGGCCGCGTACGTCGCCAATGGCATCGTAGCGCTGCTGCAGCGTGCGAAAGCCATCGAGCAAATAGTTGCCCACCGTCAGTGCGTTGAGTTTCAGGTTGTCGCGTTCAATCACATCGAGAACGCTGAGCCCCACGGCACAGGAAACCGGGTTGCCGGCGAAGGTGTTGAAGTACTCCATGCCATTGTTGAAGCTGTCGGCGATTTCGCGGGTGGTCACCACTGCCGACATCGGGTGCCCGTTGCCAATGGGTTTGCCCATGGACACCGCATCGGGCACCACGCCCTGGGTTTCAAAGGCCCACCAGTGGCTGCCCACTCGACCAAAGCCGACCTGGACTTCATCGGCCAGGCACAGGCCGCCCTCGGCACGCACCATTGCATAGACTTCCTGCAAGTAGTTTTCCGGGAAAAACAGTTGCCCGGCGACGCTGGGAATGGACTCCGCGAGAAAGAACGCCGGGGCCCGGCCCTGCTTGCGCATGCTATCGATCTGCTCGGCGACACTTTGCGCGAAACGCTTGCCCAGCTCCTCGAATGGCCAGTGATCCGCAGCGCGGTAGGCATCCGGCACCGCCGCCTCGAATACGTGTTCTGCACGGCCTTTGCCGGCCTTGCGCTTGTACTTGTAGGGGCTGAGGTCGATCAGCTCCTGGGTGGTGCCGTGGTAGGCCCAGTCCAGCACGATGGCATCGTTGCGCCCGGTGTGATTGCGCGCCATGCGCAGCATCAGGCTATTGGCTTCGCTGCCTGAACAGCCGAAGGAGGCCACCGCCAGGCCTTCGGGCAAGGTCGCGGTGAGCCGCTCGGCGTACTCCACGATGTTGTCGTGCAGGTAACGGGTGTTGGTGTTCAGGCGTGAAGCCTGGCGCGCCAGGGCCTGCACCACGTCGGGATGGGAGTGGCCCAGGTGGCAGACGTTGTTGAAGCAGTCCAGGTAGGCCCGGCCAAAGTTGTCTATCAACCAGACCCCATCACCGCGTACGAACTTGATCGGGTCCGAGTAGGAAATCGACAAGTTGGGCAGCAGCAGTTGTTTACGCTTGGCCACGATCTCTGCTTTGCTTCTGCCTTCCTGGCTGTAGGTTTCCGCAGGGATTCCGGCCAGGGTCGATGCATCCGGGAACAGGTCGGCCCACACCTCAAGGTAGGCGCGCTCACCGACGCCGATGAACTCGCTCGCTTGCAGCTGGGTATCGGTGGACATCTGGAAGTGCACATGGGGCAGCCAGCCGCCGTTTTCCGTGTCCGCGCCCATGTGGCCCACCAGGGCACCCGCCTCAAGACGGTCCCCGGGCTTGAGGCGGGTCAGCGCTTCGTGGGCCATGTGCCCCCACAGGGTCAGGAACGGCGGGCAGCCCTCAGGCGAATGCTCAAGCATGATCAAGCCGCCATAGCCCAGCGGTTCACGCTCGACCTCGACGCTGCGCACTACGCCGGCAAGCGGTGTGTACAGCGGCGTTCCGGCCGGCATGATCAAGTCGACGCCCAGGTGAATGATCCGACGTTGCCCTGCAATGAAGCGCGATTCAAATGCCGCATCGGTGTAGATGGTCCGTTCTTCGCCCCAGGGGCCGATGCCCAGTGGCACTTGATGTTCAGCCGCAAAATCGTTCCACCATTTCGCCGCCTCTGCCGGACGCTGCTCGGCGGAGGCGACCGTCAGCACATGGGCGGCATCGGCGAACGGCACAATGGCCTTGTTCAGGGTCGCCGCCGCCGGATGCACGATGTCCGCGAAGGCGTGGCGGTTTTCATCCACCCAGCGGCGAACCGCCCCGGCACCTTCTATCGCGTCATAGCCGCAGGCCTTGCGCAGGATCGCCGTCGCCAGGCGCGGGTTCATGCGGTCCATTTTTTCCAGCAGGCGCCAGGCCGGGGCTTCGCTGATGGCCAGGTAAGGGTTGTCCTGGGTCTGCTCGTGGCGCGAGGCCGACAAGGTGACGCTGATGACCAGGCGCATGGCGATCAGGTTGAACAGCACGTCCAGTTCTTGCGGCTGCAGCGGGTAGCGCTCGTGGAAGCCGGCGGTGAGGGCGGCGGCCGCGCCGATTGGGTCCTCCATGTCGAGAATGGAGTAGGCGCAGGTGATGGCGACTTCGGCAATCAGCACCGTATGCACGGCATCGCCAAAGTCGATGATGCCCGAGACCTGCTGATGAGTCCGCGGGTCGACGAGGATGTTCCAGTCATTGCCGTCATTGTGAATGACCTGCGTGCGCAACCGCGCAAGCCTGGGTTGCACGGTGTTTTCGAACGCGGTAATGAAGCGCTCCAGAATGGCTCGTCGGCCAGGGTCCTTGACGAAATGCAGGCGCGATCTGGAGCGCGCGGCGTGCCGCAGGTCCCAGTCCAGGTCGCGCACCGCACCGGGATGCATGAACCCCTGCAACGCACGATCCATGTCGGCGAACGATTGGCCCAGGCTGCGCATGAGGGCGAAGGTGCGCTTGACCTCGGCCAGGGGAGTGCCGTGCAGCCAGCTCACCAGGCGCACCGCATGGGTTTCACCGGAGGGCGCCACGGCCGAGGCGAGGAAGCCACCGGCAAGGCTCTTCTTCAACTGCGGCACGGCAAGCTCGGGGTTGTAGCTGGCGAGGTGGCTGAGGATGGCCGTCTGCAGCTCGCTTTCAGTACGCGGTTCACTCGAATTGACCACCTTCAGAATCCACCCCGCATCGCTTGCAGTGTTCAACCGGTAGTTGCAGTCGCGCTCGCCATCCAGGGGCGAGGCCGTGGCGACGACATTGAAAAGCTGCTCGGCCAGTTGTTCGGCATCGCGGGGCGAGAACTGCGGGGCGGGATGGGAAAGGTTGGTCATGGTAATGGTTTTCCAAGTTATTGTTTTCAGTTAGCTTGGCATGCGAAATCCTTGACGGCAGTAGGTATGCGGTCGGTGTTGGCCTGCATATTGTCGGAATCGACCGGCACAAATTCGGTAGTCAAAGTGAGGAGTCTTGATGCGCGACCTGGACGTGAAAGATCGCGAAATACTGGACATTCTGTCTAAAGAAGCGCGGATTGCCCTGAAGGCCCTGGCCGCGAGAATCGGACTGTCCAGAAGCGCCACCAGCGAGCGTGTCCTCAACCTTGAGCGCAATGGCGTGATCAGGGGCTACCGGGCGGATATTGGCGAAATCGACGCCAACGTGATTCGCGCCATGTTTCTGGTGTGCCTGAAACGCACGCCGGCCATCAGCCTGCTGGACATGCTGGCCCAGCACTCCCAGGTGCGACGCATCTCTTCGGTCAGTGGCCAGCTCGATCTGGTGATCGAGATCGAATCCCGCACCATTGATGATCTGAACCGAGTCCGGGATGCCGTAGCCAGTCACGAGTCCGTCGAGGACATCACCACGGCGGTGGTGCTTCGGCGCGACATCGACCGGCAGACTTCCTGATTCTGCGACACGAAGAGCGGGCGGGATGTGCCTGCGAGAAGTGCCGGGCGCACCCGCAAAAGCTCTGAAATGCTCGCTTGGCGCCCGTCCCCGGCAGCCGGATGTGGGAGGGTGGGCCCATTCCCTTGCGGCAATCGCCCGCTTCCCACCCTGTACAACGTGCATCGCAAAACCATAAAATGAGAAGCATTATCATTAATGCGAATCTGCCATGCACAACCACAGCCTCTCTTCGCCCGTCGCCCAGTTGTATGCGAACCATCACGGCTGGCTGCGGGGCTGGCTGCACCGGCGCCTGGGGCACAGTGCCGATGCCGAGGACCTGGCCCATGACACCTTTATCCGGGTGCTGCGCTCCCAGGAGGATGTGCGTGAGTTGCGCCAGCCCATGGCGTTCCTGGCCACCATTGCCAACGGCCTGCTGATCAATCGCTGGCGCCGCCAGGCGATCGAGCGGGCTTATCTGGAAGCCCTGGCGGCGCGGCCGGTGGGGGAGGAGCCTTCGCCGGAGGAGCGGCATCTGATGATCGAGACCCTGTTGCAGCTGGATTCGCTGCTGGTGGGGTTGTCGTCGCGGGTGCGGCAGATCTTCTTTCTGTCCCAGCTCGATGGCCTGACCTATCCGCAGATCGCTGCGCAGTTGGGCTTGACCGTGGCCCAGGTGCAGCGGGCCATGGGCAAGGCCTTCAGTGTCTGTTACGCGAGCCGTTTTGAATGAGTGGCGCTGCGGTCGATCCCCGAGTGCGGGACAACGCCATCGACTGGCTGGTGCGGATGCAGTCCGGGCTGATGAGCGCCGCGGACCATCAGGCCCTGCAGCAGTGGCGGCAAGCCAGCGTCGAGCATGAATACGCGTGGCAGCGGGTCAGCAGCCTGCCGCTGATGTTGCAGCCAGGGGCCAATCTGTTGGCCGATGCCACGGCGCGCCGGGCATTGCAAGCGGCGGGCGCCGATCCGCAGCGACGGCGACAGGTGCTCAAGTGCCTGCTGGCCCTGGGGCTGTTGGGGGGCATTTCCTGGCAGGGGGCGGATTCCACCCTGGTGCGCTCAGCCCTGGCCAGTTATCGCACCGGCGTCGGCGAGCGACGCCATTGGGCCCTGGCCGACGGTGGCTCGCTATGGCTGAACACCGCCAGTGCGGTGAACCTGGACCTGAGCGCCCGGCAGCGCAGCCTGCAATTGATCGAGGGCGAACTGGCTCTGGACACCCCGGCGGGCTCTGCATCCCTGCAACTGTCGACCCCGGATGCGGTGCTCTATAGCCGTGGTGCCAACCTGCTGGTGCGTCACGATCGCCTGGGCACCCAGGTGACGGTGTTGCGCGGGCTGGTGCAGGTGAGCGCACGGCAGCACCCAGCACCGCTGGCGTTGCAGGCCGGCTGGCAAACCCGAGTCGATGGCCGGGGAGCAGGGCGGCCAAGCCCCATCGATACGTTTCTGGCCCAGGCCTGGATGCGCGGCATCCTGCCCGCCGAGCGCATGCGCCTGGATCAGTTGCTGGCAGAGCTGTCGCGCTATCGCCCGGGCTTCTTGCGTTGCAGCGAAGCCGTGGCGGGCCTGCGCGTAACCGGCAGTTTCCAGTTGGACGACACCGATGCCGCCCTGGCCCTGGTAGCCAATACCTTGCCGGTGCGCATCGAGCGAAGAACCCGTTACTGGGTGACCGTGGTGCCGGCCTGAAACTTTTTTTTCACCGGCGCGATAGTTTTTTCGATCTGGCTTGGCCTTCAGGTATTACCCACCGGCACAGGTGGGTTTCGATCCCTAGGAGCCCTGCATGATTTTCCCTGCTCGTGTCTTGCGTACCCATACCTTCGGCCTGCTGTTGCTCGGTTTGCAGCCGCTCTGTAGTGAAGTGGTGTTGGCTGCCGGCGAGCGCCACTACAGCATCGGCGCCGGTCCCCTGGACCAGGTGCTGTCGCGCTTTGGCGCCGAGGCGGGCATCAGCATGGCCGGCAGTGCGCTGCTCACCGCAGGCAAGACCAGCCAGGGCCTGCAAGGGGATTTCAATACCGAGGCGGGCTTGAACCAGCTGCTGTCGGGCACCGGCCTGGGCTACGTGCGCCAGGCCGACGGCGGCTATGCCTTGCGCCTGCGCCTTGATGCGGTGTCGCTGCCGACCCAGAAGGTCAAGGGCGAAAATCCTGACGAGGAAGAGGTGTACCGGGCACCGCGTTCATCGGTGTACATCTCTGCCGACGACATGCAGCGCTTTGGCGTGGTGTCGGTGGGCGACATGCTCAAGGGCCAGCCCGGGGTCCAGGTCGGTGACAGCCGCAATGGCGGCGGCCTGGATGTGAACATCCGCGGCATCCAGGGCCAGAGCCGGGTGGCGGTGACGGTGGACGGTTCGCAGCAGGCGCTGGATGTCTATCGCGGTTATGCCGGGACCCAGCAACGCAGCTACATCGACCCGGACATGATCAGCGACATCGCCATCGACAAGGGCCCGAGCCTGACCTCCAGTGCCATAGGCGGCACGGTGAAGATGCGCACCCTCGGGGTCGGCGACATCCTCAAGGACGGTCAGAATATCGGCCTGCGCCTCAAGGGTGATGTCTGGAACAACGGTGTGGCCCCGGCCTCCCGCGATCCGCACTCCAAGACCCAGGACCTGTACTCCGAGCCGCATCAGAGCCGCGGCGGGCTGTTCGGCTCGGAGGCCGAGGCCGGCAGTGCCGCGTTCGCCTATTCCCATGAATTCTTCGATGTGGTGGCGGCCTACGCCCATCGCAACCAGGGCAACTATTTCGCCGGCAAGAAGGGCCAGGATCGCTACCGCACCTATGACCGTTACGGCGATGAAGAGACCAGCGTCGCCACCACCTACAACGCCGGGGAAGAGGTGCTGAACTCCTCGTCGAAGACCGAATCCTGGCTGCTCAAGACCACCCTGCGCCCGGCGGACGGCCACACCTTCGACCTGGGCTACCGGCGCTACGACGGACGTATCGGCGAGATCATGCCCTCGGACATCTTCCGTTTCGGCACTGGCGGCATCTACCAGTACCCCCTGGGCCACACCCAGATCGACACCTACACCGCGCGCTACAACTACCTGCCTGCAGGCAACCCGCTGGTGGACCTGAGCGCCGACCTGTGGATGACCGATGCGCAGACCAGCCAGTTGACCGCCGTCTCGGCGCCGGCATCCCAGGCCTACCGTTCGGACCGCAACTGGAGCCGCCAGGCCGATCGCCGGGTGGGCGGTGGCCTGGCCAATACCTCGCGTTTCGAGACCGGCTACGGCGACTTGAAGCTGGACCTGGGCAGCTCGTTCCAGCTGGAGGAACTGCGCCCGCAGAAAAGCGTGGCCACCACCCAGGACGATATCAACGCCAACCGCATGCTGCGCGAAGGTTCGCGGCAGGAGTTCAGTTTCAACGGCAAGCTGGAGTACAAGCCGGTGGACAGCCTCACCCTGTGGGGCGGCGGGCGCTACACCCACTATCGCAGCAAGGATCACGTGCCCACGGCCACGGCGCGTCGCGAGGAACGTGACCTGCGCTACCTGCGGGTTTCCAACGGCGACAATTCCGGCAACATGATGTGGTTCCCCGACCAGAACGGCCAGTACACCGACGCCACCGACCCGCGCCTGAACAACGGCATCGTCTTCCAGAACACCAACTTCCCCTTCGAGGGCGTGCGCTACAACGACTTTGGCGCCACCGACTCCACGGTCTATCCGTCCCAGGTCGGCGAGGTGGTCACCGGCTACAACTACTCCGGCAAGAACAGCAACAGCGGTGGCGCCTTTGCCCCGGCCTTCGGTATCAATATCGAAGTGCTGCCGGACACCTTCGTGTACGCCTCGTACACCCAGGGCTTTCGCATGCCGTCGCTGTTCGAAACCAGCCAGGGCGTACAGCAGACGATGCCCGGCAAGGGCCTCAAGCCCGAGCGTTCGAGCAACTGGGAGATCGGCGCCAGCACCCTGCAAAAGGGCCTGTTGGTGGATGACGACTCGGCGGCGTTCAAGCTGGCCTACTTCAACAACACCATCAAGAACTACATCACCCGCTACTACGACCCGAGCCCGGGCCTGTGGGGCCTGATGCGCTTCAGCAACACCGACAGCTACAAAACCAGCGGCCTGGAACTGCAGACCCGCTACGATGCCGGGCGGGTGTTTGCCGACCTGTCGTCCACCTACTACCTGAAGACCGAAACCTGCGACGCGGCTTTCGCGGCCACCCTGCGCGCCACCAGCAATCCCTACCAGAAAACCGCCGACACCCCGGACTGCACCCCGGGCAGCTTCATGGGCTCCTACACCAACACCCAGAACCCGCCACGCTTTGCCGGCAACCTGACCACTGGCCTGCGCTTCTTCGACCAGAGCCTGACCCTCGGTACGCGCATCACCTACACCTCCGGCCCCACGGTTACCGCCGACAAGCCCTGGCAGACCGGCGCCACCACGCCGCAACTGAACTACCGCGAAGTGGCGCTGTTCGATCTGTTCCTCAACTACAAACTGAAGGAAGACGCCAGCCTCAACGTGTCGCTGCAGAACCTCACCGACCGCTACTACCTGGACCCGCTGGCGCAGAGCTTCATGCCGGCACCGGGGCGCACGCTGCGGGTGGGGATGCAGGCGAAGTTCTAGGATGCGGGCGGCCTTCTCCGGACCAGGCAGCAAGGTGCGGCCTTGCCGCACCGGCCTTTTACTGCGGCGGGTCGACGCAGTAAAGTAGGCCGCTTTCGCCCCCATTGGCCGGCACTCGCCCCTGACCTGAGCGGTATTGCCAAAGGGATCTGGCCCTCGCTGCGTTACAGATAAGGATATCCAATGAAGACCCTGGTAAAGCGTCTCCGCCCCCTGGCTGTTCTGGTTTCAGTCACGCTCTTGAGTGCCTGTGCCCCGCTGGGCAGTTCCGACCTCAATGGCAGCGCCACGCAGAACCCGACCAACCAGCTCCTGGAAACCATCGATGGCGCGACCCGGGACGGTATGTCCGTGGTGCTGGTGCCGGCGCTCATGCCCAACAAGAGCGTGACCGACCTCTCCAGCTATTCCCATCGCGTGATCTTCAGCAACAAGGACCAGCCGGGCCAGGGCTACATGCAGTCCTTCGCCAATAACGACCTGGAGAAAATCAAGGAAACCGTATTTCTCTGGGACTTCCTTGAAGTGCACATCGTCCCGCCGGGAACCTACCTGATGTCCGGCGGCATTGATTACAGGATCGACAGCAGCCTGGCCCAGGTAGGCGCCGCGAAGGGCCAGCCGGCCAGCAGTGCCCGTGGTTCGGTGGACATGTCTGCGGTGCTGTATCGCCAGTTCGTCAAGGAACAATACTGGCGCGACGCTTCCTACGCGGATACCACCCACACCCAGAATGTCTGCAGTACCGTGCATGTCGCCTCCGGCCAGTGCGTGGCCTGGCAAGAGCAGCAATACAACACGCGCCGGCAGGTGTCGGAAGGCGGTTGGACCGAAGGCACCAAGATCCGTGATGTCCAGTCCGTCAAGTTGAAGGCAAAGATCCCCGACGCCTACGCGCCCCTGGCCTTCAGTATCCAGCCCGGCCAGATACTGCTCAGCGACCGCTTCCACCTGAAAACCCCGGCCGTGAGCTACGACAAGAAGACTTGCAAGGCTATCGACCCGCAGAACATCAAATGCGCACTGCGGGATATCCAGGTCTACGTGAGGCCGGCCCCCGTGGAACTGGTCAAGAAGTTCAGCGACAAGGAGCTGGCGAATGTCAACGACACAGGACGCCGGGTGCTGGCGCGTATCGAACCGATGAAAACCCGCCTGCAAGGGGACACCGGCATGGAAGACCTGGTGTGGGGCATCCCGGTTTCCCTGAAGAAAACCGCCAGGTAAGGGGGCTTGCCTTGGGGCGCGGAGAACAGCGCGCAGCGCCACGGGCCATTGCTAGTTGAACGAGCTGCGCAAGCCTTTGATGACCTGTTCGATGGAGGGCCCTTGAATGGCCGGCGGTTGCGGGTTTTCGCCGAATTCGCGCCAGATGAACAGGGTCAGTTCCGCCCCGTCAGTCAGTGACAGGGCGTTTTCCTCATGGGCGAAAGTTTCAAGCAGCCGGTAGCGCTGATCACTCCAGAACAGCTCCTCGACCCAGGGGTACACCGGAATAAAGTGGAAATGGATGGGGTAGCCGGGGGGCATGGCCGAACCGGCTGATGTACAGCCACTTGGGTTTGAGCTGCAGCTCCAGGTTTTTCTGCACCCTGGCGAGCAGGCCGCCCAACTCCGTCAGGGCGCTCTCGGGCAGCTCGGCCAGTGAATTGACCCGGGATCGCGAGCCCAGCATCAGGTAGCCGGGCAGGGCGGAGGACAGGTGATGATTGAGCACCCAATGGGCGGTTTGCAGAATGATGAACTCGGGGGCTATGCCCACCTGCTGGGCGGTGTTCAAGGCATGGGCTCCTGTTCGGGAAGGTCGCTCTTGTATTCGCCCCACTGCATGTACGCGTAGTACCGGGTCATTGCTTCGAAGTGGCTGGGGGCTTCCACTTCCCACACTAGCCGGGCGTCGGGGTGAAGCAGTTTGCGTGCGGTGTTTCCCTGTGGGCCGCTCAGACAGAAGGTCTGGCAGTCATCCGGTTCCATCCAGAGTTGGTAGTTCATCTCTTGCGCTTCAGAGTGTGGGGGAGGCAATCGTCGTTGTGGCTCGAGCAACCTAGATCGAGCCGACCGAACGCAGGTATTTCCGTGCCTGAGGACTGGTGATCTTTTCGGGTTCAAGGACATACAGCGAGCTCCAGAGCGGTGGTAAACCCAGTTCCTCCATGTAGGACGTGAAGCTGTTGAAAGGCTCGGTACCAATGACCTCGGCGCTGAGCCAGAGCAACTCGCACTCCTGGCAAAGGTGCAGGATTTCCTGCGTTGCCCGCACTTGAACCTGGGTTACTTCGCCTTGTTCACATTCCGGACACAGCATTTTTTCACCTCCCCAATGGGCGCGCAGTCTATCACTGACCAGGTTGCACGCGGCCAGCAACGAAGGTCTGCCTGCGCTCAGAAACCCGCCATGGAGGACGCTGCCTTCGACCCTGTCCGGAGCGGGCCTTTGCGGCACCCGCATCCCCGGCCCCGGTCGCATAAATTTGAAATGCCCGGCATTGCTCGCCAGAATCGCCCCCCGATCCGGCACAAGGTGCCGGACCTTGGTGGTGAAAAGGGGCAGCAGTTGAATCAGCAGACATTGTCCATGCGCCTGGCGCGCGTGGCGGCGCATGTACCAACCGGCGCACGCCTGGCCGATATCGGCTCGGATCACGGCTATCTGCCGGTGGCCTTGCTGCTGCGCGGCAGCATCAGCGCGGCGGTGGCCGGAGAGGTGGCGTTGACGCCGTTCCACGCGGCCCGGCGCACGGTGCGCGACAACGGCCTGGAGCAGCAGGTCAGCGTGCGCCTGGCCGATGGCCTGGCGGCGATCGAACCGGGCGACGCCATCAGCGCCATCAGCCTGTGCGGCATGGGTGGCGAGACCATCCGCGACCTGCTGCAAGCCGGCAAGGCGCGCCTCAATGGCCAGGAGCGGTTGATCCTGCAGCCCAACGGGGGCGAGCAGCCCCTGCGCCAGTGGCTGATGGACAACGGCTACCGCATCCTGTGCGAAGAGGTGCTGCGGGAAAACCGTTTCGACTACGAAATCATCGTCGCCGAGCGCACAGGGCCGGTGAGCTACAGCCCCCGGGAGCTGTACTTCGGCCCTCTGCAACTGCAGGCCCGCAGCCCGGCGTTCCTGGCCAAATGGCAGCGCCTGCTGCGCCTGAAACAGCGCACCCTGGAAAACTTCAGCCGGGCACAGGCGGTGCCCGAAGAGAAGGTGCAGGACATGGCCCGGCAGGTGCGCTGGATCAGCGAGTTGCTGGGCTGAGTGCGCCAGGCGGCCGCTTGCCAGGGCCCGGTGCCAATCACCGCCGGCCCGTACGACACGCTACCGAGCCGCGCAATGTCCCACGCTCAGCGCGTTGCCGGCTCCAGGCCTTATGCCTGGGGCTGGATGGCCGGCGGCGTCGAGACCTGGTGCAGGAACCGTTCGATCAGCCATCGCGCCGCCGGGCCCGGCGGCGTGTCGCTGCGGTAGATGGCGTCGAAGGGGTAGATCCCACTTTGATATTCCGGAAGATTCAGGCGCACCAGCCGGCCGCTGCGCAGGTCCTCCTCGACCATGGGCCGCGGCATATTGCCCCAGCCGATGCCGGCACGCAGCAACATGTGCTTGGCGCCCAGGTCCGCCAGCCGCCAGGTGCGGTTGCTCAGCACCGCGAAATCCCTGCCCCGGGTCAGCGTCGAGCGGTCCGACAGCACCAGCTGGATGAATTCGCGCCCGGCGCCGGTCAGGTTGGCATCGCTGACGGCCAGGGGATGATCCGGCGCGGCCACCGGAATCAGCTCGACACTGCCCACCCCGATTCTTTCGATCCCGTCGATGCTTTCGTTCATCGGCCCACTGATGCCGACGACTGCGCCGCGCTCGATCACCCGCTCGGTGACTGCTCCCAGGGCTTCCATGTGCAGGTGCAGGGCCACCGTGGGAAAGGCTTCGCGAAAGGCCTTGAGGGCGTCCACCACACGCTCGGGGGCCAGCATCACATCGAGCACCAGGTGGACCTCGGCCTCCAGGCCTTGCAACAGGCCCCTGACCTTGGCACGCAGGCCATGGACGCCGTTGGCGATGGTCCTGGCCTCTACGAGCACGGTGCGTCCGGCCTCGGTGAGTTGCGGCTTGCGCGTGCTCTGGCGGTCGAACAGCGAGACCCCGAGCTGCATTTCCAGGTTGGCGATGGAGTAGCTGATGACGGACGTAGCGCGGTGCAGTTTTCTTGCGGCGCCGGCGAAGCTGCCGACTTCCACCACGGTCAGGAATACGCGCAATTGGTCCAGTGTCGGGGTGCCAGGGTCGGAGATCATCTCGGGTTCCTTGGGCGTTATCGGCGTTGACGCCCCGGCAGTGTGATCGATTCCAGCCGGGGAGGGGTTGAGGCAGTGTCCAGTGAGCGTTGTATTCTTGCCTATTTTATCGAACCTAATGATCTAAATTAGTCGGCTATTCAGAGAAGCTGTGGCGGCGCAAGCTTTCTTCACCCGGGCGATTCATCTCGGATCGCACCCAACTGAAGGAAATACCTCATGTCCGCTTCTGCCCATATTGCTCAACCCGACACTCGCCAACAAAGCCGCTCCGATACTCCCCAGGCCGTGGCCGCACTGGCTGGCCGAGTGCTGCTCAGCGCGATCTTCCTGCTGTCCGGCGTCTCGAAGCTGGCGGCACCGGCGATGATGATCGGTTACATCGGCTCTGTCGGCTTGCCATTTCCGCAGCTGGCCCTGGCCCTGGCGGTCATCGTTGAAATCGGCGGCGGCCTGGCCCTGGTCGCTGGCTGGCGGACCCGCACTGTCGCGGCATTGCTGGCGTTGTTCAGCGTGGTCACTGCCTTGGCCTTCCATAACGCACTGGGCGACCAGAACCAGTTCATCCACTTCTTCAAGAACCTGGCCATGGCCGGTGGCCTGTTGCAGGTCGTGGCGTTTGGTGCCGGTCGTTTCAGCCTCGACGCCCGCCGTCGCTGATCACCCGCCAGCGGGGGGACGGTTCCCTCGCGGCGGTTGCGGTTTCCCTGTGTTTTCTTGCCTGATCGAGGTGTCCATGAAAGCCATACGTGCCTACCAATACGGCAGTCCCGATGTCCTGCGCCTGGAAGAAGTTGCCGACCCTGTGGCCGGCGAAGGTGAAGTGCTGATCGATGTCGCCGGTGCTGGAGTCAACCCTATCGACTGGAAGATCCTGTCCGGTGCCATGCAGGCATTCATCCCGCTGCCACTGCCTTTCACCCCGGGGGTCGAGGTGGCCGGGCGGGTGCTTGCCACCGGCCGGGGTGCCAGCCGGTTCGAGGTCGGTGACCGGGTGTTCGGTTTCATCAACATCACGGGCGGCTATGCCGGCAAGGCGGTTGCCCGGGAATCCACGCTGGCGTTGCTGCCCCGTTCCCTCACTGCGTTGCAGGCCGGCGCCGTGCCCGCCACGGCGCTGACCGCCTGGCAGGCCCTGACCGAGCATGCCGGCGTGCAGCCCGGGCAGAAGGTGTTGATCCATGCCGCGGCGGGAGGTGTGGGCAGCATGGCGGTGCAGATCGCCAAGTACCTGGGGGCCGAGGTCATCGCCAGCGCTTCGGCGGACAACCATGCCTACCTCAAAGGGCTAGGGGCCGATCAGGTCATCGACTATCGCCGCCAGGATTTCACTCAATGGCGGCCCGCGGTCGATGTGGTCCTGGACCTGGTGGGGGAGCAAACCCAGGCGCTGTCGTTCGCCCTGTTGAAACGGCACGGGGTGCTGGTTTCCCCGGTGAGCCAGCCCGACATCACCCTGGCCAACGACTATGGCGTGACCCCGGTGAATTTCGCCACCCGTGGTGATGGTGGCCAGTTGGCGAGGATTGCCGAGCTGTTCGACCAGGGCCGCTTGCAGGTCGCTGTCCAAGCCTTCCCCCTGAGTGACGCCCCGCAGGCGCTGGAAAAAAGCAGGGGCCGCCATGGCCATGGCAGGCTGGTCCTCGACATGGCCCGCTGATCGCTTGGCGGGCTCCCAGAACAGCCGGCACCACCGGCAAGCCAGGGCGGCGGTCCAGGGTACGGGCCTGCCGCTTGCGGCATTGGCGAGGGCTAACCGGCGGGCCTGATGCCGAAGGGGCCGTTGCAGTCAGCCCTGCACTGTCCAGAGCATGGTCTGCACCTGGATGTGGGGGTGGCTTTGCAGAGGCTCCCACTCATCAATGAACGCGAACCCCTGGCGCAGATAGAAACTCGCGGCCCTGGCATTGGCGGGGGAGACGTCGAGGAACACCCGCTCATGGCCTTGTTCCCGTGCGCGCGACTTCACCGCCTCCACCAGCCGGGCCGCCACGCCGGAGCCACGGGCCGCGGGTGCGACCCACATGCCGATCAGGTTGTAGCGGTTTGCCTCACTGACTGCGGCGCCGATCATTCCCAGGGGCTGGCCATCCTCGATGGCCAGCCAGAATGCGCTGGCCGCGCCCGAGGCACGTTCCTGCCACTGCTGGTCACTGTACCGGGCGGCACTCTGGTAGCTGACCCCGAACGCGGTCGGGGCGTCCTGCAGCGCGGCGAGACGAACTTGCTTCAACAGCCTCCAGTCCTTGGTTTGCGTCGGTCGAATATCCATGGTGGTCTTCAGGTCGAGTGAGGCAGCAACCTCTCACAAGGCTGGCGCAGGAACAAGCGCGCCTTGCCCGGTGCTGCGCTTGCCGGCGGCCTACGCTTGCCATTTGCCAGCATCTTGTCGCTGATGAAACGCTGGCTATATGATCGCGCGTCATGCCATTGGCCACTTGCGTGGCCGGCGTTTTCTCATCGGTTCTACAGGGATGTTCCAGGGATGAAAATCAAGAGCAATACAGGTCTGCACAAGGAAGGCCGGCTGGCTGCGCGACTGGCCGGCTGGTTGCTGGCGCCGTGCATGCTGGCGGCTTCGATGCTGGCCCAGGCCGGTGCGCCGATCCCTCCCGGGGCAGTGCTGGCGGTGATGCAGAACGTCGAGGTGCCGGACCAGGATGAAGAGGTGGAGCTGGAAGACGGCGTTACCGCCACCTTCTGGTACGGCCAGGAGCTGGACTTCGACGGCAAGCACTACTACGCCACCTTTGTCTGGCACACCCGGGACCGCGCCGCCCGCGAGGGCGAGGATTTTGCCGCGCCGGAGGTTCAGGTACGGCTGGCCGATGCCACCTTCGAACTCACCAACCCGGGCCAGAAGCAGGCCTATTCCATCCGCAGCATCGAACGCAAGATCGGCTTCTTCGGCGGCGGCGAGAAGCCCGAGGAAGTGGACACCAAGCGCAAGGCCGTTGAGCACCGTACCGCTGACGGCCGCCTGCTGCTGGCGGTGCCCACGGCAACTTTCGACAATGGGGTGATCACCAGGGGCTACACCATGCTGGTGTTCAATCCGAACAAGAAACCCGAAGACGATGGCTGGGTCTGGTCCTATGTGGGCCAGGTGCGCACCGGCGAGGACAACTCCGCGGCCTGCGACGACGGCGCGGTCATGCCCTGCATCGGCAGCGACGGGGAGCTGAGCTTCGTCGCCGGCCAGGAGCCGCTGCCGCAGGTGCAGGTCAAGGTCAGCGGCACTACCTTCGAGGGCCCGGGAAAGGTCCGTTCGCTGGCGGCCGCAGACAACCTCACCTATGTCTACGACAGCAAGACCGAGCAGTACGTCAGCCGCTAGTTGCGGCAGCGACGGCCAGGTAGCGCAGCCTTGCCAAACCCACGATCCTCCAGGGAGGATCGTGGAGCGCTTTCACCCCGGTCCGGCACAGCCATCATCCAAGGAAACGGCGAATGAGTACGCGTATCGACATGCTGATGAACCCGGGGCCGGAGGTGCGCGCTGCGATCCTCGAGCCCTTGCGGGCCCACAACCGGGCCCAGGCGGGCGATCCCAAGCCCGAGGCCATCGCCCTGGTGGTTCGCGACGAGCACAGCGGTGAGATTCTCGGTGGCCTGCAGGCGGAGATTTTCTATCGCTGGATGTTCATCGAGCTGCTGGCGGTCCCCGAGCAGACACGGGGCCAGGGCACGGGCTCGCAATTGCTGAACATGGCCGAGGAGCTGGCCCGGGAAAAGGGCTGTATCGGCATCTGGCTCGATACCTTCGACTTTCAGGCGCCGCAGTTCTATCAGCGGCATGGCTTCAGCGAATTCGGCCGGTTGGAGGATTTCCCGCCGCAGCACCGGCGTTTCTTCCTGCACAAACGCCTGGTCTGAACCCCCGGGCCCTGGCTGGCGAACCCGCATGCAGCGCGTTCCCGCAGCCTGGGCTGCGGCTACTCAGGCGTGGGCATCGACGCCGATCCGCGCCAGCAGCCAGTCCTGATAGAGCGCGGGGCTGTCGGTGGTCTGGCCGCCGTTTTTGGCAACGACCGTCTTGCCGTCCAGGCGCCCGATTTCCATCAGGTATTGCAGGCCCTTGAGCACATGGGTGGCGTCGTCCTTGCCCAGGGACTGCACATCGGGCAGTTGGACGGAGTTGCTCTTGTCGTCGAATGTCGCCCAGGTGGGGTTGGCTCTGTATTGGGCTATCAGTTTGGCGTCCGAGATTTGCGATTCATGAAAACTGGCGTCGATCTTCGCCTGCATTTGTGGCGTCGCATTCTCTACCTGGATTTTCATGGACTTCAGCGTGCCATTCTCCAGCGCCCTGGTGATTCCCTTGAGGCCCATGGCTACGAGGGATGTCGAGTTTGAGATGCTTCCTGTCATGAGACTGCTCCTGGGTGGGTTCTGGCCAAGCAGAGCAAAACCCGGGCCATGAGCCCTGAACATGATGCGGCGCGGCGTTGGCAGCGGCGCCAGAAGCTATGGCGGGCAGAAGTTGGCCGTAGTGGGCAAGGGATTGCCATTGGACCGCCTGCTTTTGCCAGCCACTACTGCCCCGAGGCGGATATCGACCTGTGTCCGCCGCCCTGGAGGCCGTGAAGAAAAACTCGATCTGCATGGCCAATCGGCGCACAGTGGCCGCCTGTACTGTTGCCACTTCCGATTGCCCGCACATGACCCAGCCCCGAACCCCCACCGCACTCGCGGCCCTGATTGCCCGGCACACCCCGCACTCCGGCGACTTTCCCAGCGCCGTGCCCAACCTGACCTTGCACCGCCGTTCCACGCCGACCTCGGCCATTCCCTGCATCTACAGCCTGGGCCTGGGGGTGATTGCCCAGGGCGGCAAGCAGGTGCTGCTGCAAGAGGCGGTGATCAATTACCGGGCCGGGCAGGGCATGCTGACCAGCATCGACCAGCCGGTGGTGGCCCGGGTGACCCAGGGCTCGGCGGCCGAACCCTTCCTGGGCATGATGCTGACCCTGGACATGCACCAGATCCTGCAAACCGCCGCGCAGATGCAGCCGCCACCGCCTTCGCGGGCCAGCGATTATCGGACGGTGGTGGTGGATGAACTGGAGCCGGGGCTGGCCAGCGCTCTGGAGCGGCTGGTGGGCTTGCTCGACGAGCCGGCGCTGATTCCCCAGCTGGCGCCATTGATCCAGCAGGAAATCATCGTCCGGCTGTTGGCCGGGCCCTACAGCCTGGCGTTGCAGCAGCTGCTGGCGGTGGGTTCGCCGACCCAGCAGATCTTCAAGACCGTGGCCTGGCTCAAACAGAACTTCACCCAGCCGTTGCGCATCGATGATCTGGCGCAGCGCGCCCATATGAGCCCGTCCACCTTCCGCCAGCATTTTCGCGCCATCATCGGCGTCAGCCCGCTGCAGTTCCACAAGCAGTTGCGCCTGCAGGAAGCCCGGCAGTTGATGCTCAGCCAGAACATCGATGCCGGGCGCGCCGCGGGGCTGGTGGGCTATGAAAGTGCTTCGCAGTTCAGCCGGGAATACAGCCGGGTGTTCGGCGCGCCGCCGCAGCGGGATATCCGCAGGATGCGCGAGGCCGGGTAAGGGCCAGGTTGCAGTGCAGGGTTCAGCGAAATAGGCAAACAGGCTGTGGCGCGGCTCTGGGCGCCTAACCATTCGATCCGCCACGGATAGGCGTGTTTCTAGCTGTTTGTGTTGCAGCGAAACAGCCTTCGGGGTGAGCCGGCAGAATCCGCAAAACAGGCAAACTTGCCGTCAGAATAGGCAAGGTTTCGCCGCGAGCCATTTCTATACTGGTGCCCGACGACGCAGCAGCCCCAAGGCCTGCCGTGTCCCGGGCGCTTTCGGTAACGCCCGACTCCGCACTCCCGCACACGGGAGCGAGCGGTCCGCCTATCGATCCAGACGAGCCTGCCCAGGGCGGCTCAAGGAGTACGGTCATGAGCAACAGCATCGAACACGTCAGCTTCCCCAACTTCGGCTGGGACAACGCCGCGGACATCTATCTGCCGGCGGATTTCGACCCGGGCAAGCGCTACCCGGCCATCGTCAGCACCCATCCCATCGGCAGTTGCAAGGAGCAGACCTCCGGCAACATCTACGCCGCCGGGCTGGCCCGGGCCGGGTTTGTGGTCATCGCCTTCGACGCCAGCTTCCAGGGCGCCAGCGGCGGCCAGCCACGCTTTATCGAAGACCCGGCCACTCGCGTGTCGGACATCCGTTTCGCCATCGACTACCTGGTGACCCTGCCTTATGTCGACCCCGAGCGCATCGGTGCCATCGGTGTCTGCGGTGGCGGTGGCTACACCATCCAGGCGGCAATGACCGACTACCGGATCAAGGCCCTGGCCTCCATTACCGGGGTCAACTTCGGCCGCCTGATCCGCGAAGGTTTCAGCAACTTCGATCCGGTCAGCGCCTTGCACGCCATGGCGAAGCAGCGCACCGCCGAGGCCCGGGGCGAGGCGCGTCATGTGATCGACTACCTGCCAGCATCGGTAGCCGAGGCGCAGCAGAACGGCATCAGCGACATCGACGTACTGGAAGCCACCGAGTACTACAAGACCGCCCGAGGCCAGCAGCCAAACGGCGCCACCAGCGGTCTGTTTTCCTTCAATAGCGCGGCCTTTGGCTGGGATGCCTTCCTGCAGGCCGAGGTGCTGCTGACCCAGCCACTGATGGTGGTGGTCGGCGACAAGCCCGGCGGCTTCGGTGCCTACCGCGACGGCCTGGAAATCCATGGCCGCGCGGCCTCCCGGGACAAGCATCTGGTGGTCGCTGAGGGCGGGTCCCACTACGACCTGTACGACCGCGCCGAAACGGTGGCGCTGGCCATGGCGCAATTGGTGCCGTTCTTCCAGCAGCACCTGTAAGGGGTGAGGCAGCCGCCGCTGTCGCCTGGCCGGCGACGGCGGCTTTGTCGTGCCTGGGCGCCAAACCGCTCCCCCGGCAGGCCGCCGGTGAGCAGCAGGCTGGCGAAGCTCAGGGGGTAGGCATTGATGACTCATTGCAGGGCCGTGATGCCGGCATCCCGGTCCCGGGCGATGGATTCTAGGGCGACATTGACGATCGAGGTGTCGAGGATCACCACCCCATAGCTCCGGCAGGGGGCGATCAGTACCTGGCGTCGCAGGCGGTGCTCGAGGTCCATGGGGGCGTATTTCCTTTGCCGCAGTGCGGTGCGACTATACGAACCTTTTTGCACACAATGCTTCGGGCTGGATCGAAGTGTGCGGCGAAACCTTCGCCGAGCCGGTGCGGGGGGCATGCTCATCATCCTGTCCGATGGCAGCTCGCTGTCCGCCAGTGCCCTGGCCGAAGCGGCGGGGATGTCACCGCAGACCGCCAGTTCGCATCTGGCCAAGCTGCTGGAGAGCTTTTGCAAGCTGGGCTGGGAGCAGTTGCAGCGCCAGCCGGGTGTCCAGCCGCTGGCCTGAAGCCCTTGTGGCCAGCCAGCGAAAGCCCCTTCAAGCCATCACCCCAAGGAATGACGAATGAGCCGCCTGCCCCTGCAACACATCGACCTGAGCCAGGTGACGAGCACCGCTGAACTGCACCTGGTGCTGCGCGATGCCCTGGGTTTTCCCCATTGGTACGGCTGTAACTGGGACGCCTTCTGGGACGCCATTACCGGGCTGGTGGAAATGCCCGAACAGTTGCATATCAGCGGCTTGCCAGCATTGTCCCGGCGCCTGCCCCGGGACGCGCAACTGCTGCTGCAATGCCTGGAGCGGATGAAGGTCCAATACCCGACGCTGGCTGCGGACCTGCTGTTGGAGCCAGCCAAGCCTTAGTCCTGCCTATCGCCGGACGCGCAATTGAGCCACGACGCTGCCAGGCAAGGGTTTATTCTTTCCCGAGGCAGTGAACAGCCACCCATGGAGACGCCTGTGAGCATCAAAGACCATCCCGCGGATTACCAGGACCTCAAGCGCGCCGTCGGCTTGCTGGAGTCGCCTTCACTGACGGCGCGCCTGTCCGGGCTGCTGGGTTCGCCCATCGAAAGTGCGGTCAAGGCGCTGCCGGTGGTGGTGGCGAAAAAGATCAACGGCGCGGTGGTGGCGGCCCTGCACAGCTCCGCCGATGCGGCGCTGTGGAGCCTGGACAACGCGCCCAAAAAGCCGGCATCGACCTTGCTGCACAAGATGTACGCGGCCACTTCCGGCGCTGTGGGCGGGGCCTTCGGTTTTGCCGCGCTGTTTGTCGAGTTGCCCATTTCCACCACCATCATGATGCGCTCGGTGGCCGATGTGGCCCGCAGCGAAGGCTTCGATCTGGCGGATTTTGCCACCAAGCAGGCCTGCATCGAAGTGTTCGCCATGGGCGGCAACAGCCAGGCCGACGACGCCACGGAAACCGGCTACTACATCACCCGCAGCTTCACCACCCAGGCCATGCAGCAACTGTCCAAGGAGCTGGCGGCCATTGCCGCCAAGCGCGGTGCCGGGGCGGTGGGCAGCTTGTCGCCGGGGCAGGTGGGCAAGTGGCTGGCACTGCTGATCGAGAAAGTCGCCAGCCGTTACGGCGTGACCATCTCCAGCAAGTTCGCGGCCCAGGCGGTGCCGGTGATCGGCGCCTTTACCGGCGCCACCATCAATGCGCTGTTCACCGACTTCTACCAGGACATGGCCCGTGGGCACTTCACCGTCAAGCGCCTGGAGCACAAGTACGGTTTTGAGCAGATCAAGGACGAGTATGCGCAGATCCTGCGCAAGCAGCTGGCAGGCTAGGGCGGTATCCCCATGAGCGACTTTCCCGTTATCCGCACCCCGCGCCTGATCCTCAGGGAACTGTGCCCGGCCGATGTCCCGGCATTGTTCGCGATCCACAGCGACGCCGATGCCATGCAGTGGTTCGGCACCGACCCCATCACCGACTACCCGCAGGCCGAGCAACTGCTGGCGCAGTTCTCCAGTTGGCGGACCTTGCCAAACCCAGGGGTTCGCTGGTGCATCGAGCGCCAGTCCGAACCCGGCCTGTTGGGCACCTGCGGCCTGTTCAAATGGAACCGGCAGTGGCGCAGCTGCGCCGTCGGTTTCGAGCTGGGGCGTGCGGCGCAAGGGCAGGGGCTGATGACCGAGGCGCTGGAGGCCGTGGTTGGCTGGGGCTTCGAGCATATGGCGCTCAACCGTATCGAGGCCCAGGTGCATCCGCGAAACCTGGCGTCCCTCAGATTGCTGGAGCGGGCGGGCTTTGTCCGCGAAGGGCTTTCACGGCAGGCGGGATACTGGCTGGGGACTCATCATGATCTGGTGCAGTACGGGTTGTTGAGGGCCGACTGGCTCAGTCTGGCGCCGCTCGCCGCAGGTTCTGCGTAGCCCATAGCGCGAATATCAAGCGGGCGCTGGCAGCTCAGCTGTTGCCCGGCGTCGGCGCATCGCTGTCGTCGACGGGCTCCAGGTCGTGGTAGGAGGGGAAGACCTTCCGGTTACTGATCTTCAAGCCTGTCGGTTGCTCGAGCCCGTGGGTTTTACTGGAGTCCCAGGTGCGCCGTTCGCCGCAGTAGGTATGCACCACCTCCGAGTTGTCCCAGAACAGGCGCTCCAGCAGGGCTTCGTACTCGGCCAGCCACGAATCATCGAAGATGTAACTGCCTTTGGGGTAGGTGGCGAAGTGCATCATATGCCCGTAGTAGCAGTGCCCCCGGCTGTTTGGCAGCACGCTGAAAAGCGCCCGGGTGATCTGCGCCCCCGTCACTGGCAGGCTTTGCAGTACCGCACGATTGTGCGCTTCGGCAGCCGGCGAAGGGTCAAAGCAATGGATGTATCCATACAGGTTGCCGCTCATGGGGTCAGATGCCTGCGTTATGGGTTGATTGGCGGCATCCGTTGTTGCGGGCGAGCCGATCGATCGCTTGCACACCCGCACGCATCTTTTCCACGGCGCTGGCATTGGCCGAGTGGATGTGAATACGCGGCGGATGATAACCATTGAGGGCCACGGCCTCTTCGATCCACAGGATCACGTCGTAACCGGTGCCGCGCTGATCATCTCCGAGGTCGTGGTCGAGGCTGATGTCCTCGACGCCACCGGCCTTCAGCAGCGCGATCACTTCGTCCGGCCAGTAGGCGCGAACCCAGCCTTGCGGGGTTTGGCGTTCGTCGTCGAGGTAGATTTTCATGGGCCTGTTTACTCTTGCAGATGCAGTTCAAGCATCGGCGTCGTTCGCGATGACATGCAGCACAAGGCTTAGCGAGTCGTCGGTGAGCAGCGGTGGGTGATCCTGATGCCGCTTGTCGATGAAAAAAAGCGCACCCGGCGCTGTTTCAGCGGGCATGGAGAGGCAAGGGTAGAGTCGGTTTTTACTGGCCTCGGCATACTGGATATGAACCTCGCTGTGCTCAATCCAGATCCTGCTCGATTGACCGGAGCAACTCAGGAACAAGGTGCTGAAACTGGATTGCTCTTGCTCCAGCGGCATTGATTGAGAGTCGCCGTGCCGGCCTTTGCGAATGGCTCGTGCCATGGCATTGAATGCTTTGGGTGTGCCAAAGAAATGCAATTCCTGCCCGTTCAGTCTTGCCAGCACGTCGAGTTTCCTTTCGTATCGCGTCGGTCAACGCTGGGTCATTGCAACCTGCGCCGGAGCGCTGACAGGACCGCGTCAGCGTGGCAGAGTGGCCTGTCCAGAGGAATGGCGCCGGCTGTTTCAGGTGCCAAGGTGATCGTGCTGGGCACGCCCTGGTCGCAGAGCTGCTGTTGAGCTTGCAACAGGACTCGGCGGCTGCCTGTAAGCCAATGCTTGTTCTGCTCTGACAGCAGTGCAGCGACTTGCGGTGGGTGGTCTTTTACGGTGGATGTCTGGATGAATTTTCGCCCAGTTGTATACCCCGATATTGAGCAATAAGCCATTGCCGGGCTCAAGGTTGCATTGTTTCTCCGGCACTGGATTAGTCCGCCGCACTTGTGTAGAAACGCTCCTTCCTTCAACCCGGCACCCGTTGCCACCCCAGGTAGAACCCCATGCGGCCCAACGCCGAACTGCGATTGTTTGCACTGCCCCTGTGCGCTGGCCTGGTCTACGCCGTGATCAAGGGCCTGATCAAGGGCTGGAATGGCACGGAGCTGTTTTCCGGGTTTCTGTTTGGCAGTGTGATCGCCATGGTCCTGGGCATTCCCCTGTTGCTGTGGACTGAGCGGCGCTGCCCGCAGGCCAGGGCGCGCTACCTGTGGATCAGCCTGATCCTGAGCCTGGTGGCCACGGTGCTGGTGCGTACTTCATGGATGCAGCTGTTGCTGCTGCCGCTGGCGGGCGGGCTGGCCTTGGCTGGCTTGTACAGCCTGCTGAGCCGTGGGATTGATCAGCTGTCGGTGCCGCCCCATGGGCGAGGGCAGGGCTTGCGGCGGCTGCTGGCGGTGCCGCTGTCGGGGGCGCTGACCCTGGGGGGCGTTGCGGTAACGCTCTATCCCAAGGGTGCGGAAAGCCTGCCGGTATTCTTGCTGGGGGCCATGATCGGTGCCTGGATCAGCATGCTGGTCAGTTGGCCGGTGCTGTGGCTGGTGGAGCGCTTTCTCGCCACTGGCTGGCGCTATGTGATCGGCGGTGGCCTCAGTGGCGTGCTGATCTGGCTGCTGTCCGGCGCCCCGGGGCTGTTCGCCGGGTCCCTGAAGGGGGCTTCGGGGCTGGACTACTGGATCCCCTTGCTCAACCGTGGGATCTTTCCGTTCCTGCTGCTGGGGCTGCTGGGCGGTGGGCTGTTCACGGTGCTCCACGGCATCGGCCCGCGCCGCCGTCCGGCCGCTTACGACTGAATTAGATTGCCCAAAGGTCCTGCCTGATGAACCTCAGCCCCATCACCCACGTCGCCTTCGAGGATGAAATGCTCTGCCTGAGTTGGGCCGACGGCTTGCGGCTGCGCCAGCCCCTGAGCCGTTACAGCCGGCTGCGGGAGGCTACGCCCGAGCAGCGGGCGGATTTTGCCATCGCACATCGGGGCTGGTCCGTGTCCTGGCCGCACCTGGGCGAGCCGGTGCTCAGTCTCAACGCCATCGACTGGATCTGGGAATGCCTGTGCGATGAGTCCATGGCTCGCCTGAAGGCCCTGGACTGGCAACTGCAGCAACTGCCGGCGGACGACCAGGCCATCGTCGCGCTGTGGCGGCTGGAGGCGGACGGCTACAACGGCGGCTTCCTGCAGTTCTTCTGCAACTGGGGGCAGCAGACCTGCGAGCTGGCGCTCAGCACCCTGGCCGCGATCGGCGCGCGCAACACTCGGGCCCTGGTCAGCCGCCAGCGCCAGCTGATCGCGCACCTGGAAGGCCACCCGCAACTGGAGCAACTGTGGGACATTCCCGGGCTGCTGAGCGACGAGGAACATGAGCTGATCAGTGGCAAACTGGACGAGCAACTGTGGTCGGCGATGGAGGAGGTCCCGGCCTTGGCGGTGAAGCATTTTTACGTTGGCTGAGGGGCCTGGCGCCGTGTTCTAATGCCGCGCCTCGTCTCGGCAAATGGACTTCACCCCATGTCTGAACCCCGCATCCGCGCGCTCGCGCTGTGCATCTTCCATCACCAGGGCAAGATCCTGGTCAATCAGTTCTTTGATGCCGACAAGCAACAGATGCTGTTCCGCCCCCTGGGTGGCGGCATCGACTTTGGCGAGCACAGTGCCCAGGCAATCGTTCGGGAAATACAGGAAGAGCTGGGGCTGTCGATCAACAGCCTGCGCCTGATCGGCACCCTGGAAAGCCTGTTCACCTATGCCGGCAAGCCCGGCCATGAGTTCGTCCAGGTCTACGACGCCCGCTTCGACGACCCGAGTGTCTACCAGCGTGCCCAGCTCGATGCCCGGGAAAGCGATGGCGCGCCCTTCGTGGCCCGCTGGCAGGGCAGCGCCAGCTTCACCGAGCAGACGCCGCTGGTTCCCGCGGGCTTGGCGGACCTGCTCAAGCAGGCGGGCCTGCTTGGCTGACGGGCACTGATGCTGCTTGGTGCCCTGCCGGGCGGGGTGGCCCGGCAGGGCCGCCGGCTCAGAAGTCCCAGCGGGTGCTGAGCATGAAGTTGCGGGGTTCGCCGTAGGCCGCCGAGTTATAGAAACCGACGTTGGTGTAGTAGGACTTGTCGAAGATGTTGTTGACGTTGAGGGTCGCCGACAGGTTCTGGGTGATCTGGTAGCGGGTCATCAGGTCCACCAGCCAGTAGGCCTCCTGGGAAATGTCTTCGTTGATCTTGCGCGGTGCGTTGTAGACCGAATACCAGCCCTCGCTCTGCCAGCGCAGGCCGCCACCGACGGTCAGCTTGTCCAGGTCGCCCTTGAGCTTGTAGCTGGTGTAGAGGTTGACCTGGTCCTGCGGCTCGAAGGTGGAGATCTTGTCGCCCTCGTCATCACGCACGATCTTGTGGGTGTAGCCGGCCTGCACTTGCCAGCCCGGGCTCAGTTCGCCGGAAATCTCCAGTTCGTACCCCTTGGTCACGGCCTTGGCGCCCTTGAACGCGTAGTTGTCGGGGGTGGGCGACTGGTTGTTGTAGGCATCGTCCGGCACCGAGCGGTTGGTCTCGTGCACTTCGAAGTAGGCCAGGCTGCTGTTGAGGCGGCCTTCGAAGAACTCGCCCTTGAGCCCCAGCTCGTAGTTCTGGCCTTCGTCCGGGTTGAGCAGTTTGCTGTCCTTATCCTTGTTCCAGCTTTCCTGGGGCATGAAGATATCGGTGTAGCTGGCGTAGATCGAGAAGTGGTCATCGAGGTCGTAGACCGCGCCGACGTAGGGCACGAAGCGTCCGCTTTCCTTGTAGGACGGGGTCAGGCCGGTGAGGTGATAGTTGACCACGCGCCCGCCCAGAAACAGGTTCAGGTCGTCCATCAGGTTGAGGCGGGTGGTCATGTAGGTGCCGGTCTGGCGCACGGTGTCGTCGGTGCGCTGGGCCGGCAGCCCCCAGATGGGCCGCTCGATCTTGCCGTGCCAGTTGTAGAAGTCCACCACGTTACCCTTGCCCCCGGGGAAGTCCGGGGACCAGTAGCCCTTGCCGGTCCAGCGCGAGTTGGCGATGGATCCGCCCAACACCAGTTCATGCTCGCGGCCGAACAGATTGAAGGGGCCGCTCAGGTACAGGTCGGCGGAATCGCTGGTGGTGTCGCCGGTGTACTTCTGTGCGTTGACCTTGGCCGTGCCATCGGTCTGCGGCTCGTCGAACTGGATCGAGCCGAGTTCGGCGTGGTAGCTGTTGATCTTGTGGTCCAGTTGCAGCTTGGTGACCCAGCCATCCCCCAGGTCGTGTTCGAGCATGGCAAAAGCGGTGCGGGTGTATTGCTCCCAGCCGCTCCAGGTCGCGCCGTTGTTGTAGGAGCGCGACATGCTGTTGTGCCCGCCAGTGGCGTTGATCAACGGGAAGGTGCCGGACCAGCTGGAGCCCTTGGGGATGTTGTCCTGGTAGTCGCCGCCCACGGTCAGCAGGGTGTCGGGGGACAGGTCGAATTCGAGGATGCCGTAGTAGGTCGAGGTCTTGCGCGAATAGTGGTCGAGGAACGACTGCTTGTCCTGGTAGGCCGCCACTGCGCGGCCGCGAACATTGCCGGTTTCGGTCAGCGGCCCGCTGACGTCCAGTTCGCTGCGGTAGTTGTCCCAGGAGCCCATGCCCAGGGAGGCGTGGCCCTGGAACTGGGCGGTGGGCTTCTTGCGCACCAGGTTGATGGTGGCGCCCAGGGAGCCGGCGCCGGTCAGCAGGCCGGTGGCACCCTTGAGCACTTCCACCCGGTCGTAGATGGCCATGTCGCTGAGGGTGTTGCCAGCCGAATAGGCGACGTTGCGCACGGTGGAGGGGATACCGTCGTACTGGAAATTGTTGATCGAGAAACCGCGGGCGTAGTAGTTGGTGCGGTCGGTATCGTAGGCCGAGACGGTGATGCCCGGGGTGTGGCGCATCACGTCGTCGACATTGTTGAGGCCGAAATCTTCCATGTGCTGCCGGGTGACCACGGTGATCGACTGCGGGGTCTGCCGCGGGGTCAGCACCATGCGGGTCGCCGTGGCGATGGTGCCTGGGGTGTAGGAGCCGCTGCCTTCGGTGACGGTGCCCAACTGGTTGCTGACGATCTGGGTGGCCTCCAGCTCCACGGCCTGGCTGCTCTGGGGCAGGCGCGTCAGCAGCACCGCGTTGGCGCCGTTGCGTTCAAAACCCAGGCCGGTGCCGGCCAGCAGCTTGCCCAGTGCCTGTTCCGCGCTCATGCGCCCGCTGACCCCCGCCGACTCGATCCCCTGGGCCAGTGCCGCGGAGTAGGCGATCTGCAAACCGCTCTGGGTACTCAGTTGGTCCAGGGCATTGGTCAGGGACTGGCGGGCGATGGCAAAACTGTAGGTGGCGGTTGCCTGGTTGCCGGTAGCGGTGGTGGGCTCGACCGCCATCACGGGGTTGCAGGCCAGGCAGATGGCCAGCGCGAGGATGCTGCGGGCCGGGGTGAGTGTTGGAAGGTGCATGGAAGTCCCGTACGAAATAGGAATGATTTGCATAAGCAAACACCCTGACGGGTTGGCCTCGGCAAAGCCGTAAAACTTTTTTCAGCCCCCCCGGGCAGTGTTTCAGCGCAGTACCAGGATGCCGCCCGGCAGGCGGGTGAGCTCGGTGGCGGTGACTTTGCTCAGGGCCCGGACAATGGCCTGCGGGTCATCGAGCTGGTAGTTGCCGCTGACTTTCTGCTGCGCCGCGTCGGCGTTGAACAGCAGGATCGGTGCGCGATGGTAACGCCGCAGCTCTTGCAGAACCTGGGCCAGGGGCGCGTCCTGGAAGGACAGGCGGCCGTTGATCCAGGCCAGTTGCCGTTCGCTGCCCTCGGGGTTCAGGGGCAGCAACCGGTGGCCCTGCAACTGTTGCCAGTTGCCGGCTTGCAGCAGGCTCTGCTGGCCGTTTTCGTCGGCCAGGCGTACCCGGCCTTCGCGTACGGCCACGGTCACCCCGTCGGCCTGGCGGCTGACGCTGAAGCGGGTGCCGACCACGGTCACCGTGGCGCTGCCGGCCTCGATGGTCAGCGGCCGGGACGGGTCGTGGAAGGCCTCGACATAGAGCTCGCCGCGCAGCAGCTGGATGCGCCGCCGGGCGTTGCTGAAGTCGCTGCTGATGGCGCTGTCGCTGCCCAGCACGATGTGCGAACCATCGGCCAGGTCGAAGCGCTGGAGTTCGCCGACCGCGCTCAGGTGATCGGCCTGCAGGCGCAGTGGCAGGTCGCCGAACCAGCCGGCACCGAGCATCACCAGCACCGTGGCCGCGGCGGCCAGCCAGCGAGTGCGGTGGCGTTTTCTGCGCGGCGTGGCGGGGGCCGGCGCGGCCGGCAGGTCCAGGCCCAGCGCCAGCTGTTCCAGGGCCTGTTCGAAGGCGCTGGCCTGCCACAGGTCTTCCAGGGCGCGGTAGGCCTCGGCGTGCTGCGCATGGCTGTTGCGCCACTGTTCAAAGCGCTGGCGCAGCGGCAGGTTGTGGGTCATGGCCTCACGCTGGGTGAACCAGTAGCTCGCTTGCTCGCGAATGGCGTCGCCGGGAAGGGCGCTGAGGTGTTCAGTCATCGGGGTTCTGCCGGTCGGTGGCTTTGATGCAGGCATTGAGTGCATGGCGCAGGTCCTTTTCCACCGTGCTCAGGGAAACCTGCAAGCGCTGGGCAATCTGGCTTTGCGAAAGATCGTGCAGTTTATGCAAAACCAGGATTTGTTGCTGGCGCTTGGGCAGGGTGGCCAGTACCTGTTGCAGCAAGTGCAACTGCTGCTGGCCCTGGACATGGCTTTCCGGCCCGGGGGCAGCGGTGGGCACTTCGCTGAGCTGGCTGGCGTCGGTGGGCTGGTACTCGAAGCGGCGTTTGCTGCGCTGGCTGCGCAGGTGATCGAAGGCCAGGTACTGGGCGGTCTGATAGAGGAACGGCTGCAAGTGCTCGATGGGGCGGGCGTTGAGCGCCTTGGCCACCCGCAGGTAGGTCTCCTGGGCCAGGTCCTCGGCCAGGTTGGCGCACCCCACCACCCGCGCAAGCATGCGGATCAGCCCCCCGCGCTGTGCAATGAACAGCGCGCTGAGTTGTTGCTGGTCGTCTCCGGTTTCCATCGCCCACTGCTCCCACTACCTGATACGGCTCAGCGTGAATGGCTGGGCATTCTAATGAGAATTCTTATCATTACCAGCGAATTTCCACGGGAGCCTTGTCCTGGGCCTTGTGCAGGGCTTGCGGCACCAGGGAATGATTCGCGCGGCCCATGGTCGATTCAACATGGCCCCCGGTGACCCGTTCGCTCCCCCTCGACGCGCCATCGTGCCGGCCATGCTGCAACCGGTTGCGCCGCTCTGCCGCCAGGTACGTTCAGGGGCGGCGCTGGCAGGGGGTAAAGGTTTTTCGGGAAGGATCGATCATGCGCTGGATTGTCAGGACCCTGTGTTTTGCCTTGTTGTTGCCCGCAGCCCAGCTCTGGGCCGCCGACCCGCAGCCGGCGGTGCAGGCCGCTGCCCAGGACAAGGCCCAGGCGCTGGAGCAGAAAGCCGCGGACAAGGAAAGCCCGAAGGTCGAGCCCCAGGCCGCACCCATCACCAAGACCGAAGTGCAGGCCGTGGACCCGGCCGGCCAGGCCCCGGTGGACGACGCCATCACGTGCCTGTCGCGGACCATCTACTGGGAAGCCAAGGGCGGTGAAAGCGCCGATATGGAGGCCGTGGCCAATGTGGTTCTGAACCGCCTGGGCCATGAGGGTTTTCCCGGGACGGTGTGCGAAGTGGTCAAGCAGGGTTCGGAAAAAAGCCCCTGCCAGTTCTCCTGGTGGTGCGATGGTCGGCCCGACCAGGTGGAAGAAGAGGGCCGCTATACCATCGCCAAGGAAATTGCCCGCAAGGCGCTGAACCAGCAGCTCAAGGACCGTACCGGCGGCGCTCTGTTCTTTCACGACCGCAGTGTTTCGCCGGACTGGTCCCGGGCCTATATCAAGACCACCGAGATCGGCAGCTTCAGCTTCTACAAACCCAAGGACGTCGCGGCGCGCTAGTGGCGTGGGTTTGAGTCGTGGGTACGGGCCTGGTCGTCCTGGCGCAGCCAGCGTTTGCCGAGGGTGGTCAGCCGATGGCGGATGGGCTGGCTGAACATTTTTTGCGAGACCTGGTGCAGCAGGCTTACGCACAGCTCGCGATCCAGCGGGAAGCCGGCTTCCAGCCATGCCACAGCACAGTGCTCCCAGTGTTCGGAGCCGGACCCCAGGGCGCTCAGCAGCAACTGGCGCAGGCACAGCGGTTCACCCGGCGGGGGCTCTATCCTGAGCCCGGCGAGGGCGCCAGGCAGGTCGGCCGTGACCGATTCGTAGGGGCGTTCAAGCAACGGCAGGAGCCAGACGTAGCTGAAGTGCCGGGTCATGACAGGGGCATTCCTCTGGGTGCGGCGTGGCTTATTGCACTTGGTCGAACTGATCGGCGATTGCATACCAGTCGGCCTTCATGGCCACGCAGTAATGCTGTTGCCTGGGGGCTGCGAAGGGCGTGTCCAGGGTGGCAATGGCGATGGAAATCCACTGGCGATATTCGCCCTGGGTGTCCTGCCAGAACAACGAAGAGCCGCAGTGGCAGCAGAACTGGCGCAGCACGCCAGGGGATGATTCGTACACCTTGAGCGCCGATCTCTGGTCGCGGATTTCCAGATTCGCACGCGGCGTACTGGCGTAGGAAGCAAAGGCCGCGCCGTGGCCCTTCTGGCACTTGTGGCAATGGCAGTGGGTGACGGCTTTCAGCGCGCCGCACACCTGGTAAGTCACCGCGCCGCACAGGCAACTGCCTTGATGCTGGTTTTGCATGGTCAGGGTTTCCGAAGTTTCAGGGCCAGCATTGCCGCGAGTGGGTGAACCCTTTATAAAACGCCGGCTGCTGATCGCAGCAGCTGCCCAGGAACCCGACCCGCAAGGAGCGACATAGTGAGTCAATCGCCTCATCCCCTCAACACCTGCATAGGGCGCGTGCGCCTGCCGGGTCTCGCCGGCCTGTTGCTGGCGCTGGCCGGCTGCGGCGCCCTGACCGATGTGCGGTCCTTTTCCACGCCCTATTCCACGCCGCCGGGTGGCGAAACCGTGCGCCTGCGGGTGATCAGCGACGGCATGGTGCGCGGTGTGCCCAGGTCCGACTGCGTGGATTTCCGCCTGCCCGGTGCCGGGGTCGTGGTGGCTGCCCGGGACGGCTACGCCAACCGTAACGGTGAAAGCCTGGGCATGGCGGCGCCGCAGACTCCCGCAGTGCCCGGTACCCGGACCGAAGTGCTGGTGCCGGCCGGGCAGCCCATGGCGTTCCACTACCTGGGCAACCAGTGCTACAACCTGTTCAGCTTCGTGCCCAAGGCAGGCATCGACTACCAGCTGGAAGCCTCGGGGATGTACAAGTGCGCGGTGATGCTCAAGCAGGCGCCGCTTGGCTCGAAGGAATATGCTGCGGCCCCGTTGAAAGACAGCAAGCTGTGCCGGGTGACGGACAACCTGTAACGCCCCGGACCTGAACCCGGGCAGAGGAGAGAGGCACCATGCAGGCCTTGGAAAACCGCATTCCACCCCCCCTTGTCGCGGTCCTGTTCGCCGTGTTGATGGGGCTGCTTGCGCGCGGCTTGCCGGGCCTGGATCCGGGCTTGGGCACACGCCTGTTGCTGGCGCTGCCGCTGGTGATGGCCGGGCTGCTGTTTGTCCTGGCCGGAGGGCTTGCCTTTCGCCGGGCCAAGACCACGGTCAACCCGCTGAAGCCCGCCAGCGCCTCGGCCCTGGTCACCTCGGGGATCTACCAGTACACACGCAACCCGATGTATGTCGGCTTTGCCCTGTGGCTGCTGGCCTGGGGGCTGTACCTGGCCTCGCCCCTGGTGCTGCTCGGCGTGCTGGGGTTCGTCCTGTACATGAACCGCTTTCAGATCTACCCCGAAGAACGGGCACTCGGGCAGTTGTTCGGGGCTGATTTTGCGGCGTATCGCCAGCGTGTGCGGCGCTGGCTTTAGGCGGTACGGCTGTTCAAGCCGCCACTTGCGCCTGCAGTTGCAACTGGCCATCCACTTCGCGGGTCAGGCCGCTGGCGACGAACAGCGGTACCAGCAATTTGTGCAGTTGGGGGTCGACGAATTCCTTGACCGTTGCCAGGTCCAGATCGCCGCTCGCCGGCAGCTCGGCCTTGGTGAAGGACAGCCAGGCTTTCTTCAGGGCCTGCAGCACATCGCTGCCGGCGGTGGAGGCGAAGCGCCGGTTGGCCACCCGGCCGGCGAAGTTGAAGGTGTG
The DNA here is from genome assembly GCF_052665325.1 of Pseudomonas sp. 8(2025). Lineage (NCBI taxonomy): Bacteria > Pseudomonadati > Pseudomonadota > Gammaproteobacteria > Pseudomonadales > Pseudomonadaceae > Pseudomonas > Pseudomonas sp. 8(2025). The sequence goes on along the minus strand of NZ_JBQOIE010000015.1, from coordinate 88,059 downwards.
CTGGTAGTCGTAGCCGCTCTCGTCACCCTGGCTGGCGACGCAGCGACCACAGGAGCAGGGGTCATCGGCGAAGGCCGCGCGCAGGTAACTGTTGAAATCGACGATGGGCTTGAGGGCCAGGCGCTTGTCGACTTCGAACAGGTCCCCGGTCATTTTTGCTTCACTGCTCAAGGTCATTTTCCTCACTGTCAGGCGGTGTATTTCTCAAGGGGCGCACCATACCAGCCGGATCGGCCCAGGGGTACTTTTCTGGCGTTGTCCGCGGCTTGAGAGAGGGGGAACATTTGCTAGGATCCATCGGCTTTTATGGCGGGGCGACGGGCAGCACCCGGCCCCTGTGTCTTGATCTCATCGAGGAACACCCATGTCGATCTACACCCTCACCGTTCCCTGTTTTGCCCAGATGCTGCGCGCCCTGGAGGGCTTTCTCGCCAAGGGCGAAGAGCAGGCCCGGGAGCGGGGGTTCGAACCCCAGGTGCTGTTGCAGTCGCGGCTGGCACCGGACATGTATGACCTGGCGGCCCAGGTGCGTTTTGCCTGCACCCAGGCCCGGGAAGCGGTACAGCGCCTGAGCGGGCAGCCTGTGACTGCATTGCAGGCGCCGGCCGGTATGGCCGAGGCCAGGGCACTGATCGAAGACACCCTGGCGTTCCTGGCGGCGGCGGACCGCGAGCTGATCGACAGCAGTGGCCAGCGGGCCATCGCCATCGAGCTGCACAACGGTATTGCCTTCGACATGAACGGCGAGGAGTTCGCGCGCAACTGGGCGACGCCGCAGTTCTATTTCCACCTGGTCACGGCCTACAACATCCTGCGGCACAACGGTGTGCCCCTGGGCAAGGCCGATTATGCCCAGCACATGTTCGCCTACCTGCGCCAACCGCAAGAAGCCTAGCCGCGCCAGCCGCAGACTCCCCGGCCAGCGTCAGGTCAACGGCCGATGGCCGCATCACCCGGCGCTCCAGGCCCTACAGCGCCGGCCGCGGCAACTGCACCCATTCCTGCACTGCCGGCCGTTGCCACTGGCGCCGGGCATAGTCCACCAGGTTCGCCGGCACCGGGTCACCGTTGAGGATCAGCCGGTTGAGCATCAGCGCCAGGTCGACATCGGCGATCGACCACTGGCCGCACAGGAAGTCGCGGCCATCCGCCAATAGCTCCTGCGCGGCCTCCACCAGGGTGTTAGCCGCCGCTTGGGCCTGGGGCGACAGCGGTTCGCCCTTGCAGCCGTAGAACACCACCAGGGTCGTGCGCTCCTGGCGGATCGGCAGCAGATCGCTGCGCAGCCAGGCCTGGACCTGGCGGGCCTTGGCACGCTGGCGCAGGTCCTGGGGATAGACCGGGTTGTGCGGGAACAGCTGTTCCAGGTATTCAGCGATGGCCGAGGATTCGGACAGGGCAAAATCCTCCAGCACCAGGGTCGGCACGCGCTGGGTCAGGGACAGGCGGGTGTAGGCCGGCTCGCGGTTCTGCGCGGCGTCCAGGTCCAAGGGCAGCAGGTCGAAGTCGATACCCTTTTCCCGCAGCACCACGAACACGGACAGGGCATAGGGGCTGGTGAACTGGGCATCGACGTACAGGCGCGGGCGGGAAGCGGTCACGGCGGTCTCTCCAAGGGGGGAGCGCCCACGCTAGGAGATCCTGGTCGATAAATAAAATGCAGGTTTTTTATCCGTGCATTCCTCGTAGGAATACTGGCGTTTCGGCCTCCGTGCGCGATGCAGCCGTGGCGATGCGGTTCTGGAGTCGCGGGCGGGCGTCGGAGGCGGACCGGGGCGTGCAGCAGTGGCTAGCGTCGGTTATCGAGTCGGCCCACGGTGGGCCCACCCGGGGTGCGGAAAAACCCGGCTTCAGCGTGTTGCAGTTGATCGACTGGCGTCAGCGGCGGGTGCGCCTGTGCCGCGCGAGTGGCCAGCATTGGCAGGCACATTGCCTTGATCGAGAAGGCAAAGTACTGGCCCAGGGCAGTCTGAAGTGTCGCCAAAATCACTTTATTTTCAGGTGGTTAGGTGACCGCAAAATGCGCCATGTGTTGATTACGCTGACTTCGTTTGCCCTGTTGAGCGGGGCTTCTGCGGCCCAGGCCCGGGAGCTGGCGGCCAATGACCGATATATCTGCAGCTGGGGGGCGGGCACTGCCGCCAGGGCCCAGGAATTGAAGTTGTCCGGGGTGTCGCTGTATGCGGCGCGGCAGAAGATCCAGACCTACAAGTTCAGCAAGGGCTGGATGCGCATGATGGCCCTGGGCATTACCGAGCAGACCTACGACAGCCCCTCGCGGATCAAGCCCGAGGCACTGCGCAAAAGCTTTAACGAGGATTGCCTGAGGTATAAGTTGGCTCGCCGCTGAGGGGGGCGCAGATCTGCACCGGGTCGCAGGCCTGTAGCTGGCCCGGGCCGCTCCGGGCAGGAGCCTGAAGGGCGCGCGGCCTCCTGCGGCAGTGTCTGATCTGCCTGTTTGATCATGAATGGAACTTGTGATCATCGCGATTAAAATGAGTTTGTCTCACCAAGTGCCGAGTGCCGACAATGGCTCCCATCAAACACAGGGGAGTTGCATGTCATGGCTTTGGCCCATTCTCTAGGATTTCCGCGCATTGGCCGCGACCGTGAACTGAAGAAAGCGCAAGAGGCGTTCTGGAAGGGCGAACTCGACGAAGCCGGCCTGCGCGCCGTGGGCCGTGATCTGCGCAAGACTCACTGGGAGCTGCAGAAAAACGCCGGTATCGACCTGCTGCCCGTGGGCGATTTCGCCTGGTACGACCAGGTTCTGACCCATTCCCTGATGTTCGGCGTGATCCCCCAGCGTTTCCGTCCGCAGCATGGCCCAGCCACGCTGCAGACCCTGTTCGGCATGGCGCGTGGCGTCAGCGACGGCTGCTGCGGCGGTGCCCACGCCCAGGAAATGACCAAGTGGTTCGACACCAACTACCACTACCTGGTGCCTGAATTCGGCGCCGACCAGCAATTCCAGCTGGGCTGGGAGCAGCTCTTCGAAGAGGTCGAGGAGGCCCGGGCCCTGGGGCACGCCGTCAAGCCGGTGCTGATCGGCCCGCTGACCTACCTGTGGCTGGGCAAGGCCAAGGGCGCCGAGTTCGACAAGCTGGAGCTGTTGGACCGCCTGCTGCCGCTGTACGGCCAGATCTTCCAGCGCCTGGCGGCCCAGGGTGTGGAGTGGGTGCAGATCGACGAGCCGATCCTGGTGCTGGACTTGCCCCAGGATTGGAAAAACGCGTTCGAACGTGCCTACAACCAGATCCAGCGCGAGCCGCTGAAAAAACTCCTGGCGACCTATTTCGGTGGCCTGGAAGAGAATCTCGGCCTGGCCGCGAACCTGCCGGTGGATGGCCTGCACATCGACCTGGTGCGTGCTCCCGAGCAGTACCCGACCATCCTCGATCGCCTGCCGGCCTACAAGGTGCTGTCACTGGGCCTGGTCAATGGCCGTAACGTCTGGCGCTGCGACCTGGAAAAAGCCCTGGCCACCCTGCAGCACGCCCATGAGCGCCTGGGTGAGCGCCTGTGGGTGGCGCCTTCCTGCTCGCTGTTGCACAGCCCAGTGGACCTGGGCCGTGAAGACCAGCTGGACGCCGAGCTCAAGAGCTGGCTGGCCTTCGCCGTGCAGAAATGCCAGGAAGTGGCGGTACTGGCCCAGGCGGTGAACCAGCCGCAGGCCCAGGCGGTGCTCAAGGCCCTGGAGCAGAGCCGCGCCGTACAGGCCAGCCGCGCGGCCTCGCCGCGCATCCACAAACCGGCGGTACAGGCTCGGGTGGCGGCCATCACCCCCAAGGACAGCCAGCGGCGCTCGGCCTTCACCCAGCGTATCGCCAAGCAGCGCGCCGGCCTCGACCTGCCGCTGTTCCCCACCACCACCATCGGTTCGTTTCCGCAGACCGCCTCGATCCGCCTGGCACGCCAGTCGTTCAAGCAGGGCAAGCTGAGCGTGGCCGAATACACCGAAGCCATGCACAGCGAAATCCGCCACGCGGTGCTGGTGCAGGAACGCCTGGGCCTGGACGTGCTGGTGCACGGCGAGGCCGAGCGCAACGACATGGTCGAGTATTTCGCCGAGCAGTTGGACGGCTATGTGTTCACTCGTTTCGGCTGGGTGCAGAGCTACGGTTCCCGGTGCGTCAAGCCGGCGGTGATCTTCGGTGACCTAAGCCGCCCCAAAGCCATGACCGTGGAGTGGATCCGCTACGCCCAGGGCCTGACCGACAAGGTGATGAAGGGCATGCTCACCGGCCCGGTGACCATGCTGATGTGGTCTTTTCCGCGCGAAGATGTGAGCCGCGAAGTGCAGGCCCGGCAACTGGCCCTGGCGATCCGCGACGAAGTGCTGGACCTGGAAGCCGCCGGCATCAGGGTCGTGCAGATCGACGAAGCCGCGTTCCGTGAAGGCTTGCCGCTGCGCCGGGCGCAGTGGCAGCACTACCTGGACTGGGCCACCGAAGTGTTCCGCCTGTGCGCCTCTGGCGTGCGTGATGAAACCCAGATCCACACCCATATGTGCTACAGCGAATTCAACGATGTGATCGAGTCCATCGCCGCCATGGATGCGGACGTCATCACCATCGAGACCTCGCGTTCGGACATGGAACTGCTGGACGCCTTCAAAGCCTTCGCCTACCCGAACGAGATCGGTCCGGGCGTCTATGACATCCACTCGCCACGGGTGCCGGATGCCTCGGAAATGGCCAACCTGCTGCGCAAGGCCGCCCAGCGCATTCCTGCCGAGCGCCTGTGGGTCAACCCGGACTGCGGCCTGAAGACCCGCGGCTGGCCGGAAACCGAAGCAGCCCTGGTGCACATGGTCACCGCTGCCCGTCAGTTGCGTAAAGAACTGGCCTGATCGGCCAACCCCGCCACCGGAGCACGTCGGCGTGCTCCGGTTTTCTGCTTCCAGCATGGCATCGGGGGCAAGTGGTGCGAGGGCGAGCAAGCAGGTAGCGGAGGGCGGCGCGGCGCATCTGATCCGTATTTTTCTTGCGCATCTGCGTCTGTTATCAGAACAGCCATGGTTTGAAAATGGCGCGCCCGGCCGGCTTTACGGCTGGAGACCGGGCCCGCTGCACCGCATACCTACTGTTCAGGAGGCCTGATGACTAAGATGGCGTTTTTCTTGTTTGGATTTTTAGCCTTGACCATCGCGCTCGGTGCGCTCGCGACTATCTCTCCGACCTGACCCCCGAGCCCTTTGCGGCTCTTGCTTCATATCCCCGCGCAATCAGTGGCAGCCCGGCAAGCGCTGCCACTGCCTTGTACTTATTTGGAACACTTTCGTGCCCCGACCACGCAGAGGATCACCGCCACGGTGACCCCGAGCATGCCCAGGCTGACGTGCTCGTGGAGCAGGCCGGCGGCCAGGGCCAGGCCGAAAAAGGGTTGCAGCAACTGCAACTGGCCGACTGCGGCGATCCCGCCCTGGGCCAGCCCGCGGTACCAGAAGACAAAACCGATCAGCATGCTGAACAGCGATACGTAGCCCAGGCTGACCCAGGCCGGCAGGCTGATGCCGCTAAAGGAGGCGGGCATGCTGAACAGGGTCAGTGCGGCCATCAGTGGCAGCGACAGCACCAGGGCCCAGGAGATCACCTGCCAGCCGCCCAGGGTGCGCGACAGCTTGGCGCCTTCGGCATAACCCAGGCCGCATACCAGCACGGCCAGGAGCATGAGCAGGTCACCCTCGGGCGAAGCCGTGAGGCCCTGGGACAGGGCATAGCCCACCACCAACAGGCTGCCGAGCACCGAGAACAGCCAGAACACAGGGCGCGGCCGCTCGCCGCCGCGCAGCACGCCGAACACCGCGGTGGCCAGGGGCAACAGGCCGAGGAACACGATGGAATGGGCCGAGGTCACGTACTGCAGGGCCAGGGCCGTGAGCAGCGGAAAGCCCAGCACCACGCCCAGGGCAACGATGGTCAGGGGCAGGAGCTGGGCGCGGCTCGGACGGCGCTGCTTGAACAGCAGCAGGATGCACAACGCCAGGAGCCCGGCGATGGTGGCCCGGGCCACGGTGAGGAATAGCGGGTCGAACTCCAGCACCGCGACCCGGGTGGCCGGCAGTGAGCCGCTGAAGATCAGCACGCCGATAAAGCCGTTGAGCCAGCCACTGGCGGTTTTTTCCAGGGCTGGGGATTGCAGGGTCGATGTCCGTTCCATTCGGGGAGTGCTCAAGAAGTGGGGGCCGCAGCGGCGGGGCTTGTGTCGAGCCCATCCTAGGATTGAAAATCAGCACAATCAAAAAATTGTCATGGATACAGCGCCTATGGCCCGTGCTCGCTACAAACAGCTGGTGGACACCTTTGCCGCCGATATCCGTACCGGCATCCTTGCCCCCGGCACCCGCCTGCCCACCCATCGCGAGCTGGCGGCGCGGGAAGGGCTGGCCCTGGTCACTGCATCGCGGGTCTACGCCGAGCTGGAAGCCATGGGCCTGGTCAGCGGTGAAACCGGGCGTGGGACCTATGTCCGGGAAACCGCCTTGCCGCCAGGGCAGGGCGTGGACCAGCCCGCCACGGCACCGGGCACCCTGGACCTGAACTTCAACTACCCGGCGTTGCCCGGCCAGGCCGAACTGCTGCGTAGCGCCTTGCGCCAGTTGGCGGCGACCGGCGACCTGGAAGCCTTGCTGCGCTACCAGCCCCACGCCGGGCGCAGTCATGAGCGGGCCACGGTAGCGCGCTACCTGGCGGGCCATGGGCTGGTGGTGGAGGGCGAGCAGGTGCTGCTGGTCAGCGGCGCCCAGCACGGCCTGTCGACCACCCTGATGGCGTTGCTCAGGCCCGGTGATGTGGTGGCGGTGGATGCCTTGACCTACCCCGGGTTCAAGGTGGTGGCCGAAGCCCACGGGCTGGAACTGCTGGCCATTCCCCTGAGCGAGCAGGGGCCGGACCTGGAGGCCTTCGAGCGCCTGTGCCAACGGCGGCGGGTGCGCGCGGTATACGCCATGCCGACCCTGCACAACCCCATGGGCTGGGTGCTGGACCTGGCCTGGCGCCAGCGCCTGGTGGCGATTGCCCGGGCCCACGGGCTGCTGATCATCGAAGACGCCGCCTACGCCTTCCTGGCCCAGGATCCTCCCGCGCCGCTGGCTGCCCTGGCACCAGAGATCACGGTCTACATCTCGGGGTTCTCGAAGAATGTGGCCACCGGCCTGCGGGTCGGTTATGTGGTGGCGCCGCCGGCCTGGGTGGCGCTGATCGAGCGTGCGATCCGCACCAGCACCTGGAACACCCCGGGGGTGATGACCGCCATGGCCTGTGCCTGGATCGAGGACGGCACGGTGGCGCGCCTGGAGCACCAGAAGCGCGAGGATGCCCAGGCCCGCCAGGCCCTGGCCCGGGAAGCCCTGGCCGGGCTGGCCTATGTCAGCCATCCGAACTCCTACTTCCTCTGGCTGCCCTTGCCCGAGGAAGTCCGGGCCGATCAGGTGGCCATGGCGCTGCTGCGGGAGAAGGTCTCGGTGTCCACCGCCGAGCCCTTTGTCGGCGCCGGCCCGGTGCCCCACGCCATTCGCCTGGCGTTGGGCTCGGTGGCCATGGCCGATCTGGGCGTGGCGCTAGCCAGGGTCCGGCAGGTGATCGGCCGCTACGCCTTCTGAAGCGGCAAGTGTCAAAGCTTGAACTGGGTCACCAGGGCATTGAGGTCCACCGCCAGGCGTGACAGCTCCTGGCTGGCGGCATTGCTCTGGTTGGCCCCGGCCGAGGTCTGGGTCGACAGGTCGCGGATATTGATCAGGTTGCGGTCCACCTCGCGGGCGACCTGGGCCTGTTCCTCGCTGGCGCTGGCGATCACCAGGTTGCGCTCGTTGATGGTGGTGATGGCCTGGGTGATCTGGTCCAGGGCCAGCCCCGAAGCGCGGGCGGCTTCCAGGGTCAGGTGGGCGCGCTCGTTGCTGTTGCGCATGGCACTGACCGCACCTTCGGTGCCTTCCTCGATGGTGTTGATCATGCTTTCGATTTCCTGGGTCGACTGCTGGGTGCGATGGGCCAGGGCCCGCACTTCGTCGGCGACCACGGCGAAGCCGCGTCCGGCGTCCCCGGCCCGCGCGGCCTCGATGGCGGCATTGAGCGCCAGCAGGTTGGTCTGTTCGGCAATCGAGCGGATCACTTCCAGCACCTGGCCGATATTGCGCACGTCCACCGCCAGGTTTTCCACCCGCTGGCAGGTCTGGGTCACGTCTTCGGCCAGTTGGCCGATGGAGTCGACGGTGTGCTGTACCTGCTCGCGGCCGTGATGGGCCGTGCGGTCGGTTTCCTGGGAGGCTTCGGAGGTGCTCACCGCATTGCGCGCCACTTCCTCCACGGCGACGGTCATTTCATTGACCGCGGTAGCCGCCTGTTCCACTTCGTTGCTTTGCTGGTGCAGGGTCTGGCTGGAATGCTCGGTGACCGCGTGCAGTTCCTCGGCGGCGGAGGCCAGCTGGTTGGACGAATCGGCGATCCGCTGCAGGGTGCCGCGCAGGCTGGCCTGCATGGTCTGCAGGGCGTGCAGCAGGCGCGCCGGTTCGTCCTTGCCGCTGACTGCGATGCTCTGGCCGAGATCACCGCGGGCGATGGTTTCCGCTACCTCCACGGCCTGGCCCAGGGGGCGCACGATGCTGCGGGTCAGGAACAGGGCCAGGACCACGGTCAGGGCCACCACGACCAGCATGATCAACAGGACCATGCCCATCGCACCTTTGAACACCTGGTTGCTTTGCGCCGCCGCGGCGATACCGCCCCGGGTGTTGACGTCGATGATGGTCAGCAATTCCTTGAGCATGGCGTCGGCATTGGCCAGGAACGGGCCGCCGTCGACGATGTCGATCGCCGCTTCCTTGTGGCCCTGGCGCATCAGGTCGGTGATCCGGTGCTGGTCCTTGAGGTACAGCGCTTCGGCTTCGACAAAACGCTCGTAGGCGGCGCGTTCGTCGTCGACGTTGATCAGTTTTTCATAGGCCTGCTGTTGCCGATCCTGCTGTTGCTCCAGTTCGTTGAGGCGCGATAGCAAGGCCTGCACGTCACCGCTGTCGCGCACCACCAGCATGCGCAGGGTCAGGGTTCGGATCTGGGTGCTGGTCAGGGCCAGGGCATTGGCGGCAACGATGGATGGCTGCCAGTTCTGGTCGACCTCAAGGGATTGCTGGTTCATGCGTTGCATTTCCAGCAGGGAGAAACCTCCCAGGGCCAGGGCCAGCAGGGCGATCAGGGCGAAGCTGAACCCTGCGCGGCGGGAAATGTTCATCGTTCTCAAGAGCATGACTGTGTTCCTTGTGGCGGCAAAAAGTACAACCGGCGAGGCGAGTCGCGGTTTGCATCGGTGCGGTGCGCGGTGGGGCCAGGCCCCACGGCACCGTCGGCTTTTTGCACACAAGGCAGGCGGCAGGCGCATCTGATCGGCGCCTTTGTCCAGTGCTTTCCAGGATCGACAGGTTGCACGGCCTGCCTGGAAAACCCGCCAATGATAGCACGGTGACATCTGTCGCGGGCGCCTGGCCCGCGGCTTTCACCGGCCTTCGGTCTGGAGAAAGCCCTGGATGGAGCGGGCGCTGGTGGCCGGGTCGACCTGCATGAAGCAGTGCTGGCCGTCGATCACCTGGGTGCTCAGGTGCCGGTTGATGGCCGCCCAGCGCTTGATCGAGCGAGCCACGTAGGGGTAGCTGTCGCGGCCGTGGATCACAAGGCTTGGGGTCTTCACCTGGCGCAGCGAGCGCCACAGGCGGCGGGGAAAGGAGCTGTAGATATCCACTTCGCGCTCGGGGGCGCATTTTAGGGCCACGCCTTGTTCGTCGTCCTTCAGGCCGTGTTCGACATAGGCGGCCAGGGCCGCGTCGCTCCAGCCCTTGAAGATGCCCCGGTTGGCCAGCGCGGCCTTGGCGGCGGCGCGGTCCGGCCAGCGCCGGCGGCGGGCGGCGGCCTTGCGCGCGAGGCTGTGGCGGCGGTTCAGGCCCAGGGCCGACAGCACGCCCAGGGAGCCGATCATGGAGGGGGTGAAGATCACCGGGTCCAGCATCACCGCCTTGCGAAACAGTTGCGGGCGTTCGGCGACGATCAGGCAGGTGAGCACCCCGCCAAAACTGTGGCCCAGCGCATAGCGCGGTACCTCGCCATAGGCATCGAGCCCGGCTTCGAAGGCCTCGGCTGCCAGTTCCGCGGTGCGGTTCCAGCCGAGGAACGGGCCGCCGTGGTCGGTATCGCCGTGGCCCTGGACGTCACTGAGCCACAGGTCGAAGGACTCGGCCAGCAGCGCCAGCATCGGCTGATAGGCCATGGAGCAGAAACCGTTGCCGTGCAGGAAGTGCAGCAGCGGCTTGCCCGAAGGCGCGGAGCGCAGGCCGCGCAGGGTGAAGCCTTCGGGACAGGGGTAGGACCAGGGAAGCAACTGCATGGGGCCTCGGGGCAAACGCTGAATACAGCCGGGCATTGTCGATGGCCCGGCCCTTGAGTCAAGGGCCGATCCTGACCGAGTCCAGCACTACCCGGTCTTGAGCTGGCGAAACGACAGGCTGATGCGCTCGCCGGCGTCCGGCGCCTTGGGGATCGCGTGCAGCCAGTGTTTCTGCAGTTCGTCCGACATGTGCAGCAGCGACCCGCTGGCCAGGCTGTAGTCGAAGGTGGCGCCGCTTTCCTTGTGGCGAAAGACCATGGCCCGGGCGTGGCCCAGGGAGACGATCACCACCCCGGTGCCTGTCACCAACTGTTCATTGGCGTCGGAATGAAAGCCCATGGAGGAGTGGCCGTCGGGGTAGCAGTTGAGCAGGCAGTTGTTGGGGCGAAAGCCCAGCAGTTGCTCGATGGGCCCGCACAGCTGCTCCAGCGCTTCGGGCATCGGCACGGCGGGGTAGGTGATCTGCGAGTAGTCGTAGGGCGCGCCGAAACTGGCGGTCTTGCGCGCACGCATGCGCTCGTCCCACAGCACGGAGTCCTTGAGGTGGTTGAACAGCCGATGCGGGTCGGCGATGAAGTCGGGGAAAAAGTCGATTTCGGGTGGAGTCATGGGAGTACTGCCTGTCGTGAAGGACAGCGCCTGCGGGGGGCAGGGCGTGATCCTTATCGGTCCTTGATGGGTGCCTGGAGTGTGCCGCCTGCCACCGACTGGATAAACTGTGCGGCCTTTTGCCCCAGGTCCGCCTGGGAAGCGCGGATCAGCAGGACCAGGGGCGCCAGGGACAGTGGCTCGATGTCCAGCCGTTGCTGGCTGGAATTGCGCAGTATCAGGGTCAGCTCGGTCCACTGGTCATCGTCGGCGGTCCGGCTGTCGCCATCGGAATCCACATTGCAGCCAGCGCCCCACAGGTGTTCGGCCACCCGGTAGAACGCCGGGCGTGGTCCGGGCTGTTGCAGAAGCAGGGCATGTGGCGAAGGCATGGCGTGGAGCTCGGGCGAGGTGGCGTTCCAGGTCGGTAACGGTATCTCGCCGCCGGCGTGCGGCGCAACTGCGAAGAGGGCAGGCGCCGAGCATCCGGCCGGCTTGCTCAGCCGCCGTTGGCGCTGAGGATGCTCGCCACCTGGCGTGGCTGGCAGTTGAGGTAGGGCGAGGTTTTCAACCAGCGCTGGTCCGGGTACCAGGAGAACATGAACTGGCCATCCTTGAGCTTGTCTATCACCTGGCGCGCCACTTGCGGGCGCACCGCGGGGCAGCCCTGGCTACGGCCGATGCGGCCCTGGCGCTGGCTCCACAAGGGGTTCACGTAGTCGGCGGCATGGATCACGATGTCGCGGTCCCGGGCCCGGTCGTTGAAGCCCGGTTCCAGGCCGTCCATGCGCAGCGAGTAGCCATGGCTGCCTTCGTAGCTTTCCTGGGTGCGGAACAGGCCCAGGCTGGATTGGTAGCTGCCCAGGCGATTGGAGAACTGGGTAGCGAAGTTTTCCCCGGATTTCTGCCCGTGGGCCACCAGGTCGCGCAGCACCAGTTTTTTGGTCCGCAGGTCGAAGATCCACAGGCGCCGTTCGGTGGAGGGCTGCGAGTAGTCGATCACCGCCAGGTGGCGGGCTTGTCGGGCGCCGCTGCCTACCGCGCATTGCATGGCGCTCAGGGCACTTTTCAGGGCCTGGGGATTGAGTTGCGGGGCGGCGTGGGCGAGGCTGGCGTACAGCGTGGGGCTGGCGACGGGCTGGACTTTGCTGGCGGCGAAGGACGAAATGGAAAAGGCGCCCAGGGCAATGGCCACCAGGCAGAACCGGCACGAGAAATTCAACATGTATAGAGCGTCCCCATGGTCACTTTGGCTCCTGACGTCCTGTCGTTCCCCCGGCAGTCTGGTCTATATGTTTAATGCCCAGGCCCGATTGTTTTCCGCATCTGCCGTAATGGTTGGCCGCCCGCTGGGCGCCCACGGATTGGAGTAAAGCAGTTGTTCAAAAAACCCGCATGTTACTTGACCCTGTGCCTGCTCGCTGCGCCATTGGTCGCGCTGGCCGATGAGCTGCCACAGCTGTCGGCGAGCCCGATGCAAACGGCGCTGACGCAACTGGCCGTGGCCTGCCCGGCCCTGGCGCCGCGGCTCAATACCCCGGCCCAGCAGCTGTTGCAGGGCTTCTACCAGCAACAGGGCGAACAGCAGGTGTGGTCCGTGGCGGGCCGCCTGGCCAGCTTGCAGGCGCAGTTGGCGCAACTGGTGGACGACGGGCTGGACCCGGGCCACTACCGCCTGCCGCAGGCGAGCCCGGCGGGAGATGGCCTGTGCAGCGATATCGATATCACCCATCAGTACCTGCAAGCCCTGCAGGACCTGCATTACGGTCGCCTGGCGCAAAGCCGCTTCGAGCCTATGTGGCGGGCCCAGCCGCTGCCGGACGATCGCCAGAGCGCGCTGCTGGCGATTGCCGTGCCGGGCATCGCCCACATCGCCACGGCCTTCGAGCAGGCGCGCCCCAGCCTCGCGCAATACCGCAACCTGCGCCAGGCCTATGCCCATGAGCGCCAGCAACCCTTGCCCCAGTGGCAGGCCGTGGCCGGCGGCCCGTTGCTGCGCCCGGACATGCAGGACAAGCGGGTGCCGGAGCTGGCCCTGCGCCTGTACCACGGCGGCTACCTGCAAAGCCCGGTGGTCAACCCGGACAACGCCTACAGCGGCGAGCTGGTCAGCGCGGTGAAGAACTTCCAGCTTGGCCATTCGCTGCAGGCCGACGGTGTGGTCGGCGCGGGCACCCTGAAAGAGATGAACATCAGCCCGGCCGAGCGCCGCGAACAGCTGCGCATCAACCTCGAACGCCTGCGCTGGCTGGCCCAGGATTACGAGCCGAACCTGGTGCTGGTGAACGTTGCCGCCGCCCAGCTGACCTTCTATCAGCATGACGCGGTGGTCTGGCAGACCCGCACCCAGGTCGGCCGCGCGGAGCGCCAGACGCCCTTGCTCAAATCCCAGGTCACCCGGCTGACCCTGAACCCCACCTGGACCGTGCCGCCGACCATCCTCAAGGAAGACAAGCTGCCGGAAATCCGCCGCGACCAGGGTTTCCTCAACCGCCAGAACCTGCAGGTGCTGGATGCCAACGGCCAGCCCCTGGCGGCCGAGGACATCGACTGGGACCGCCCCGGCAACATCCTCCTGCGCCAGGGCGCCGGCCCGCGCAACCCCTTGGGGCGCATCGCCATCCGCTTCCCCAACCCGTTCTCGGTGTACCTGCACGACACCCCGAGCCAGGCGCTGTTCAGCAAGGGGCCGCGGGCCTTCAGCTCCGGCTGCGTGCGGGTCGAGCAGGCCCTGCAACTGCGCGACTGGCTGCTCAGCCCGGCGGAGCGGTTGCGCACCAACGAGCTGTTGGCCACCGGCCTGACCCACGAGTTCCGCCTGGCCAAGCCGGTGCCGATCCTGCTCAGCTACTGGACGGTGCAGGCCGACAGCCACGGGCAACTGCTGTATGCCCCGGATATCTACGGGCGGGATATGCCCCTGGCACTGGCCCTTGGCTCGCGCTGATGGCGTGCGACCGCAAGGGCCAGGGGCAGGGCGGTGCGTCAGCTTCCTGGGTATGAGGGCTCGGGTTGACGCGAACAGGCGGCGAGGTCTTCCAGAAAGACCTCGAGGATCGGCGGCGGTGTGCTGCCGCGTCGGGTGATCACATCAAAGGGTGACATCAACCGCAGGCGCTCGGGCGCCAGTTGGCGCATGTCGCCGCAGGTGACCCACTGAGCGGCGAAATGGGTGGGCAGAAAGCCCAGGTAGGCGCCGGAGATGATCAGGATTGCCAGGGCCTCGATGTTGTCCACCGTGGCGGCGGCCTTGCTGACACCCAGGCATTGCAGATCGTGTTGCTGCATGTAGCCGCGCGCGACAACCCGGCTCGCGGCCACTTCCTCAAGCAGTTCGACGGTGTTGGCCTGGCTGGCGAACAACGGGTGGTAGCGGCCGCAGTACAGCCCCAGGGCCTCCTGGTACAAGGCGCTGTGCAACAGGCCCGGTACGTGGATCGGGAAGTGCCCGATGGCCAGGTGCAGGCGCCCGTCCAGCACCCGCTCTTCCAGCTCCGCTGGGGTGCCCACGTAGACATTCAGGTGCACGTCATGCCCCCTGGAGACAAAGCGCTGGGTGGCCCGCGGCAGCGGTGAGTCGGGGTCGCTGATGGTGGTATCGATGATCCCCAGGTTGAGCTGACCGCTGATGTGCTGCTTGAGCACATCGGCGTCCATGCAGAAGTTCTCCACCGCCGACAGCAGGCGCTGGGTCGCCTCATGAATCGCCACCCCCTGCTCGGTCAAGCGGAACCCGCCGCGTCCGCGCTGGCAGAGTTTGACCCCGAGCCGGGTCTCCAGATGAGTCATCTGTTCGCTGATGGTCGACTGGCCGGTATTGAGCGCCGCCTGCGCCGCGGAAAAACCGCCGCAACGGACGATGGTGGCAAATACCCTGAGCAGCTTGAGATCGACATCGTGCAGTTGAATCACTGGACACCTCCCGCCTGTGGACACATCGGCAATGCCGATATGAGTATCTGATGTTCAGCATTTTCTCCATATAAACCAGCGCTCATAGTCGATTCAACGGCGGCGGCCGCACCCGCCCGCCCCAGCGAATAACAAGAAATGGAGACGCTGAACATGTCGAAGCACGGTTATGAGTCCGGCCGCCTGAACCTGCCTTTCGTGGGCCATTGCACCTTTGCCAAATCCCCGGTGTGCACCGACTGGGACACCCTGGATGCCGATGTGGCGATTCTCGGGGTGCCCAACGACATGGGTACCCAATGGCGTTCCGGTGCGCGCTTCGGGCCGCGGGGGATCCGTGAGGCCTCGACCCTGTTTTCCTTCGGCCACGCCGGGGCCTACGACCACGAAGACGATGTGATGTACCTGACCGCGGAGGATGTGCGCATGGTGGACGTGGGCGATGCGGATATCGTTCACACCGACATGGCCACCAGCAATGCCAACACCGAGTTCGCCGTGGGCAAGATCCTGCAGGCCGGGGCCATGCCGGTGGTGCTCGGGGGCGATCACTCGGTGCACGCTCCGGTGATCAAGGCGTTCGAGGGGCGCGGGCCGATCCACATCATTCACTTCGATGCCCACCTGGATTTTGTCGATGAGCGTCACGGCGTGCGCTACGGCCACGGCAACCCACTGCGCCGGGCCTCGGAGATGCAGCACATTATCGGCATGACCCAGATGGGGATCCGCAACGTGTCCTCATCCAACCGCGACGACTACGAGGCGGCCCATGCCGCCGGGTCGAAGATCCTCTCGGTCCGCGAGGTCCGGCGCCTGGGCACTGAAGGCGTGCTGGCGCTGATCCCCGAGGGCATCGACTACTACATCACCATCGACATTGACGGTTTCGATCCCTCGATCGCCCCCGGCACCGGCACGCCTAGCCATGGCGGTTTCCTCTACTACGAAGTGCTGGAGATCATCCAGGCCCTGGCCAGGCGCAGCCAGGGGCGGATCGTCGGCATGGACCTGGTGGAGGTGGCGCCGGTCTACGACCCCTCGGGCATCACCTCGATTCTGGCGGCGCAGCTGCTGCTCAACAGCCTCGGTTTCATCTTCCATGAGCGCGCCCAGGCTCGCTCCCGGTAATGAGACACACCTGCCTCCGGCACCGACCTGGGGCGATCAGCGAAGCACAGTGACTCGACGCCCAGCGTCGGGCAGAGGGCATGAACATGGACACGATCGTCAAGCAGTACCTGCAACAGTTCGCAATCAGCGAGGCCACCCAGCGCTTTCTCGGCAAGGCGCAGAAGATGTTCATCGGTGGCGCCTGGGTCGATGCCAGCGACGGCCAGACCGCGCAGGTCCGCGAGCCGTCCACTGAGGCCCTGCTCACCCATATTCCCATGGGCACCGTGGAGGACCTGGAGCGTGCCGTGAGCGCGGCCCGCAAGCAGTTCGACGGCGGCGAATGGAGCCTGCTCAAGCCGCTGGAGCGCGAGGCGATGATTCACCGCCTGGCGCAACTGATTGCGGACAACGCTACGGAACTGGCGGAAATCGAATCGATCGACATGGGCAAATCGGTGGCCAGTGCCCGGGATGTCGATATCCAGGGTACGGTCGACACTTTGCGCTATTTCGCCGGCTGGGCCAGCAAGCTCCACGGACGCACCGTCGAGCCCTCGTTGCCGGGCAATTACCTGGCGTACACGCGCAAGGAGCCGGTGGGCGTGGTCGGGGTGATAGTGCCCTGGAACTTCCCGTTGCAGACCCTGGCCTGGAAGCTGGGCGCGGCCCTGGCCACCGGTTGCACGGTGGTGGTCAAGCCCGCCGAGCTGACGTCGCTCTCGGCCTTGCGCTTCGCCGAGCTGGTGGAAGAGGCGGGTATCCCCGCCGGGGTGATCAATATTGTCAGCGGGCGCGGCAGCGTGATCGGCGCGGCCATGGCCGCGCACCCGGGGATCGACAAACTGAGCTTCACCGGGTCGACCCCGGTGGGCCGTACCGTGGGGCGCGCGGCGCTGGACGACATGAAGCGCCTGACCCTGGAACTGGGGGGCAAGTCGGCGGTGCTCGTGCTGGCCGATGCCGACTTGCGCGCGGCCGCCGAGGCCGTGGCCAACGGTGTGTTCTTCAACTCGGGGCAGGTCTGCGACGCCGGTACCCGCGCTTATATCCACCACAGCATCTATGACGCGTTTCTCGATGAGCTGATCGCCTACACCCGGACCTTGAAGGTGGCCCCGGGGCTGGACCCGGACTGCTTTATCAGCCCCCTGGTATCGGCCCAGCAGAAACAGCGGGTCAGCGAGTACATCGAGATCGGCAAGGGCGAGGGCGCCCAGCTGGTCTACGGCGGCCAGCCGCTCGAGGGGCCGGGGTACTTTGTCGAACCGACCATTTTTGCCCATTGCCGCAATGACATGCGCATCGTCCAGGAAGAGATCTTCGGGCCTGTGCTGGTGACCGCGCCTTTCGACGATGACGAGCAGGCGCTGGCACTGGCCAATGACTCGCTCTATGGCCTGGCGGCGGCGATCTACTCCAACGACCTGGGCCGGGTTCACAGCCTGATTCCGCGTCTGCGGGCCGGCTCGGTGTACGTCAATGCCCACAGCACCATCGACCCCGCGATGCCTTTTGGTGGCTACAAGCTGTCGGGGTTCGGCAAAGACCTGGGGCCGGAGCAGCTCGACCACCTGATGGAAACCAAGGCGGTCTGGATCACCCTGCCTTGACAGGCGAGCCTGCCTTTACCGATTTCGGGCGTCCTTGGGGCGCCCGCACATCCCTCGTCAGAGCCTGCAGGAGGTGCCCAGGCATCGAGTACCGCACCAGTGCCCCGTCATGATATCGACCAACAATAAGAGCCCATCATGAACACTAATGCCCAGCCTGCCCCGAGTGTCTCCAGTGCCGACAACGGCTCCGTTGTCGAAGTCCATTCGATCGATTACATCCCGGAAAACGAGCGCACCGACAAGCTCTCCAGCCAGGGGCCGTTCTGGTTTCTGGGCAACTTCACCTTCTTCACCATGACCATCGGCTTTGTCGGGCCCAGCGTCGGCCTCACGGCGTTCTGGACCACGGTGACCGGCACCCTGGGCATCATGTTCGGCACCTTGTTCATGGCCTTCCATGGTTCCCAGGGGCCGCACTTGGGCTTGCCGCAGATGATTCAGTCCCGGGCGCAGTTCGGCTATCGCGGGGTGATCCTGGTGCTGCTGGCGACCCTGTTCGTGTTCGCCGGTTTCAACATCGTCAACCTGGTGCTGATGATGCAGGGGCTGCAGACGTTGTTCGGCTTCGATCCCCTGCTGGTGGCCCTGGCGGTGACCGTGCCGGGGGCGACCCTGGCGATTCTTGGCCACGACTGGATGCACCGCAGTTTCAAGTGGGCGCTGTACCTGTCGCTGCCCCTCTATGGCCTGGTGAGCCTGGCGGTACTGATGCACTGGGTGCCCGATGCCCAACCGCTGGCCGTGGCGGCAGGCGGCGTGGCTCCGCAGCCCCTGGGCTTCAACTGGTCCGGCGGCGTCGCCCAGTTCGCCGCCGCGGCCAGCTACAACATCGCCTATGCGCCTTATGTGTCCGACTACTCGCGCTACCTGCCCAAGCACACCCACAGCGGCAAACTGATCGCCGTGGTGTTCCTCGGGGCTTCGTTGTCCGGCGCCTGGATGATCGCCGTGGGCGGCTGGCTGGCCGACCACCTGCATTCCACCGATGTGCTGGTGGCACTGGGGCAGGTGGGCAACACCTTGTCACCGCTGGTGGGCACGGCGGTAGTGCTGGTGACCATCCTGGCGTTCCTGCCGGTGATCGCGATGAACATCTACAGCGCCAAGCTGACCACCCTGACCTGTGTCGATTCGATCATCAGCATCAAGCCGACGCGCAAGGCTCGGATTCTGGCGATTCTCTTCGTGATCCTGTTGCAACTGGGCGTGGCCCTGAGCATCCAGCGCTCGAACCAGGGGCTGTCGGTGCTGAGCATCTACCTGGTGGTGATGCTGTATTTCCTGGTGCCCTGGACTGCAGTCAACCTCACCGACTACTTCTTCGTGCGCAAGGGGCGCTACGCCATCACGCACTTCTTCATGCCCCGGGGCAACCTCTACGGCAGCTGGGGCCTGCGCGGGATCGTCGCCTACGCCATCGGCTTCGCGAGCATGATCCCCTTCTTCTACATCTACGACGGCGTGGAGCAGCGCGAGGTCTATGTCGGCCCGCTGGCCAGGGCCCTGGGCAGTATCGACGTTGCCTGGCTGGTGGGGCTGGTGGTGTCCGGGGTGGCCTACTACGGCCTGAGCCGTTCGCTGGACCTGGCGCACGAAGAGGCGGTGATTCTGCGCCTTGAGGACGCCGCGGGGGCGTGCGCCGAAGGGCTCGCGCAACCCCGCGAGGCGCTGCCGATTCTCAATCAATTGACGGTCGGGAGATGATCATGAGCAGGCAAACATTCGACTACATCATCATTGGTGCCGGATCGGCCGGCTGCGTGCTGGCCAACCGCTTGAGCGAGGACCCGGGCACCTCGGTGCTGGTCCTGGAGTTCGGTGGCAGCGACCGTAGCGTGCTGATCCAGATGCCCAGCGCCTTTTCCATGCCGATGAACACCAGCAAGTACAACTGGCGCTACCAGACCGAGCCTGAGCCCTACCTCGACGGCCGGCGTATCCATTGCCCGCGGGGCAAGGTACTGGGGGGCTCGTCCTCGATCAACGGCCTGGTCTACATCCGCGGCCACGCCCATGACTTCGATGAGTGGCAAGCCCTGGGGGCGCGGGACTGGGGCTATCGGCACTGCCTGCCGTATTTCAAGCGGGCGGAAGACTACGAGGCCGGCGGTGACAGCTACCGCGGGCAGGGCGGGCCGTTGCACACCAACAATGGCAACAACATGCACAACCCCCTGTACCGGGCCTGGATCGATGCCGGTGTCGAGGCGGGCTACATCAGGACCGAAGACTGCAACGGCTTCATGCAGGAGGGCTTCGGCGCCATGCACATGACGGTGAAGAACGGCGTGCGCTGCTCGACCGCCAATGCCTACCTGCGACCGGCCATGGGGCGCCCCAACCTGACGGTGCTGACTCAGGCGATGACGCGCCGAATCCTTTTCGAGGGCAAGCGCGCGGTGGGCGTCGCCTATGACCGTCAGGGGCAGGTCCATGAAGTGCGGTGCAACCGCGAGGTGCTGGTCGCCGCCGGCCCCATCGGTTCGCCGCACCTGCTGCAACGCTCCGGGGTCGGGCCGGCCGAGGTGTTGCGCAAAGCGTCGATCGAGCCTCGGCACGTGCTGCCGGGAGTGGGGGAAAACCTCCAGGATCACGCCGAGGTCTACATCCAGTTCGGCTGCAAGGAGCCGCTGACCCTCAACAGCAAGATGGACCCGCTGAGCAAGCTGCTGATCGGTCTGCGCTGGTTGCTGTTCAAGGACGGCCTGGGGGCCAGCAACCACTTCGAGGCCGGTGGCTTCATTCGTTCCGAGCAGGGCTTGGGTTGGCCGGATATCCAGTTTCACTTCCTGCCCGCGGCCATGCGCTATGACGGCAACAAACCCATCAAGGGGCATGGCTTCATGGTGCTCACGGGCCCCAACAAACCCAAGAGCCGCGGCCATGTGCGGGCCCGTTCCGGCGACCCGTACGAGCACCCGGAAATTCTCTTCAACTACCTGCAACGTGAGGAGGATCGCGAGGGTTTCCGCCGTTGTGTGCGCCTGACCCGGGAAATCATCGGCCAGCCGGCGATGGACCGTTACCGCGACGGCGAGATTGCGCCGGGGCCGCAGGTCAACACGGATGCACAGATCGACGAGTTCGTGCGGGCGAACCTGGAGAGCACCTATCACCCCTGCGGCACCTGTCGCATGGGCGAGGACGAGATGGCCGTGGTGGATTCCGAACTGTGTGTCCACGGTCTTGAAGGCCTGCGAGTGATCGACTCGTCGGTGTTTCCCAGCGAGCCCAACGGCAACCTCAATGCGCCGACGATCATGCTCGCTGAGCGTGCCGCCGACCTGGTGCGCGGGCGTAAGCTGCTGGTGGCTGACGAGGTTGCGGTGGGGTTGGCCCCGGATTGGGAAAGTCGCCAGCGTCCGGGGTCGCCGGTACGCAAGGTGAGGGTTGAATGACCGCGAGGAGGAAAACCCTGCGCCGGCTGCCGTCTAGAGAACACGACAGCCGGCGTTGGGTTTTACCTTACTGGGCGGGCGCCAGCCGGTCGTAGATCACATCCAGGGCCGGGCCCAGGTCGCCGTCGCCCTGGGCCACGGCCTTGATGCCCTGGGGTACCGGCAATGACGGATCGCCATGCATCCCGAACGGCGGCGGCAAGCCTGCCACCTTTGCCGGACGCTCATAGATCACCCGGCCTTCCTTGACGGTCTTGAGCACTTGGATCTCGCTCAGGGTCTCGGGTTTGACGGTCAGCGGGTTGGCCGAGAGCACCGCGAAATCCGCCAGCTTGCCCGGGGTGATGGAGCCTTTGCGGTCTTCTTCGAAATGCTGGTAGGCCGACCACAGGGTCATGGCCTTCAGCGCCTGCAAGGGCGTCACCCGCTGGTCCGGGCCGAGTACGTAGCCGCTGCGGGTGGTGCGGTTGACCGTGGCTGCCAGCACTCGCATGGAGTCCGGCAGGGCCACCGGTGCATCGTGGTGGGTGGTGAATTTCATCCCGGCCTGGAGCACCCACTGGGTCGGCGAGATGTTTTCCGCGCGTTCGGGCCCCAGCACCGACTGGCGATGCCAGTCGCCCCAGTAGTAGGTGTGCATGGGGAACAGGGAAGGGAAGATCTTCAGTTGCTTGAGTTCGGCCACCTGGTCCTTGCGCAGGGTCTGGCCGTGGATCATTACCGGCCGCACATCGACCCCGGGGTAGGCCTGTTCCGCGGCACGCATGGAACCGAGCAACTGGTCGATGGCGCGGTCGCCGTTGGTGTGGGAGAGGATCTGCCAGCGGTTGGCCAGGGCCTCTTTATAGATGGCCAGGGCGTCGGCGTCCTTGAGCACGCCGTAGCCGGCATAGCTGGCGTCCTGGCCCTGGGGCGGCTTGAAGTAGGGCTGGCTCAGCCAGGCCGTCTTGCCCTGGGGCGAGCCGTCCAGGGTCAGCTTGACCCCACCGATGCGAAAGTGCTGGTTGTACACCACCGGCTGGTTGCTCGGGTGATACCAGGGGGCGACCATCAGTTGCTTGACGCCGGGGGTGAGGATATCCGGGTAGGAGACGATGTCCGCCAGCAACTTGCCATCGCCCGCGGCCTTGATCGCGGTCTTGACCTGGTCCGGGGAAGAGCGGCCGTCCTGGATCGTGGTGTAGCCATAGCTGACATACAGCTTCTGCCCGGCGCTGAGCATGTCCACCGCCTGGTCGGCGGTGAGCTTGGGGAAGATCTTGATCAGGGCGTTGAAGAAGGCGTTTTCCTCCAGCACTCCGTTGGGCTCCTGGCTGCCGTCGACGCGGCGGATCACCCCGCCTTCCGGGTTGGGGGTCGACGCGTCGATCCCCGCCAGTTCCAGCGCCTTGCTGTTGAGCACCCCCAGGTGCGAGGACTGGTGGACGATGGCGATGGGCAGGTCGCGGGTCACGGCGTCCAGGTCGGCCTTGGTGGGGTGGCGCTGTTCCTGCAGCTGGGAATCGTCATAGCCAAAGCCGAACAGCACGCCGAACTGCTTGGGGATCGGCGACTGCTGCTCAAAGCTGCGCAGGGTTTTCTGGAGCCCGGGGATGCTGTTGTTGGTTCCATCCGGTGGCGGCAGCAGGTTGGCGCTGGCAGCCTGGAAACCCACCATCGACACATGGCCGTGGGGGTCGACGAAGCCCGGTAGCAGGGTCGCGCCCTTGAGGTCGAGCATCTGCGTGGCCGGGCCCTTGTTCTTGAGTACCTGTTGCCGGTCACCCACGGCGAGGATCTTGCCGTCCTTCACCGCCACTGCCTGGGCCTTGGGGTGCTGGTCATCGATGGTGATGATCGGGCCGTTGAACCAGATGGCGTCGGCCACCGGCGGCGTGGCCGCCAGGGCGCTGGCACTGGCGAGCTGGAGCGCTGCCACGAGCAGCGCGAAGGAGGTCTTTTGCATGTGCGTTCTTCCTTGAAGCGGGCAGGAGCGCACTAGCCTAGCCGCAAAGCGCCGCCGCGGGCGAGTGGCTTGAGGTATGGTGTGCGGCCTTTTAGCTGCGACTCAAGGCTTGTCATGCCATTCAACAAACGCCAGCAGGCGGCCACGGAGCGCCTGCTGGCCGCCACCCTGACCGAAGCCTGCGAAGCCGCCAAGGCCGAAATCGTCGGTTTTTCCTGGCTGACCCACGAAGTGGACTACGCCGCCTTTGCGGCGAGCCTGGTGGTGGTCTGGGTCTTCGACACCCAGGCCCACAAGGAGCAGGCCCTGGCGGCCGGGCAGGGCGCGCGGATGCTCGAACTGACGGCCCGGGCCCTGGAAGAGGCCGATGTTCACCTCGACGCCCTGGAAACCCGTGTGTTCTTCGACAGCGAAGAGCAATGCCGGCGGATCAATGGTGGCGATTGGGCGCAACGCCTGAAGCGCCTGCGCCCGGGCCGGGGTTGAGCCATGGCCAAGGAAATCGACAACCCCTGCATCGCCCTGTGCCAGCTCAGTGGCGACCTGTGCCTGAGTTGCGGGCGCAGCAAGGACGACATCCGCAAATGGAAGCGCATGAAGCGCCCGGAAAAAATGGCCGCCGTGCAGCGGGCCGGCATCCGGCTCAAGGCCTTGCAGAAAAAGAAGGGCTGATCAGGTATCGCTCTGGAATTGGCCGGCGCCCAGGCGCCGCACGCTCAGCCAGAAGTCTTCCCCAGGTTCGTACTCGGCCAGAGACAGGCGGTGCACCTGTCCCTGCTCGTCCTCCACCGTCAGGCTGGTCTCCCAGTCGAAATCCGGGTTCTGGGAAATGGTGTAGGACGGGTAAGGGCTGTTGATCTCGAAATGAATCGAGTAGACCTCCAGTGGCGGGCACGACAGCAGGCCTTGTGCGTACAGCTGCCAGACCTTGCGCATGCCGGGCACGCACAGGCGCTCGGCAAAGGCCAGGGCCTGGGGGATGTCGTCCCAGGCGGCCTGTACCCCTTGCTGCGCGGTCGCGAGCCGGCGCTGGGGCGGTTCGTTGCTGGGGTGCTGGACGTAGACCAGGCGGCTGCTGAACTGCAATTCGCATTGCAGCACGCCGGCAGTGGTTTCCCAGTGGCCCAGCAGCGATTCCTTGAGCAGGTCTATTTGCATCGCGTCTGAGGGCTCAGGCCGTTTGCCGGCGCATGGCCAGGATGGTGGTGCCGAAGAAGATAAAGGTGGAACCCACCACCCGGTTGACCCACTTGGACAGGGCCGGCCGGGTCAGCACGCCCTTGGCCCGGGAGGCCAGCACCGCGTAGACGCTGAGGGAGGTCAGGGACAGCGCCATGAAGATCAGGGTCAGGATGAAGAACTGCGGCAGCAGCGCGGCGTGCTGGTCGATGAACTGGGGGAACAGGGCGGTGAAGAAGATGGTCGCCTTGGGGTTGGTGGCGGCGGTCAGGAAGGCCGACTTGAACAGCTTCAGGCGCGGCGGCTTGCCGACCTGGGTGCTGTCTGCGCTGGCTTCACTCAGCAGTTGGCTCTTGCTGAACAGCTGCTTGGCACCCAGGTAGAACAGGTAGCCGGCACCGATGATCTTCACCGCGTTGAAGATCCATTCGGAACTGGCGATCAGTGCCCCGAGGCCGAGCATGGCCGCGGCAGACATGCAGAACAGCCCGCTGACATTGCCCAACGATGACCAGATAGTGGACTTGGCGCCGTAGGCCACGCTGTTGTGCAGCGCCACCAGGGTAGCGGGGCCGGGGCTGGCGATGGCGATGGCTGCCACCAGGGTGTAGGTCAGTATCGAGTGAGCATCCATGGTCCGGACTCGTCTTGCAGAAAAAGGGGGCTTGATTCTATCGGGGCCAGGGCGGGCTGTATGCCAGAAATTGACGGCTTTATCGAAGGGCGCGAGCGGCGCAGGCCAGCGCCTTCGAGGCGCATCGGTGCCCATTGTCAACCATTGCTGCAATCGATAGTTATCATCAAAAAGTGCAGGTTCCGTTTTTCCGGCAAAGGAGGAAGATAGCGCTTACACCGTGCTTGCTGCAGAAGGAAACACCCGATGAGAATCTCGACTCTAGTGACCCTTGTGGTGCTTTTGATCGCGGGAACCGGGGCTTCTGCGGCCACCCTCGCCACTGAAGACACCTCCTGCCACTTCCTGCCCATGGCCGACAGCAGCACCGACCTGCAGCACGCGCAGTCGGTAGGCGTGCTGTACAGCGAAAACACCATCAGCACCCTGCAATACCTGGAGCACTACCATGCGGTAGCGCTCAACGGGGCGAAGAATGCCGGCCTTGATCCGCGCATCAGCCAAGCCTTCGTCAACAGCTCGGACCCGAAACGGGCAATCGACTGGCTGATGGCTTCGCTGCAGAAGCATTTCGGTTCGGTGACCGTCTATGACAGCCTTGACGCGGTGGTCCAGGCCCACCCCGATGTGGTGGTGATGCTCGATACCTACAACCAGCTGGTGACCAAGCGCAACAGCAAGGTCGAGGCGCGCTTCATCGCCAAGTTCTATGACGCCAACCTGCAGTACATCGGCCAGGCAGCCGGGATCCAGGCCAAGGAACTGCCGTCGGTCTGGGTACGGGGCAAGGCGGCGCCGGAGATCGCTGCGCAGATCAACCAGCAGACCGAGTTGCAGGTCGATGCCCTGAAGCAGTTCGACGCATCGCTCAAGGCCCTGGTGAGCCAGGGCGACGCGGGGCAGATGGCGGCCAACAAATGAGTTGCAGGCAGGCCTGATGAAAAAAAGCCCCGAATGTTCGGGGCTTTTGCTTTGTGCCTGGCCGGGGGCAGCCTGTGGCGCGGTGCCTAGGCCGAGGCCAGAACCCCCGCGACCAGCAGCGCTATGCCCAGGTACCAGCCCCAGAGAAAGGGCCGGGCTTGCGGGTCTTTCCTGGCGTAGACGTACACATAGAAGGGAATGAACAGGCTGAGGATGGCATTGCCCAAAGAATTCTTCAGGGCCACGCAGAAAATCGCGAACTGCATCGCCACCGTAAGTGCCAGCCCTGACAGGATCAGGAACATAACCATTGAATCGTCTCGCTATCGAATGAAGGTCGGTCACCCCCTCTGGTGCGTCGCGGCCCGGATGCGGGCAGCGGCGCGCCAGAGGGAGCGGTGTGACGGGTTATCGACACGGCGGTGCAAAGCAATAGGCAAGGGTGCCGTCATCGACCCTTCATTCACTTGCGAGCGTTCACTGCTGGTGCCAGGCCGGGTTTCAGGCGCCGCTGCCCAGGGACGCCATGTCGATCACGAAGCGGTAGCGCACATCGGCCCGTTCCATGCGTTCGAAGGCCTGGTTGATGTCCTGCATGGCGATCATTTCGCAGTCCGGGAGGATGTTCTTGCGCGCGCAGAAGTCGAGCATTTCCTGGGTCTGGGCGATGCCGCCGATGGGTGAACCGGCCAGCCGGCGCCGGCCCAGGAGCATGGGCAGGGTCAGTTGTTCGTCGATCGGCCCGACCTGGCCGACGATCACCAGGGTGCAGTCGATGTCCAGCAGGGGCATGTAGGGCGAGACGTCGTGGCGCACCGGAATGGTGTCGATGATCAGGTCGAAGCTCGACTGGGCGCGGGCCATGGCCTGCGGGTCGCTGGACACCAGCAGTGCATCGGCGCCCAGGGCCAGGGCGTCGGCGCGCTTGTCGGCGCTGCGGCTCAGGACCGTGACCTTGGCTCCCATGCCCACCGCCAGCTTGACCGCCATGTGCCCCAGGCCACCGAGGCCGATGACCCCGACCCGGCTGCCGGGCCCGACATTCCAGGTGCGCAGCGGCGAATAGGTGGTGATGCCGGCGCATAGCAGCGGCGCGGCCTTGGCCAGGTCCAGGCCCTCGGGCACCCGCAGGACGAATTCTTCGCGCACCACCAGGTGCTTGGAGTAGCCGCCGTAGGTCACCTCGCGGGTGATGCGGTCCAGGCCGTTGTAGGTCTGGGTATTGTGCTCGCGGCACATCTGTTCTTCGCCCTTGCGGCACTGGTCGCACACCTGGCAGGAGTCCACCATGCAGCCGACGGCGACGCTGTCGCCGACCTTGTACCGCTTGACCTCGGGGCCGACGGCGGTGACCCGGCCGACGATCTCGTGGCCCGGGACCATGGGGTAGCGGCTGGCGCCCCAGTCGTTGCGCGCCTGGTGCAGGTCGGAGTGGCAGACCCCGCAATATAGGATTTCCATCGCCACATCGTTGGCGCGCAGGGCGCGACGCTGGAAGGTGAAAGGTGCCAGGGGAACCCCGGCGGACTGCGCTGCGTAACCGAAGGTTTGCATGATCAGCGTTCCTGTGTGAGGGAGAGCGAATGATCCGAAGGCAGGGCTACAAGCATAGAAGCCCCGGGCGCACCGTGAGGACGGCCGACCGATGGTTGTGCGGGCCAACCGGCCGCGCACCGCGCAGGCCGGGGTGAGTGAGTGTCGCTCCTTCGTTGTCCTGGGGGCCCGGTTGCAGCTTCAGGGCGTGGCAGCCACGCCCAGGCACTGGGCTCAGGGCGCGCCGAACATCGCGGTCCAGTAAATGCCGGCATCGCTTTTCGGGTCCACCGCGTAGGCCGCGCCCAGCTCGCTGTAGGCCGGGTTCATCAGGTTGGCGCAATGCCCGGGGCTGGCCAGCCAGCCGTCCACCACCTTGCGCACCGTGTCCTGGCCGGCGGCGATATTCTCGCCCACCTGCTGGCCGGCATAGCCTGCCAGTTCCGCGCGGTCACCCGGGGTTCGGCCGTCATGGTCCTTGTGGTCGAAGTAGTTCTGGTTGGCCATGGCCCGGCTGTGTTCCTCGGCGGTGGTACCCAGGGTGGCGTTCCAGGCCAGGGGCGCGGTGGCGGCAAAACCTTGGCCACCACATTGCCGGGGCTGGCCGCGGGCACTGTTGATCTGCGCGAGCAGTTGCTGGCCCTCGGCCTGCCAGTCCCCCAGGCGCGCGGACAGCAGCGGTCGCGCGAGCACGATGCGCCACTGGTTGGCCTGGCGATTGACACCGATATCGACGAACTGCGGGTCCAGCACCACCTGGCAGAAGCTCTCGCGTACCGCCTGCATCGCCGCCTGGGCATCCCGGGGGCCGGACAGACTGATGGCCTGCACGTTGACCATGGGGTAGGCCGCCCGGGCCAGGGCCTGCTGCAGGTCACCGACGTTGTCCACCGGCAGGATCAGCCGTGGGTCGCCGGTCAGCGGCGGCAGCTCCGAGGAGGCCTGGTTGGCGCAGCGTTGCGGCTGGCTGCGGTAGGCGTTGATCGATTCGATCAGTTGCGACTGGTCGTCGGCGACGGCGCCGGTGGCCGCCAGCAAGCCCAGGGCCAGGGCTGCGGCGGGCAAGAACAGTGAGCGCATGGGCATGCAAGTCTCCCGGGAAATGGACAGCGCCCATGATGCACCCGGCGCCGGGGCATTTCATCCGCCGGTGGATGAAATCGGTGTTAGCCGCTGCGCCTCAATGGAAGTCGTAGTACAGCGCCCATTCGCCGCTGGCGGGGTGTTTCCAGAACATCAGGCTGCCGCCGTGCACCACGTTGAGTCCGATCTTGGCGTCGGAGGAAATCTGCATCACGAATTCGAAGCCGTCCCCGACATCGACTCCCGACTGGCAGAACGAGGGGTAGCCCCCGAGCTTGTGCTGGTAGCAATGGTTCACCAGGTCGTAGTAGCACTCGATCTGCCCGGAGTTTTCCAGTTCGAGGATTTCCCGCTCCAGGTCCTCTGGCACGCCACCGCCGTCCCACAGCGGAAAGTCCGCGGGCACGGCTTCGGGCTTGAGCGGGAAGGGTTTGAGAAAGGCCCCGGGGGCAGTCAGGTCCTTGCGCACCAGCACATCCTCGGCACGGTACTCGCGAATCAGCCAGCGCTCGCCCATGGGTTCCAGGGGCTCGGGAAAGGGGTTGGCGACGAACACCGTGAGCACCCGCACGCCTTCCAGCAGCGGGCTGTGGAAGGGCAGCGCCGGCAGATAGAGCTGGGCGAACGGCAGCAGGGTTTCCCCGGCGCTGTTGCGCGGCAACTCTTCATCCTCGCGAAACAGAAAGACCCGGCCCAGCCAGCTTTCCTCGTCGCTGCCGGAGGGGCGAAAACCGCCGGGAATCAATTGCAGCGCCGGCTTGGCCAGGCGGCGCTGGATTTCCTGAATGTCCATGGTCAGGGCAGGTGTCCTGTTCGAAAGAAAGGGAGCGGCAATGTATCAAAAGTCCTCTTGCCTGGGGACCGTGGTGGGCTCAGCGCAATTGCCTCGGAGTGGCGTTGAGCAACTTGCGCATCAGCCGGCGCAGGGCCGTGGCGTCCTGGTATCCCACCTGTTCGGCCACGTGCTCCACCGAATATTTGCTGCTTTGCAACAGAGCCCTCGCCCGGTTCAGTTGCACATTCTGGATCAGGCGCAAGCTGCTGTGGCCGGTGACCTTGCGTATCTGGCGACCCAGGGTCCGTTCGGACATGCTGAACTGTGCGGCCAGTTCGCCGACGCTGGGCAGGTTTGGCAAGCCGGCTTCGATATGGGCGGTAAGCCGGCTGATCAGGGTGTTGCCCTGGGCCATCATTGCCGGTACCCGAAACGGCGCCTGCAATTGCCGCCGATCAATCAGCAGCGTCTGCCCCACCGCGTCTGCCAAGCTCGTGCCGAAACGGCTGCGCAGCAGATGCAGCATCAAATCCGATTGGCCAAATGCTGCTCCGGCGGTGGTTAGCGGAGGGTCGACCACAACCATCTGGTCCGGATCCACCTCGGTGTCGACGGCCCACTCTTGCAGCAGCGGCGCCAACCACCAGGAGGTCGTAACCCGGCGCCCGGGCAGGAGCCCGGCGGCCTGCAACAGGAAAACGGCGGAACAGGATGCCGCCACTTCGCCTCCGAGTTCCAGATGATCGCGCAGTGCATCCAGCAACGGGGCAATGTCTGCTTGCAGCAGGCGCTGGGCGATGGCCTCGGGGGTGTCGATGCCCAGCCCCGGCACTATCCAGCAGGACCGATCATCGTCCCTGGCATCCAGGGCCTCGACCTCGAGCAGCAGGCCCTGGCCCAGGGCTACCTGGCCAGCCTGCAAGGCACAAACCCGCCAGCGCGGAGCCCCGAGCCCCAGGCGTGGGGCCAGCAGCGCGGCGCTGGAAAGCATGTCCAGGGTCAGGGCGACGCTGGAGGCAAAGGAACCGGGTAGGAGCAAGACGGTGAAATCGTTCATTGGCGGATTATGCATGAAAGATGTCGAATCGGTCGCTGTTGGCCAGGGATGAGCACAGGCTCAATAGCCGCTCCTTTTCTGTGTAAGTGGTGATGCCGATGCCTAATATTCTGATCAAGATCCCCCAGGGCGCTTTCGATGCCCGGCAGCGTGCCAAGGTCTTGCAAGAGGTTACCCAAGTGGCCCTGACGGTGGAGCAAATAGGTGATGACCCCCGTCAGCGGGCGTTGTGCTGGGTACTGCTGGAAGAGCTGGCGCCGGGCTTCTGGAGTTGTGGAGGTGCCGACTCCAGTGCCCAGGCGGTTCCTTGCATGGTCCGGGTCAAGGTCCCGGCGGGCGTGCTCGATGCTGCCCAGCGCCAGGCCTATGTTGAGGGATTGCATCAGGCGCTGGCCGGCTGTCTGGCAGAGGACGATCCGCGAATGCTGATGACCTCGATCCTGCTGGATGACGTGGCTGATGGCACCTGGGGGGCCAACGGTTCGTTGTGGCAACTGGCGGATTTTGCCCGAGCGGCGGGCTATCGGCACCTGTCCCACCTGCATGGGCGATAGTTCCGACCGCCTTCCCAGGCCCTCGGCTCAGGCGTCTCTACCGTGAGCCGCTGCCGCGAGCTGGCTGGTATCGACTCGCACGAAGACCGAATCGCCAATGGCGGTCAGCACATCGCCGGCATATACCTCGCAGATCACCTGGCTCTTGCGGCCTACTTCACCCTCGACCCTGGCGCGCAGGGTCAGGGGCACGCCCATGGGGGTGGGCTTGATGAACTTGATGCCCAGGTTGCCGGTGACGCAGTCGATGCGTGGCAGGCTGCCGGGCTCGCGCTGTTCGTTGCGGTAGTGGTAGGCCATGGCGGTCCAGTTGGAGT
Organism: Pseudomonas sp. 8(2025); assembly: GCF_052665325.1. Taxonomy (NCBI): domain Bacteria; kingdom Pseudomonadati; phylum Pseudomonadota; class Gammaproteobacteria; order Pseudomonadales; family Pseudomonadaceae; genus Pseudomonas; species Pseudomonas sp. 8(2025). The sequence goes on along the minus strand of NZ_JBQOIE010000015.1, from coordinate 57,063 downwards.
GGCAGTCCACCAGCATGGCGATCAGGCCGCCGTAGACCAGGTCCGGCCAGCCGCAGTACTTGGCGTCGGGCAGGTGCTCGGCCACCACGTGCACACCGTCCTCGTGCCAGTGGCTCTTGATGTGCAGGCCGTGATGGTTGCTGCTGCCGCAGCCGAAGCACACGCCTTCGGGGGCGGTGGTGTCTTGCAGTGAGGTCGGGTGCATGGTTGTTCCTTGTTGTTCTTGGGGGCGCGGCGCCGGGTGCTTTCCCGGCGTTGCAGCGCAGCATCCTATCCAATTTGCCTGAACGATCGAAGGACGGATTGCAGCTAGCTGGGGTAGTGCATGGTCAGCACGGCCCAGCGCAGGTTCTCGACCCCGGGTACTTCGCCAATATCGCGGGAGGCGTGTTCGACCCAGCCGGTGTATTCCACGACCGCCTCCAGATGCTTTGTCCATTTATCCTCTGTGAAGCCGACGCCGAAGATGATCACGCTGCCGCTGGCGACCTTTTCTTCCTTGGCCTTCAGGCGTGTCATGTACCAGTAGTCGTCCGATGCCGAGATGAACAACTTGCCTTGGTTGGCGTTGGCAAAGGGCGCCTTGAGTTCGATGAAGTGGAAGCGCTGCTTGTCTGCGTCGCGGATCCACAGGTCACATTGCTTATGGTGAATGTCCATGTCGGACCAGCGCTGGTCCAGGGCGACCTTGTATTCCACGCCCACGTCGCCGAGCCAGCCGTCGCGTGGCCCGGCCAACCCCCGGTGCTGGATCAGCCAGAAATAGAATTCGAACTTCAGCCAGCCCTCGAAACCATTGCCGAGCACGCTGAGGGCCGAGGGAAGGTGCGGGCGCTCCTGTTCCCAGGACTTCAGGAACGCGCGGAACTCTGTTGCAACACTGTCGATACCTTGCATGGCCGTCCTTTGCAGTAAATGGGTGAAGGTGGTGTTGTGGCGCGGTGCCATCATGCATCAAGGTCGCCTCTTGGCGAAGGCGCATTTGCCGCTGTGAATGAGGGGCGGCCAGCGTCGTTGTGACGCATTGATTGCGGCAGGTGTCGTACAGCGTCGAGGTTTTCCCGGGCGGGCGGCTCGTGGCTCCGGCCAAGACAGGCTGATGCCGTAATGATATTCTTGCGCTGAATCGGTTCATCGTTTGTGCAGAAATACCTTACCCGTGCTTAGCTTCAAGTGGCCTGTTCGGGTCCCTTGCAAGGCTGTGGGAGTGTCTGCACGACCCCGCCGAATGTAATGTCAGGCAGTGTTCGTTTACCTCTTTGGTTGAACCCGACCCCTAATTTCCTGTTGGCCCCCGCAGTTGCGGGCGTCATTCTTGTTCGTCCGGCAGTTTGCGGCGCGCAAGGTCGGGCAGGGGGAAACTGCCTGTTGGTTGCGTCCCGTGACGTGCCCTGAGAAACACTGTCACTCAAGTAGCTGAAGCCAAGAACGACAAGAAGTCAGCGCCGGAGCGATATAAAACTGAGGTCGAGCCTGTCTCGTCGGCCTTGTGTGCCCACCCTCCAGTTCTTTTGAATGTGTTGGTCCAGGACCTGCGAAATGACTGTTTCGCAATCACCGGAGTACGCAGGATCGAGGATGGGGCGGCGGATGGCGTTCTATCGTAGGTACTCAGAATGTTTAAGAAAGTGAACACGGCCCTGATCGGGCTGGCGATGTCGATAGGCCTCACGACCGCGCACGCGGCTGAGCCGAAGAAAGTGGATGTGCTGCTGATCGGTGGCGGCATCATGAGTTCGACCCTCGGGGTCTGGCTCAATGAGCTGCAGCCGGATTGGTCGATGGAGATGGTCGAGCGCCTGGACGGCGTCGCAGAAGAAAGCTCCAACGGCTGGAACAACGCCGGTACCGGCCACTCCGCTTTGGCCGAGCTGAACTACACGCCGGAAAGCAAGGACGGCAAGATCGAGATCGCCAAGGCCATCGAGATCAACGAAGCGTTCCAGATTTCCCGGCAGTTCTGGTCCTGGCAGGTCAAGAACGGCGTCCTGAAGAACCCGCGTTCGTTCATCAACTCCACCCCGCACATGAGCTTTGTCTGGGGCGATGACAACATCAAGTTCCTCAAGGCCCGCTACGAGGCCCTGCAGGCCAGCCCGCTGTTCAGCGGCATGCAGTACTCCGAAGACGCCGAGCAGATCAAGAAGTGGGTTCCACTGATGATGGAAGGTCGTGACCCGGCGCAGAAGATCGCTGCGACCTGGACCCCGATCGGCACCGACGTCAACTTCGGCGAGATCACTCGCCAGTTCGTTGCCCACCTGCAGGCCCAGCCCAACTTCGCGCTGAAACTGTCCAGCGAAGTGCAGGAAATCGAGCGCAATAAAGACGGCTCGTGGCGCGTGACCTACAAGAACCTCAAGGACGGGTCGAAAACCGAGACCGACGCCAAGTTCGTGTTCATCGGCGCCGGCGGCGGTGCCCTGCACCTGCTGCAGAAGTCGGGCATTCCTGAAGCCAACGAATACGCCGGCTTCCCGGTGGGTGGCTCGTTCCTGGTGACCGACAACGCCAGCGTGGCCGAGCAGCACCTGGCCAAGGCCTACGGCAAGGCTTCGGTCGGCGCGCCACCGATGTCGGTTCCGCACCTGGACACTCGTGTGCTGGACGGCAAGCGGGTGATCCTGTTTGGCCCATTCGCGACCTTCTCCACCAAGTTCCTCAAGGAAGGTTCGTACTTCGACCTGCTGACCAGCACCACCACCCACAACTTCTGGCCGATGACCAAGGTGGGCATCGAGCAGTACCCGCTGGTGGAATACCTGGCCGGCCAGCTGATGCTGTCGGATGACGATCGCTTCGCCGCGCTGAAGGAATACTTCCCCAACGCCAAGCAGGAAGACTGGCGCCTGTGGCAGGCCGGCCAGCGCGTGCAGATCATCAAGCGTGACGAAGAGAAGGGCGGCGTGCTGAAACTGGGCACCGAGATCGTGGCCTCCGAAGACGGCAGCATCGCCGGCCTGCTGGGCGCATCCCCAGGTGCTTCGACCGCCGCGCCGATCATGCTCAGCGTGCTGCAGAAAGTCTTCAAGGACCAGGTCGCGACCCCGGCCTGGCAGGAAAAGCTCAAGCAGATCGTGCCGAGCTACGGTACGGCCCTGAACGACAGCCCTGAGCGTGTGGCCAAAGAATGGGCCTACACCGCCGAAGTGCTGCAACTGACCCCGCCACCGCCGGTCAAGGGCGCGGCGCCTCAAGCTCCGGCCAGCCTGGCCAAGCCAGAGAGCAACCCAGCGGTCGACATGGCGCTGTAAGCCCTCGGCCCCGCCCGCGTTCGTCGGGCGGGGCACCGCGGATGCCCCGGTGCATCCGTATCCTGTGCCGGTTGCGGCCATGGCCCCGCCATAGCCGCAGCCAGCCAGTCTCTTGCTCCCGATCCCATTCGCGCTTTTGCGTCGATGCACGCGCCCGATGCGCTGCCCGGTTGTGCGCCTGTGTCACCCGCGCCGGGTTATCATGGCGCGCCCGCCGTAGCCGGGCATGCCCCAACCCTCGGAGTCACCGCCTCGATGTCCAGCATCACCCTGTTCCAAGCCCCGCCGCCCGAAGCCATCCAGAGCCAGATCCAGCAGATGGTGGTGGACTACATCACCGACGTCAGCGCGGTGGCCATCGCCCCGAGCAACCCGCTGTACAACCTGTACCAGTACGGCGTCGGCTATGAGGTGCACCTGTACCTGCAGGCCATGGACGGTTCCCGGGGGATCGCGGTGGAGCTGGTGGTGGCCACCGACCCGCAGGCCCCGGACCAGGTGCTGGGTTTCACCCTGTACCTGCCGGTCAAGGACGATCCCCAGGCCTGCGCCGTGGCCTATATGGCGGTGCGGCAAGGCCATCGGCGCCAGGGCATTGCCCGGCAGATGCTGCAAGCCATGCTGGCGCGTTACCCCCATGCGGAACTTGCCTGCAACGTGGCCAAGGTGGGGTGTTTCGAGGCCCTGGGCTTCCAGCTGCTGGGCGCCCGCGGTCCGCAAGTGCTGATGAACACCCGGGACCACGGCAGCGACGGCCTGCTGGCGGTGCTGGATGTGGCGCCGATCTACCAGTCGGTGGAAGTGCGGCAGATTCACACCTACCTGCTGGCCCAGCACGGGCGCAAGGCCATGCTGGAAGCGGAGAAAAAGCGCGACCGGCAACTGGACCAGATGACCCGCCAGGCCCAGGCGCTGGTGCGCGAGCGCCTCGGGGAAGCGGCCTTGTACCGCTCACGGGCGCCGCAGCTGATCAACTGATCGGGTTGCTTGTTTTTGCCCGAGTGTCTGTGTAGCTTGGCGAAAACACGCAATAACGGGCTTAAGCATGCAAAGTCAACACCCGCCGGCCGAGCTGCCATCCTTGCGTCGGCAAAAAATCCTTCTGCTGCTGGAGCGCGACGGCAAGGTCATGGCCGCCGAACTGAGCCGGCATTTCGCGGTGTCCGAAGACACCATCCGCCGCGACCTGGCGGAGCTGGATGCCGCCGGCCTGGTGCAGCGGGTCCATGGTGGCGCGCTGCCGCGGCCCAAGGACAGCGGCAAGGACTATTTCACCCGGGTCGGCGAAACCAATGAGGCGAAACTGCGCCTGGCGCAATATGCCGTGCAATGGGTGCAGGACGGCCAGACGGTGCTGTTCGATTCCGGCTCCACCACCCTGCACATCGCCCAGTCGCTGCCGGCGGGCATCAGCCTGACCGCGGTCACCGCCTCGCCGATGATTGCCGTGGCCCTGGCCGAGTACCCCAAGGTCAGGGTGATTCTCGCCGGTGGCCAGCTCAACCCGGCAACCCTGTCCGCCAGCGGCCATGAAGCACTGCGCATGATCCAGGGGATCAAGGCCGACCTGATGTTCACCGGCGTCTGCGCGATCCACCCGGAGATCGGCATCAGCTCCCTGCATTTCGACGAGGTGCCGATCAAGCAGGCAATGTTCGACAGTGCCAGCGAGGTCATCGCCGTGACCACCGCCGACAAGCTCGGCGCCATGGAACCCTTCGTCGTGGTGCCATGCAACCGCTTGCACCGGCTGGTGACCGAGCAGGAGGCGCCGGGTGTGGACATCGAAGGTTATCGGCAGTTGGGGATCGAGGTGCTGCAGGTCTGATCCGGCAGCGACCCCCGTTCCGGCGGCGCTTGCAGTAGATGGGGTAGCGCCTCGCGGGGTTGAGCCGTTTTGAAACCCAGATGCAGCCGTTGCCGGGTCCGGTGCAATTGCATGGGTCAATTCCTGGATGGCGGCGGGGCCAGTGCCTGGCTCATCCACTGCGCCATCTGCCGCAAGCGGTCGCTGAAACCGGCGCCGGCGGGGGCCGTTGCCTCGGCGGCCTGGCGAAACACGTCGATGGTGCCTGCCATTTCCGGGTAGTGCTGCACAAACAGCCGCACGTGCTCATCCAGGCTCTGGGGCCAGCTCGGCTCCTGCTCCTGGCGCAGCAGGTTGGTGGCGCGAACGAGTTTGCGCGAGGCCTGCCGTTGCAGCCGGAGGACTTCGGCGGGCATCTGTTCGCGGTCGATGCGCTCGGCGTAGTCGTCCAGCACTGCGAGAAAGTCACCGTTCACCGCCAGGGCAATCTCCCGGCTGGGCCTGAAAGGTGCAAAGCGCGAGCGCAGGTCTTCGCCCCACAGGCAGCGGCAATGGTGCTTGAGCCAATAGCCCCAGCTGTCGAGGTTCCGCGTTTCCAGTACCTGGTTGAGGTCGCCGATATCGAAATCGATCTTCGACACCAGCGGGTGGCGCGCTTGCAGGGCCTGGCGCAGGTTTTCCAGATGCTGGCACGCGGCCGGGTCGGCGGGATCTTGCAGGATCAGGCACAGGTCCAGGTCGGAAGCTCCAGGCCGGGCGGTGCCACGGGCGACGCTGCCGTACAGGTACAGGCTATGCAGCGGCGGGCTGGCGGGAGCGGTGAGGGCGGCGCACAGCTCGTCGAGCAGGGCTCGGTACTCGGGCTGCGGGGGTGGTTCGGCAGGAAGGGCGATCAAGCCGTCGGCATCGACGCCGAATGCGCTATCGGGTGACATGGGGTGGCCTGTAATGCGGGTTCAGCGGCCACCTTAGCAAAGTCTGCCCGGGCCGTTGGAGCGGCCCGGGCAGGGTTGGGTCCAGCCTCAGTTCTTGAAGGCCGAGTGCTTGCGGCCCTGGTCGAGGAAGGCGAACACCACCACCAGCACCGCGGCGACGGCGAGAATGATCACCACGCCGTCGGTGGAGTGGGTGGCCGAGGCCGTCACCAGGGACAGAGCGCCTAGCGGCGCCAGGCCACCGGCGATGGCGGTGCCGATCTCGCGCCCGGTGCCGAAACCCGAAGAGCGGGTCGCGGTGGGGAACTGGCGGCTGAGGAAGGAGCCCTGTGGGGCGAACATCATCGGCGCCAGAATGCCGGTGCCGACGCCGATGGCGATGTAGATCATCAGGCTCTCACCGGTGTTGAGCAGGGCCAGGAAGGGGTAGGCGAACAGCACCGAGAACAGCCCGCCGAGGATCAGCACGGTCTTGCTGCTCCACTTGTCGCAGAGCCAGCCGAAGAACGGCACGGCGACGATGGCGATCAGGCTGGCGATGGTCACCGACAGCGAAGTGACGTGCACATCGACGTTCTTGTACTGGGTCAGGTAGGCCAGGGAGAAGGTCTTGAAGATGTAGCTCAGGGCGTTGTAGCCCACCGCCACGAAGAACACCACGGCCAGGCCCTTGAGGTCGTTCTTGAACAGCGCCTTGAGCGGCGAGGCCTTGGCTTTCTGGCTTTCCTTGCTCAGTTCCTTGAACTCCGGGGTTTCCGGAATGCTGTTGCGCACCCACAGGCCGACGGCCACCAGGACGATGCTGCAGACGAACGGAATGCGCCAGCCGCCGGCCAGCAGGAAGTCGTTGCCGTTGATGGTCAGCAGGTAGATGGTCAGCGACGACAGCAGCAGGCCCAGGTTCAGCCCCAGCGCCGGCCAGGCGCCCTGGCTGCCGCGCTTGCCCTCGCTGGCATGCTCATAGGAGGTGACTGCCGCGCCGGACAGTTCGGCGCCGGCGCCCAGGCCCTGGATGATGCGGATTGCCACCAGCAGGATCGGCGCCCAGATGCCGATCGACGCGTAGCTGGGGATCAGGCCGATCAGCGCGGTGCACACGCCCATCAGGCAGAAGGTCAGCACCAGTACCTGCTTGCGGCCGAACTTGTCCCCCAGGTAGCCGAACAGGATGCCGCCGAAGGGGCGGGCGATAAAGCCGATGGCAAAGGTCGAGAAGGCCATCAGGGTGGCGCTTTTCGGGTTGCTGTTATCGAAGAAGATCTTCGAGAAGACGATGGCCGCCATGGTGGCGTAGAGGTAGAAGTCATACCACTCCAGCATCGAGCCGAAGATGGTGGCCGCCGCGACCTTGCGCAGGCGTTTCTTGGTTTGCTGTGGGGTTTCCGCTGCAGTACTGCTGGTTTCAACTGCGGTCATATCCGTACATCCTCATGAATCATTGTAGTTATTGTCGAGTTGACGCGAGCCTTGCGCGACGCGCCCTAAAGGGCGGCCAAGGGGTATTGCGGCGACACGCGGCCCGCTTGGCAGTGCCGGGGCACTGCGCTGCAAGGTGATGGCGCGGGGTGTTTCAGGCGGCCTGGAAAATCCGGTCGGCAATCATCGAGCCAATGGGAATCGCCGAAGTGGCGGCGGGCGAGGGCGCGTTGCACACATGCAACATGCGCGGGGTTTCGGCGAACAGGAAATCGTGCACCAGGCTGCCGTCGCGCATCACCGCCTGGGCGCGGATCCCCGCCTCATAAGGCAGCAGGTCTTCCACTTGCAGGGAAGGGCAGTACTTGCGGCACTGCTCCAGGTAGCCGGACTTGAACAGCGAGTTCTTCATCTCGGTGGTGCCGGAGCCGAGGTTCTGCCAGATGGTTTTCCAGAAACCGGGGAAGCTGGCGTACTGCGCCACGTCGCGCCAGTTGATGGAGAACTTCCTGTAGTTTTCCCGGCCCAGGCCCAGTACCGCGTTGGGGCCGACGGTAACGCTGCCGTCGATCATGCGGGTCAGGTGCACCCCGAGGAACGGCAGCTCCGGATCGGGGATCGGGTAGATCAAGTGATTGACGATGTTGTTCTTCGACGCCGGCAGGCGGAAGTACTCGCCGCGGAAGGGGATGATCTGGTGGTCGATCTTCACCCCGGCCATCACCGCCAGGCGATCCGATTGCAGGCCGGCGCAGGCCACCAGCTTCTTCGCCTGCCAGCTGCCGCCGTGGCTGCTGACGGTGACGCTGTCGGCGCTTTCCTGGATCGCGGTGACGGTCTGGCTCAGGCAGATCTCGCCGCCCTCGCGACGGATCACCCGGGCCATGGTGTCGCAGACTTCGCGGTAGTCGACGATGCCGGTGGCGTCGAGGAACAGCCCGCCAAGGCCGACGATATTCGGTTCGCGCTGGCGCAGTTGCTCGGCGTCCAGGCGCTCCACCTTCAGGCCGTTCTGTTGCGAGCGCTGGTACAGGGCCTCCATGCGCTGCACTTCCAGGGCGTTGGACGCCACCAGCACCTTGCCGCAGACCTCGAACTTGATCCCGTGCTCGCTGCAGAACTGCTTGGTGGCCTCGGCGCCACGCTTGCACAGGTCGGCCTTGAGGCTGCCCGGAGCGTAGTAGATGCCGGCGTGGATCACCCCGCTGTTGTGCCCGGTCTGGTGCTTGGCCAGGACGTTTTCCTTTTCCAGGATGACCAGCGAAGCGCCGGGCTGGCGCTTGAGGATCTCCATCGCCGTAGCCAGGCCGACGATGCCGCCGCCGATGATGCAAAAGTCATAAATCATTGTTCTTGGGTACCTTGGATCCAATGCGTTTCGGTCTGGTTATCAGGTTGTCAGACTAACTAATCCGACAAAAAACCGCAGGCCGTGGCATGCGGCTCGAAGCGTGAAGCTGGGGTCAATCGATAGTCGGCAGCTCCAGGCCCAGGCGCTTGGCCGAAGCCCGCAAGTGGGCGTCGGCGCAACCGGCGGCGGCCTGGCGGTCGCCAGCGGCAATCGCCTGGTACAGCGCCTGGTGTTCCTGGGTGGCATCGGCGGAACCGCCCACCATGCGCAGCGCCGAGTTCTCCCAGGCGGCCTTGCGGGCGCTGGTCAGCTGGCTGCGCAGAAAATCATGGAAGGCCACGAAATAGTCGTTCTTGCTGGCCTCGGCGATGGCCCGGTGGAACTCCACGTCGGCCAGCCCCGCGGCTTCGAAATCACTGCGCTTGTCGTGCATTTCCTGCAACGCGCCCTGCATCCGTTGCAGGTCGGCGGCATCGCGGCGCTGGGCGGCGATCGACGCGGCCTGGGTTTCGATCCACAAACGCATCTCGAACATCTGCGCCAGGTCCGGCAGGCGGCCATCGCCCTGGGGGAAACGGAACACGGTGCCGGCGGGGGTCTTGGAAATGTACGAACCCAGGCCACGCCGGGCGATCAGTACGCCGTCGGCCTTGAGCTGGGCGATGGCCTCGCGAATCACCGAGCGGCTGACGTTCAACTGCTCGGCCAGTTGCTGCTCGGTCGGCAGGCGCGATTCGGGGGCCAGGCGGCCGGAGTCGATCTCGGTGCGGATCGCATTGACCACGCGCACAACGAGAGAGTCGGGTCGCTGGAGTTCAAGCATGGGTGGGTAAAACCTTGGTAGTCAGGTTGTCAGACAATAGCCGTTGGGAATTTTCGCTGTCAAGAAAAACCCACGCCAGGCAGGCGTAGGCGGGGTCCCACAAAGCCGCACTCAGGCCGTCAGGGGGCAGCTGAAAATCAGGTCGTCGAAGTCTTCGCCACCCCTGCGGAAGGCCCCTTCGTCACGTTGCTGGAAGACGAAACCGCATCGCTCCAGAACCTGGCAGGACGCAGCATTGCCGTCGGTGACCGTGGCCACCAGGCGCTTGATCCCCAGGCTGTGGCGGGCGTACTGCATCAGCGTGCGCAGGGATTCCGTGGCCAGGCCCTTGCCTTGATGACCGGGGGCCAGCAGGTAGCCGACCTCGGCTTCGGCGCTGGGCCGGTCGCTGACTCGCAGGCCGGTGAAGCCCAGCTCCTCGCCGCTGTGGCGATCGCGGATCACCAGGCACAGCCAGTGGTCGCAATCCATGTCCCAATGGGGCAGGCGCGAGGTGAAACGCTCCTCGATCTGCATCCGGGAGAGCGGATCGCAGACATAGCGCAGGTTTTCCGGGTCGCTGTGCAGGGCCAGGAACAGCTCCCAGTCATGGGCGTTCAGGGGGCGCAGGTTCAGGCGAGGGGTGTGCAGTTCCAGCATGGGGGCTCCCGATCCGTGGGCAGGAAAGATTTTGGGCACTTTACAGGAGAAAAGTCTGACCGCTGCGCTGCTTATTTCGCATAAGATCCCGGGCCTGGGTTTTCAGGGATAGGGCAGGTAAGCGTGAACTGGGACGATCTGCGGTTTTTCATTGCCGTCGCCAATGCCAGCAACATCACCGACGCCGGGCAGGCGCTGAAAGTGTCGGCCTCGACGGTCTCGCGCAAGATCCTGGTGCTGGAGCAGGCCTTGAGCAGCGTGCTGTTCCTCAAGACCACCCAGGGCTATTTCCTCACCGAAGCCGGCCAGGCCCTGCTGCCCATGGCCCTGGAGATCGAGGAGCGCTTGCGCCTGATGGAACGTCAGTTGTCCCGGCCAGGCGCGCGCATGGCCGGGGTGGTGCGCATCGAATGCCCGGAGTTGATGGGCAGCCACCTGATCATTCCCGCACTGGCGCAGTTTCGCTTGCAGCACCCGCAGATCAGCTTCGATTTCGTCAATGCGGCGCGCTCGGTCAAGCTCACCCAGAGCCACAGCGACCTGCTGCTGCGCCTGCAACGGCCGGAAGCCGGCAACTTCACCCTGCGCCGGGTCGGCGAGTTGACCCAGGCGCTGTTCTGTTCCCCAGGTTATGCCGCAGCCCATGGCTGCCCCGAGAAGCCTTCGCAGCTGCGCCAGCATTCGCTGATCGGCTGGAACCAGACCCTGGCCCACATGCCCCTGGCCCGCTGGCTGGACCAGCTCAGCGGTGATCAGCCGTTGTGGATGCGCACCGGCAACCTGGAGGCGCAGCTCAAGGCGGTGCAGGCGGGCCTGGGGATTGCCGCCTTGCCGGCCTATATCGCAGAACCCCTGGGCCTGCACCGGGTGTTGCCCCAGGCTCCGGCTCACCGCGCGGATATCTGGCTGCTGCGCAACCTGGCGACCCAGGGCCAGGAGCGAGTCGAGCGGGTGGCGGAATTTCTCTGCGATCTGCTGGCGCGCCAGGGCTTGCAGGGTGAGGGCAAGGCCGGCTGACGCGCTAGGCGCCACGCAGCAATAGCCACCCGGCCACCGCCATCAGCAGCAAGCCGAACAGCGCATTCTGCGCCAGCAGCAGGCGAGGGCGGTCGTGCATCAGCCGCTGCAGGCTTGAGCCCAGGCTGGCCCACAGCAGGTGGCCGAACAGGTTCACCGCGATCAGCGCGGCGCTGAGCGCCAGTACCACGGCAGTGCCCGCATCGGCGCCCGGGCTGAAGGTGGAGAACATGACCAGCAGCATCACCAGACCCTGCACGTTGCCCAGTTGCAGCATCACGCCATCACGAAACTGCAGGGCTTCACTCTGCTCGCCAGGCTTGCGCAATGGCCGCAGCAGCAGGCGCAGGCCCAGCCAGAAAATGTACAGGCTGCCCGCTACCCGCAGGCCCCAGAGCAACCCTGGATACGCCGCCAGGCTGTGATACAGCCCCAGCCCCACCAGTAGCGCCAGGAGCAGGTAGGTCAGGTCCAGCCCGCAGATGAAGCGCAGGGAACGCCGCACGCCGCTGCGGGCGCCGGAGCTGGCCACCATCAGGTTGCCGGGGCCGGCGCTCAGGGCCATGGGCAGCATGGTGGACAGCCACAGCGGCCAGTTGATGTCGTGGATCGGGGGCACGGGCGGCTCCTGGAAGGCAGTGCGGATTGCACTGGCGCCAGCTTAAGGCGCCGCCACGCGTGGGGTTAGGGGCAGGAATGGAAAGCGGTTTTGCATCGCTCCAGTCCTTGCCGGGCGGGCGCCTCAAGCTTCGGCCGAACCCTGCAGCGCAGCCTGTAGCCACTGCGAGAAACTGCGGGTCAGCGGGCTGCTTTCACTGTCGCGGTGAATCAGCCAGGCCCAGGTCGGGCCGCGCACGCTCTGTTCGCACAAAGGGCTCAGCAAGCCCTGGCTCCGGGCCTGCTGGCTCAGAAGCTGGCTGACCAGGGCAATGCCGTGGCCGGCGCAGGCGGCGTCCAGCAGCAGGCCCGGGTCGGAAAAGTTCAGGCCGTTGCTGCGTTGACCAATGTCGCTGCCGCCTTCCACCAGCCAGTGGCTCCAGTCCATTTCCCGCTCGCCATGCAAGGTGGTGCGCAGTGCTTCGGGTTGCGCCAGCACGCTGGGGTGGCAGGCAGGGTAGAGGCGGTCGCTGTACAGCTCCAGGTAGCTGCATTCGGCCTGGGCGCTGAGGTCGTCGCGCAAGGTCAGGTCGATGGTCTGGGTGCTCATGTCCGGTGGCTCGAAGCTGGTGAACAGCCACAGGTCCACCTCCGGGTGCAGGCGATGGAATTCCCCCAGCCGCGGCAACAGCCAGTGGCGGGCAAAGGCCGGGCTGGTATTGACCACCAGCTGATTGGGCTTGCGGTACTGCTCCAGGCGGCGGATGCCCACCGCCAGTTGCTGCAATAGCGACTGGGTGGTGCTGCGCAGGTCGTGCCCGGCGTCGGTGAGGGTCACGCTGCGGCCGTTGCGATGGAACAGCGGCTGTTCGAGGAAGGTTTCCAGGCTGCGGATCTGCTGGCTGATGGCCGATTGGGTGAGGTGCAGTTCTTGCGCCGCCTGGTGAAAACTGCCCAGGCGAGCGGCGGCTTCGAAGCCTCGCAGGGCATTCAGGGGTGGCCAGTGTTTGAGCATGATTGATAAGCCTGGCTAATCAGATGTGCGCTAAATCTATCGTTTGTTGGCGGTTTTTCAAAGCCATAGCATGGGCGCTGTGTTTCAACCTTGTTGGTTGATTGATAACAAAACCTTACTTGAGAGGTGCAGGGCCCATGCAAGGCAATGACAGGCAGGACAGTGGCTGGCGGATGCCCGCCGAGTGGGCGCCCCACGCGGCGACCTGGATGGTCTGGCCCCACAACCGGGGGGTGTGGGAATCGGTATGGGGCGTGACCCTGGCCGAGGTGCAGGCAGACTTCGCCCGGGTGGCCAATGCCATCGCCGGTTTCGAACCGGTGAAACTGGTGGTCGACCCCTCTGCCCTGGACAGTGCCCGACGCCTGTGTGGCGCCAATGTCGAGCTGGTCCCCCAGGCGGTGGACGACAGCTGGTGCCGGGATTCCGGCCCGAGTTTCATCTGCCATCCGCAGCAGGGGCTGGCCGGGGTCAGCTGGCGCTTCAACGCCTGGGGCGGCAAGTCCGAGCACAGCCTGGACCGCAGCCTGGCCCGGCGCCTGCTGGACCAGCTGGGGCTGCCTTGCTTCGGCACGCCCCTGGCCAACGAAGGCGGGGCCATCCATGTGGACGGCGAAGGCACCCTGATCACCACCGAATCGGTGCTGCTCAACCCCAACCGCAATCCGGGCCTGGGCAAGGCCGAGGTCGAGGCGATCTTCCAGCGCCTACTGGGTGTGCAGAAGATCATCTGGCTGCCGGGGGACCCGGACCACGTGACCGGGGACATGACCGACGGCCATGTCGACGGGATCTGCGCCTTTGCCCGCCCCGGGGTGCTGCTGGTGGATGCCACCCATGACCGGGGCTCGGTGTACGCCGAAGTGGTGCGCGAGAACCGTCGTGCCCTGGAGCTGGCGCGGGATGCCCGCGGGCGCGCCTTCGAGCTGATCGAGCTGTTCGAGGCCAGCGCCGCGGTGGACCACCGGGCCGAGGTGTTCTGCGCCTCCTACACCAACTTCTACCTGGCCAATGGCGCGGTGATCATGCCGGCCTACGGCATCGCCGCCGACCAGCAAGCGGCCCAGGTGCTGGCCCGGGCCTTCCCCGACCGGCAGGTGGTGCCGGTGCGGATCAACCATCTGGCCCACGGCGGCGGTGGCGTGCATTGCATCACCCAGCAGCAACCCCAATGGCCAACGAGGGCCCAGGCATGAACCCATTGACCGTCGCGACCACCCAGATGCCCTGCACCTGGGACCTGCCGGGCAACCTCGAGCGCGCCGAACAGCTGGTGCGCGAAGCGGCAGCCCGGGGCGCCCAGGTGATCCTCCTGCAAGAGCTGTTCGCCACCCCGTACTTCTGCATCGAACAGCAGCACCGGCACCTGGCCCTGGCCGAGGAGTACCCCGCGAGCCGGGTGCTCCAGCGTTTCGCCGCCCTGGCCCGGGAGCTGGGTGTGGTGCTGCCCCTGAGCTGGTTCGAAAGGGCCGGTACGGCCTATTTCAATTCCCTGAGCGTCGCCGATGCCGACGGCCGCTTGCTGGGGGTGTACCGCAAGACCCACATTCCCAACGCCGTGGGTTATCAGGAGAAGGAGTACTTCAGCCCCGGCGATACCGGTTTCAAGGTCTGGGACAGCGCTTTCGGCCGCCTGGGCATCGGCATCTGCTGGGACCAGTGGTTCCCCGAGACCGCCCGCTGCCTGGCGCTGCAAGGCGCCGAGGTCTTGCTGTTTCCCACCGCCATCGGCAGCGAACCGGGCAGCGCCGGGCTGGATTCCCGGGATCACTGGCAGATGACCATGCGCGGGCACGCGGCGGCCAACCTGCTGCCGGTAGTGGCGGCCAACCGGGTCGGCCGTGAAGTGGCTACCGGTGACCCGGCGTTGCACATGGATTTCTACGGCTCATCGTTCATCTGCGACCACAAGGGCCGGCTGCTGGCCGAGGCCGATCGTGACAGCACAGGGGTCTTGCTGCAGCGCCTGGACCTGGCCGCCATGGCCGAGGAGCGTCGCACCTGGGGCATCTTCCGCGACCGTCGCCCGGAGATGTACGGGCCGCTGCTGAGCCTGGACGGCCAACACCTTCACCCACGCTGGAACCCCCGGGAGGCATGACATGCAGACCACAGGCAAACGCTGGAAACGCCGCTGCGCGGGCATGCTGGCCCTGACCCTGGTAGTGCTCCAGGCCCAGGCCGAACCCGAGGACAAGACCCTGCGCCTGTACAACTGGGCCGACTACTTCGCCGCCGATACCCTGGCGCGCTTCACCGCCGAAACCGGGATCAGGGTGATCTACGACGTGATGGAGGGCAGCGAAGTGCTGGAAGCCAAGCTGATGACCGGCGGCAGCGGCTACGACCTGATCTTTCCCGGTGACACCGTGGCCGAGCGCCTGATGCGCGCCGGCAGCCTGCAGACCCTGGATCCGGCCCGGCTGACCGGCCAGGACGACATCGAGCCCGGCCTGCAGAAGCTGCGCGCCCAGTACCCCGGGGCCCGCCAGGCCACGGTGCCCTACACCTGGGGCACCATCGGCCTGACCTACAACGCCCGGCAGATTGCCGAGCGCCTGCCCGACGCCCCGGTCAACAGCCTGGACCTGTTGTTCAAGCCGGAGCTGGCGGCGCGCTTCGCCGATTGCGGAATTTCCCTAATCGACTCGCCGGACGAGGTGCTGGCGGTGGCGCTCCACTACCTGGGGCGCGACCCGCGCAGTGCCCGGCCCGAGGATCTGCGGGCCGCCGGCGAGCTGCTGGGCAAGCTGCGGCCCTATATCCGCAAGTTCCAGTCGCAGCCGGTGACCGACCTGGTCAATGGCAACCTGTGCCTGTCCCTGGGCTACAGCGGCGACATGACCCAGGCCCAGCGCGCCGCCGACGCCGCAGGCAAAGCGGTCGAGTTCCAGTACCGCATTCCCCGGGAAGGCACCACGGTGTGGATGGACACCATGGCGATCCCCAAGGATGCGCGGCACCCGGAATATGCCTATGCCTTCATCAACTTCGTGACCCGACCAGAGAACATGGCGGCCATCAGCAACTTCACTGGCTACCCCACGGCCAATGCCCGGGCGCGGCCAAGTGTCGACCCGCAGATGGGCAACAACCCGGATATCTACCCGGATGCCGCCACCTTCGAACGCTTGATTCCCGGCCGCGACATTCCCCAGGCCGATATGCGGGCTCGAATGCGCACCTGGACCCAGTTCAAGACGGCCACCGCTGCCCGCCACTGACCGGGCGCCATGCGGTTCGCCGGCAAACCGGCTCCTACACTCCCGGGTAGGAGCCGGCGTGTCGGCGAGGGCCCGCGCCGCACCCCCGAACCTTTTCATGCAATACCTTCGACAAGAGAACCGTCCAATGCCCACCCGACGTCAACTGATCAAACAGGCCTCGTTGCTGGCCGCTGTCGCCGCCATGCCGGCCCTCGGCCTGGGGCCGCGCAGTGCCCGGGCCGGGGAGCAGGGCCACTGGTACCTGCCCGATGAAGGCGACCGGCAGCAGCGGGCCTTCATGGCCTTTGGTGCCCAGGAGGCCATCTGGGAAGACTTTACCGGCGACGTGCAACAGGCCCAGGGGCGGATCGCCCGGGCAATTGCCGCCTATCAACCCCTGACCCTGTTCTGCCGGGCAGAGGAGCGCGGCCTGGCCGAGCAGTTGTGCGGCTCGCACAACATCACTTTTGTCAGCACCGAACTGGACGACATCTGGATGCGCGACATCGGTGCCAACTTTGTCGTCGATGGGGAAGGCGGATTGGGCGCGGTGGACTTCAACTTCAATGGCTGGGGCAACAAACAGCGCCACGCCAGGGACGCCCGGCTGGCGCGGCAGATGGCCGACGCTGCAGGCGCCCGTTATCTGCGCAGCGAACTGGTGGGCGAGGGCGGCGGCATCGAGGTGGACGGCCACGGCACCGGGATCATGACCCAAAGCAGCTGGATCAACGGCAACCGCAACCCGGGCTGGAGCCAGGCCGAGGTCGAAGAGGAACTCAAGGCTTGCCTCGGCCTGCGCAAGATCATCTGGCTACCGGGGATCAAGGGCCGGGACATCACCGATGCCCATGTCGACTTCTATGCGCGTTTCGTCAGGCCGGGGGTGGTGGTGGCCAACCTCGACAACGATCCCGACTCCTATGATCACTCGGTAACCCTCGAGCACCTGGAGATCCTGCGAGCCGCCAGTGACGCCGATGGTCGCAAGCTGCAGGTGCATACCCTGTCGCCGCCGATGAATCCCCGGCAGAACCGCTTCAGTCGGGGCAACCCGGAGTTCGCCGCCGGCTACATCAACTATTTCGTGATCAATGGGGCGGTGATCTCACCGCAGTTCGGTGACCGGCAGGCCGACGCCAAGGCCCATAGCCTGCTCGCCAGCCTGTATCCCGGGCGGCAGGTGATCCAGCTGGATATCGACGCTATCGCCGCAGGGGGCGGCGGCATTCACTGCGTGACCCATCAGCAGCCCGGGCTGTGAGGGTTTGGGCAAAGTGGTCTGTTACAGATGGCAGAATTGGCCTGATACAATCCGCCACTCACGCACTAACCTGCGCACTCTTCAATAACCGGGGCTGATCCCGGTGTGGATGATCAAGAGGAGCGCGCAATGAGCGATCAACAACCCGCGGTGACGGTACGGGCGATTCAGCCTGGGGATTACCAGCAATGGCTGCCGCTGTGGCTGGCCTATCAGGATTTCTATCAGGTGACGCTGAGCGAAGAGGTCAGCCGCCGCACGTTCGAGCGTTTCCTCGATTCGCGGGAACCGATGTATTCGGCGGTGGCGGTGCAGGGCGATGAAGTCATCGGCTTCGTCAACCTGGTGTTGCACCGTTCGACCTGGGCCGTCGGCGACTTCTGCTATCTGGAAGACCTGTACGTGGCCCCGTCGATTCGCGGCAGCGGGGCGGGGAAACTGTTGATCGAGTGGGTGCAGGCCTTTGCCCGGCAACACCAGTGCGCTCGTTTGTACTGGCATACCCAGGAGAGCAACAAGCGGGCGCAACGGTTGTATGACTGGGTGGCGCACAAGCCGGGGGTGATCGAGTATCGGATGGAGTTGTAAGGGCCTGGCTGGATGCCCGTTGCTGCAGCAACGGCTATCCAGCCAGGATCAAGGCCTATGCCCCATGCCGAAATACCAGTGCCTTGAGCCCGCACTGCGGATCCGCATCCGGAAACTCCGGCGGGTTCTCCAGCCGCTGTTCAAAGCGCAACCCCGGCGCCGCTTCGGCCATCCCCTCCAGAAGAAAATCCACGCTAAACGCCGGATCATTCATGCACGCCAGTACGCAACCATCGGCCGTGAGCAACTCCGGCAGGCGCCGCAGCACCCGCGCATAGTCCTTGCCGAGGACAAAGCTGCCTTTCTGGAACGACGGCGGGTCGATGATCACCAGGTCATAGGGCCCGCTCTGCTTGACCTTGCTCCAGGACTTGAACAGGTCATGGCCGAGGAAGCTCACCCGGCTGGTGTCGTGGCCGTTGAGCCGGTGGTTGTCGCGGCCGCGGCTCAAGGCCGCCCGGGACATGTCGAGGTTGACCACCCGCTCGGCACCGCCGGCAATCGCCGCCACCGAGAAGCCGCAGGTATAGGCAAACAGGTTCAGGACATTCTTGCCCCGGGCATTGGCCCGCACCCAGTTGCGCCCGTAGCGCATGTCGAGGAACAGCCCGTTGTTCTGCTTGCTGCCCAGGTCCACCTGGTAGCGCAGGCCTTCCTCGGTGATGGTGCAACTGTCGATGGCCTCGCCCAGCAGCCACTCGCCACGGCTGTCGGGCAGGTAGCGGTGTTGCAGCATCAGGCTGCGGGCGCCGCTGGCCACCCATTGCGGGGTCGAGCCCAGGTCCGCCAGCAACTGCTGCAGGGCTTCGAGTTGCCCGGCTTCGGGTTCCTTGAACAAGGACACCAGCACTACCCCCTGCAGCCAGTCCACGGTCAGCTGTTCCAGCCCCGGCCAGCAGCGGCCGCGGCCATGGAACAGGCGCCGGGTTTCGCCGGGCGCGGCGGCCAGGGCGGTCAACAGGTGCTGGTTGAGGGTGGCGAGGGCGAGAGGGGTCATCAGCGGGGCCGGTCATTTTTTCGGGGCGGCATTTAACCACGGGCAGCAGCCCGCCCGCCAACCAGCAATTGCTGCTGGCTGGCGGCCGCCTGCTGTCGGGCCAGGGGCTTGTCGGCACGTGTTTCAACGCGGATCTGGACAGCGGTGGTGATGGCGGGCGACTGCACGCCAAGGGCGACGAGCTCGAACCGTGCCGCACGTCGAGCAGGCTGCGCCCGTTCGCTCTTGCCCCTTGCCCCCGCTAGAGAATGGCGTTTGCCCATTTCTGGGTGCCGGCCAGGCGGCGCTTGACGCTGTCGATGCGCCATTGGCCGGCAACCCGCTTGACCACGAAGCGATGCTCGTAGCAAAGGGCCCGGGACGCCGGGTCGCGCACCAGCACTTCGGCCTGGGCGGGCTTGAGCAACTGGCAGCCCAGTAGCTCGTCGGCCTCGGCGTGGGTCGTGGGGTAACCATAGGAGGCTCGCGGATAGGCCCGCGGTCGCAGGGTACAAAAACGTTCGAGCAACTGTTGCGGTTCGGCCCAGAAGGCGGCGTCGAGCGCGTCGTGGCCCAGGGCGTTGCCGCGCTGTTCCCAAGAGTACAAAGCCAGGGTATAGGCCCGCACCTGGGTGACCGGATCTGCGCTGCTGTCAGTACCAGGCACCAGCGGCGGCCAGGGCAGGGAAGGGGCCGGTGCAGGTGCTGGCGGTGCCCCGGTACCGGCCTGCTCCAGCTGTTGCATGACCTGGGCATGGCCATTTTCTTCGGCCAGGGACCAGGCGTTGCGTTGCTGGAAATCCACGGGCGAGGGGTTGGCGCCGGCCTCGAGCAGCAAGGCCACCATTGCCTCGTGGCCAGCCTGGGCAGCGTTCATCAGGGCGGTGCGTTGCAGTTCGGGGCTGGCCTGCTCGAGCGCTGCGCCATGGGCGATCAGCAACTCGGCCAGGGCAGTGTCGCCGTGGCTGGCGGCCCAGGCCAGGGGGCTGTAGCCCAGGGCCTTGCACGGCTGCTGGACATTCGCGCCGTGCGCCAGCAGCAGCGCCACGGCCGGCCGGTGCCCGGCGATAGTGGCGGCCAGCAAGGCCGTGCGGCCGGTGCCCTTGTGCTGCCATTCAAGGTCCGCACCCGCATCCAGCAGGCGCTCGAGAGCAGCAAGGTCGCCGCGCGCGGCGGCTTTTTCCAGGAGATGGGACAAGGTCGGAAATCCGTTCGGTCAGGGGGCAGATGCCGCCGCATGGTAGCGCTCTGGGGCCAGGTTCTGCCACGCCCGGGCTACTCCACGCCCCGGTTCCGGCAGGCCGGGCGCGCTGGGCTGTACTGCGATACGCGACGCCGGCGTGGGCAGTGGGCTGTTTCGAGCGTCGCGGGTGGGGAGGGGAGGCTCATGGACGCCTTGCGGAGGCTTGCGTAGGATGGCGCGTTCGCGCTCTACGCCGTTGCAGCCAGCGCTGCAGCCTCCCTTGCCAACAGGAGTCCATGATGTTCAAGGCCATTGTGATCGACAAAGACACTGCAGGTTATCGCGCCCATCTGCGCGAGCTGGAGGAGGCGCAACTGCCTGAGGGCGATGTCACGGTCCGGGTGGCCTACAGCACCCTGAACTACAAGGACGGCCTGGCAATCACCGGCAAGAGCCCGGTGGTGCGGCAGTTTCCCATGGTCCCCGGTATCGACTTGGCAGGCACCGTCGAAGCCAGCAGCCATCCGCGCTTTCGCCCGGGTGAACAGGTGCTGCTCAATGGCTGGGGCGTGGGCGAGAGCCACTGGGGCGGGCTGGCGCAGAAGGCCCGGTTGCAGGGCGACTGGCTGATCCACCTGCCTGAAGCCTTCAGCGCGCGCCAGGCCATGGCCATCGGCACCGCCGGCTACACCGCCATGCTCTGCCTGATCGCCCTGGAGCGCAGCGGCCTGACCCCCGAACACGGCGAGGTGCTGGTCACCGGTGCCAGCGGCGGGGTCGGCAGTTTTGCCATTAGCCTGCTGTCGCGCCTGGGCTACTCGGTGATCGCCGCCACCGGGCGTCCGGAGGAGGCCGACTACCTCAAGGCGCTGGGCGCCAGCCGCATCATCGAGCGCGCCGAGCTGTCCCAGCCGGGGCGTCCGCTGGCCAAGGAACGCTGGGCGGCGGCCATCGACTCGGTGGGCAGCCATACGCTGGCCAACGTCTGTGCCGGCACCGCCGCCGATGGCCTGGTGGCCGCCTGCGGGTTGGCCCAGGGCATGGATTTCCCGGCCTCGGTGGCGCCCTTCATCCTGCGTGGGGTGAGCCTCTTGGGGATCAACAGCGTGACCCGTCCCTATCACGAGCGGGTGCATGCCTGGGAACGCCTGGCCGCCGAGGTGGACCAGCAGCACCTGCAGCGGATCACCCGCGAAGTGGGCCTGGAAGAGGCCCTGACCGTCGCCCACGAGTTGCTTGAAGGCAAGGTTCGCGGGCGGGTGGTGGTCGACGTCAACCACTGATATAAACCCCGGGCCGCACTGTTGGAACGCCGTGCGCGGCCTGGGTTGCTGCATGTTTCAGGTCCGACGCGAGCCCCGTGCCACGGGGCTTCTTCGCGGCCCTTCGTCCTCTTGATCCGAGGTTGCCTGTTTCATGTCCATTTCCCCTCAGCGCCCCCTCTGGCAGGTGTACCTGGTCTTCCTGCTGCCCATGGTGCTGTCGAATTTCCTGCAGTCGTTTTCCGGCACCCTCAACGGTATCTACATTGGCCAGTTGCTGGGCACCCAGGCGTTGGCGGCGGTGTCGGGGATGTTCCCCATCGTGTTCTTCTTCATTGCCCTGGTGATCGGCCTGGGGGCCGGTGCCTCGGTGCTGATCGGCCAGGCCTGGGGTGCCCGGGAGCTGGATGCGGTGAAGTCGGTGGCCGGCAGTACCCTGATGCTGGGGGCCTTGATCGGCCTGCTGGGGGCGGTGCTGGGCATGCTGTTCGCCCGCCCGGCCCTGCAGGGCCTGGGCACACCGGCGGATGTACTGGACGACGCAGTGGGCTATGCCCGGGTGATGATGCTGATCATGCCGCTGCTGCTGGTGTTCGTGCTCTACACCCAGTTGCTGCGGGGTGTCAGCGATACCCTGTCGCCCCTGCTGGCCTTGATGGTCTCGACCCTGGCGGGGCTGCTGCTGACCCCGGCGTTGATCCGTGGCTGGCTGGGCCTGCCGCCCATGGGTATCCAGAGTGCGGCCTTCGCCGGGCTGGCGGGAAATATCCTGGCCATGGGGTTTCTGGTCTGGCGCCTGAGTGGCCGCGACCACCCCCTGGCCCCGGACCGGGCGCTGTTCGCGGCGCTGCGGCTGAACCGGGCGATACTCGGCAAGGTGCTGCGCATCGGCCTGCCCACCGGGGTGCAGATGGTGGTCATCTCGCTTTCCGAACTGGTGATCCTGGCCCTGGTCAACCGCCACGGTTCCCAGGCCACGGCGGCCTATGGCGCGGTGACCCAGATCGTCAACTACGTGCAGTTCCCGGCGCTGTCGATCGCTATCACCGCCTCGATCCTCGGCGCCCAGGCCATCGGCGCCGGGCGCCTGGAGCGCATCACCCCGATCCTGCGTACCGGGCTTGCGATCAACCTGTGCCTCACCGGCGCCCTGGTGCTGTTCGGCTACCTGATTTCCCACTGGCTGCTGGGCCTGTTCATCATCGACCCGGCAGCCCTGGTGCAGGCCCAGCACCTGCTGCACATCATGCTCTGGAGCATCCTGGTGTTCGGTTTCCAGGCGGTGGTCGGCGGCATCATGCGCGCCAGCGGCACGGTGCTGGTGCCGGTGGCGATCTCGATCTTCTGCATCCTCGGGGTGCAGGTGCCGGCGGCCTATGTGCTGGACGCGCATTTCGGCCTGCAAGGGGTGTGGATGGCGTTCCCGGTGGCCTACCTGACCATGCTGGTGCTGCAGGTCTGCTACTTCAAGCTGGTGTGGCGCCACAAGGAGATCCAGCGCCTGATCTGAAGCCCGCGCTCAAGCGCCGCCGGCCAGTGGCTGCCGGGGCGGGCGCAGGTCGCGAACCACCAGGTACAGCAAGGGCCCGATGGAGACGAAGACCGCCGTCAGCAGCAGATAGGGCAGCACCGAACGCCAGGAGCGCCCACGGGCGCGGGCGTCTCCCAGCATCCACGCAGCCGCCAGCAGCGCCATCAGGTACAGGTCGATCACCACTTGTGCGGTGTCCGGGCGCGACAGCAGTTGCAGGCCGAATTGCAGCAGCGACTGTTCGGCCTGGAACAGGCAGTACAGGGTGTAGGCACTGAAGCCCAGTAGAGCCAGCAGGGCGGGGTAAGGGTGGCGCATGGCGCAGTCCTCGATCAGGGATGGGCAGGGTGTACGGCGCGGCGGTTGCGGGTGGCCAGGCCCAGCAGCAGATACAGCAGGCCGGCTGCGCCACAGCCAAAGATCAGGCTTTGCGACAGCAGGGAGTCGAACAGGTACAGCGGGTCGTCGCGCAGGCGTTGATGCAACCCGGCATGCACCAGGGCGAGCGCCGCCAGCCACTGGCGGGCAAGCTCGCGCACGCGACGGCGCTGATGGCCGCACAGCTGGACCAGCCCGGCACACAGGGGGACGTGCAGGGCAATGAACAGGTGCTGCCCGAGCATGGGGTCGAGGTCGCGCAGGCCATACAGCAGGCGCCATTCACGCTGCGCCACGGCATCCAGCTCATGGCCGGCGAACAGCCCGATGCAGAGTCGCCAGAGTGTGTTTTTCACGGTGAAAATCCTTGAACAAGCGGGAGCGAACAGGCTAAGTGGCAAGCCTGTTGTCACTCAATGACCCCCCAGGTCATAGACAGCGGGGCGCTTCAGGCTGTCAGCTGGGGCGGTGCGACTTTCACTTTCAAGGATTGAACAGCGATGACTTCCAACCAGCAGGCTCCCGGCGCAGGCCGGGTGATCCGCGTGGCCGGGCCCGATGATGTGCCGGCCATGCTCGAGTGCGACACCTATGCCCAGGCCCACGCCAGCCGGGGCGATGCCGTACGCGTGGCGGTGGGCCGTGGCCAGGGTTGGGTGGAGGTGGCGGCCGGCCGGGTCGTCGGCTACCTGCTGCTGAACCATGACTTCTTCGACCATGGCTTCGTGTCCCTGGTGGTGGTGGCTCCGGGGCAGCAACGCCAGGGCGTGGCCCGGCGCTTGCTCGGCGCCGCCGAGCAGGCCTGTCGCACGCCCCGGCTGTTCATCTCCACCAACCAGTCGAACCTGGCGGCCCGGGGCCTGATTGCCAAGGCCGGTTTCCAGCCCAGTGGGGTGATCGAGAACCTCGACGAGCAGGACCCCGAGCTGATCTTCTGCAAGCGTGTGGGCTGAGCCGGGATGCCTGTGCCCGACAGCGGTCGCGCCGCCATGCCCTGCACCCTTGAAGCTCCCCGCGCCGGGCCCTTGCCGGTGGGCGCACAGTTGCGCCAGTTACGGCGCCAGGCGCGCTTGAGCCAGTTGGACCTGGCGTTGCAGGCGGGGATTTCCCAGCGCCACCTGAGCTGCGTCGAGACCGGTCGCGCCCAGCCCAGCCCGGCCTTGCTGGATGCGCTGCTGACCACCCTGGACACCCCCTTGCCCCAGCGCAACCGGGTGTTCCTCGCCGCGGGCTATGCGCCGCGCTACGCCGCCTTGCCCCTGGCCGACCCCGGCCTGGCGCCGGTGCGCGCAGCGCTGATGCACCTGCTCAAGGCCAACAACCCGGCGCCAGCGATCGTCATCGACAGTGGCTGGCAAGTGCTGGCGGCCAATCAGGCTACCGCGGCGCTGTTCCAACTGCTGGGGTTGTCGCAACACGCCATGGAACAGGGCTTCAACCTGTTGACGGCCCTGCTGGAGCCCGGTGGTTTCGGTGACTGCCTGATCAATGCCGAGGAGGTGCGCCAGGTGGCCTGGCAGCGGGCCTCCCGGGAGGCCATGGGCGATCCCGGCTTGGCGGCGCTGCTGGCCGGCCTGCCCTTCCCCGGAGAGTCGCCGGCGACCCCGAGCCCGGCCGAGCCGTTGCTGCTGACCCGGGTGCGCGGGCCCGGGGGCGAGCTGCGTTTTCTGTCCACCTTCACCACCTTCGGCATGCCCCAGGACATTACCGTGGCGTCGCTGCGCATCGAACACCTGATTCCCGCTGACGAGCCGACCTGGCAGGCCCTGACCCTGGCTTGCGAACGCGTGGGCGAACTCGAACCGGGTTAGATCGCCAGGGCCCGGGCCGGCAGCCCCTGGGCGCTCGCCAGCGCCGGCAGTGCCCCGGCCAGCACCATGCGGGTCAGGGTGGCCGCGACGCTCTGGAAGTCCCTGCTGGAGGGCTGGGCTACGCCGCTCATCAGGGCGATCTGCCAGCCCAGGGTGGGGTAGGTCTGGGTCGCCGCTCCTATGAACAGCAGCAGGTGCTCCGGGGCAATGGCGCGGATCAGGCCACGTTCGGCCCAATTGCGCAGGCAAGCGATTTCACTGCGGTTCTGCGCCTCCAGGCTTTCACGCCAGGCCTCTGGCAACTGCTGCGCGCCGTGCAGCAACTCGCTGCAGAGAATCTTCGAACGCAGGGGGAAATCCTCGACGATCTGCATCCGCGCCTCGATGTAGGCCTGCAACGCCTGCGCCGGATCGGCCTCCGGGTGCAGCAGCCGCGACGCCTGGTGCAAGGGTTCCAGCAGGGGCTGCAGGACTTCGGCGTAGAGGTTTTCCTTGGTGTGGAAGTAGTAGTACAGGTTGGCCTTGGGCACCCCGGCGCGCAGCGCGATATCCAGGGTCTGGCAGGCACTGAAGCCCTTGGCGGCGAACTCGTTGCGGGCGGCATCGAGGATCAGTTGCCGATGCCGCAGGCGCGAGCGGCGTTCCTGGCGGGCTGGCGCTGGCACCCGGGGCGCTGCCGAGTCGGCCTCAAGCGCCTGCGAGGGCAGGCAAAACGGGGTGGATGAGGGGCAGTGCATTGGCAAATCTCGGGGGGTGTGAAATCGCAATATACAAAAGTATATAGCGAAACACCTGCCTCAGGCGTCGGCGCTGCTGTCTCGGCTGTTTCATAGAGGGGCGAACAGAGGAGGCAAGGCCGGAACGGTGCGCCGTTCCGGCTGGCGGCAGGCTCAGGCGCGGCGCTTGCGCAGCCAGCGTCGGGCCAGGTAGCCGTAGACCCAGAGGTTGATCAGCAGCACCAGGCTGCCCAGCCACAGCTGAATGCCCGGGGTCAGCCCGGCGGGGTAGATCAGCGGGATCAGGTAATGCTCGATGAAGCCGGCGCCGTAGCCGTCCTGGCCGGCGGCGTGGCGCAGCAGGTTTTCCCAGCGGGTCAGCGGGCACTCCAGGTGCAGCACTTCCACTGCCACGCCCCAGGCCGCGGCGGGCAGGTGCAGCAGCATCAGCCGCGGGTGGCGCAGCACCAGCAGGCCGCCCAGCAGCACGAAGACGATAAAGGATAGGTGAAACAGCACCAGGCTGTCGGCGGCAATACGGTAGAGCATGGGGGTTCCTTGTAGGGGGCAGATCCGTGGCGCAGGCGCCGGGGCGCAATATACCGAGGGCCGGTAGGCGGTGGCAGTGTTTCTTCGTGGTGCAGGAAAAAAGCCCGGCTCGCAATCGATCGGGCCCGCCTTTGCGCTACCTATACTGCTGGAACGCCAGGGCGACCTGTCGAGCCTGGCGCGGCCTTTGCGGGAGGTACATGCCTTGCGGCCAACGATGCTCTGCTGCCGCCACGGGGTCCTGGTGCTGATGCTGGTGCTCGCCGGCTGCGCCCATCGGGTCCCCGAGCCGGTGGCCGCGATGCCGGTCAGCCCGGCCACCTGGCGCCAGGTCAACCATGAACTGCTGGAAGCCTCCCGCAGCGCCACTGAACAGGCCGAGGTCTATGCCCAGGGCTCCATGGAGCACTGGCGGACCCGGGTCTACCAGCAGACCGAGGAAAACTTCATTCCCTGGTTCAGCGGCTACTGGACCCAGGAATGGCTGTCGCTCAAGGTCGGCTGGTATTCCCTGAACGATAAAGGCGACGCCGGGCAAGCTTCCCGGCGCCTGGCGGCCTACTTGCAGGAGCAGTACCAGGAACGGGTGCTGGCACCGGTGGCGCTGGAAGTCGATGCCGATGCGATCACCGGCGAGGCCATGGAGTTCTATGTGCAGTTGCTGCGCCAGCAGCTGGCGCAGATCCGCAGCCGTTACCCACTGCCGGCACCGCAACTGGAACTCCATCTGGACCAGGTGCTGGCCATCGACCTGGGGCCGGCCCCCGAGCAGCGCGCCTCCTTGAACCAGTTGATACGGGCCGAGCCCATTGCCCGCTTGCCCGCCTATGGGCCCTTGCTGCAGCAGATCCATGGCACCCCGACCGGCGAACAGGGAGCGCCGGCCCCGGGGGTGTCCCAGGTGGCGCAGGTGACCAGTGACAAGCTCCAGGCCCAGTTCGCCAGCCGCAGTGTGGCCGGTGCGGTGGCGGCGGCGGTGGGGCGGGTGGCCGGCGCGCTGATTTCGGTGGGAGTGGCCGGGGTCCGGGCGCTGGTCCAGGACCATGACCGGGAAGACCTGCAGGCCCAGACCCGACGGGACCTGGGCGCGGCCTTCGATCAGGCCTGGGCCAGGCAGTTGCATGACCCCGAGCATGGGGTCATGGCCGGGGTGTATTACCTCGGCCAGCAGCTCGAACGCCAGTTGCAGGCGCCGCTGGTCAATGAGGACGCCGGCGATGGCCGGGGCCCCTGAGCCCGTCCTGGCGGCTCAGCCCCGGGTGGCCTCGGCACCAGGATCCAGCGGCACTTCGTAGTCACTGACCCCGGCCGCATGGCGCCCGGCGATGTAGCCGAAGGTCATGGCCGGCCCCAGGTTGATACCGCCGGAGGGATAAAAGCCGCCCATCACGCTGGCCATGTCGGTGCCTGCGGCATACAGCCCGGGGATCGCCGTGCCGTGCGAATCCAGCACCTGGGCCTGGGCGTTGGTCTTGAGCCCGGCAAAGGTGCCGAAGCTGCCGGGCAGCACTTTCACCGCGTAGAAAGGCCCCTGTTCGATGGGCGCCACGCAGGGGTTGGGCCCGGGATACAGGGCGTCGCCCTGCTTGCGATTGTAGGGCGTCGAGCCGCGGCCGAACTCGGGGTCCTGGCCGTTGCGGGCATGCTGGTTGAATGCCTGCACCGTGGCCGCAAGGCCCTGGGGGTCGATGCCGCACTGGCTGGCCAGGGCCTGGATGGAGTCGGCCCGTACCAGGTAGCCGCTGCGCACCAGCGGCCCCACCGGCAGGGGGAAGGGCCGGGCATAACCCAGGCCGTAACGGCGCTGGAAGCGGTGG
The DNA here is from genome assembly GCF_052665325.1 of Pseudomonas sp. 8(2025). NCBI lineage: Bacteria > Pseudomonadati > Pseudomonadota > Gammaproteobacteria > Pseudomonadales > Pseudomonadaceae > Pseudomonas > Pseudomonas sp. 8(2025). Next base: position 28,928 of record NZ_JBQOIE010000015.1, on the reverse strand, counting down.
TCGCAGATCAGCCAGGACGCCACTTCCTCGCCCGCGGGAACCGCCTCCAGCATGGCCGCGGTGTAGTCGTAGTAGCCGTCCGCCTCGTTGACGAAACGCTTGCCGTTGGCCAGCACGCCGATCAGCCCGGGTTTGGCCCGGTCGATGATGTGGGGAAAGTGGCCGATGCTGCCGTCGGCATGTCGCACCCGAGAGACGGGGGCCCAAGCTACCGGGCTGGCAAGGTCCGTGGCCAGCACGGCACCGGCCTGTTCGCCGAGGCGGAGGCCGTCGCCGCAGCAACTGCGCGGCGGCAGGGCCAGGTGCTCGTCCGGCCCCGGGGCGCGGGGAAACAACGCCTGGCGCCGGGGCAGGTCATTGGCGAAGCCGCCGGCGGCCAGCAGCACTCCACGCCGGGCGCGGATTTCCCGCGGCCCCTCAGGCGTGTCCACCAGGGCGCCCTGCACGCCCTGGCTATCGCGCAGCAGCGAGCGGGCCGGGGTGGACTCCAGCAGGTTGACCCCCAGGTCCTCGGCGGACTTGCCCAGCCGGCCGATCAGCGCCACGCCGTTGACCAGGTGCATGGCCCGGCCGTGTAGCGCCAGGTCCCGCAGGTGGCGGGCAAAGCGCCCGGCCACATGCAGCAGCGACCTGAAGGAACGGGTCATGCTGAGAAAGGCCCCCAGGTCGGCCCCGGCCATGATCGGCATGCCCAGGAACGAGGTTTCCCGCAGGGTCTTGCGCAGCCGTTTGAGCAGTGGGCCGATGGCCCGGGCGTCATACGGCGCGGCGATCACCTGATGGCCCTCGATCCCGGCCCCGGGCACCTGGCCGTGGATATCCGGGATGCCATTGCCGTCGACGAATTGCAGGGCCGTGTGTTGTTCGAAGAAGGCCACCATCTGCGGCCCGTTATCCAGAAAGGCGTCGATGCGTGCGGCATCGTAGCGCTCCCCCAGCTCATGCTTGAGGTAGGTGCGCGGTTGCTGCGGGTTTTCATGGATGCCGGCGCGGCGTGCCAGGGGATTGCCCGGCACCCACATCCAGCCGCCGGACCAGGCGCTGGCACCGCCAAAAGTGGAATCCTTTTCCACAACTATCACCTTCAAGCCATGCCACGCGGCGGTCACCGCACAGGCCAGGCCGGCGGCGCCGGAGCCGATCACCAACAAATCACAATCCAGGGGCGGGAGGGTTGCAGCGGGAACGTCGCTCACAATGACAGGGCCTTTTTTGAACTATGATAAAAAATGGAATTGAGTTCCATTAAGTTGAAAAACTATTCCACACTGCCTGGGAAGCTGTCAAACCGCCAGGAGGACCAGGCAGGCTCATTGGCGCAGGGGAGCAGAAGGCGCTTTTAGCTACGGGGGCACCTTCTGGAGGGGCTGGCGGAAGGGCAGGAAGGCGATGTCGCTCAGGTGGGAAAGTCAGAGTGGCCAGCAGGCCTCTTTGTGCTGCTCAAGGACGCAAGGCCGCTGCACAGAGGCGCTTGCGCTGCGGGTGGATGCCGGGCAAAAAAAACGCCGCGTTCCCAGGCAGGGAACGCGGCGTTGTTCAAGGCGGCAGGGCAGGGCTCAGTTGACCACGCGGTAGCACGGTACGTAGGCGGCGCCGCCGGGCAGCTTCATGCGGTGCTGCTCGACGAAGGCTTTGAGCAGCTGGTCCAGGGGCTGCATGATCGCCGGGTCGCCGTGGATGCTGTACGGGCCTTTCTGCTCGATCAGGCGAATGCCCTGGTCCTTGACGTTGCCGGCGACGATGCCGGAGAACGCACGACGCAGGTTGGCCGCCAGTTCGTGGGGCGCCAGGGCATGGCTCAGTTGCAGGTTGGCCATGTTCTCGTGGGTCGGATCGAAGGGACGTTGCAGGCTCTCGTCGATCTTCAGCAGCCAGTTGAAGTGGAAGGCGTCGTTGCGTTCGCGGCGGAACTGCTTGACGGTCTTGAGCCCCTCGGTCATCTGCCGCGCCACTTCCGGCGGGTTGTCGATGATGATCTGGTAGTGCTGGCGCGCCGCTTCGCCCAGGGTTGCCAGGACGAAGGCGTTGAGCTGCTCCAGGTAGGGCGCCGCGCTCTTGGGGCCGGTGAGGATCACCGGGAAGGGCAGGTCGCGGTTGTCCGGGTGCATCAGGATGCCCAGCAGGTAGAGGAACTCCTCCGCGGTGCCGGCGCCGCCGGGGAAGATGATGATGCCGTGGCCGACGCGGACGAAGGCTTCCAGGCGCTTCTCGATGTCCGGCAGGATCACCAGCTCGTTGACGATGGGGTTCGGCGCCTCGGCGGCGATGATCCCCGGCTCGGTCAGGCCCAGGTAGCGGCCGCCGCTCATGCGCTGTTTGGCGTGGGCGATGGTGGCGCCCTTCATCGGGCCCTTCATCACGCCCGGGCCGCAGCCGGTGCAGATGTCCAGCTTGCGCAGGCCCAGCTCGTGGCCGACCTTCTTGGTGTATTTGTATTCCTCGGTATTGATCGAGTGGCCGCCCCAGCACACCACCATCTTGGGCTCCACGCCGGGGCGCAGGGTGCGGGCGTTGCGCAGCAGGTGGAAGACGTAGTCGGTGATGCCCTGGGAGCTGTCCAGGTCAATGCGCTGGCTGTCCAGTTCGTTCTCGGTGTAGACGATGTCGCGCAGGGCGCTGAAGAGCATTTCCCGGGTGCTGGCGATCATCTCGCCATCAACGAAGGCATCGGCCGGCGCGTTCAGCAGTTCCAGGCGTACGCCGCGATCCTGCTGGTGAATGCGCACTTCGAAATCGTGGTAGGCGTCGAGGATGGTCTTGGCGTTGTCGACGTGGGCGCCAGTATTGAGGATGGCCAGGGCGCACTGGCGGAACAGGGTATAGATGCTGCCGGAACCGGCGGCGCTGAGCTGTTGCACTTCACGTTGCGAGAGGGTCTCCAGGCTGCCTTTCGGGCTCACCGAAGCATTGATCACTTGTCTTTGCGGCATTCATCCATTTCCTGAAAGCGTCGCCACCGCACCATGCGCGGCCAGTGGCGAAAAAATAGCGGGGCAGTGAACAGAGCCACCGGTACGGGGCTTGGTTTCCAGCGGCAGGGCAAGAAAGCAAACGTCGTCGCGAGATTGTTCGCTGCTTGAATCTACCTCATGCGGGCCTGGCGTGGCGGGAAAAATGACGATCCGCCCTGGTCGTGGCGGATTTTTCACCGGCCTTCAGCACAGGCTGGCTCGGGTCGGGTCCAGCACCGGCGCTGCCCCGGCCAGGGCCAGGCGCTCCATCAGGGCCGGGTAGCCCTCGGCCTGGCCCCAGGCGTGTTCGGCCAGGGTCAGGCCGATGATCTGCAGAAATCCGAAGCGCCCGCTCAGCAGTTGCCGGGGGCCGGCAAAACCCGGCGCGGGGATGAACAGCAGTGCCTGCAACAGGCTGTCGCCGCCATTGATCGGCTCGCCGGTACGCATGCGGTCCCATTCGCCCAACGGCGGCTGCTCGCCAAAACGGCCGGCGGCCAGCAGCAATTGGTAGGCGCAGAAATTGCGTAACAGGCGCAGGGCCCAGGGTGACTGTTCGCGGGTTTCCAGCAGCAGTTCGTGGCCCATGCCGGATTCGCCATCGGCATCGGGCCGGGCATCTTCCCAGGCATTGGACAGGCCCGAAGTGACGTATAGCCAACTGCTGCGCCTGGCATTGGGCGGTGATTCGAAGACCCCGTGGGTGAGCCAGCGCGGATCGACGTCGTGCTGGCCAAAGACCTGGCTGAACAGCGCCATGTCCAGGGGATAGATGCCCGGGCCCAGTGCGCCGAACAGCGCCGGGTAGATCTGTTCTTCACGTTGCGCCCAGGCGGCTTCGAGCCATGAAGAGTCGGGGGATTGCGGCATGTGAAAGCGTCCTTGAACAGAAGCGGCGGCCCGGCTGGAGCCGCCAGGGAATCAGGCAAAGGCCTGGCGCAATAGTTCCGGCAGCAACTGCCCGGCCTTGCCCTCCAGGCTGTATTCCTCGACGCCGGTGCAAGCCTGGGGCTGGGGGTTGATATGCACCACGCAGGCGCCGTGCTGCAGCGCCAGTTGGGGAATTCGCGCCGCCGGCTGGACCAGCCCGGAGGTGCCCACCGACAGCAGCAGGTCGCATTCTTCGGCGGCGTTGAAGGCGGCCTTGAGGGTTGCCTGGGGCAGGGGTTCGCCGAACCACACCACCCCGGGGCGGATCTTGCCGTTGCAACCGGTGCAGCGCGGCGGCTCCAGGCTGGTGCCCTGTTCCGGCAAGTCCGGCAAGGGCAGTTGGCCCTTGAACGGGCGGTTGCAGGCAAAGCACTTGGGGGTGTGCAGGCTGCCGTGCAAGTGCAGCACCGAGGGGCTGCCGGCGCGTTCGTGCAGGTCGTCGACGTTCTGGGTGATCAGGGTCAGGCGCGGCACCCGCCGGGCCAGTTCGGCCAGGGCCAGATGGGCTGGATTGGGCTGGGCCTGGAGCACTTTCTGGCGTCGCCATTCATACCAGCCCCAGACCAGCGCCGGGTCTTCGCGAAAGGCTTGCACGGTGGCCAGGCGCGCCGGATCGAAGTGTTCCCACAGGCCGGTCAGGGCGTCACGAAAGGTCGGGATGCCGCTTTCCGCCGAGACCCCGGCACCGCTGAATACCACCACATGCCGGGCCTGGGCCAGGCGCTTGGGATCGAACTGCATGGTTGAAGATGTTCCTGCCGTGGGTGAAAGAACGGGGCGCCCGCTTCCGCGTGCGGATCGGACCGGTACTAAAAACGCGCCGGCCTTGCAGCGTAAATGAATTTATCGTCAAGGCGCCGCTCATAACTCTTGTCAGCGGTCCTGTGTGTAGCCGCCTCAATCCGTCAGGGAGTGTCACCCTCATGAACCCAGCCACGCCAGTCAATCCCGGCGCCCAATCCCGTTTGATCCTGGTGGTGGAGGATGAGCCGACGGTGCTGGAGTTTCTCTGCGAGATCCTGCAGGACGAAGGGTTTGCCACCCAGGCGATGGACAGCGCGGATCGGGCCTGGGAATTCCTGCAGGAACAGGCCGTGGACGTGGCCCTGCTGCTGACCGATATCACCATGCCCGGCACCCTCAATGGCGCGAGCCTGAGCAATTTGTGCGGCGAGCGCTGGCCGCAGTTGCCGATCGTGGTCATGTCGGGGTTCGAGACCCCCGAGAGTTCCGGGGTGCGTTATCCGGTGTCCTTCATCCGCAAGCCCTGGACCATCGGGCAGATCCTCGACTGCGTGGAAGGCGCGCTGAAATCGGCCCAGGGTTGAGGCGTGGCGCCTCACCCCGGCCAATCGCCGGTGTTACTCCTTGACGCTCATGAACTCCTTGGCCCAGACGATGTACTCCTCGGGCTGGGTGTAGGTGTGGGCCAGCTCGGTGGCGCTCAGGTCCGACGCCTGGGTGAAGATCTGCCGCTGCTCGCGCAGGCAGTCGTAGGTGGCCTTGATCGCGGCGAAGTAGGCGGCGTGGCCGTCCACCACGATTTTCACCCCCAGTTCTGCCAGGCGTGCGTCGTCGCGCAGTGCCGGGTTGCCGTAGGTCACCAGCATCAGCGGCACAGTCAGGTGCTCGGAGATCTGCTCCAGCTGTTCGAAGTCACGGATGCCCACCATGCAGATGGCGTCGGCGCCGGCACGCTGGTACTGCTGGGTGCGGCTGATGATTTCCTGCACCGGGAGAATCCCGGCGTTGGTCCGGGCGATGATCGCCAGTTCCGGATCAACCCGGGCTTCCAGGGCGGCGCGGATCTTGCCGACGCCTTCGGCAACGCTAATCAGGTCGGTGGATTTACGCCCGAATTGCGCGGGCAGCAGGGTGTCTTCGATGGTCAGCGCGGCGATGCCGGCGCGCTCCAGTTCAACCACGGTGCGCATCACGTTGAGGGCGTTGCCGTAGCCATGGTCGGCATCGGCGATCACCGGCAACTGGGCCACGCGGCCGATGCGGGTGGCCTGTTCGGCGAATTCGCTGAGGGTGATCAGGGCGAAGTCGGGGGCTGCCAGCACTTGCAGCGAGGCCACGGAGCCGCCGAGGATGCCCACTTCGAAACCCAGGTCGGCGGCGATACGGGCGGACATCGGGTCGAATACGGAAGCGGTGTGGTAGCAGGAGTTGGAAGCGATCAGTTCACGGAAACCGCGGCGCAAATCTTGATGGGAAAGCCTGGACATAACAGCTCCGAGATAGGATCGAGAGATCGACCTTGAGGTCGAGTCAAATTTTGCAATCAGTTCCCTTGGCGAGCCGGGGAAAGAGCGGCTCACAGCGAAACGTTAGTTGGGCAGATGAAGATGAAACAAGGTGGGTAGCAAGGCGTCTTTATCCCGTTCGGTTGCGCGAACCGACGGGTTTATTATGCGAGGCCGACATAGCAGGACGAGGCTATCACGCTCCAGGGCCGTAGATGATGAGGATTTTGCATAGCATTATGCCGGACCGGCATTGGCATTTTTTTTCTAACTGAATATTACAAGCACTTGCCAGGGGCGTTTCGGGGGCATGTCGAAGGTTGGCGGGGGCTTGTCGAGCGCTGGCAAATCCACCAAGCTGCCGCGCCTCGAATGGCAGCGTTCACGCTGCGCAACGGCTTAGTTCAAGGATGCAGGCAATGGCGCTCAGGGTGTTGGTGGTGGGTGGTTATGGCAATTTCGGCAGCATCGTCTGCCGCTATCTGATCCATACCCCTGGGGTGCATCTGCTGATTTCGGGGCGCGACCCGCACAAGCTCGCGGCCAAGGTTCAGGCCTTGCACGCTGAAGGCGGGCAGCCCTGCGAAGGCTGGTGCGGCGATGCCATGGGGCCGCAATGGGCGCCGGCGCTCAAGGCCCTTAAGGTGCACTGGGTGATCCATACCGGCGGGCCGTTCCAGGGCCAGTCCTACGCGGTGGCCCGGGGCTGCATCGAGGCCGGGGTCAACTACTGCGACCTGGCCGACTGTCGCCAGTTCGTGCGCGGCATTGGCACGCTGGATGAGGCCGCCCGGGCCGCCGGGGTGACGCTGCTCAGCGGCTGCAGCTCGGTGCCGACCCTGTCGGCGGCGATGATCGATGAACACCGTGAGCGTTTTTCCCGCATCGAGCGCATCGAGCACGGCATTTCCTCCTCGGCGAAGATGCCCGGCCTGTCCACCATCCTGGGCGTGCTGGCCTATGCCGGCAAACCCATCCTGCAACTCAAGGACGGCCGGCCGCATCCGGTGATCGGCTGGCAGGGCCTGACCCTGCGCAAGCTGCCCAGGCTGGGCACGCGGCTGGTGGCCAATGTCGATGTGCCGGACCTGGATCTGTTCGCCGAGCGCTACGGTGCCCACACCCTGAGCTTCCAGGCCGGCGCCGGGCTGATGATCGCTGGGCTGGCCAATGCGCTGCTGGCCCAGGCGGTGAAGCTCGGCCTGGTGCGCGACCCGGCGCCCTGGGCGGCGCGCCTGCATCGCTGCGGCACCTGGTTCGAAGGTTTCGGAGATGGGCTCAGTGCCCTGTACATCGACGTGCACGGCCTGGGCCAGGACGGCCAGCCACTGTCGATGAGCGTGCAGCTCACCGCAACCCATGACCACGGGCCGGAGATTCCCAGCTGCGCGGCGGTGGCGGTGGTGCACAAGCTGCTCGCCGGCCATGTGCCGGCCCCGGGGGCCCGGTCCAGTGCCGGCGAGGTCAGCGTGGAGGAGTACCTGCGGGCGATCGACGATCCGGATCACCTGCAACTGCAAGTGAGTTTCTCGCGCCCGCCGGTTTAACCCCCGGTCACCACAGCAGCGGCTTGGCGAAGTCTTTCCAGAACAGCCAGCGCTGCACTTCAAGGTGCTCGCCGGTGCCGATCTGCCAATCCGGGCGCCCGGCGTCCAGGTCAAGCTTGACGATGATCCCGGCATAGGTGGCGGCCACCAGGGTCTTGCAATCGGGGCTGATGTCCATGGCGGTGAGGGTCGAGCCGATATAGTGCTGCCAGCGTTCCTCGCCGTTTTCGCTGAAGGCCCGCAGGTAGCCGTAGGCGTCGCCGATGATGAATTCGTCGCCCCGTGACGCCGCGGCATACACCCGGGCGCCTTCCTGCAGCACCGGAGTGCGCGCATCGTCACTGTAGAAATCGGTGGACAGCCCTGGCAGGTCGGCCACCGCCACTCCCACGCTGGCACCGCCATAGAAGTGGCAGGCATTGAGCAGCAGGCGATCGCCGCGCTGGTTGAAATGGGCGAAATGCGGGTACTCGCTGGCGGGGCCGATCTGCGCTACCCGTTGCAACCTTGCATCGAACACTAGGTGCGAGCTGCTTTGCTCGCCCACGGCGATCCACTGGCCATCGGGCGACACCGCGCCATGCTCCATGCTCAGGCCGATGCCCAGGTCCTCGGGGGCGACGCCGTCGGCCAGTTCTTGCTGCAGGTCTTCCAGGCTCGGCAGCAGGCGCGTGGCGCCCTCGGCCTGCAGGACGAAGATGCCGTCGGAACTCACCAGCAGTACCCGGCGCCCGTCGGGGAAGGGAATCAGGCTGCTGGGGCAGCAGCGCCCGGTGTCTTCAAGCGCCACCCCCGCCGGCAGGTTCGCGTGGGGATCGGGCCAGGCAAAACTTGCCACCTCTGGCCCGCTCCAGCCGTCGGTGAGCTGGATGCCGTCAGCCCGGGCCCAAGCGAAATAGCGCCGCTGGGGGCACATGCCGAAGCCTTCCACCTGCTCCAGGGTCTGGATCCTTGCGTCGTCGATATGCACCACCTCGCCAGCCTCGTAAGGTGCGCCGATGCGCGCCAGCAGGCTGCCGTCCGGCAACAGGGCCAGGGTCGGAATCATCCGTCCCTGGCTTTCCAGGCGTGGCGACAATGGGAAGTGCGCCGGCGGCCACTCCTGGCGGAATGCCTGGCGCCGGGCTGCGTCGTAGGGCTCCTGGTTGCTCGCTTCCAGGGCCGCCTGCCAGTCTGGCAGCAGGTGCTCGGTATCGGGCAAGTGCGGTTCCTTCAAGCCCTTCCAGCCGTCGCGGTTGCCGGTCTCGACATAGCGATTGATGTCGCGGGCATAGGTCAGCACGGCTTGCTGCCATTGCTCTTGCGGGGAGTGGTTCGAATTCGACTGGGACATGCGCGCAGGACTCCTTGTGGCGCTGGGAAAGGCGTAGCAGACCGGGGGATGGACCGGAAAAGCGCGCAGTTTATCCCTAGGGAGCGAGTTTTTTTCAGGTTTTTCCAGGGCTGCCGTTCAAGGCGCGTAGGTACTGACCCGGTTGCGCCCGGCGCGCTTGGAGGCGTACAGCGCCTGGTCGGCCCACTCGATCAGGCAGCGATGATCCCGGGCCGGACGGTCGAGGCAGGCGATGCCCAGGCTGATGGTGAAGGCGATGGCCTGGCCGTTGTGGATCACCTCCTGCTCTTCCACCGACTGGCGCAAGCGCTCGGCCAGGGTGCGGGCCCCGGCAAGGTCGGTGTGGGGCAGGAGAATGGCGAACTCCTCGCCGCCATAGCGCCCGGCCACGTCGCTGTCGCGCACATGCTGGTGGATCAGCTCGGAGACGCGCTTGATCACTGCATCGCCGGCCTGGTGTCCGTGGCGGTCGTTGATCGACTTGAAGTGATCGATGTCCAGCATCAGCAGGGCGATGCTGCTGCCGTGGCGGCTGTATTCGAACTGCAGGCGCTGTTCCCAGTGGCCGCGGTTGTAGAGCTGGGTCAGGTGGTCGGTGCGCGACAGGTGCTGCAACTGCTGGTTGGCCTTCTGCAAGGCCAGGCTGTTGATTGCCACGTCGGTCAGGTCGTAGATCACCAGGCAGACGTGGTGGATCTCGCTGTTGGAGGAACGCAGCGGCAGCAGGGTGGTGTTCTGGTACATGAACTCGCCCTGGCCGGTGATCGGCTGGTAGTTGTTGAAATGCACCAGGTACGGCCGCTGCTTCCAGATGGTGAAGGCCGGCGTGCCGAGGGCCACCACGCGCCCCACCTTGCGGGTGAACCAGGGTCGCTCGACCTCGGGGAACAGCTCGAAGAACGACTGGTCGATGGCCTGCTTGGAGGGCACTCCGGAGCGGTTCTCCATGAAGCTGTTCCACACCTGGACCCGGCACTCCAGGTCGAGCACGACGATACCCACGTCGATGCTCTGGACCACCGCCAGCAACCAGTGCAATTCACTGAAATCCATTCTCTTGGGCATGGCTCAACTCATCAGGTAGGCGAGCTTCTGTTCCAGCAAGGCCATGGAGCCTTCGGTGAACAACAGCAACAGGTCGAAGTGGATGTTCTGTTCTTCCAGGCTGTAGCTGATCTCCACCGCCTGGGTCTTTTTCCAGCGCTGCTGGTTGAGCACGATCAGCTCGTCGATGGTGGTGTGTTCCCCCAGTACCTGGGGATGGCCCACGGAAAAGAACACGTCCAGCTGGTCGGCGATGCTGCTCAGGCAGGCGCCGATCAGCACGCTGGAGAGGTCGATCAGCACTTCCATTTCCTGGTAGGGGTCGGTGCCTTGCTCTATCAACTGGGCGATGTCGGCCACTTCGGAGTCGTAGAACATCAGCAAGGCTTCGCCGGCGATGCCGCTGCCGATGTAGCTCTGGCAGATGGCGGTCAGTTGCCGGGCGCGGTTGGCATCGGCCAGCAGCATCTGCAACTCGCCGGCTTCCAGCACATTGACGTGGGGAATCGGCAGGTGCACGAAGACATCCAGGACCTTGGCGATCAGTGCCGCGGCGTAGCCCATGGAAACGTTGACGGTTTCCCGGAAGGCGTCGCGAAAGGTCACCACCGGTGCTGGCGAAGGGGCTGCCAATGGCTTGGCGTCAGTGCTGTCCAGCAGTTGCAGTTCGTTGAGCAGGGCGCGCAGTTGCTGCGGGTCGAAGGGCTTCTTGAGGAAGGCCCGGGCGCCCAGCTCGCGGGTGCGGCGCACGGCTTCTTCTTGAATGTCGCCGGAGATGACAATGATCTGCGCCTCGATGCCTTCTTCCTGCACCGCACTCAAGACCTGGTAGCCGTCCATCACGGGCATGGTCAGGTCCAGCAGCGCCACCTTGCCCAGCCCGCGGCGCAGGGCTTCCAGGCCTTCGCGCCCGTTGCAGGCCTGGGTCACGGACACCCGCCACTCGCTGGGCAAGGTCCGCAGCACCTGCTTGCGGGCCATGCTCGAGTCATCGCAGATGAGGAGGGGGATCATCGGTATCGGACGCTCATTCGAAAAAACCCCTAAGGGATAGTGTTCGGTAATAGGGCGAGTTGCCGCTTTATAGTTGTGCCGTATCGGGCTGTCCGTGCCGCGCCGCACTATAGTTCCCTCGGCAATAAAAGAACAAGTAGTGATGGCTTCGGTTATTTGCTCCAGATCATTGTCTGCTGCAATTCAAGCAGGCCTGGGCATGTAACTTAGAGTTGTTGCAGGGCAGCAGTTAAAAGGCCGCGGCGGCCCGTGGCGTGGGCTGTGGCAAAAAATCTGAGAGGCCTCTGTAAGCCTTGATATAGACAGATTTTTCTATCGGGGTAGGAGATTCGCGCCTGTTTTCTGACGTTTGAAAAATGACACTTTAGGCATAAGTTTAAAACTTTCGGAATCTTCTTGTTGATTGTTGCCGGAGGTTCTGCGAGTGGTTCGTTTCAATGGTTGTTAAGAGCGCTGGAGTTGTGTGGGTTGAATGTGTCGTGCAGCGGTTCTTATAAACAACCCAGGGCCGCTGTTGTATTGATTCGAATATTAAAGAGCGGGCGCAAGGCTGTTGGCGCGAGTGCTGCAGGGGCGTAATTGTCGGGCTGCATATGCAACAAAACCTTACCGCGAACCTGGTTGTGCCGACCGCTGGAAGGGCGCGAGCCCCGGTCGTGCGCGGCCTGTGGCAAGCCGAAGACCAGCGCTGCGCCGTGGGCAAAAAAATGTCAGATTTTGAGTCCCGGCCTGGACCTTTTCCCGCAATGCGCAATCATTACTGCGTGGAAAACATAAGGAGAGACGCATGTTCATTCGGTCATTGACCTTCGCTACTCTGCTCGCTGTTGCCGGCCCTGTCCTGGCGGCCGACAACGACGGCCCATTGACCCAGGACCTGGGCAAGTCACGGCCACTGATCGTGATTGCCCCCAGCACCGTGGACCCGACCCTGGTGAGCCTGAAGAAGTCCCTGGAAGAGCCGGCCACCCGTCAAGCCTTCAACGAACGCAACATGGTCCTGTACACGGTGATCAACACCATCGGCCAGCGCGATGGCAAGGACATCGACCCGCAATCCACCATGGCCCTGATCCGCAGCCTCAAGCTGGGCGCCGGGGCGCAGACCAAGGTGATCCTGGTGGGCAAGGACGGCGAGAAGAAGCTGGAGCACTCCGGGGCCATCGAGCTCAAGGAAGTCTTCAGTGCCGTCGACCAGTTGCCGGCGGCGGAGAAACAGGCCGCAGCGCCGGCTCCGGCCCCCGAGCCGGAGGCCAAGCCGGCCAATGCCAAGGCCGGCAAGGCGGCCAAGCCCGCCGCAGCGCCCAAGGCGCTGGACGACTGAAGCCCATGGGCGGAGGCCGGGGCAGGCGCTGACCGCCCCGGTGCCTGCCGACTGCATTGCCCCGCCTCGCCCAGGCTAGAGCGCCTCCAGGGTCTGACGCAGCCCATCGACGATCATCTCCACTTCCTGCCCATTGATCACCAAGGGTGGCAGCAGGCGGATGGTGGTGCCCCGGGTGACATTGATCAGCAGCCCGTGGTCACGGGCGGCGACCTGCACCAGCTCTCGGGCCGGCTGTCGCAGTTCGATACCCACCATCAGCCCCAGTCCGCGAATCTCCCGCACCGCCGGATGCGCCGCCAGTTCCTCGCGCAGCCGCCGCAGCAGTTGGGCACCGCGCTGTTCGGCGTTGGCCAGCAACTGCTGGTCCTCGATGACGTCCAGTACGGTACAGGCCGCGCGGCAGGCCAGGGGGTTGCCGCCGAAAGTGCTGCCGTGGCTGCCCGGGGTAAACAGCTGGGCAGCCTTGCCCCGGGCCAGGCAGGCGCCGATGGGAATGCCGTTGCCCAGGCCCTTGGCCAGGGTCATCACATCCGGCACCACGTCTTCGTGCTGGCAGGCAAACCAGCGCCCGGTGCGGCCGATGCCGCTCTGGATCTCGTCGAGCATCAACAGCCAGTTGCGCCGGGTGCACAGCTCGCGCACGGCCTTGAGGTAGCCGGGTGGGGCCAGCTGGATGCCACTTTCCCCCTGGATCGGCTCCATCAATACGGCACAGATGCGTGGAGCATGCTCGGCGACGGCCGATTCCAGGGCGACCAGATCGCCGAAGCGCACCTTGAGAAAACCGCTTGGCAACTGGCCGTAGCCCAGGCGCACTGCCGGGCCGTCGCTGGCGGCCAGGGTGGCCAGGGTCCGGCCATGAAAGGCGTTTTCCATGACCACCACCAGGGGCTGCTCGATGCCTTTGTGCCAGGCGTGCAGGCGTGCCAGCTTGAGGGCGGTCTCGTTGGCCTCGGCCCCGGAATTGTTGAAGAACGCCCGGTCCATGCCGCTCAACTGGGTCAGCTTGGCGGCCAGTTGCTGCTGCCAGTGGATGTCGTAGAGGTTGGAGCTGTGCAGCAGCAGGCCGGCCTGTTCGCTGATGGCGCCGACCAGCCGTGGGTGGCTGTGGCCGATACCGGTCACCGCGACCCCGGCGATGGCGTCCAGGTACTCTCGCCCGGCCTGGTCCCAGAGACGGCTGCCCAGGCCTTTGCAGAAGCTCAGCGCGAGGGGTTGGTAGGTGCTCATCAGGCAGGCGGCGGTCATGGCGGGTAGCTCCATCTTGGGGGTGTGCTATCAGTATCGTTAGCCACCCAGGCTAGATAAACTCGCTATTTCTTTAATAATCTTGAAGTCAGGGTTGATAATGGATCTGTTCCAGGCAATGTCGGTGTACGTCAAGGTGGTGGAGGCGGGGAACATGACCGCCGCGGCCCGGGAGTGCGGCATGTCCACCACCATGGTGGGCAATCACCTGCGGGCCCTGGAGCAGCGCCTCGGGGTGCGTCTGCTCAACCGCACGACACGGCGCCAGCGGCTTACCGATTTTGGCCGTGATTACTACCAGCGCTGCCTGGCGGTGCTGGGGCTGGTGGCGGATTCCGAGCGCCTGGCGGAGCAGGCCCAGGGCGAACCCATCGGCACCTTGCGCATCACCGCACCCCTGACCTTCGGCACCGAACGCCTGGCGCCATCGCTGGACGAGTTCCGCCAGCGCTGCCCCCAGGTCAAGGTCGAGCTGACCCTGGCCAACCAGCGCTTCGACCTGACCGATGGCACCTTCGATGTGGCGGTGCGCCTGGGCAACCTGGACAACGCTTCGCTGATTGCCCGGCGCCTGCAGGACTACACCCTGACGATCTGCGCTGCGCCGGAGTATCTGGAGCGCTGCGGCACGCCCCAGGTCCCCGAGGACCTGCAGCGGCACAACTGTCTGGCATTTGCCTACCCGGCCGGTGATGAGTGGAGCGCCACCGCCACCCTGTGGCCGTTGCGCGGGCCTGAAGGCGATGTGCAGATTCCGGTGTCGGGGTCATTGCTGGCCAACACCTCGTCCGGCTTGCATCGTGCGGCGCGGGGTGGCCTGGGGCTGGTGATGATGCCCGATGCGCTGGTGGAGGAAGACCTGCAGCAGGGCCGGCTGGTGCCGGTGCTGCAGGACTATCAGTTGCCCTTTCGGACGATGCACCTGCTCTATGCCCAGGACCGCTATCGCCTGCCCAAGCTGCGCAGCTTTGTCGACTTTGCCCTGGAGAAATGGGGGCGTCAGGCCGACTCGCTGGCCAGCAGCATCATCGCTGCCGACAGCGTGTGACCATCGGTGATCTGGCCGGCGGCGATCATTGCCAGCAACTCCTGGCGGCTGGCCCACAGCACATGGTCCACTTCGCCATCGGTGGCGGCGGCCTGCTGCTCGGCGATCTGCACCTGGCACACCGCCACGGCGCTGGCGATCAGCGAAGTGTTGCTGTGCAGCAGCCCCAGCTGGCGTACCTCTGAGGCTTGCCAGCCGGTTTCCTCCAGCAGTTCCCGGGCCGCCGCGTCGCAGGCGCTTTCACCGGCATCGATGGCGCCCCGGGGAAACTCGATGGACTGGCCGCCGATGGCCCGGCGCCGCAGGTTGACCAGCATCAGTCGGCCATCGGCCAGGGTCGGCACGGCCACGACGCCGTTCACCGCCTGGGCTTCCTTGATGATGAAGTAGCCGTTTTCACGGACCACCTTGAAGTACGGGGTTTCCAGCAGGCACTGGGTGTCGGGGGTGGAACTCATGGGGGCTATCACTCCAGGAAACAACGATCGAACAAATACAGCTCGGCGGGCTTGAGCTGCTCCACGGTGGCCTGGGGCCGGCCGCCGTCGCCGCTCTTCTTGCGCCCGGTGTCGCGCAGGTAGCCGGCCTCGCTCATCTTCAGCAGGCGCTGGCGGATGCTGGTCTTGAGCACCGGACGCTGCAGCACCAGGGAGAAGATGCTCACCGCCTCGGGGGCGCTGAACTCGTTGCCGAGAAACATCAGCGGCAGGCTGCTGTACAGGGATTTGGAAAACAGCCGTTCGTGCACCTGGGCTACCAGGGCGTTGTGGTCGAAGGGCAGCTTGAAGGCACCGCTGGCCACCTCGCCGAGGGCGAAGAAGCCCTGTTGCGCGGCGGGCTCCACCGGCTCGCTGAGGATCCCCAGGTAGAAGGTCGAGGACGACCAGCAGCGCGGGTCGCGAAAGGCGTCGCCCACCGTGCCCACCTGTTCCAGCCAGGCCAGGGGCATGTCCACCTTGCTCGAACGGCGCAGGCGCTCCACCGCGTCATTCAGGCTGCGGTCTTCGACGTCGCCGTTGACCACGATGCCTGGCAGCGCCCAGTGCCCGGCGAAGGGCTCGGCATCCCGTTGATGGAGGAGGATCTGCAGCTCGCCGCGTTCGCGGTGATAGCGCAGCAGGCACAGGTCGATGGTGTGCAGGTAGGCGCTGGGGAGGGTGGTGCGGTCGTGCATATCAACTTCCGTGGACGGCGTAGAGGCCGTAGTTTAGCGGATTCATTCCCGGGGCCAGCCATTGCCTGGGCGGCGTTTCGCCACGGGCCAGGCATTGACGCAACACGCTGCTGCGCACCCCGGGCTGCTCTTCGATGCAGAGGATGGAAAAGCGCCGCAGCAGTTCCTCGCCGCGATGGAACCTGGGCAACTGGCGCGCCACGTCTTCGCCCACTACCAGGGCGATGCGTTTGCCGTCCAGGGCCAGGTCGTCGGCCAGGCGTTGCAACAGGGTGAAGCTGTAGACCGGGCCCGGGTCGGCCAGGGCCAGTTGCCGTTCCAGGCGGCTGACCGCCAGCTCGGCGTCGCACTCTGGCTGCAGGTGCGCGGTGATTGCCTGCAACCAGCTGGCGCGCTGCTCGAAGTCGGCCATGCGCTTGCCGCCCGGGTGGCGGAAGCTGGGCACTACCAGTACCCGGCGGGCATGGCGGGCGGCTTCGAGCATCACCTGGGCGTGCCCGGCGTGGGGCGGGTTGAAGGCGCCGCCATAGAGGGCCAGTTCAAACATCTGCTTTTCCTTTTTAGGTACATGACATGTACCTTAGCATCGCTTTTGTCGGCGGAGAATCTTCTTTTTCAGCTTATTTGTTCGGTTTGATTGAAGTCCGATTGAGAAAAATAAAATCCAAGGATGGCTTGCCATGAAAGTACATGACATGTACTTTGTGCTCCATGCAGAGGAGAGACCCAGCATGAACAGCCAAACGATGAAGACCGCTTCCTTCGATGTCGATGCACAAAAGAGCTTTACCCCGCTGTGCCCGGACGAGTTGCCCGTGACCGAAGGCGATCGCATCGGCGGCGAGCTGAATTTCATGGCGACCCTCGCCAGCCTGCGTATCGGCAGCAAGGACGCCCACAGCCCCCAGGCTCCCTGGGTGGTGACCGGGCACGACCAGATGCTCCAGCCCACGGGCCTTGAACATGCCGATCTGACCTGGGTCAGCCACTGCGTTCCGGGCACTGAAGGCTTCACCCTTTTGGACGAACTGCCTGCGCCCTATGACTACGACTACTTCGTGTGGAAGGGCGTGGAGCCGGACCTGCACCCCTATGGCGCCTGCTACCACGACCTGCACGGCAAGCTGTCCACCGGGGTCATCGAGTACCTCAAGGGCCAGGGCGTACAGCAAGTCATAGTCGGCGGCCTGGCGTTGGATTTCTGCGTCAAGACCACTGCCCTGCAACTGGCCGCTGCCGGTTTCAAGGTGCTCATTCACCTGCCGGCGTGCCGGGCCATCAGCGCCGAGGGCGCTACCCAGGCCATCGCCGACATGCAACAAGCGGGCATCACGGTTGCCGCGACCCGCGAAGAAACCGCCAGATTCGCCAAGGTTTGAGGAGTCACCATGGAAAGTGCATTTGACCGCAACAACGGCGTGATCCAGAGCCTGCTGGATACCGACTACTACACCTTCACCATGATGCAGGCGGTGTTGCACCAGCACCCCAATGTGGACGTGGAATACCAGTTCATCGTTCGTTCCAGAGAGTCACTGGTGCACCTGATCCCCGAGATCCGCCAGGAGCTGGAAAAGCTTGCCGGCCTGCAGATGCGCGAAGGCGAACAGCGCTTTTTGTTCAACAAGCGCTTTCGTGAATACCTGACCCCTGACTTCGAACAGTTCCTCGGCCTGTTCCGCTTCAACCTGCGCTACATCCACGTGGCGGCGGTCGACGGCCAACTGAGCATCCGCGTCCGCGGCCCGATGCTGCACTGCATCATGTTCGAGCAGCCGGTGCTGGCCATGGTCAGCGAGCTGCGCAACCGCGATAAGTACCCCGAGGTGGAGCTTGAGGATGTCACCCGCCGGCTCTACCAGAAGTTCGAATGGCTGGAGAAAAACGCCAGCCGCGACGAGCTTGCCGAGTTCCGCGTTTCGGATTTCTCTACCCGCCGGCGCCTGTCGTTCAAGGCTCAGCGCGAAGTGGTGAAGATCATGCGCAGCGATTTCCCCGGGGTCTTCGTCGGCACCAGCAATGCGCACCTGGCCTATGAGTTCGACCTGCCACTGATCGGCACCATGGCCCACCAATGGCTGATGGTGCACCAGCAACTGGGGCGGCTGCGCGAGAGCCAGAACGCGGCCCTGGAGAACTGGGTGCACGAGTACCGCGGGCGCCTGGGCATTGCCCTGACCGACTGCATCAGCACCGATTTCTTCCTCAAGGACTTCGACCTGTACTTCGCCAAGCTCTACGACGGCCTGCGCCAGGATTCCGGGGACCCGATCCTCTGGGCCGACAAGGTCCTGGCCCGCTACCGGGAACTGGGCATCGACCCGCGGACCAAGGACCTGATGTTTTCCGATGGCCTGAACTTCGAGAAATGCCTGCCGATCCTGCGCCACGTGCGTGGCCAGGCCCGCTTCGGTTTCGGCATGGGCACCAGCCTGGCCTGTGATGTGGAGGGCGTGGAGCCGCTGAGCATCGTGATGAAGCTGGTGCGGGTGCATGGCGAACCGGTGGTGAAGTTCTCCGACGACCCGATCAAGAACGTCTGCGAAGACCCGTCGTTCCTCCGGTACGCGGCCCAGGTGTTCAACGTCGATCTTGCCCACTCGCCCCTGGAGGCCTGACATATGAGCAATTCAACCCAAGCACGCATCGCCCGGGAACTGGGCATCGACCGGCAACTGGTTCGCGGTGGCGAGGCCGCCGAGATCGCCCGGCGTGTGGCCTTTATCCAGCAGGTACTGCGCGAGTCTGGCTGCAGCACCCTGGTACTGGGCATCAGTGGCGGGGTGGATTCCCTGACCGCCGGCCGCCTGTGCCAGTTGGCGGTGGAGCAGATGCGCGCCGCGGGGCAGGAGGCCCGTTTCATCGCCATGCGCCTGCCTTATCGGCAACAGGCGGATGAAAGTGATGCCCAGGCTTGCCTGGACTTCATTGGCCCGGACGCGGTGAGCACTTGCAACATTGCCGACAGCGTCGAAGGCCTGATGAACCAGGTGCGGATCGACGGCCTGCAGCCTTCGCCGGCTCTCACGGATTTCGTCAAGGGCAACGTCAAGGCCCGGGCGCGGATGCTGGCCCAGTACGCGGTGGCCAACTTCAGCAACGGCCTGGTGGTGGGCACCGACCACGGCGCCGAGGCCCTGATGGGTTTCTTCACCAAGTACGGCGACGGCGCCTGCGACCTGGCCCCGCTGTCGGGGCTGACCAAGACCCAGGTGCGGCTGCTGGCCGAGGCCCTCGGCGCGCCAGGGCATCTGGTGTACAAGGCGCCCACCGCGGACCTGGAGGAACTGGCGCCGGGCAAGCTGGATGAAACAGCTTATGGTTGCAGCTACGCAGAAATTGACGCTTACCTGATGGGCGAGCCCGTTACCGACGCGGTGCGCCAGTTGATCGAGCGTGCCTACCTGCGCACTGCCCACAAACGCGCCTTGCCCCACACCCCGGCGATAGCTGGCCTGTAGCAACGGACTTGTGTTGTCCGCCGAATCGCCTTCGCCGGCAAGCCGGCTCCTACAGGCAGCGCTGCACCCAATACCGTAGGAGCCAGCTTGCTGGCGAAGGGGCCCGGAGCAGCACCGCCACCCTTTGAGCGTTCAATCCGGCCATCTGCGCAACGCCTCACGGCAATCCTCGGTCAGCTCCGGCATATGCTCCCGTACCTGCGACCAACCCAATATCTCCAGCGTCTCGCGGGCGCCTTCTCGCAGCGGTCGCCATTGCGGGTGTTCGAAGCCGTTGTCTTCCAGGGTCAGGCCGTAAGCCTCCCGGCACAGTGCTTCACAGCCGCTTAACAGTGCTTGCAAGCGCGGCAGCAAGTGCGGCGCCAGATGCAGCGGAAACTGCTTCACAAAACCAGCGAGATAGTCCAGATAGCCAGACCACAGATTGCACTCGGCACAGCAACCGACCTCCACCCGTTGTCGCTTGGCGTCCAGGGCGAGAAATTCCAGGGCCAGGCCCAGTTCTCCCAACAGGATGATCCTTCGGTATTCGTCCTGGCCGTACCAGGTCCAGACGTTCGAGGCGAGGGGGGAGCTGCAGCGCGACGGTGCTTCACTCATGCTGTCCGCCTTTATCCTGCGTTGTCGGTGCGGGCTGCCAGCCCTCGGGCCAGCGGTCGCTGAACGAATGGCTGTGCGGCATCAGCGCCGGGTCGCGGTTGTCATCGAAGCAGCCCAGGAGCAAGGCAATGGTCGGCTGATCATCGATGGCCCCCAGGGAGCTGCCGCAAGCCCGGCAAAAGGCCCTGCTCGAAGAGTCCGACGACCTGAAGGTCGCCGGAGCGCCGGCGGGGCCGGTCCAGGTCACTCGCTCTCGGGGGAATTCGACCCACGCCAGCGTCAGCGCGCCGCTGTGGCGCTGGCACAATTGGCACGAGCAGGTGTGGGGATTGGCGGCAGGCCCCTGGGCCTCGAAGCGAATCTGCCCGCACAGGCAGCCGCCCTGGTACAGGCTGGCAGTCATCAGCGTGGGTTCTCCTGAGGAATCAAACGGTCCTTTTCCAAATCGCGCAGCAGTTCATCGAGCATCTCTCTGCGGCTTTCGATCTGCACCGGCGGTACATACCAGGCCGCCACACTATAGCCTTCACGACGGTAGTTGTAGGTCTTGAGCAGTTGGCCGTCCTTGAGCAGGCTGCCGCGCAAGTTGCTCTGGTAGGAGTAGGGCATGGGGAAGGTCAGCAGGGTGATGGCATTCAACGCGCCAAGCAGTCCCGCACTTTTGCCTCCAGGCTCGCTGATCAGGAGGCTGTAGCCGCTGCGACTGTAGCCACCATCGAGAAAGGAGAAGGCTCCGGTTTGACGCAGGGCGGTGATGGTTTCCCGTTGCTCCTGTTCGTCGAAGCGACTTTTCACCGGGCCCAGGTCCAGGGTCAGCGGTACATAGGGATGTTGACTGCGGTAGTCCAGCGGCGCCATTCGGGTGCCACAACCGGTGATGATCAGTGCGCTGCACAGCAGGGCGGTCAAACCTATGGGGTTCATTGGGCCTGACTCGCGGTTGGCAATAGTTGATCCTGACGCAGATCGCCAGCAAAGGCGCGGGCGATGCGCTGGATATTCTGCTCTTGCATTTCACCGCCTTGATCCAGCAGCCAGGTGTATTTATGCGTCAGGTTGCGATAGCTGTAGCGCTTGAGGAGCTTGCCCTCGTGCAGCAGGCTGATGTCGGTGTGGGTGTCGATGCCATTGGAGAGCGGCATCAGGAACAGAGTGGCGGCACTGAGGAAGATCAACGGCATTGGCGGCATGTCCCGCTCGGACTTGAATTGAATGCGGGCGCTGTAGTCGCCAGCTTGTCCGGCGCCGGTCTGGACATCTTCGAACACCCCGGTGGCACGCAAGGCGTTACGTAACTCAGCGGCGCGCAATGGGTCATCGACCATCACATGCAGGGGCATCAAATAGGCTTGGCCATCCGGCAGCGGACGGTCCGGCAAGGTGTCGGTTGCCGTGCAGCCCGCGAGCAGCAGAAGGGCGCAAAGGGTCAAGCAGGATTTCATGGATGATTCTCCGCAGTGGCGTTGGCTGGGCTGGTTTGCTTGTCGACGGGAAGGATGAAGGGCTTGGCCTTGTCCAGATCCAGCGGCATCCATTGCAGGTCCGGCAGCCCCGGCACCTGGCGCTGGGCAATCACGGCGTCACGGGGCATTTGATTGCTCCAGGCAAAGAAGCACTGGGTCACTTGGCGGCAGACTGAGCGAAACTCGCCGATGTAATACGCCTTGCCCGCCTCCAGGCGCAGCGGCAGTACGAACTCTTCGCGCGCTTCCTGGGATTGCAGGCGTGAGCCGAGCCCCGGGGTGTAGACCATGGACCAGAACTGGAAGTTGTAGAACTCGTAATCACCCGGTTTGAGCGGCATGACAAATACACTGCCGGCGGCGCGGGGTTCATGGATGTCCTCAGGCGTTGGTCGTGGGTCGCCCTCCCAGAGTGCCGCGGCGCCATTGATTGAGCCGCGCTTGCGAATCAGCAGGCGCAGGTTGGTGGCGGCACCGCCGCCGCCCAGGTACTGCGGGCCAATAGCGCCCACCAGATAGGTCGTGGGTTCGTTGGCTGCGGGTTGCAGAGGGGCGCTGACGATGGCGGCGGGTTGGCTGATGCAGCCAGAAACTATGCTGGTGGCCAGCAGCAAGGACGAAGCCTTGATTACGCGGAACATGGGGAACCCTGAAAGTGACTTTGGACAAGGCGCAGGCAGGGAGGCATGAGTGTCTGTACATGGCCTTCCCTGGCGCCGCTCGTGAGCGGCGCGATGGTACGAGAACCTTAGGGCTTTGTGTAGCGCGTTACCCGGAATGACCTGCCCGGCGGCGCTATTGACCGAACCCCGGCGCTGCCTCTTCGACCTTTCTTTTGTACTGCACCTTGGCCTGGTCGGGGTTGCAGGACAGCAGGGCATCGACCTGGACAAAACCCTTGGACAGCACCTGCCTTTCTCGCCACAGGTTGCCGCACGCGCCGAATACCCCGGCGCTGAGCAGCCAGCCCAGGGCGAACCCGTGGTGGCCGGCGCCTGTATCAGGGATCAGCAGGATCAGGCCCAGGGCAGCCAGGGTGAGGCCGGTCACCCAGTACAGGCTGACGCAGTACGACCAGAGTACGGTGAGAAAGCAGGCGGCAAAATTGAAGCCGATGGCCACGGCTTCCAGTTCGCCCTGGGGGTTGCGATAGAGGCGGTAGAGGCGTTTGTGTTGTTCCTCTAGGTCCTGGTTGATCCGCTTCTCACGCTCGGCGATCTGGATTTTCTCCGTAGCGCTGAGGTCGCTGTCATCGAAGATTTCCTTGAAGGTTTCTTCCA
The DNA here is from genome assembly GCF_052665325.1 of Pseudomonas sp. 8(2025). Taxonomy (NCBI): domain Bacteria; kingdom Pseudomonadati; phylum Pseudomonadota; class Gammaproteobacteria; order Pseudomonadales; family Pseudomonadaceae; genus Pseudomonas; species Pseudomonas sp. 8(2025). Next base: position 6,259 of record NZ_JBQOIE010000015.1, on the reverse strand, counting down.
GAAGGTAATAGCCGGTGTAGGCGCTGGAATGGCCGGTGAGGTACAGGGCGTCGACGCGATAGCGGCGGTTGAGCTTCAACTGGGTGTCGCCACTGAAGAAGCTGCAGGCCGAGGTCTGGATGTGCAACCAATGCTTGCCAAAGCTGTATTCGATATAGGGCTTGCCGCCGTTCCGAACCCAGCGGCGGTCGAAGTAGCCTTCCAGTTGCTCCACTTTCACGCCCGTGATGTCAGTCCTGGCTTGCGCCTGGGCGTTGAGCCATTTGGCGATGCACCAGCCACCGACCATCAGGCAGAGGAAGGTGCACAGGATGACCTTGGCGAACAGCGGGCCATCCAGCAGGCAGATGAGGATGAGGCAGGGGAGCAGCAGGATGCCCGAGAGGACGCAGGTGGTTTCAACATCAGCTTTCCAGGCGCGGGTCAGGTCTTGATTGATGCGGTCGATTCTTTCCTGGTCGAGGACTCGGATAACGGCGGTCTCGCTGGGCCCAAGCCTCAGGCTTGGGCGGGTCTTTACAAGACGAAGCACAGGGACCGCCCGCGGGTTCGGGGCGGTCCATGCCTTCGAGGGGCGGGCAGCCTACTGAACAGGGGGCGGTTCAGCAAGCCGGTTCAGCGGCCCGCGGATGCTTGCCCGGCCCTCAGCGCAGTTTCTCCAGCATCTGGTAGTACCACATGCCCGCCGCCAGCATCGGGTTGCCCAACTGGTCGCCGAAGGGAACGCGGATGTGCTGGCAGGCGGCGAAGGTGTCGTAGTGGCCGAGGTGGCCAGTCAGGGCCTGGGCCATGATCTCGCCCATGATGTGGGTGGTGGCCACGCCGTGCCCGGAGTAGCCCTGGCAGTACCAGACGTTGTCCGAGAGCTTGCCCAGTTGCGGGATGCGGTTGATCACGATGCCCATGGCGCAGCTCCACTGGAAATCGATGCCTACGCCCTTGAGCGCGGGGAAGGTGCGTTCGATGCACGGGCGCAGTTCGCCGGCGATGTCCCGCGAGTCCTTGCCGCTGTAGTTGGCGCCGCCGCCGAACAGCAGGCGGCCGTCGGCGGTCATGCGGTAGTAATCGAGCACGAAGCGGCAGTCGTAGACCGCCAGGTCCTCGGGGTTGAGGCGCCTGGCCAGGTCGCCCAGGGGCTCGGTGGTGACGATGCCGCCCATGGCGGGGAAGATCTTGCCCTTGAGTTTCTTCGGTTCCAGCTTGTGGTACACATCGCCCGCCAGCAGCACTTGCCGGGCGTCGATGCGGCCCTGGGCAGTGACCACCGCCGGGCGCTCACCGTGGATGATCTCCAGCACTTCGCTGTGTTCGAAAATCAGCGCCCCCAGGCTTTCGGCAGCCCGGGCTTCGCCGATGCACAGGTTCAACGGATGCAGGTGCAGGTTACGGGTGTTCTTGATGGCGCCGTGGTAGAGCTCGCTTTCCAGCAACCCGCGGACCTGGGCCCGGTCCAGCAGGCTGACTTCGTCGCCCATGCCGCGGCGCACCGCTTCTTCGTAGTCGGCGCGCAGGCCCGGCAGGTGGCTGGGTTTGTAGGCCGCGTGCAGGTGGCCGTGCTTGAGGTCGCAGGCAATGGCGTATTTTTCCACTCGCTGCTGGATGATCTGGTGCCCGCGCCAGCGCAGGTGCCAGATGAAATCGTCCACTTCCTCGCCCAGGTGGCGGCGCATCTGCTTGCGCATGGCTTCATCGCCGGAGAGGCTGCCGGTGACCTGGCCGCCATTGCGCCCGGTGGCGCCCCAGCCGATCTTGTGGCTTTCGACGATGGCGACTTTCAGGCCGCGCTCGGCCAGTTCCACCGCGCTGGCGACGCCGGTGAAGCCGCCGCCGATGATCACCACATCCACTTGATGAGTGCCTTGCAGGGTCGGGTAGTGGGTTTCCTGGTTCAGGGTGGCGCTGTAGTAGCTGGGGCAGCGCTCGGCTGCCGGGGTCCGCGGATCGAAGGCGGCTGTCATGGATAGAACCTCGTAAAAAAGTGAGCCGGGCCGCTGCGGGCAGGCAGCGGCCAGGGCTTTGAAATCGGTCGATGGGCCGGCGGGTTCGGCACGCAATGGATGCGCCCGAGCCCTGCGCGGCAGATCGGCAACGGACCTCAGGCCTGGGTCAGGTACCAGCGCCAGTCCTGCTCGCCGACTTCGGCCATGAACTGGCGGTACTCGGCACGCTTGACCGCCAGGTACACACCGAGGAACTCGGAGCCCAGGGCATCCCGTGCCCAGGCCGATTGCTCCAGGGCCTCCAGCGAGGTCAGCCAGTCGGTGGGCAGCAGTTCGGTGGCCTGGGCGTAGCCATTGCCCTGTACCGGCTCGCCGGGGTCGAGGTTTTCCCGCAGGCCGCGATGGATGCCGGCGAGAATCGCCGCCGCTGCCAGGTAGGGGTTGGCGTCGGCACCGCAGATGCGGTGCTCGATGTGCCGGCTATTGGCCGGGCCGCCGGGCACCCGCAGGCTCACGGTGCGGTTGTCGACGCCCCAGGTGGGGGCCAGGGGCGCGTAGCTGTTGCTCTGGAAACGCCGGTAGGAGTTGGCGTTGGGGCAGAACAACAGCAGCGACTCCAGCAGGGACGCGAGCATGCCACCCACCGCCTGGCGCAACAGCGGGGTGCCGGCCGGGTCTTGGCTGGCGAATAGGTTGCGGCCCGCGGCGTCGGCGATGCTCACGTGCATGTGCATGCCGGTGCCGGCCAGGTGATCGAAAGGCTTGGCCATGAAGGTGGCCTGCATCCCGTGCTTGTGGGCCACGGCCTTGACCAGGCGCTTGTAGCGCACGGCCTGGTCCATGGCTTCCAGGGCGTCGCCGTGTTCCAGGGTGATCTCCACTTGCCCGGGGGCGTATTCGGAGATCGCCGTGCGCGCCGGAATGCCTTGCAGCTTGCAGGCGGCGTAGAGGTCGGCGAGGAACGGTTCGATCTGCTCCAGCTCGCGCAGGCCGTAGACCTGGGTGCTGCGCGGGCGACCGCCATCGGCGTCCAGCGCCGGTTGCGGCCGGCCATTGCCGTCGCGCTTGGCGTCCAGCAGGTAGAACTCCAGCTCGCAGGCCATCACCGGGTGGTAACCCTCGGCCTTGAGCCCGTCGATCACCTTGATCAGCAGGTGGCGCGGGTCGGCGATGCTGGCGGGCAGGCCCTCCTGGGGGTGCATGCTGACCTGCACCGCGGCGGTAGGGATCTGCCGCCAGGGCAGGCGTACCAGGCTGCCGGCCAGGGGGTAGGCACGGCAGTCGATATCGCCCACATCCCAGACCAGGCCAGAGTTCTCCACGTCATCGCCGTTGAGGGTCAGGCCAAGGATGGTGCTGGGCAGGGGCCGGCCGCTTTCGTACACCGCCAGCAGTTCTTCGCGGTGCAACAGCTTGCCCCGGGGCACGCCGTTGGCGTCGAGAATGAACAGCTCGATCATGTCGATATCGGGGTTGGCGGCGAGGAAACTCCGTGCTTCGTCTAGGGCTGCAAAATTCATGTTTGTGCTCGCTTGGCGCCCGTGGGGCGCGCAGGTTTTCAGGTCCTGCAACGACGCCGCGCACGGGCCGGTTGCAAGGGCAGAAATCAGGTCTGGGAGGGACCACGCAGGAGCGCGATCAGGCCAGCGGCGAGTGATCCGGAGGGCGTGAGGAATGGCGCAGGCGGGAACGGCACAGGGCCATGGGCAGGTTGACCAGAAGCTTCATGGGCAGGGCCTGTCCAGGAAGAGAAAACCGATGACGCCAGCGCGCACCTCATGCACCTCACGAGGGCGTTGGGCAGGGTGCAGCGGGGAGTGGCAGGGCAGTGCGATACGAGCGTCGACAAGCGTACCACCGCCAAGGCGCGGGGCCGTGGAGCGGGTGCAGGCCAATCCGTGGAACGGGCTCTGGGGATGCATCTGCCGGGTGATCTCGCTGTCGAGTTCGGGGTGATTATTCTTGGTTTACACCGGGCGCTGGAGGGTGCGAACTGCTGTGGCGAGCCTCCAGGGCGGATCAATACTGCAAGAAAGCGCAGGCCAATGTAAGGGGGGTAAAGGGCGCAAGCCCCTTGGCGAGAGGCATGCCTTCATGATGAAAGCCGCGTGCTAGAGCGGCGCGTCCCGGCTGCCAGGCGTGTCTGATTTTTTTACAGAGCCTTAGTAGAGGCCCGGCAGCAGGCGCCAGCTGCGGGCGCAATAGGCCTCGTATTCCTTGCCGAAATGCTTGAGCAACAAGGCCTCCTCGGCATGAATCCGCGCGATCAGCGGGACCAGGGTCAGTGCTGCCAGCAACAACCCCAGCCCCGAGCGAAACGCCAGGGCCCAACCCAGGGCATTCACCAGCAGGCCCAGGTAGCTGGGGTTGCGCAGGTGGCGGTAGAGGCCATCCACCACCAGGCGGTGGTTGGGTTGGATCGCCACCAGCCCGCTGAAGCGCCGGCCGAGGATGAACACCGGCCACAGCCGCAGCCCGCCGCCGAGGATGAACAGCAAGGCCCCGAGCCAGCGCAAGCCTTCGCCGCCGAAGGTGCAGAAATCGATGCGGTCGCTGTAGGCCGGGACGAAGCCGCTCAACAGGCCGATCACCCCGAACACCGGCAGCACCCAGCGGTTGCCCTGGTCTTCCTGCTCGCCGCTGCTCAGGTTGACTTCGCTGTACAGCGCGGCGACCACCATCAGCAGGGTGGCGATGGCGATCAGGGTCAACTGTGGATGGCCGAAGAAGGCGGAGAAACCGCCCATGCCCCAGATCGCCAGGCCCAGGTAGGCGAGGGCACCGAGGATGCTGGAAACGGCCAGTTGGGGAGATATATTCATGGGGGCCCACCCTGATATCAAAAGTATCTACAGAGTGTAGGAGTCACTTGCGGGCCGGTTGATATAACTACCCTGAGTCGGACTTTCCATCAGGCATGAAAAAGGGATGAGTCCATTACTGAACTCATCCCTTTTAGCCGACTAGCTCAACGGGTTGACGAGGTCAGATGCTCAACCGAACAAGGCAAATGCATCACTGTTGGCCGGAAGATTGATGAACTGTCCATTAGATGTCTGGATTTGCTCGATGGTGTCGTAGCCGGCGAACCAGCCCTTCAGACACACACCTTCCTGTGGAGTCTGGCCAGTAGCAAAGCTCGACTGGTGCAGGTAGAGGTCATCGCCGATGCGGTCCATCAGCAAGTTGGTGCTGTTAATATTTGACAGCACCAACTTGTCGCCGCGGCTGACACCGTCGTCCTGAATGGTGACCAATGCCCGCGTGTCGATCATGTAGGTATCGTCACCCTCGCCGCCATTGGCCCAACCACTGGCCCGCAAGATCAGCTTGTCATCACCAGCCCCGCCAAGTAGCGAAAAGCCCAGCCCGGTGCCCGTCAGCAGGTCATTACCTTCACCACCATCGGCCATGCCATGTACAACGGTGATGACATCGCCCCCGGCCTCACCGTAGGCCCGACTGCCCTGATCGTTGTTTGCAGTGACAATAGTGTCGTTCCCATTACCGCCATACAGCGTATCGGCCTGCGGCCCGCTGGTCAGGCCATCGAGGCTGAAAGGCCCTATCTGCGAAATCAGTCCGCCGTACAGATAATCGTTGCCGTCACCACCGTAAAGGACGTCATCGCCCAGCCCGCCTTCCAGATAATTAACGCTTGCATCACCTGTCAGGCTGTCGTTGAAGTGACTGCCCACTACACGTTCGATGTTGCGCAGCACATCACCCTCGGCATCGCCACCCTGGTTCACGTTGGTCTGCAGATTGATCGTGACGCCTGTCGTACTGGTGACATACCAGACACTGTCCTGGCCCTCACGACCATCAATCAGATCCGCACCCTTACCGCCAATCAAAATGTCACTTAAGCGCGAGCCCGAAAGCGTGTCGTTGAAGTTGCTGCCCTGGAAGATTTCGATGTTGGTGTAGGTGTCACCCTGCGCGTCTCCGGTGTTGACTCCGCTAGACAGATCGATAGTCACGGCACTGTCCGACAGCTCGTAGCTGACCAGGTCTTGTCCGGCAGCACCATCCAGCCCCATGGCGGAAGTTCCACCATAGAAGATGTCATTCAGGTTGGAGCCCCTGATTGCTTCGATGTCGGTGTAGGTGTCACCTGCCGCGATGCCGGAATGCACGCCAGTCCTGAGGTTGAGGGTCATGCTCACTTTGCTATCGAGGTACCCCACCGTGTCGTAACCTGCGCCGCCGAAGAATTGGTCGGCTCCCGCGCCACCGTACAGCGTGTCGTTACCTGAGCCACCGGTGATGATGTTGTCGATGTCGTTGCCGTAACCGATGAAGTTCTGGCTGCCGGT
>NZ_JBQOIE010000014.1:0-197513 GCF_052665325.1 Pseudomonas sp. 8(2025) | reverse complement strand
ATGGTGGGTCGTGTGGGATTCGAACCTACGACCAATTGGTTAAAAGCCAACTGCTCTACCAACTGAGCTAACGACCCAAAAATGGTCGGGGTAAGGGGATTCGAACTCCTGACATCCTGCTCCCAAAGCAGGCGCGCTACCGGACTGCGCTATACCCCGGTAAAAAAAAGGCACCTTCTAGAGGCGCCTTCTTCGAACAGCGCTTTTGGCCTCTGTTCTTAAGATTCGATTCCAGCGCTAACTGGTTTCAAAAATGGTGGGTCGTGTGGGATTCGAACCTACGACCAATTGGTTAAAAGCCAACTGCTCTACCAACTGAGCTAACGACCCAAAAATGGTCGGGGTAAGGGGATTCGAACTCCTGACATCCTGCTCCCAAAGCAGGCGCGCTACCGGACTGCGCTATACCCCGGTTTGAAATTGGCTCCGTGACCAGGACTCGAACCTGGGACCCAATGATTAACAGTCATTTGCTCTACCGACTGAGCTATCACGGAACTACATATTTCAAGTTACAACTTTTTACTTCATCCTCTTCGACTTGTTCGTATCGCTACGTTCATGTCTCTGAGGCGCGCTATTTTACAATCTTAAAAACCCCTGTCAACCCCTTAAATTGCTTTTAAGACAATGATTTGCGACTTCATTGCCGGTTTCTTCTTGATCAGAAAAAACCTCGGGGGTGACTGACTGCGGGGCGCACTTTACAAGCCTTTTCCTTACAGTTCAACGCCCTAGTGAAAAAAAAGGCCTCGCAATGCGAGGCCTCCTCTATAAACCCACCGATCAGTGATCAGGCGAAGACGATTTCGTCGTCCTGCACCGAGGCGGTAACCGTGGCTCCCGGCAGGAAACCGCCGGAGAGGATCAACTGCGCCAACGGGTTCTCGATCCAGCGCTGGATGGCCCGTTTCAGCGGCCGTGCGCCATACACCGGGTCGTAACCCACAGCGATCAGCTTGTCCAAGGCCTCGTCGCTCAGTTCCAGGCTCAGCTCGCGCTCCGCCAGGCGACTGCGCAGGCGACCCAACTGGATCTGCGTGATGCCGGCGATCTGATCCCGTGCCAGAGGCTCGAAGATCACCACTTCGTCGACCCGGTTGATGAACTCCGGCCGGAAGTGGGTGGACACCGCGTCCATCACCGCCGCACGTTGTGCCTCGCGATCCCCTACCAGCTCCTGGATCTGCGCCGAGCCCAGGTTGGAGGTCATGACGATCACCGTATTGCGGAAATCCACGGTACGCCCGTGGCTGTCCGTCAGACGGCCATCTTCCAGGACCTGCAGCAGGATGTTGAACACATCCGGGTGCGCCTTCTCGACTTCGTCCAGCAGAATCACCGAGTACGGCTTGCGACGCACGGCTTCCGTCAGGTAACCGCCCTCTTCATAACCGACATAGCCTGGTGGCGCACCGATCAGGCGAGCCACGGAATGTTTCTCCATGAACTCGGACATGTCGATCCGCACCATGGCCTCTTCGGTATCGAAGAGGAATTCCGCCAGGGCCTTGCACAGTTCGGTCTTACCCACGCCGGTCGGGCCGAGGAACATGAACGAGCCGCTGGGCCGGTTCGGGTCGGACAACCCGGCTCGGGAACGGCGCACAGCGTTGGCCACCGCCACCACGGCTTCGTTCTGGCCAATCACCCGCTCGTGCAGCAGGCTTTCCATCTTCAGCAGCTTGTCGCGCTCGCCTTCAAGCATTTTCGACACTGGAATGCCGGTCCACTTGGACACCACTTCGGCAATCTCTTCCTCGGTAACCTTGCTGCGCAGCAACTGGTTCTCGCTGTGGCCGTGCTGGTCGACCATCTGCAGGCTGCGCTCCAGGTCCGGGATCACCCCGTACTGCAGCTCGGCCATGCGATTGAGATCGCCTTTACGACGCGCCGCTTCCAGTTCCTGGCGCGACTGCTCGATCTTCTGCTGGATCTGCGCAGAACCCTGCACTTCGGCTTTCTCCGAGGTCCAGACTTCTTCCAGGTCAGCGTATTCACGCTCCAGGCGGACAATCTCTTCCTGGAGTTTTTCCAGGCGCTTGATCGCGGCCTCGTCGTCTTCTTTCTTCAGGGCCTGGGATTCGACCTTGAGCTGAATCAGGCGCCGCTCCAGACGGTCCAGCACTTCCGGCTTGGAGTCGATCTCCATGCGGATGCGGCTGGCGGCCTCGTCGATCAGGTCGATGGCCTTGTCCGGCAGTTGCCGGTCAGTGATGTACCGATGGCTGAGCTTGGCCGCGGCAATGATCGCGCCGTCGGTGATCGCCACCTTGTGGTGCACCTCGTAGCGCTCTTTCAGGCCACGCAGGATAGCAATGGTGTCTTCCTCGCTCGGCTCATCCACCAACACTTTCTGGAAGCGCCGCTCGAGGGCCGCGTCCTTCTCTATATATTGGCGGTATTCGTTGAGCGTGGTGGCGCCCACGCAGTGCAGCTCGCCACGGGCCAGGGCCGGCTTGAGCATATTGCCCGCATCCATCGAGCCTTCGCCTTTACCAGCGCCGACCATGGTGTGCAGCTCATCGATGAACAGGATGATCTGCCCTTCCTGCTTCGACAGTTCATTAAGCAGGGATTTCAGGCGTTCTTCGAACTCGCCACGGTATTTGGCACCGGCGATCAAGGCGCCCATGTCCAGGGACAGCAAGCGCTTGCCTTTGAGGCCATCGGGCACTTCGCCGTTGATGATCCGCTGGGCCAGGCCTTCGGCGATGGCGGTCTTACCCACGCCTGGTTCACCAATCAGCACCGGGTTGTTCTTGGTCCGGCGTTGCAGCACCTGGATGGTCCGGCGAATTTCGTCGTCACGGCCGATTACCGGATCAAGCTTGCCGTCTTCGGCGCGCTTGGTCAGGTCGACGGTGTACTTGTCCAGGGCCTGGCGCGACTCTTCGACGTTGGCGTCATTTACCGCCTCACCGCCACGCAGGTTGTTGATGGCGTTCTCCAGGGCTTTCTTGCTCACGCCCTGGTCCAGCAACAATTTGCCGAGTTTGCTGTTCTCATCCATGGCGGCCAGTAGCACCAGCTCGCTGGAGATGAACTGGTCGCCTTTCTGCTGCGCCAGGCGGTCGGCCTGGTTGAGCAGGCGCGCCAGATCCTGGGACATGTTGACGTCGCCAGTGGGGTTCTGGATTTTCGGCAGCTGGTCGAGCTCTTTGCTCAGTTCCTTGCGCAGGCTGTTGACGTCGAAGCCCACCTGCATCAGCAGAGGCTTGATCGAGCCGCCCTGCTGTTCCAGCAGCGCCTGCATCAGGTGCGCCGGTTCAATGGCCGGATGATCGAGGCCAACCGCCAGAGATTGAGAATCGGATAAGGCCAGCTGCAATTTGCTGGTTAATCGGTCTATACGCATTAGTCACCTTCCTTTTGAGCAGGCCGGAGCGATGGACACACCTAAATAGAGAAACCTGCCAGATGTTTCACTAGATGCGGTCGATTCTGGGAGATTCAAGCGTCAGCAGCTTGACACAAGTCAGATTAGTCTAGTGCTCAAGCCAGATAAGGGAGGCAAAACGCCCGGTGCGCGGGCTGCGCCGGTAGGAAAAGAAGCGGGGATCGCTGACGGTGCAGTAGCCGCCACCGTACACGGCAGTCACACCACAGGCAGCCAGGCGCAGGCGCGCCAGCTGATAGATATCGGCCATGAAGCGCCCGGCATTGGCGCTCGGCACAAAGGCCTGCTCGGCTGCCGGCAATTGGGCGACGAAGGCTTCACGCACCTCGGGCCCCACTTCAAAGCGCTGCGGGCCAATGGCCGGCCCCAGCCACACCAGCACCTCGGCGCAGGGCGTATGCAGGCTGTCGAGGGTGGCTTCCAGCACGCCCGCCGCCAACCCGCGCCAGCCGGCATGGGCCGCGGCGACTCGGGTTCCGGCACGGTTGCAGAACAGTGCCGGCAGGCAGTCGGCCGTCATCACCGCACAGGCAACGCCCGGGGTGGCGGACCAACTGGCGTCCGCGGTCGCGACCATGGAAGGGTCGGCGTGGGCCACGGCCACCCCGTGCACCTGTTGCAGCCAGGCCGGGGCGATGCCGAAGTGTTCGCTCAGGCGACGGCGATTCTCGGCCACTGCTTGCGGCTGATCGTCGACATGGTCGCCCAGGTTGAGGCTGTCGAACGGCGTCAGGCTGACGCCGCCAGCGCGGGTGGTAGTACAGGCTTTGACTCCGGCCGGCGCGGGCCAGTCGGGAATCAGCCAGTCATTCATCCGATGAACGCCTCACGGTCCTGCTTGAGCAGCGACAGCAGCCAGACGAAATCGTCCGGCAGCGGCGATTCCCAGCTCATGCGGATACCGGTGGTCGGATGATCCAGCTCCAGGAAGCGTGCATGCAGGGCCTGGCGCGGGAAGTTCTTCAGCGAGTCGACCATGGTCTGGCTTGCCGCCGGCGGAATGCGGAAGCGGCCGCCGTAGGCTGGATCACCCACCAGCGGGAAGTTGATGTGGGCCATGTGCACCCGGATCTGGTGGGTACGACCGGTTTCCAGCTTGACCCGCACATGGGTGTGGGAACGGAAACGTTCCAGGACCCGGTAGTGGCTGACGGCCTGCTTGCCGCCTTCCATCACCGCCATGCGCTGGCGCTGCTGGCCATGACGGCCGATCGGAGCGTTGATCTTGCCCCCGGCGGTTACCACGCCGATCACGATGCATTCATAGATGCGGCTGACACTGCGGCTTTGCAGCTGGGCCACCAGTTGGGTCTGCGCCTGGATGGTCTTGGCCACCACCATCAGTCCTGTGGTGTCCTTGTCCAGGCGGTGGACGATACCGGCCCGCGGCACATTGATAATGTCCGGGATGTGATGCAGCAGGGCATTGAGCAGGGTGCCGTCGGCATGGCCGGCAGCCGGGTGCACCACCAGGCCCGCAGGCTTGTTGATCACCAGGATGTCGTCATCTTCATAGACGATATCCAGCTCGATATCCTGGGCGATCCACTCGCCCTGGGCCTCCTGCTCGGCAGTCAGCTCAAGAATGGAGCCGCCGTGCACGATGTCCCGCGGGCGGATGACCGCTCCGTCCACAGTCAGGCGGCCGTCCTTGATCCAGGCGGAAAGGCGCGAGCGCGAATGCTCAGCGAATAGTTGGGCGGCGACTTGATCGAGGCGTTGACCGCCCAGTTCGGACGGCACCTCTGCGCGAAGTTCAATTTTATCGGACATGCTCGGACTGGGCGTCGGCACAGCCTTTGGTTTCGGCTGCGCGCTTGTGGTTAAATACGGCGTCTTTTGCCCCGAGGCTTTCAACGGGGCGCTCATCATAACAGGACGGCCCCGCCCAAGACAGCGGCCGTCATAGGGACGCAAGCCGCCATGCAAGTGAAACACCTGCTGCTGATCGCCATCCTCGCACTGACCGCTGCTTGCTCATCGAAGGAAGTCGTTGACGAAAACCTGAGCGAAGTCGAGTTGTACCAGCAGGCGCAGACCGACCTGGACAACCACAGCTATACCAGCGCCACTGCCAAGCTCAAGGCCCTGGAATCGCGCTATCCCTTTGGTCGCTACGCCGATCAGGCACAGCTCGAGCTGATCTACGCCAACTACAAGAATGCCGAGCCGGAGGCCGCCAAGTCCGCCGCCGAGCGCTTCATTCGCCTGCACCCCCAGCACCCGAACGTGGACTACGCCTACTACCTCAAGGGCCTGACCTCGTTCGACCAGGACGTCGGCCTGCTGGCGCGCTTCCTGCCGCTGGACATGACCAAGCGTGACCCGGGTGCCGCCCGCGACTCCTACAACGAGTTCGCCCAGCTGACGAGCCGCTTCCCCAACAGCCGCTACGCGCCGGACGCCAAGCAGCGCATGATCTACCTGCGCAACCTGCTGGCTGCCTACGAGATCCACGTAGCCGACTATTACCTGACCCGCCAGGCCTATGTCGCCGCCGCCAACCGTGGCCGCTACGTAGTGGAGAACTTCCAGGAAACCCCATCGGTCGGCGACGGCCTGGCGGTGATGACCGAGGCCTACCAGCGCCTGCACCTGGACGAACTGGCTGCCACCAGCCTGGAAACTCTCAAGCTCAACTACCCCAACCACCCAAGCCTGGTGGACGGTCAGTTCGTGCCACGCGTGGCTGAAGCCGACAACCGTTCGTGGCTGAGCAAGGCCACCCTGGGCCTGATCGAGTCCCGTCCACCGCTGCCGCCGGGAGAAACCCGCGCCAACCAGGACGTGATGAAGCAGTACCAGGATGCCAAGGACGCCATTCCGTCCGAGCTCAAGCCTAAAGACAGCAACGGCGACGTGGTCGAGGAAGAAGAGCACGAGGCTGCCGGCAACAACAATAGCGACCGCTCCTGGTTCAGCTACATGACCTTCGGCGTGTTCGACTGATCACCCCGCAGGCCGGAAAGGGAGACTTGAAGTCTCCCTTTTTTATGCCCGCACACTGATGGGCCTGTGCGCCCGACGGGCGCTTGGCTAAACTGCCCCCTCCCCCTTCAAAAAGCTGGTTGCCATGGTTCGTCTACTGTTCTGGATCGCTCTGATTGCCGCCGCGGTATGGTTCTGGCGCAAGTTCAAGCGTCCTGCCGCCGCCCCTCGCGCCCCCAATGAACCGGCCACTACGCCCATGGTGCGTTGCGCCCATTGCGGCGTGCACCTGCCCCAGGACCGGGCCCTGAGCCAGTCGCAACAGTGGTACTGCAGCCAGGCACACCTGCAACAAGGGCCGGGAAACCAGGACCGCTGAGCCGCCAGGCCCACTGCGGATACCCGAGGCAAGGAACTCGGGGGCGAAAAATGGCGTCTGACACGGACTATTCCAGGCCTTGGTCAGCGCATGAACCGGCTCGTCGCCCCCTTCCTCCCTCGCCTCTCCCAGGCTTCGAACCTCTACTCAGGAACGGGAAGGCCCAAGTGCCAACCCCGGCCGAACAATTGGCGACAAAATAGCCTGTGGGCGCCCACTCGCCGTTTCGCTCTCGGGCAGAGCGCTGTAGCCCCCCATCCACGGGCACCACAACGTCCCGACGACGCGCACCTTCAGGACGCCCGGCAGGATGACCAGTGGCCCATCCCCTGCGCCGCTACCCCGTCGGGCCTAGACTTGAGTTCACGCCCATCGGGCGAGCACTGTTGCCCGCTCCTCACTCACGGATGAAAACTGCAGCCGCCATGAACCCACGGCAATCGGTGCTGGTGGTCGATGACGCCACGGAAACCCGCGCCCTTGTGGAGATCACTCTGGGCCGAATGCGCTTGCACACCCAAAGTGCGCGCACCCTGCAGGAAGCCCGTGGCCGCCTGGCCCGTGAGCGCTTTGACCTGTGCCTGACCGACCTGCAGCTACCGGACGGCAGCGGGCTGGAGCTGCTGCGGCACATCCGCCAGTCCCACCCCAACCTTCCTGTGGCGCTGCTAAGCAACGGCGCCTGTGCACAGGCCAGCGCGGGCGCCCTGCAGGCCGGAGCCTGCCAGTTGCTGCACAAGCCTCTGGACCTCAAGCAACTGCGCGCTTGGGTAGGTGCCAGCCTGAAGCAGGCCACGGACTGCGCAACGGAGGACCCAGCCCGGCAATTGCTGGGAGACTCGGCGCCCATGAATGCCCTGCGTCGCCACATCGACAAGCTGGCCCACAGCCTGGCGGCGGTCTATATCAGCGGTGAATCCGGCAGTGGCAAGGAACGGGTCGCCCGTCTGCTCCACCAGCTTGGCCCCAGGGCCCGATACCCGTTCGTCCCGGTCAACTGCGGGGCGATTCCTTCCGAATTGATGGAGAGTGAACTCTTCGGCCATTGCAAAGGCAGCTTCAGTGGCGCCGTCAGCGATCAGCCCGGGTTATTTCTGGCCGCCCACGGCGGCACCCTGTTTCTTGATGAGGTCGCCGACCTGCCCCTGGCCATGCAAGTAAAACTGCTGCGAGCCTTGCAGGAAAAATCCGTGCGCCCTGTAGGCAGCCAACAGGAAAAATCCGTCGACGTGCGGATTCTCTGTGCCACCCACAAGGACCTGAAAAACGAGGTAGAGACCGGACGCTTTCGCCAGGACCTCTACTACCGCCTGAACGTCATCGAGTTGCGAGTCCCGGCGTTGCGCGAGCGCCGTGGCGACATCCCCGCACTGGCCGGGCACGTCCTGCAGCGCCTGGCCAGGGACAGCGGCCAGCCTGCCGTCCAGCTACGTCCCGAAGCCCTGCAAGCCCTGGAGCGCTATGACTTTCCGGGCAACGTGCGAGAGCTGGAAAACCTGCTGGAACGGGCGCAGACCCTATGCGAAGGACGCTGGATAGAAACAGACGACCTGCAGTTGCCCAGAGCCGACAGCCTTGAAGCCCGATCATCGGCGGCGGCCACCCAGCTAGACCTGGCGCTGCACCTGCAACAGGTGGAGCGCCAGCTGCTGCTCCAGGCCCTGGAGGAAACCCGCTGGAACCGCACGGCGGCGGCCCGGCGGCTGAGCCTGTCGTTTCGTTCGATGCGTTACCGCATGAAGAAGCTCGGGCTGGACTAGATCCGACCTTCAGGCGCATAAGGCGCCGGGTCGATGATCGGCGGGTTCCCCAGCAGCAGGTCGCAGAACAGCTGGCAGGAGGCCGGCGCTAACACCAGGCCATTGCGGTAGTGCCCGCAGTTGAGCCACAGGCCTGCAAAGCCCGGAACCGGCCCGATGTAGGGAATGCCTTCCGGAGAGCCCGGGCGCAGCCCGGCCCAGTGCCCGACCACCTCGGCCTCGGCGAGGGCGGGAATCAGCTCGACCGCGGAGGCCTTGAGGCTCTCCAGGGCCGAAACGGTCGGGGTCTTGTCGAAGCCTTCATGCTCCAGGGTGCTGCCCACCAGAATGTGGCCATCGCGCCGCGGGATGGCATAGCGCCCCTTGGCCAGGACCATGCAGGACAGAAAGTCGGCAGCACACTTGTAGAGGATCATCTGCCCCTTCACCGGCTCCACCGGCAGTTCCAGGCCCAGGCTGCCCAGCAGTTCGCCACTCCAGGCCCCCGCGCAAAGCACCACCTGATCAGCGCGAACCTCGCCCAGCGAGCTATTGACCCCCACCACTTGCTGGCCTTCGCGGATAAAACCACTGACGGTGCATTGCTCATCGATTTGCACATTAGGCAACGCCTGTAACGCCGCCTTCAGGGATTTGACCAGGCGCGGGTTGCGCACGTTGGCCACATCGGCCATGTAGATCGCCTGTTGATAACCATTGCCCAGCACCGGCACCGCGTCATGCACCGCCGAGATATCCACAGCACTCAGCGGCCGGCCTTCACGCTTGGCCCACTCCAGGGCCTGGGCTTCATCCTCCAGGTCCAGCCAGTAGAGGCCGGTGACATGCACTTGCGGGTCGACACCGGTGGCACTGAACAGTTGCTGGGCCAGTTGTGGGTAGAAATCCTGCGACCAGTGCGCCAGGGCAGTGACCGCCGGGCTGTAGCGCCAGGGGTAAAGCGGCGAGACGATCCCACCACCGGCCCAGGACGATTCACGCCCCAGGTCCGAACGTTCCAGAAGCCGTACCTGCTGGCCCTGGGACGCCAGATTGAAGGCGGTGAGCAGGCCGATCACCCCGCCGCCCACCACCAGCACTTGCTGTTGCTTAGCCATAGTCCGATCCAATCATGAGAAAGACAGTGGGCGCCGCGGCCCGAATCAGGTGCTCAGCGCCCCCAGCAATCCTTGGCGGTCAGCCCTTCGGCCTGGCCGCTGATGCGGGTCGCGCCGGTCTGGTCGATGCTGAAACTGCCGCACTTGTCCGCCGCCATCAGCCCATCGTCCTTCGGGCTCGCGGTCAGGGAGAAGCCGGTGTCGGTCAGGGTTGCGGCAATGCTGTAGTACTCATTGCCGGCGCTCAGGTCCGGGGCGTTGCTGTAGACCCCAGCCTTGGAGAAATGCCGTTCAAGCTGCTGTGCCTGCTCGGTAAGCAGTACCGCGATTTCACTGCGGTGCGGTTTTTTCACGTATTCGGTGATGCTGGGAAGGCTCAAGGTAAGGACCAGACCGATGATCGCAATCACGATCATGATTTCGATCAGGGTAAAACCTTGGTTGGATCTGCGCATGGTCAAGAATCTCGCTTACTGGATTTGTCGCCACAGGATGCGCCGGCTGCCACCGCCGGGCCTTTCCACCAGGGTGCTGATGCCACCCCTGGAGTCATTGATGATCTTGCGGGCGCCATTGCTGGCAACTCCGCCGAGGCTGGGCACGGTGCCGACGTAGCGCACGCCGCTGGAGGGCTGGTCCTGGTCATCCACGACCCCGTCGCCATTGGTGTCGAGCACCGCAGCGTCGAACATCTTACCGCTGAACGCCTCCAGCTCGATCAATTTCCCACTGCCGGCACTCGAACAAGGGTCGTCGGGCTCCAGTTGCAGGGTGCTGAACACCACCCTGCCGGCCACCAGGGTCGCCTCGTTGAGCACCCGCTCGCCGGCTGCCAGGCCACCTTGTACCAGGGGCAGGTACCAGCCGCGCTGCGCCGGATAACGCACCTCGTTGAGGGTGCTGCGCAGGAAACTGCCGGCCGCCGCGCTGAACCCGGCCTCAAGGTGCTGCACCTGCAACTGACTTTCGCCAATGCCCCCAGGACCGCCCTCGGCGTCCCACACGCCATAGAATCCCTGGCGCGCCCGGCTTTGCTTATCCCGGGTCTCGTTGAGCTTGCCCGTACCGAACAGCACCAATTGGCCACCACGGGGATGATCGAGCAGGCGCGGCGGTGCGCTGATCGGCTGGCTGGCGCCTCCCGCGGTGCGGAACAAGGGCTGCCCGGCAAATGCCAGATGCCAGCTGGCGCTATCGTTGCCGGACAGCTCGAATTTCCACAGTCGCCCCTTGAGGTCGCCCGCATAGGCCGCCTGCACTTCATTGCGTGCATTGACCTTGAGGGTGACGGACGACAGGCCATTGTCAGGCTGGTCGTCAATGGCGATCTCGCGAATCAGCGAGCCATCATTCAGGTCCACCACATACAGCGCTGCCACCCCGGAATGGCTGCCGTAGCCATTGCCGATGAAAGCCGCCCAGCGACCATCGGCCAAGCGTGCTACCTGTGGGCGGGCATAGGCATACCCCAGGTCATTGAAAGGATGATTGCGGTCCGGCTCGGGAGGAGCGCCGATTTCCCACAAGGCGCCAGGCGTATTGCCGTGCACGGCGTCGAACAGACGCACCGCAAAGAAATTCTTGCCGCCCGCCCCGACGCCCCCCAGGGCCAGGGTTTGCCAGGCACCGCCCCGCTGCCCATCGAACACCGCCAGGGGACCATCCACCAGATAGCGATGGCGCTCGCCCCGCCGATAACCGGGATCGGCGACCTGCGCCAGGGCACCCAACGCGCTGGAGGGCATGTAGCCATAGAGGCGCTCCCCGCTGGCCGGGTCCAGCACATTGAACAACCCGTCATTGCTGTTCACCAACAAGCGCGTCGCCATGGCCGTGGCTTTCTGTGCCAGGTAACGGCTGTAGTCGCCCCCGGCAGCCCCATCGACAGCACTGCGCTGCCCGGCAGTTGCCAGCACCAGCGGCGAATTGACGATATCTCCCAACTGATAGCGGCGCTCCCTGAGCCCGCTCACGGAGCGGCCCTGGCTCCAGCGCAGTAACTCGGCGCCACTGACACCTGCAGGCAACGACTGCTCAAGTTCGCCACGCTGAGCGGTGGACAAGTTGCCGTAGGCCAGGCTCACCGGACGCCGGCTGGCAGTGTTCCAGGTCTCATGGATTACCGCCGCGCCGGCACCATCCACGTCACTATCGCTGCTCCACAACGGCGAACCGACAGCCACTCGGCCCTGATTGTCGATGCCGTAGGCGCGGATCGTGCCATGCCAATCGACCGGGTCGTACTGGCTCTGGTAATAACGACCACTGGCGGCATCCAGTACACCACTGCCAGCAGTCACGGCACTGGCTATGCCTTCGCCCAGAACACCTGCGAGCACACGCTCAAGGTTGCTGCGGGCCTGGAAATACTCACCCCGACCGTAGTCCGCAGCGCCCATCAGCAGAGGATTGTGTGCCTGGAAACCCACCGTGAAGGTATTCAGGTACTGACGGGGGAAATCCACCGCCGCCCAGCTTTTCCCGGCCTCATCCACTCCTGGGCCACGCAAGTCGATATCGAAGGCGAACTTGGCCAGGTCATCGAGGTACAGGGTCTGCCCATCACGCTCGCTACCGTCGTTGCCGATCCCATCCCAGTTGGGCAGGCGCCCCGCCCCCAAAGGGTCGTTGAGCGGGAACTGAGTATCGTGATCCGCTGCCCCGGCACTGATCACCACCCCGTAGTTCTTCTGGCAACGGTATTGAATGGGACTGCTGTAGAGCGCCGGTGAAAGGTTGTAGTACGGCACCATGCCGCGCAGGTAGCGAGTAATCTCGTAGTAGGTTTCCGCCAACGGCGTACGACCGCCGGCCTTGAGGCCATTGATTGTCGCCAGCAGGGCCTGGTAATTGGCCTCGGCCTGGGCCGGGCTCACAGCGCCTTCAATGGCCGACAGGTCGCTGATGGGACGGGCAATGTAACCCCCAGGGCCCGGATCACCCGGGGCCGGCGGATTGAAGGTGGCCAACCCCAGGCGTAGCCAGCGATACCGGGTCACCAGGGCCGTGGCCAGCCGCCGCGCCACATTCATTCGGTAGTCGTTGGGAATGGAGCCGTCAGTGAAGTCTCGCTCCCGTCCCTTGGCCTGCGCCAGTAGCCAGGACAGGTAGTCCGCGGAGTACAGCGTATTTCCAGCCCCAACCGGGTCCGGCAGCTTCAGGCAGCGCACCCCACGTTCGGGATCATGGAAGCTGTGAAAGCCTGCCCGGCACCCCGACTCGCCGAGGCTGGACAAGGCAATCGCCTGGCCTGCAAGTCGCTCACCCCGAGCACACTCGCCCCCCACTCCGGCACAGCGCCAGACCGCAGCACGGGCGAGCAGCGGATCGAACTCCCGGGCATGGACAATGCTGTTCATGCCCAGGGAATCATCCAGCACCAGCATCACGTTCGGCGCCACCGCCGCGGCACCAAGAAGCGGGGTGCTGGCAGGGTTGAACGCCATGGCTAGAGGTACCGGCAACAGACTCAGCAGCAACGCGCCCAGGCTTCGCCAGCCAGGCCGACGCATGCCCCGATCAATACTTGGCATAGATGCTCTCCAGCACACTGCGCGATTGCCCGGCCAGACCGACAGCGGTCACGCGATACAAGGTGGCCGGAGTATTGCTCGGCACATTCACCGCATCCTGTGAAACACCGAGGTTCTGCACCCCGTAGAAGCCAGAGCCGCTAGCGATCCACAGCACCGCCGAAGCTGCATTGACTCCAGGAGCCTTGACCTGCGCTGATTCGGCGGGAGGCGCGCACTGAGCAGGGCTGGCACATACCGGCAAGCGGAAATCATCCTGCTGCACCGCACTCTCCCCCACCCGCAGCGCGGCTTCGGCGGCCTGAAATGCGCGGTTGTGCAGAGTCAGGCTGGCAGCCATTTTTTCCTGCAGGGAGGCGTTCTGCAGCGACGAGAGCCCGATCAGGGTCAGCAGCAACAGGAACACCAGGCTGACCAGCAACGCCATGCCCCGCTGCCCGAGAGGCACCTGACCTGGCAAGCGCGTCATCAGGGCAACCTGTTGCGCAGGGCCGCGACCACGCTGTAGGTCTGCGGGCGCACGCGGTCATGGGGGTCGGCCAGGGTCAGGCGCAAGCGCACACTGCGGATCCGGTCCGGGTCCAGCGGGTTGCGACTGTAGCTGGAGGCGGCAATGTCGTTGGTCGAACGGGCCATGCCGAAACTCACATCAAAGGCTTCGACGTTGTCCAGCAGCACCGCTTGCTGCTTGCCAAGGCCGCTGCCCAGCAGCAACTGGCGATTCTTCAGGCTGTAGAACAGCCGGCGCAGGGCGAACACCTGCTCAGCGCCGGCCCCTCGATGAGCGCCTGAATAGGCTACGGCACTGCGCTGGCAGTCGCTGACCACGCTCCAGGTCGGTGTTCCGCCATCGTCCCCGACATCGGCGGTGATCAGGGTCAGTTTCTGCTCGGCGTTGTCCCATTGGATCGGCGTGGCCGCATAGTGCGAGAACTCCCGTGCCGTACTGGCATCACTGATGGTCCGCAGGCAACCGAACAGCCCCACCATACGGATTTCCTGAAGCATCTTGCTCAGGACAAAGCGTGCATCCTCCTGCAGGTAGGCGGCAGCGCTCTGACTCTGGTAGGTGTTCTTCGCCGCAATGAATACCTGGGCCACCCCCAGTACCAGCACCAGGCTCAAGGCCAGTGCCAGCATCATCTCCACCAGGCCGAAGCCACTATCGGCCCGGTTCACGGCAAGCCTCCCGGTTGCGCTGCAACCCGGCTGCTGAGCTCCAGGCTACGCAGGCTGCCCCCCCGGCCTTCGGCACGGGAGTCGTCCCAGGTGATGCGAATGGTGTAGACATGCTGCTTGACGCTGATGCTGCCCTTGCCGCTGGGGCCGGCGAAGCTCGCGATATTGGCGGCGAAGTCGTACAGGTCCTGATCCCGCACATTGCCCGGGTTGCCCTCGGCCGGTATCGCCACGCTGTAGTCGGCGGCGGCGTTGGCGCGGATCCGGTCGAGCATGTCATAGGCGATAAAGCTGGCCTGGGTGGTCATCCGCGAGCTGTCGGTGTACTGCAGCGCCTTGATCTGCACCGCCGCCGCACCCAGCAGGCCCACCGCCAGTATCAACAGCGCCACCAGCACCTCGATCAGGGTCATGCCACCCTGTGCATCCCGCACGTTCATCCGCAGTTCTCCGCTGCTATCACCCGCCCATTGAGACAGACACTGATCACCCGCCGCTGCTGGTCCAGTCCATAGACGATGTGCAGCGCATCACTGGCCGCCAAGCCGCCGAGGCGATTGAAATCGATGCTGTGCTCATCTGAGGTTAGCGTCAGGGTGGCGCCCGGACTGACGGCTGGAACAACCCGCAATACATTGCCTCCGGGGTCCTGCCCCGCATACACCATCAATTCGCCGTTCCAGGGAGCGTCCTTGACAGCCGGGCGAATCCCGACCCTCTGGCGGCGATTGATCGCTTCCAACCGTGCGTAAGCCAGGGCCTGACGTAGTTGATTGATCTCGGTGTCGGCACGCACTCGCTGCACGGTGGTGCGATAGGCTGGCACCACCAGGCCCAGAAGAAGGGCCGCGATCGCCAGGGCGACGAGCAATTCCAGCAAGGTGAAACCCTTTGTATGCAAATTCATGGCCGGCCTTGGAAGCGTCATCGGCTATAACAGGCAAGCGCCCGGACCCTCCATAGACCGGCGCTTTGGCCATTTGCTCAATGAACACGCACGGATTGCGTGAAACCGTCGTCCCCAGGGAGGGAGACCCCATGCATGAGAAAGGCTTCAGCCTGATTGAACTGCTGACCGCACTGGTTCTGCTGGCCCTGCTGCTGCCGCTTTCCGGTAGCGCCATGAGTGAGCTGCTGCGCTCCAATCGCCAGCAGGACGCCGCGCAGATGCTCGCCAGTGGCCTGCGCAACGCCCGGGCGGCAGCGATCCTGCACCAGCGCACGGTCCTGATCCATGGTCTGGAAGACGACTGGAGCCGGGGCTGGAGGATCATCCTGGATATCAGCGGCAAGGGCGCCCAGGACGCACGCAACCCGCAACTGATCGAGCGCCAAGGCAGTGGGCAGGTATTGATCGTGGGCAATCGCCCGGTGCAGCACTTCGTACGCTTCAGTGCCCTGGGCCATCCGCTGCTGCCCAGTGGCGCCTTCCAGGCCGGAACACTCCATGTCTGCCGGGCAGGCCAGGAGTACAGCCGCCATCAAGTGGTGCTGTCACGTAGCGGGAGGGTCAGCCTGCGCAGCGAAAACGCCGAGCAGGCCTTGTGTGCAGGCGTCGGCTGATCAGAGCAGCGAGCGAACCCGCAGCTCTTTGGGCATGGAGAAGGTGATGTTTTCTTCGCGGCCGGCCAGCTCATCGGCGCCGGTGGCACCCCAGGCCTGCAGTTGCTGGATCACGCCACGCACCAGCACTTCCGGGGCCGAGGCGCCGGCGGTAATGCCGATGCGCTCCACACCATCGAACCAGCTGCGCTGCAGGTCTTCGGCACCGTCTATCAGGTAGGCCGGGGTGGCCATGCGTTCGGCCAGCTCGCGCAGGCGGTTGGAGTTGGAGCTGTTGGGGCTGCCGACCACCAGCACCACGTCGCATTCGTCGGCCAGTTGCTTGACCGCGTCCTGACGGTTCTGCGTGGCGTAGCAGATGTCATCCTTGCGCGGCCCGCCGATGGCCGGGAAACGTGTACGCAGGGCATCGATCACCCGGCTGGTGTCATCCATGGACAAGGTGGTCTGGGTCACGAATGCCAGGCGCTCGGGGTTGCGCACCTGCAATTCGGCCACATCCTTTTCGTCTTCCACCAGGTAGATGGCGCCGCCATTGCTGGCGTCGTATTGGCCCATGGTGCCTTCGACCTCGGGGTGGCCGGCGTGGCCGATCAGGATGCATTCACGGCCGTCGCGGCTGTAGCGCGCCACTTCGATATGCACCTTGGTCACCAGCGGGCAGGTGGCGTCGAACACTTTGAGGCCACGGCCTGCAGCCTCGCTGCGCACGGCCTGGGAAACACCGTGGGCGCTGAAGATGACGATGACATCATCCGGCACCTGGTCCAGCTCTTCGACGAAGATCGCTCCACGATTGCGCAGGTCTTCGACGACAAATTTGTTGTGCACCACTTCATGCCGGACGTAGATCGGCGGCCCGAAGACTTCCAGGGCGCGATTGACGATTTCGATCGCCCGGTCCACGCCGGCGCAGAAGCCACGGGGGTTGGCGAGTTTGATTTGCATGCTGTGCCTCGTGTCTTGCGCGCAAGAAGTTAGATCGTTGTAGACAGCGGATCGCCGGCAGCCGGCTCCTGGATAATAGAAGACGGCATGCCGGCGATGCTTTTAAAGCGCTTTGACGTCGATGATTTCAACGTCGAAGGTCAAGGTCTTGCCGGCCAGCGGGTGGTTGAAATCGATGGTCACCTGCGCGTCATCGAAAGTTTTGACCACACCTGGCAACTCGGTGTTCGCCGCATCGTTGAAGATCACCAGCAAGCCTTCCGAAAGCTCCATGTCCTGGAACTGCGAACGCGGGATGACCTGCACGTTCTGCGGGTTGGGCTGGCCGAAGGCGTTTTCCGGTTCGATGGTCAGGTTGCGCTTGTCGCCGGCCTTGAAGCCGAACAGCGCCGCTTCGAACCCTGGCAGCAGGTTGCCATCGCCGACCTTGAAGGTCGCCGGGGCCTTGTCGAACGTGCTGTCTACGGTGTCGCCGTTCTCCAGGCGCAATGCGAAATGCAAAGTGACTTCCGTGTTCTGACCGATGCGTTGTTCAGTCAATACCTGTTCAGTCATGAACGGCTTCTCCGGTTTTCTTGCTCTTGAACATATCCAGGGCCAGCATCACCGCGCCAACGGTAATAGCACTGTCGGCGAAGTTGAATGCCGGGAAGTACCAGCGGTTCTGCCAGTGCACCAGGATGAAATCGATCACATGGCCCAGGGCGATGCGGTCGTACAGGTTACCCAGGGCCCCGCCCAGCACCAGCGCCAGAGCGATGGCCAGCCAGGTTTCATTGCGCCCCAGACGCTTGAGCCAGACCACCAGCACTGCACTGACCGCAATCGCGATCAGGGCGAACAGCCAGCGCTGCCAGCCGGAGCCGTCAGCGAGGAAGCTGAAGGCGGCGCCAGTGTTGTAGGCCAGGGTCCAGCTGAAGTAATCCGGGATCACCACGATCTGCTGGTACATGCTCAGCGAACTTTCGAAGTGCAGCTTGCTGACCTGGTCGATGACCAGGACCAGCACGCTCAACCACAGCCAGCCCAGACGGCCGAAACGGCCTGCGGCGTTAGGCATAGTGACGGACCTCGCCTGCTCCGCTGATATTGTCTACACAACGACCGCAGATTTCCGGGTGCTCAGGGTACACGCCGACGTCTTCACGGCAGTGCCAGCAACGAGCGCACTTGGGGAAGGCCGACTTGACGACTTTGAGCTTGAGGCCCGGTACTTCGGTGGCCACGGCGTCCGCTGGTGCCTGGGCAAACGGGGCCAGGCTGGCGGTCGAAGTGATCAGCACGAAACGCAGTTCGTTGCTCAGCTTGGCCAGGTCAGCGGCCAGGCCATCCTCGGCAAACAGGGTGACTTCGGCTTGCAGGTTGCCACCGACGGCCTTGGCCGCGCGCTGAACTTCCAGCTCCTTGTTCACCGCAACCTTGACGGCCATCACGCCTTCCCAGTACTCGCGGCCCAGTTCGAAGTCAGCGGGCAATTCGCTCAGGCCTTCGTACCAGGTGTTGAGCATCACGGATTCGTTACGCTCGCCCGGCAGGTATTCCCACAGCTCATCGGCGGTGAAGGCCAGGATCGGTGCGATCCAGCGCACCAGCGCTTCGGAGATGTGGTACAGCGCGGTCTGCGCCGAGCGGCGCGCCTTGCTGTTGGCGCCGGTGGTGTACTGGCGGTCCTTGATGATGTCGAGGTAGAAGCCGCCCAACTCCTGCACGCAGAAGTTGTGCACCTTGGAGTAGACGTTCCAGAAGCGGTATTCGCCGTAGTGCAGCTCCAGCTCGCGCTGCAGCAACAAGGTACGGTCCACGGCCCAACGGTCCAGGGCCAGCATGTCTTCGGCCGGCAGCAGGTCGGTGGCCGGGTTGAAGCCGCTCAGGTTGGAAAGCAGGAAACGCGCAGTGTTGCGGATCCGCCGGTAGGCGTCGGCGCTGCGCTGCAGGATCTGATCGGAAACCGCCATCTCGCCGGAGTAGTCGGTGGCCGAGACCCACAGGCGCATGATGTCGGCACCCAGGGTGTCGTTGACCTTCTGTGGCGCGATCACGTTGCCCAGGGACTTGGACATCTTGCGGCCGTTCTCGTCCACGGTGAAGCCGTGGGTCAACAGTTCGCGGTACGGCGCGTGGTTGTCGATGGCGCAACCGGTGAGCAGGGACGAGTGGAACCAGCCACGGTGCTGGTCGGAGCCCTCCAGGTACAGGTCGGCCCGCGGACCGCTTTCGTGGCCCATGGGGTGCGAACCGCGCAGCACGTGCCAGTGAGTGGTGCCGGAGTCGAACCAGACGTCCAGGGTGTCGCTGATCTTGTCGTACTGGGCGGCTTCGTCGCCCAGCAGCTCAGCGGCGTCCATCTTGAACCAGGCCTCGATGCCTTCCTGCTCGACGCGCTGGGCCACTTCCTCCATCAGCTCGACAGTGCGCGGGTGCAGGTCGCCGCTTTCCTTGTTCAGGAAGAACGGGATCGGCACACCCCAGTTGCGCTGGCGGGAGATGCACCAGTCCGGGCGGTTGGCGATCATCGAGTGCAGGCGTGCCTGGCCCCAGGCCGGTACGAACTGGGTGTCTTCGATGGCTTGCAGGGCGCGTTGGCGCAGGGTGTCGCCGGCTTCCGGCTGCTTGTCCATGCCGACGAACCACTGCGCGGTGGCGCGATAGATCAGCGGGGTCTTGTGGCGCCAGCAGTGCATGTAGCTGTGGCTGATGGTTTCGGTGTGCAGCAGCGCACCGACTTCGCTCAGCTTGTCGACAATGGCCGGGTTGGCCTTCCAGATGAACTGGCCGCCGAAGAACTCCAGCGATGTCGCGTAGACACCGTTGCTCTGCACCGGATTGAGGATGTCGTCGTTGACCATGCCATAACGCTTGCAGGTCACGAAGTCGTCTTCACCATAGGCCGGGGCCGAGTGAACCACGCCAGTGCCGGCACCCAGCTCCACGTATTCGGCCAGATACACCGGCGACAGACGATCGTAGAACGGATGACGGAAATTGATCAGTTCCAGGGCCGAACCTGGAGCCGTGGCAATCACCGAGCCTTCCAGGTTGTAGCGGGCCAGGCAGGATTCCACCAGCTCTTCGGCCAGCACCAGCAGGCGTTCGCCGGTGTCGACCAGGGCATAGTTGAACTCAGGGTGTACGTTCAGCGCCTGGTTGGCCGGGATGGTCCAGGGGGTGGTGGTCCAGATCACGATGGCAGCAGGCTTGGCCAGCTTGGCCAGGCCGAAGGCGCCGGCCAGCTTGGCTTCGTCGGCGACCGGGAAGGCCACGTCGATGGTCGCGGACTTCTTGTCCTGATACTCGACTTCTGCTTCAGCCAGGGCCGAGCCGCAGTCGAAGCACCAGTTCACCGGCTTCAGGCCCTTGAACACGAAGCCGCCCTTGACCATTTCCGCCAGGGCACGGATCTCGCCGGCCTCGTTGGCGAAGTTCATGGTCTTGTAGGGATTGGCCCAGTCGCCCAGCACACCCAGGCGGATGAACTCGGCCTTCTGCCCTTCGATCTGCTCGGAAGCGTAGGCGCGGCACAGCTCGCGGGTCTGGTCCGAGGACAGGTTCTTGCCGTGGGTCACCTCGACCTTGTGCTCGATCGGCAGACCGTGGCAGTCCCAGCCAGGAACGTAAGGCGCGTCGAAACCCGCCAGGGTTTTCGAGCGGATGATCATGTCCTTGAGAATCTTGTTGACCGCATGACCGATGTGAATCGAGCCGTTGGCATAGGGAGGACCGTCGTGCAGTACGAACTTGGGACGATCCTTGCCAATCTCGCGCAACTTTCCGTACAGGCCAATGCTGTCCCAACGCTGCAGAATCTGTGGTTCGCGCTGAGGCAGGCCGGCCTTCATTGGGAAGGCGGTGTCCGGAAGGTTTAACGTGGCTTTATAGTCGGTCATTTAAGGCTCTTCATTAGCGATTGGCGCTATGGATACGTGCCACTTGGGCACGGGCGGCGGCAACATCCGCATTGATCGCCGTCTTCAACGCCTCCAGGGAGGCGAAACGCTGCTCTTCACGCAGCTTGTGGTGGAAAACCACCGTCAAACGCCGGTCATACAGATCGCCGGCAAAATCTAAAAGATGTACTTCCAGGTGGGCCTTGCCATCACCTGCAACCGTGGGCCGCACGCCGATATTGGCGACGCCGGGCCAGGTCCTGCCATCGAGATCGACACTCACCAGGTACACCCCGGAAAGCGGCACGCGACGGCGCTTCAACTGCACATTGGCAGTGGGCGTACCCAACTGGCGCGCCAGTTTCTGGCCGTGCAACACCCGCCCGGCAATGCGGTACGGGCGACCCAGCAGGCGCTCGGCCAGATCGAAATCGGCGGCGGCCAGGGCATTGCGAACCTGGGTACTACTCACCCGCAGGCCGTCGAGCTCGACGGTCTGCGCCGCCTCCACGGTAAAGCCGTGGGTGGCTCCGGCCTGCTGCAGGAAGTCAAAATCACCGACCCGGTCGCAACCGAAGCGGAAGTCATCACCCACTTCCAGGTGCTGTACACCCAGGCCATCCACCAGGATTCGCTCGACGAACTCGCTGGCGCTGAGTTTGCTCAGGCGCTGGTTGAAGGCCAGGCACAGCACCCGGTCGACACCGGCGTCAGCCAGCAACTGCAGCTTGTCCCGCAGGCGGGCCAGACGCGCCGGAGCCGTCTCGGGGGCAAAGAATTCCCGCGGCTGGGGCTCGAAAATCACCACGCAGCTGGGCACGCCCAACTCGAGCGCACGTTCGCGCAGCCGGCCCAGGATAGCCTGGTGACCACGGTGAACACCGTCAAAGTTGCCAATAGTGGCGACGCAGCCCCGATGCTGGGGGCGCAGATTGTGGAGGCCTCGAACCAGCTGCATAACGCGCTTCTTGCTCATAAAGTGGTCGATTATAACCACACCCGGCGGCCGACGACAGGCAGCACCGCACCCAATGTGGTTGATCCGACAAAACCGATGCCTGCCCTGCCCTGGCGACTAAACAGCCGTCAGTTCAAGGCCTTGCGATTGAAGTCGCGCAAACGGAAGCCCAGCAGCGCCAGCATGCCGAAATATGCCACCACCCCAGCCACCACCAGCACGCCCAGGCGCAGGAACCGCTGGAGCATGTGGCCTTGATCCCAGGCCGGCATGAAATGCATCAGGCCCAGCAACACCGCGGACATGACCGCGACCGCCAACAGCAACTTCAAGGTGAACCGCCCCCACCCCGGCAGCGGCTGGAACATCTGCTGCTTGCGCAACTGGTAGAACAGCAGTCCGGCGTTGATACAGGCCCCGGCGCTGATGGCCAGGGCCAGGCCCGCGTGTTTCAGGGGGCCGATAAAGGCCAGGTTCAGCAGTTGGGTGACGATCAGCGTAAAGATGGCGATTTTCACCGGTGTACGAATGTTCTGCTGCGCATAGAAGCCCGGCGCCAGCACCTTGATCACGATGATCCCCAGCAAACCCACGGCATAAGCCACCAGCGCACGCTGGGTCATGGACGCATCGAAGGCACTGAACTCACCGTATTGGAACAGTGACACGGTCAGCGGCTCGGCGAGGATACCCAGGGCCAGGGAGCACGGCAGCACCAGGATGAAACACAGGCGCAGGCCCCAATCGAGAATCCGCGAATACTCGTGGCGGTCCTTGCTGGCGTAGGTCTTGGCCAGGGTCGGCAGAAGAATGGTGCCCAGCGCCACCCCCAGCACACCGGACGGCAGCTCCATCAGGCGGTCGGCGTAATACATCCACGACACCGAACCGGCTACCAGGAAAGAGGCGAAGATGGTGTTGATGATCAACGAGATCTGGCTCACCGAAACCCCGAGAATCGCCGGCAGCATCTGCTTCATCACCCGCCAGACCCCGGTATCCCGCAGGTTCAGGCGTGGCAGCACCAGCATGCCGATCTTCTTCAGGTGCGGCAGCTGATACAGCAACTGCGCCAGGCCACCAGCCAGCACCGCCCAGCCCAGAGCCATCACTGGCGGATCGAAATACGGCGTCAGAAACACCGCAAAAATGATCATGCTGACGTTGAGCAGGGTCGGCACGAAGGCCGGCACCGAGAAACGATTCCAGGTATTGAGGATTGCCCCGGCCAGAGACGACAGCGAGATCAGCAATATATAAGGAAAGGTCACCCGCAACAGGTCAGAGGTCAGGGCGAACTTTTCCGGAGAGTCGACGAACCCCGGTGCCGTGGCCCAGATCACCCAGGGCGCGGCGATGATGCCCAAAGCCGTCACCAGCGCCAGGACCAGGGTCAGCAGACCCGAGACATAGGCAATGAAGGTACGGGTCGCCTCTTCCCCCTGCTGGCTCTTGTATTCCGCCAGGATCGGCACGAACGCCTGGGAGAACGCTCCTTCGGCAAAGATGCGCCGCAGCAGGTTGGGCAGCTTGAAGGCAATGAAGAAGGCATCGGTGGCCATCCCGGCACCGAAAGTGCGCGCGATGATGGTGTCACGCACAAACCCCAGTATCCGGGAAAGCATCGTGATAGAGCTGACGGCGGCCAACGACTTGAGCAGGTTCATGAAAAGGTTTTGCGCCTTGTAGATAAACAGCAGGCGAAAAGACACCCACTTATGCGATACTCCGCGCCGCAACAGCACAGAGCCAAAGCTCGCGAGTTTACAGGTCAAGCGCCGGAAATAAATATCCCGCCTCTTCAGATCGACCACTCAGCGGAACGCATCACCCGCCCTTGACAAGACTTCAACTCATCGGCATGATTCGCGGCCTATTTTGTTTGCTATTTCCCAAAAAGTCTTTCGAGGAGCTCGACGGTGGCCAACTCACCTTCCGCCAAAAAACGTGCAAAACAGGCTGAGAAGCGTCGCAGCCACAACGCCAGCCTGCGTTCCATGGTTCGTACCTACATCAAGAATGTAGTTAAAGCCATCGACGCAAAAGACGCTGAAAAAGCGCAAGCTGCTTATGTTCTGGCTGTGCCAGTTATCGACCGCATGGCCGATAAAGGCATCATCCACAAGAACAAGGCTGCTCGCCATAAAGGTCGTCTGAATGGCCACATCAAGGCTCTGAACCTTGCTGCTGCAGCCTAAGCGACACGCTTGTTAAAAAACCGACCCAAGGGTCGGTTTTTTATTGCCCGCGATTTACCCACCCGGCAAACCAGCCCCGCCTTCAACAGAGGGCCAGCATGCCAGGAGAAACTCCGTTACGGGTGCGGCCAGGGCAGAATCGGGATAGCCGTCACCGCATTCTGCGGACTACCCTCGATCAGGCGATCGCTGTAGACCAGGTACACCAGGGTATTGCGCTTCTTATCCAGGAAACGCACCACCTGCATGGTCTTGAATACCAGCGAGGTGCGCTCCTTGAATACCTCGTCGCCATCCTTGAGCTCACCCTTGAACGCAATAGGCCCCACCTGACGACAGGCAATGGAGGCTTCCGCACGATCTTCCGCCAGGCCCAGGCCACCCTTGAGCCCACCCGTCTTGGCTCGCGACAGATAGCACGTCACCCCATCGACCTTGGGATCATCGAACGCCTCGACCACGATCCGGTCATTCGGCCCGACAAACTTGAACACCGTGGACACCTGGCCAATCTCCTCGGCCGAAGCCATGAACGGCATCGCCAAGAGCAAGCCCAACAATCCTTTTGCTACGCGCATACGCTTTTCCTTACGCCACTTACACCAGAATCAGGTTATCGCGGTGTACCAGTTCAGGCTCCGCCATATACCCCAGGACACCGACAATAGCGTCGGACGGCTGACCAATGATCTTCTGCGCCTCAAGCGCACTGTAGTTGGCCAGGCCACGAGCAATCTCACGACCATCCGGCGCTACGCACACCACCATCTCACCACGCCGGAAACCACCCAGGACCTGCTTGACCCCCACCGGCAACAGGCTCTTGTTACCCTGGGACAGAGCCGACACCGCCCCCTCATCCAGCACCAGGGTGCCGCGGGTCTGCAGATGCCCGGCCAGCCACTGCTTGCGCGCCGCCAGCATGCCGCGCTCCGGCGACAGCAAGGTGCCGATGCGCTCGCCAGCCTTGAGGCGGTCCAGCACGCGATCCAGACGCCCACCAACGATGATCGTATGCGCCCCGGAACGCGCAGCCAGCCGCGCCGCACGCAACTTGGTCTGCATGCCGCCACGCCCCAGCGCACCGCCCGTACCACCGGCCACCGCATCCAGCGCCGGGTCGTCGGCCCGCGCCTCATAGATCAGCTGGGCATCAGGATTGTTACGCGGGTCGGCATCGAACATGCCGTCACGGTCGGTAAGAATCACCAGCAGATCAGCCTCAACCAGGTTGGCCACCAGCGCCGCCAGAGTATCGTTGTCGCCAAAGCGGATCTCGTCGGTCACCACGGTGTCGTTCTCGTTGATCACCGGGATCACCTTGAGCTCCACCAGGGCACGCAAGGTACTGCGAGCATTGAGGTAGCGCTTGCGATCGGAGAGGTCGTCATGGGTCAGGAGAATCTGTGCAGTATGCCGGCCATGCTCGGCAAAGCTCGACTCCCAGGCCTGCACCAGCCCCATCTGGCCGATGGCCGCAGCGGCCTGCAACTCATGCATCGCACTCGGTCGTGCGGTCCAGCCCAGGCGGCTCATGCCGGCCGCTACAGCACCGGAGGAAACCAGTACCAGCTCGACGCCGGCCTCATGCAAGGCCACCATCTGCTCCACCCACACACCCATTGCCGTGCGATCCAGCCCCTTGCCGTCCGCCGTCAGCAGCGCACTGCCGATCTTAACGACCCAGCGCTGCGCACCTGTCACCTTGCTCCGCATCTTATTCAACCTTTGCCAGCGAGCGACGCGACCGAGCGCCACTCATGGGGTTATTCGTATTTGTATCCTGCAGACACCAAAACGCCGCTCAAATGAGCGGCGCCTTGGAAGCTGGCTTGGCAGCGATGATAACACCGCACCCTGCCAGATAAACCGTCTTCGCGGGGCAAGCCCGCTTCTGCCGAATCAGTCGCGGACGTAAATGATTTCCGGACCATCTTCATCGTCAACGTCTTCTTCATCCCAGTCATCGTCACCGATGTCATGGACGCTCTTCACGCCACTGCGGCGCAGAGCACGCTGATCGTCGAGGGCTTGCAACTGGGCACGCGCCTCGTCTTCGATGCGCTGATCCAGCTCAGCCAACTCGTCGGCATAGGCAGGGTCGGCTGCCAGGCGATCGGCACGATCCTCCAGGTAACGCATGATGTCGCGGCTCAGGCGCTCGGTACCATCCTTGGAGATGGCCGAGATCACGTATACCGGCCCCGTCCACTCCAGGCGATCAACGATTTCCTTGACCCGCTCTTCACGCTCTTCCTCGAGGATCTGATCGGACTTGTTCAGCACCAGCCAGCGCTCGCGCTCGGCCAGGGACGGGCTGAACTTCATCAACTCATTGACAATCACCTCTGCCGCATCCGCCGGGCTGCTTTCATCCAGCGGCGCCATGTCCACCAGGTGCAGCAGGATGCGCGTACGCGCCAGGTGCTTGAGGAAGCGAATCCCCAGGCCGGCACCATCGGAAGCACCCTCGATCAGACCCGGAATATCGGCGATCACGAAGCTCTTCCAGCGATCGACGCTGACCACACCCAGGTTCGGCACCAGGGTGGTGAACGGGTAATCGGCCACCTTCGGCTTGGCCGCGGACACCGAGCGGATAAAGGTACTTTTGCCCGCATTCGGCAAGCCCAGCAGACCCACGTCCGCCAACACCTTCAGCTCCAGCTTGAGATCACGCTGCTCACCCGGCTTGCCCGGAGTGGTCTGGCGCGGCGCACGGTTGGTACTGGACTTGAAACGGGTGTTGCCCAAACCGTGCCAGCCGCCCTGCACCACCATCAACCGCTGGCCAGCCTTGGTCAGGTCGCCAATGACTTCCTGAGTGCCCGCATCAATGATCGTGGTACCGACCGGAACCCGCAGCTCCAGATCCTCACCCTTCTTGCCGGTACAGTCGGTACTGCCGCCGTTGGAGCCGCGCTCGGCATCGAAGTGCCGGGTGTAGCGGTAGTCCACCAGGGTATTGAGGTTTTCGTCGGCGACCATGTAGATCGAGCCGCCATCACCACCATCACCACCGTTGGGACCACCGTTCTCGATGAACTTTTCCCGACGGAAACTCATGCAACCATTGCCGCCGTCGCCAGCCTTTACTCGAATCGATACTTCATCAACAAACTTCATGTTCAAACGCCTCTCGCCACACGGGCGAGCTGAAAAGCACTAAGACATAAGACTCTTGCAAAAATGAGCGCAGCGACCTCAATCAACGACCGAAACATCCAACGCTGGCAGCTCGTACAAACAGTTTTGCAAGAGACTCATCCCACAAACGAAAAAGCCCCGTCGCGAGACAGGGCTTTTCCAGCGATCGCGCAATTAAGCTGCGACGACGCTCACGTAACGACGACCGAAGGCGCCTTTTACTTCAAACTTGATCACGCCTTCGATTTTCGCGAACAGGGTGTGATCTTTACCCATGCCAACGCCGTAGCCAGCGTGGAATTGGGTGCCGCGCTGACGCACGATGATGTTGCCGGCCTTGATGACCTGGCCGCCATACATCTTCACGCCAAGGCGTTTGGCTTCTGAGTCGCGACCGTTACGGGTACTACCACCAGCTTTTTTGTGTGCCATGAGTTCAATTCTCCTAGTGAGGAATTAGGCTGAAATTAAGCCTGAATACCGGTGATTTTGATCTCGGTGAACCACTGGCGGTGGCCCATACGCTTCATGTGGTGCTTACGGCGACGGAACTTGATGATGCGGACTTTATCGTGACGACCTTGGGAGATCACTTCAGCCTTGACGGTTGCGCCAGCAACAACAGGTGCGCCGATGTTCACGTCGTCGCCGTTGGCGACCAACAGAACGCGGTCAAAAGTCACGGATTCGCCAGTAGCGACTTCCAGTTTTTCGATCTTCAGGTATTCACCTTCAGCGACCTTGTATTGCTTACCGCCGGTAACGATTACTGCGTACATGGTATTTCTCCGATAATCCTGCTCACCCAGCTCTTTATAAGAAGAGGTATTGGCTGGCATGGCTGCATGGGGCTGGAACGGCCCAAGTGCAATTGCGTAAGGCAGGTGCTGCCCAGGAAGTTCAGGGTGCGCGATTGTACGCAAGGCTCAATGGCCTTGCAAGTGCCGTTCAGGCCACGTCGGACAACGCTGCCAGCCCTGGCGCCGGGGACCTAACCCCCTGAAACCAGGGTTTAATGGCAGCACGCGACTATACCCCAGTGTTTTACCCTGACAAATTACAGCCCGTCGGGGCTTTAGCCGTGCGGGACCGCGCCTTGACACCCGCGGACGTGGGTCCTAGCATGCCGCGCAACCCTTCTGGAGCACCTGTCGCTGATGCAACCCCAAGCTTTCTACCGCGCGGTGGCGGACGATTTTAGCGCCGTCGACGGCATCATCAAGAAACAGCTGACCTCCCGAGTTCCGCTGGTTTCCAAAATCGGCGATTACATCACCTCGGCCGGAGGCAAGCGCCTGCGTCCTTTATTGGTGCTGCTGTGCGGCAAGGCCCTGGGCCGCGAAGGCGACGACCTGCGCCTGCTGGCCGCCACCATCGAATTCCTGCACACCGCCACTCTGCTGCATGACGACGTGGTCGACATGTCCGGCATGCGCCGTGGCCGTTCAACCGCCAACGCCATGTGGGGCAACGCTCCCAGCGTACTGGTGGGCGACTTCCTGTACTCGCGCTCGTTCGAAATGATGGTCGAGCTCGGCTCGATGCCGGTCATGCGCATCCTGTCCCAGGCCACCCGGATCATCGCTGAAGGCGAAGTCCTGCAGCTCTCCAAGGTGCGTGACGCCAGCACCACCGAAGAAACCTACATGGAAGTCATCCGCGGCAAGACCGCGATGCTCTTCGAAGCCTCGACCCACAGCGCCGCCGCACTGGCCGGCGCCACCGAGGAACAGGCCGAGGCCCTGCGCACCTTTGGCGACCATCTGGGCGTGGCCTTCCAACTGGTGGACGACCTGCTGGACTACCGCGGCGATGCCGAGACCCTGGGCAAGAACGTCGGTGACGATCTGGCAGAAGGCAAGCCGACGCTGCCGCTGATCTACACCATGCGCGAAGGCACACCGGAGCAGGCAGCCCTGGTTCGCCAGGCGATCCAGAAAGGCGGCATCGAAGATCTGGAAAGCATCCGTGCCGCCGTCGAGGCCTCGGGTTCCCTGGACTACACCGCACAACTGGCCCGCGATTACGTTGCGCGCGCCATCACTTGCCTGGAAGCCCTGCCACCGAGCGAGTACCGCGATGCCCTGGTGGAACTGAGCGAATTCGCCGTCGCCCGCACCCACTAAACAGCCCGGCTCCTGCTCATCACAGGAGCCGACTCGTTGCCCTCCCCCCCTTCGCCCCCTCTCGCCCACAAAACCCTATACAATGTGCGCTTTTTAGCCATCCTGACTTTGAGGAGCTTAAGTGAGCACTTTGCCACCCTGCCCAAAATGCAATTCCGAATACACCTACGAGGACGGCACCCAGCTGATCTGCCCTGAGTGCGCCCACGAGTGGTCCGCCAGCGGTGAAGCCGAAGCCGTATCCGATGAAGCCGTGAAGAAAGATTCGGTGGGCAACGTGCTGCAAGACGGCGACACCATTACCGTGATCAAGGACCTCAAGGTCAAGGGCACCTCGCTGGTGGTCAAGGTCGGCACCAAGGTCAAGAACATCCGCCTGTGCGATGGCGACCATGACATCGACTGCAAGATCGACGGTATCGGCCCGATGAAACTCAAGTCCGAGTTCGTCCGCAAGGTCTGAATCCCCCCCTCTCGCGCCCGCCGCGAGAGGGTCCCCCCCTACGCCCCTCCCCGCTCGGTCAACCCACAACCTTGCTAACAGAAAGCCAGTCGATTTGATCGAAAACAATTTCTGCACAGAAAAAAGCAGAAACCGCCAATAGGCACTTGCTATTCATTGAATAAGAATTATTCTCATTGAACCCCATTCAAGGAGATGACGACCATGACTTATTTGATTGATGCCTGGCTGGACCGCCCACACCCTTACCTGCGAATCCTGCATCGGGAAACCGGGGAAGTCTGTGCGGTACTGGAAGAGGAAGCCCTGAACGAGCTGCAGGACCAGGGAGATCTGGACCTGAACGGCCTGAGCTCCAGCGAACCGCTGGTACTCAAGGAATTGGTGCGCAACCTGTTTTTGTTCTGCTACGCCAGAGCCTTGCGGCCGACCGGTACCGATGGTCAAAGCCTGAGCGCAAAAATCCGTCTATGAAACCTAAGCCGATCAAGGGGCAAGCTTGCCGGCGATGAGCAGACCGCGAGTGCGCAGCCTTCATCGCCAGCAAGCTGGCTCCTACAGGGGTTACAGAACGTCCAGCAGCTCGACGTCGAACACCAGGACGCTGTGCGGCGGGATGCTGCCCACGCCTTGTGCGCCGTAAGCCAGTTCGCTCGGCACGTACAGACGCCATTTGCTACCGGCGTTCATCAGTTGCAGCGCTTCGGTCCAGCCAGCGATCACGCCGCCAACCGGGAATTCGGCAGGCTGGCCGCGCTCGTAGGAGCTGTCGAACACAGTGCCGTCGATCAGGGTGCCGTGGTAGTGAGTGCGAACGCTGTCTTCACGGGATGGCTTGGCGCCTTCGCCCTGGGTCAGCACTTCGAACTGCAGGCCGGAAGCCAGGGTGGTGATGCCTTCACGCTTGGCGTTTTCCGCCAGGAATGCCAGACCGGCACCGGCAGCCGCTTCAGCCTTGGCAGCGGCTTCAGCCTGCATGATTTCGCGGATGACTTTGAAGCTGGCAGACATTTCTTCCTGACCCACACGGCTCGGCTTACCGGCGAAAGCGTCGGTCAGACCAGCCAGGATTGCATCCAGGCTCACGCCCGGTGGCGGGTTGTCACGCAGTTGGTCGCCCAGCTGACGGCCGATGCCGTAGCTGACGCGGGTTTCGTCGGTGGACAGATTTACTTCGGACATGACACTGCTCCGCTGTGCGGACGGCTCGGGAAAGGCCGTGGAAACACAGCACCTTCCGGAGCGCCCGGAACCAAAAGGGCGAGCAGACTAGCACAGAAGTCCGGCGACAATCAGCGCAACCCCGGCGCTACCAGCCGGAGTGCAGGGTGATTGGCACCTTGAGGCTTTCCTCGGCGCTGGCAGACAACCCGCACATCTCGTCATGCACCGAGGTGTGGATCAGGTTGAACGGCAGCTTGGGAAACGACTGCAGCACTTCACGGGCATGCTCCACCGAACGCAGATGAAACATCTGCCCATGGGCGTCGCTCAACGGGTATGCAGCCCCGTGCATGCGCGCCTCAAGCAGGTAGATTCCGCCTTCCAGCGAAATCAGGTTCAACTCATCGACTTTTCCGGCAATGGCGTAGGCATTCATTTCCTGCAGGTTCATGAGCGCACCTCGTGCAATTGAAAGCCATGACCCCTACAGGCATATGCCCCGCCCGGAAAAAGCACAAGCCATAAACAACGCCGCCCGTCCGTTTCGCAACGGCCGGGCGGCAGGTGTCCGGTGGGCAGGGGGCGGTCAGTGCTTGGTCAGCTTGTCCAGGTACCCCATGGCAAATGCCGAGATCACGAAGGTCATGTGGATCACCACGTACCACAGCAGGTACTCGGTGGGGGTGTTCTTGGCGTCCATGAACACCCGCAGCAGGTGGATCGAGGAGATCGCGACGATGGACGCCGCCACTTTCATCTTCAGCGACGAAGAATCCATCTTGCCCAGCCAGCTGAGCTTTTCCTTGTCCTCATCGATGTCCAGCTGCGACACGAAATTTTCGTAGCCGGAAATCATCACCATCACCAGCAGGCCACCCACCAGCGCCATGTCGATCAGCGACAGCAGCACCAGGATCAGGTCGGACTCGGCCATGGAGAACACATTGGGAATAACGTGGAAGACTTCCTGGAAAAACTTCAATGCCAGTGCCAGCAGGCCCAGGGACAATCCGAAGTAGATCGGCGCCAGCAGCCAGCGTGAGGCATACATTGCATTTTCGATAAAACGTTCCATTGAATCTCGTACCCGGTGTAAAAACGGCGGCGAGTATATCAGCGCGCCAAAAGCCCATAAACCACAGACAATCCCCTGCCCCACGGGTTTTTCCAAACGTTTTTTCTGCTAGTGTCGAAGCCATTGCCACCGCCCACCGACACTGGACAGGAAGACTGGAAAATGGATTTGCGATTGCCTTTGGCCAGCTTCGGCCTTGGTCTGGCGCTGCTGATCAGCGGCGGCTGTTCACCCAGCGACGAAAAGAAGCAGGCCAGCCTCGAAGAGAGGACCGCACAGTTTGAAAAATCCCTGGACGCCATCCAGGACCCCAAGCTCAAGGACGCCATCGCCGACCTCGGCGGCTCACTGCTGCTGCTGGAGCGTGCGCAGATCAAGCTCGACAGCAAGCCGATCGAAACCGAATACGGTGACGACAGCCTGGCCCTGCTCAAGCACTACCCCACGGCCCAGGCGCTGGTGGACACCTACGTCAATGGCCTGTTCGTGCTGCGCAAGCCCTCCAGCTCGGACTACCTGACCGACCTGCAGCCGGTGTTCCCCTTCAGCTTCAACATGCCCGCGCAGTTCCCCTTTCCCCATGGCCTGGAGTGGCAGTCCGTCACCCTGAGCAACAAGAAGGTCATCCCCTTTCAGCCCGAATGGTCGGAAACCGACCCGGGGATTCAACTCAGCCCGTCCAGTTCCAACCTGACCAACCCGGATGACCTGACCGTGACCTATCCCTTCATCGAGGGCCTGGAAGTGGACAACAAGAACCAGCCGCAGCCGGTCTCGCTGCAGGGCAAGCTGGAAGTGATAGCTCCCGGCCGCACCCTGACCTTCGAACTGACCCGGGCCGACATCGGCAAGCCACGCCAGGACGGCAACATCAGCCTGACCTTGCTGGCGCTGGAAAAGAATGTCGCCGAGATCGAACTGAGCAATAACGCAGCCCTGCCTGAGGAAGCCGACGACGCCTCCCTCAACCCCTTGCTGGCGCAGGCTCGGGACAGCAGCGGGCAAATCCTCTCTCGGTCGGGCTCGATCAATGAGAGCGCCCAGCAGGTCGCCTTTTACCGCCAGCAACTGGCCGAGATGCAGAAGCAGAAGAGCTGGAGCGAGGCCTTCGAGAAGCAACTGGAGGATGAGCAGAAAGCCTTCGACCAGCAGCACACCCAGCATTACGCCAAGGTGTATTTCAACGGCCAGATCGACAAGCTGGAGGTCGCCGTACTCGACTTCGCTCAGGCCAGCGTGACCCGCAAGGACCTCGACCTGCCGGTACACCGCTTCGATCGGCTCACCACCGACAAGAACATCCAGCCACTGCCGATGCCGGTGGTGGTCTATGACGATCAGGCCGCCAGCTACCTCAAGGGCGCGGAGCTTGATGAGGACTCATTGAAAAAGTCCGTGACCATCAGCCAATCGGTGGAAGATGCCAGTGCGGCACGCATTGAGTTCAGCCATCCGCGGACCTTCAACGACGAACTGCTGGGCTCGGAGTTCAATGCCGGCGACACCCCGCTGACCTTCTTCACTCAGGACGACAAGGGCCAGCGTGGCGAACCGATCGAACTGCCGGACGAGGCCTTTGAAATCGACCCCATGCGTGGCGTCATCACCTATGACCTGAACCTGTTCCCGGAAACCCCGGCCTATGCCGTCGGCTCTATCCCGCTGTTTCTCGCCAACATCGAGAAAAAGACCATCAGTGCCCAGCAACTGCCCAAGGGCCTGGAGCTCAAGGGCAATGCCCTGATAGTCGACCAGAAGCTCTTTCCCGCGGATGCCTGGCGCTTCTATGCCAAGGACGACAGTGGCCAGTACCTGAAGGAGATCCTTGCCGTCAGCCACGGCGCCTCGAACAACGGGCCCGCGCTGTTCGACGTGCATTACTTCTACGGCCAGCCCAGCCAACTGGAAAGCTACGAGCGCAGCGAACTCAATGCCGTCGAATACGGCTTCGAGGTCAAACTCGACAAAGCCGAGCCGACACCACCCTAGCCATCAGTGTTCGGGATGGAACTGGAAATCCCCGGCGTGACGCCCCCGCTCACCGTTGATCTGCCGCAGTTGGGCCTGCAGATGCAGGCACCATATCTGCGGATCGTCGGCCAGTTGGTAACCGTGGGTAGTCAGGCTTTCAACGATCGAATCGAGGATCGATTCGGCCACCACAGGTCCGCAGAACGGCCCCTGGGACTTGATCGCCGAGGGTTGTTCACCGGCCATTCCGGCGGCGAAGAGAAGGGTCCACATACCGTTGTCCCCCGCCAAAGGGCGAACAATGCATTCGATACGGGTAACCAGGCCAAGGCATTGGCGAGTAAGGCAAAGGTTGCGCGACATGGCGGCGACCCTCGGTAGATCCACTATTCAGCCTTCAACGCAAGGCTGTTTCGATCCAGCGACGACTGTCGTTCTCCTTGCCCTGAGAATAGAAGAAAAGCCTGATAAACAAAGTTGACCGATCCAACAGGCGCCGAATGGTCTATTTTGAAAAATTGGCGTCAGCGGCCTGGCGCCGATGGCGAGGGAACACCCCCCTCGCCATCGAACAGCATCACGCCGGCTTGGTATCGGCCAACGCCTCCTGGGCCTGTTCCTTCTCGGCCTCCTTCAGGTCGTCTTCGCTGATCATCTCGGCAATCACCCGCAGCCGCTCCACCACACGCGCATTGACGCTGCCCTCGGGGAACTGCCCTTCGGCATCCGGCTCGCCAGCCGGCTCGCCCACCAGGAGGCTCAGGGCCTCATCGGCCTGGCGCACCGCATACACATGGAACTGCCCGGCTCGCACCGCCTGCAAGACCTTCTCGTCAAGCATCAGTGTGGCGACGTTGGCCTGGGGAATGATCGCCCCCTGCTCCCCGGTCAGGCCACGGGCCTCGCACAGACGGAAGAAGCCCTCGATCTTCTCGTTGACCCCGCCGACCGCCTGCACCTCACCAAACTGGTTGATCGAGCCGGTAATGGCGAAGCACTGCTTGAGCGGGGTTTTGGAGAGCGCCGAAATCAGCGTGCAGGCCTCGCCCAGCGAAGCACTGTCACCGTCCACATAGCCATAGGACTGCTCCAGGGCGATGCTCGCGGAAATCGCCAGGGGGAACTCCTGGGCGTAACGGCTGCCCAGGTAACCCGTGAGGATCATCACCCCCTTGGAGTGGATCGGCTGGCCGAGATTGACCTCGCGCTCGATGTCGACGATACCGCTGCCGCCGGGGTAGACCGTGGCCGAGATCCGCGCCGGCACGCCAAAGGCCGAGTCCCCGACCTCCAGCACCGTCAGGCCGTTGCACTTGCCTACCGCAGCACCATCGGTGTCGATGAGGATGATGCCCGCCAGCATGTCGTCGAGAATCCGCGCCGACACCCGCCCGGTACGCGTGGCCTTGGCCTTCAGCGCGCGCTCGATATGCCCGGCGTCGGTCATTTCATCCGAAGCCAGGTGCCGGATGAAATCGGCTTCGCTGACCAGTTGGAACAGATCACCGATACGCGCCGACAAGCGCCCCTGATGCTCCGCCAGGCGTGCACTGTAGGTGGCCAGCCGCGCCACGGCGTCGGCGGTCAGTGGCGCCATGCCCTCTTCCGAGGTGCGGGTTTTCAGCAACTGGGCGAACTGCTCCAGGCTTTCATCCACCATCGGAATGTCTTCGTCGAAATCCACCAGTACCCGGAACATCTCCTGGAAGTCCGGATCCAGGTCCTGCAGCGTGTAATACAACTGGCGGGCGCCAATGATGATGACCTTGACCTGCAGCGGAATCACCTGCGGCGTCAGGGTCACAGTGGCCAGGCGGCCCATCTCGCCCAGTGGCGACTCCATCTTCAGCTTGCGCGATTGCAGGGCGCGCTTGAGCGCGTCCCAGACAAAGGGTTCGCTGAGCATCTTCTCGGCTTCCAGAATCAGGAAACCGCCATTGGCCCGGTGCAAGGCGCCAGGGCGCAACTGCCGGTAGGTGGTGTAGAGCGCCCCCTGGTCGGTGCTGTACTCGATACGCCCGAACAGGTTGTCGTAGGTCGGATGGGGCTCGAATACCACCGGGGCGCCACCGCTGGCCGGGTGACCGACCACCAGGCTCGGGCAGTACTGTTCTTCCAGCAGCTTGCGCGCCACGGCGTCGGTCTTGCTGTCGTCCACCAGTTGTTCGACCACGGTCTTCAACAGATAGACCTGCATGGCCTGCAGGTAACCGCAGACCGCGGCGTTTTCCGCGTACTTCTCGGACAGCGGCGCGAGCAAGGGCTGCAGGGCCAGGGTGATGGTTTCTTCATTGAGCTGGCGCAACTGGTTGCTCGACTCGCGCTTCCATTGCGGCAGGCTCGCCAGTTCTTCGTTGAGGCGCTCCTCCAGGGCGGAAATGTCCTCGTGGAAGCGTTCGCGATCGGCCTCGGGCAACTGGGCGAACTCAGCCTCGTCCAGGGCCTTGCCTTCGAACATCGGGGTAAAGGCGATGTTGCTGCTGTCGCGGTACAGCGCCACGTCCTTTTCCAGGGCCAGGCGCTCGATCACATCCAGGGCACGGTCATAGCGCTGGTTGAAGGCGCGATCGATGGCGCTCTTCTTCTGCTGGTACGAAGGGTGCTCGAAGACCGCCGGAAAGGTGGCCAGCAGGTTATCGATCAGGCCGTTGATGTCGCTGATGAAACTGCCCGCGGCCCCCGCTGGCAGCTCCAGTGCCCGGGGTTCCCGGGGCTCGTCGAAGTTGTTGACGTAGACCCAGTCCGACGGGGTCTGCAGGCGCTTGCCTTCGGCCTTCAGATAGCGTTTGACGAAAGAGAAGCGGCCGGTGCCCGGCTCGCCCATGACAAAGACGTTGTAGCCGGGGCGCGGCATGGCCACGCCAAACTGCAAGGCTTCGACCGCACGTTCCTGGCCTAGCACACCGCGGAAGGGCTCCAGATCATTGGTTGTGGAGAAGCTGAACTGTTCAGCAGAGAAAGGACGGGTCAGCGCTTCAGGCGCAAGACGCAGGCTGGCAGCAACAGGATCAGGCATCGGGCTTCCTTACATCAGGCGGGGCAGATGGCGGCATTCTGGCGCCGGGTATGCCCGGCTGGCAAGGCGCGCCTCAGGGGAAAGCATAGACAAGCCGCAGGCCACGACCCGCACCAAGTAAAACCAGCTGTTTCAGGTATTGTTTTGTAAATAGTTACGGAACCTGAGGAACCTGCCTAAACTCCAAACTGCGCGGCTGGATAGATAACCGGCCCACTGGCGCCCGCACGGGCCAGTCTCCCTGTCCATTGGTATGCACACAAAGAGAACAACGCTATGAAACGGATTCTTCTCGGTACTCTTTTCACCGCTGTATCCCTCAACGCCATGGCCCAGGCGCCAGGCGGCCCGGATTGCGGCTGGGGCAACATGCTGTTCGAAGGCCAGCGCGGCACTCCGGCGCACTTCCTCGCATCCACCACCAACGGCACCTCAGGCAACGCCACTTTCGGCATGACCTCCGGTACCAACGGCTGCTCGACCAATGCCTCGCTGACCTATGGCGGCAAGTCCTGGTTCGCCATGAACGGCATGATGAACGAGCTCTCCGAAGACATGGCCAAGGGTCAAGGCGAAGCCCTGACCACCTACGCCGTGGTACTCGGTGTAGCCCCTGAGGATCGCGCGCACTTTGCCGCGGTTACCCACGAGCACTTCCAACAGATCTTCAGCAAGGCTGACGTGACCGCGGAAGATGTGCACACCAATACCCTGGCCGTGTTGAAAAACGACGCGCGCCTGGCCAAGTACGCAACCCCAGCTTAAGCTCGCCCCACCCGCTCCTCGCGAGGAGCGGGTTTTATTTTCCGGACCTTGCCCACCTTGGGTCTTTGTATTTCCGACTTAAGTTGCCCAACATGCTCAAACGCCTTGCCTACCTGGCGCTCTGTGTCTGCGCCCCGCTGTATGCCGCGCCTCACATCGACCCTCAACGTTTGCAGCAACTGGCCAATGACCCCTTCTGGATATCCATAGGTCACTACGAAACTGCCAAGCTCGGCGGCTGGCGCAGTTATGTCAGCGACCCGAAATT
This sequence comes from Pseudomonas sp. 8(2025), assembly GCF_052665325.1. Classification (NCBI taxonomy): domain Bacteria; kingdom Pseudomonadati; phylum Pseudomonadota; class Gammaproteobacteria; order Pseudomonadales; family Pseudomonadaceae; genus Pseudomonas; species Pseudomonas sp. 8(2025). The sequence goes on along the minus strand of NZ_JBQOIE010000014.1, from coordinate 159,691 downwards.
CTTCCTCGCTGCCGACGGTGCCCATCATCCCGACGCTGAGCTGGCCGCGACCCTGAACGCCCTCTACGCCCCCGCCGATGCGGGTGACCAGCATGCCCAGTGCGTCTATCCGTCCCGCACCCGCTGGCTCAAGGCGCAACTGGGCCTGAATGACTTGCCTGCGGTGGAGTGCGCCGAGTTCAAGCAATGGTTCAAGGATGTCTCGCCCCACAGCACGGTGATGATCTTTCCCGCGGCCTACCTGAACAGCCCCTCGTCGATGTTCGGCCACACCCTCCTGCGCATCGATCAGGCGGACGTACAGAGCAACAACACCGCGCTGCTCAGCTACGCAATCAACTTCGGGGCCTATATCGAGGGCTCGGACAACAGCATTCTCTACGCCTGGAAAGGCCTGATGGGCGGCTATCCGGGGCTGTTCGCTCTAGTGCCCTACCAAGAGAAGCTCTCGGAATACCGCAGCCTGGAAAACCGCGACCTGTGGGAATACCGCCTGAACCTGACCCAGGCCGAAACCGAACGCATGGTGGAGCATGTCTGGGAACTCAAGCAGATCAAGTTCGACTACTTCTTCTTCGATGAAAACTGCTCCTACCGGCTGCTGGAACTGCTGCAAGTGGCGCGCCCCAGCCTGCGCCTGACCGAACAGTTCCCGCTGACGGCGATCCCTACCGATACGGTCAAGGCAGTCAAGGACGCCGGGCTGGTGGAACGCATCGACTATCGCCCGTCCCGGGAGCGGGAGCTGCTGAGCCGCGCCCAGCCGCTGGACCCGGAAGAACAGCAATGGGTGCTCAAGGTCAGCGCTGACCAGAAGCAATTGCAGGCCCCTGAGCTGAAGGCTCTACCCCGGGATCGCCAGGCCTTGATCGTGGATGCCGCCTACCGTCTTGAACGCTACCGGGCCAACGGCCTGGAACGAGATGCGCAGCGCTCGCAACGCAGTTTCGAACTGCTGCGGGCAATCAACCAGAACCCGGCACCGGAGCTGCAGATCCAGCGCCCCGGCCTGCCGGAAGACGGCCACCAGTCGCGCACCTGGCAGCTGGGAGTCGGCACCCGGGACGACAAGGCCTTCGCCGAGTACGGCCTGCGCATGGCCTATCACGACCTCAACGACAACGCCGAAGGCTTCCCCCTGGGGGCGCAGATCGAGATCCTGCAGATGAAGCTGCGCCAGTACGAAGGCAACCACTGGCAGTTGCAACAGTTGGACCTGGCGACCATCCGTTCCCTGACCCCACGCAACGACCTGCTGCAACCCTGGTCCTGGCAGGTCACCGGCGGCCTGGAGCGAGTACCGGGCAAACACGACGACGAGACCCTGGTCAGCCACGTCAACGGCGGGGCCGGCGGCACCTGGCAGTTGGGCGAGGACACCCTGGGCTTTGTCCTGGGCACGGTGCGGGTCGAGCACAACGCCGACTTCGCCGGTTTCATCGCCCCGGCAGCAGGCTTCAACTCCGGGCTGCTGTGGAAAAACCCGCTGGGCAACTTCAGCCTTGAGGCCAAGGGCGACTACTTCACCAATGGCGAGGTACGCCGCAGCCTGAGCCTCAACCAGCAGTGGGAGCTGTCGCGCAACCTGGGCCTGCGCCTGAGCGCACAGCGGGAGTTCAGCCAACTGGCGACTCCGGTCAACGAGGTCATGCTCGAACTCAAGTGGTATCACTACTAAAGGCAGCCAGAGGCCGCTCTCAAGGGCCCTGGAAGGTGCTGCGAACCTTGTCGCAGCCTGCACCAGCGGCCACGGTTAAATGGGTTGATCACCCGGCTTTCACGGCTTGCTGACAAACGCCCTTCTAGACTTCACGCAGAGGAAGCCTGGGAGACGAAAATGTGGCGGTACGGGTGGGCAGCGCTGTTGCTGGCGCTAGTCGGTGGCTGTGAATCAACCCATGAGCATCTGCTGGCGCAGGGCTATCCGCCGGCCTTTGCCGATGGCTTCGATGCCGGCTGCGTCAGCGGCCGCCAGGCGGCAGGCTCCATGAGCGGAGAGTTTCGCAAGGACGTACCGCGCTACCTCAAGGACGCGCAATACGCCGAAGGCTGGAACGATGGTTTCCGCCAATGCCAGGCCATGCTGGAGAACCAGGACCGCAACGAGTATCGAGAGCGGCACTGGGACGAGCGCGAGCGAGCCTGGCAGCAGGAAAAGGACCGCGATGCGGCCCGGGCCTATCGTTCGCCGTAGGTCGCTTTCAGGTAACCGCCCAGGTGAAAAGCCTGCAACCATGGTCCACCCGCCTCCCTTCAAGGAGAAAACCGTGAGCCGCGCTTTCGTCAATGAAGATCAAGCCGCCCAGGCCGAGCAGCCGGTGGAGCGCCAGATCAGCACCCAGCCCAATTACGTCACGCCCCAGGGCCTTGCCGAATTGCAGGCCAGGGTTGCCCTGCTGCACAGCCAGCACAGCGAGCAAAACGACCTGGGAGATGACGCCGACAAGCAGCGAATGGCAGAGCTTGAGCGCGACCTGCGCTATTTCACCCAGCGCCTGCACAGCGCCCAAGTGGTGACGCCGGCCAATTCAACCGACAAGGTGCAGATCGGCAGCCGGGTGACCTTCGCCGATGAACAGGATCGCCAGCAAAGCGTGCAATTGGTGGGGGAGGATCAAGCGGATGCGGCCAAGGGGCTGATCAACTGGGCCTCGCCCCTGGGTCGTGCCCTACTGGGAGCACAACCGGGGGACGAAGTCCTGTGGCAAAGGCCGGCGGGCAATCAGTTGATCGAGATCATCCGCATCGAACCGGCCTGAGACGGTTCAGACCACGCCCTGGGCCAGCATGGCATCGGCGACCTTGACGAAGCCGGCGATGTTCGCACCCTTCACGTAGTTGATCCGGCCATTCTCTTCGCCATAGTGCACGCAAGCGTGGTGGATCGACTGCATGATGTTGTGCAGCTTGCTGTCCACTTCACCGGCGGTCCACAGCAGGCGCATGGCGTTCTGCGACATTTCCAGGCCACTCACCGCCACGCCACCGGCGTTGGACGCCTTGCCCGGGGCGAAGAGGATGCCCGCGTCGATAAAGATATCCACAGCCTCCAGAGTGGTCGGCATGTTGGCACCTTCGGCGACACAGGTGCAGCCGTTGCGCAGCAGGGTACGGGCCGCCTCGGCGTCCAGTTCATTCTGCGTGGCGCAGGGCAAGGCTATATCGCACGGCAGGTCCCACGGAGTCTGGCCGGCGCGGAACTCCAGGCCGAACTGGCTCGCCAGCTCGCTGATACGCCCACGCTGCACGTTCTTGAGTTCCAGTACCGCCAGCCACTGCTCTTCGCTCAGGCCCGACTCGCAATACAGGGTGCCTTCGGAATCGGACAGGGAGATCACCTTGCCACCCAGGTCCATGACCTTGCGCGCCGCATACTGGGCCACGTTGCCGGAGCCGGAGATCGCCACGCGCTTGCCTTCGACCCGATCACCGCGGCGCTTGAGCATTTCCTCGGCGAAGTACACGCAGCCAAAGCCCGTGGCCTCGGGGCGGATCAGGCTGCCGCCGTAGCTGATGCCCTTGCCGGTCAGCACCGACGTGAACTGGTTGCTCAGGCGTTTGTACTGGCCAAAGAGGAAACCGATTTCCCGGGCACCCACGCCGATGTCACCGGCCGGGACGTCAACGTCGGCACCGATATGCCGGTACAGCTCGCTCATGAAGGCCTGGCAGAAGCGCATCACCTCGGCGTCGCTCTTGCCCTTGGGATTGAAGTCCGAACCGCCCTTGCCGCCGCCCATGGGCAGGGAGGTCAGGGAGTTCTTGAAGGTCTGCTCGAAGGCGAGGAATTTCAGCACGCCCATGTTGACCGAGGGATGGAAGCGCAGGCCGCCCTTGTACGGGCCGATGGCGCTGTTCATCTGGATGCGGAAGCCGCGGTTGACCCGGACCTTGCCCTGATCGTCGACCCACGACACGCGAAACACCACCGCGCGTTCCGGCTCGCAGATCCGCTCGAGAATACCGGAGCTCAGGTAGTGCGGATTGGCTTCGAGAAACGGCCAGAGGCTGCGCAGGACCTCTTCCACCGCCTGATGGAATTCAGGCTGGTCCGGATCGCGTTTTTTCAGGCGGGCGAGGAAGTCTTCGACGGATTCGATCATGGGAAGTCTCGGCAAATTTATTGTCGTTAAGAAGAGATTTGCCCGGGACTTTATCAATTCAATCCGCACCGCGACAGCGCAAAATGTCGCAGATATGAATTTAAATGGTGCAATAAATATAAATAGCCCGGTTCTACAGGTGTTTTACGCACCGAATTGGTGACAAAAACTGACTGCTTTGCACTCACTTTGAACGTTGAGCCACGCCCCCGAATTAACCGCCCAGGTTTCTGCCAGGCATAAAAAAACGGAGCCCGAAGGCCCCGTTTTTTTCAAGCAGCTAACCGATCAGGCCAGCTTCTTGTGCCGTACCCGGTGCGGTTGCGCTGCGGCTTCGCCCAGGCGTTTCTTGCGATCGGCTTCGTACTCGGTGTAGTTGCCTTCGAAGAACACCGCTTGGGAGTCGTCTTCGTACGCCAGGATGTGAGTGGCCACCCGGTCCAGGAACCACCGATCGTGGGAGATCACAATGGCGGCGCCCGGGAAGTCCAGCAGGGCTTCTTCCAGGGAACGCAGGGTTTCAACGTCGAGGTCGTTGGAAGGTTCGTCGAGCAGCAGGACGTTGCCACCCTCCTTCAGGGTCAGGGCCAGGTGCAGGCGGCCGCGCTCACCACCGGACAGGTCCTTGACGAACTTCTGCTGGTCGCCGCCCTTGAAGTTGAAACGGCCGACGTAGGTACGCGACGGGATCTCGTAGTTGCCAATGCGGATCTGGTCGGAGCCGTCGGAGATCTGCTGGAACACGGTCTTGCTGCCGTCCAGGTCCTCACGGCTCTGGTCCACGCAGGCAAGCTGCACGGTTTCACCGATCTCGATGCTGCCCGAATCCGGGGTTTCCTTGCCCATGAGCATGCGGAACAGGGTCGATTTACCGGCACCGTTACCGCCGATCACGCCGACAATGGCGCCCTTGGGCATGGAGAACGACAGGTTGTCGATCAGCACGCGATCGCCGTAGCCCTTGGTGACGTTCTTGAACTCGATGACCTTGTCACCCAGGCGCGGACCAGCCGGAATGTAGATCTCGTTGGTTTCGCTGCGCTTCTGGAATTCCTGGGACTGCATTTCCTCGAAGCGTTGCAGACGGGCCTTGGATTTCGACTGGCGAGCCTTGGCGCCTTTGCGCACCCACTCCAGCTCTTCCTTCATGGCCTTTTCATGGGCCGACTGCTGCTTGGATTCCTGGGCCAGACGGTCGGACTTGGCTTCCAGCCAACCGGAGTAGTTGCCCTCGTAAGGAATGCCGGCGCCGCGGTCGAGTTCGAGAATCCAGCCGGCGACGTTGTCCAGGAAGTAACGGTCGTGCGTGATCGCGACCACAGTGCCCGGGAAGTCGTGGAGGAAATGCTCCAGCCAGGCGACGGAGTCGGCGTCCAGGTGGTTGGTTGGCTCGTCGAGCAGCAGCATGTCCGGAGCGGACAGCAGCAGGCGGCACAGGGCCACACGACGCTTTTCACCACCGGACAGGTGCTCGACCTTGGCGTCCCAGGCCGGCAGACGCAGAGCGTCGGCGGCCACTTCCAGCTGGCGCTCCAAGTTGTGGCCGTCGCTGGCCTGCAGGATGGCTTCCAGCTTGGCCTGCTCGGCGGCCAGCTTGTCGAAGTCGGCATCCGGCTCGGCATAGGCGGCGTAGACCTCGTCCAGGCGCGCCTGGGCGTCCTTGATCACGCTGACCGCTTCCTCGACCACTTCGCGCACGGTCTTGGCCGGGTCCAGCTGGGGTTCCTGGGGCAGGTAACCGATGTTCAGGTCCGGCATCGGGCGGGCTTCGCCCTCGAACTCGGTGTCGACGCCGGCCATGATCTTCAGCAGCGTGGACTTGCCCGAACCGTTGAGGCCCAGCACGCCGATCTTGGCGCCAGGGAAAAAGGACAGGGAGATGTTTTTCAGGATTTCCCGCTTCGGCGGAACAACCTTGCCCAGCCGATGCATGGTGAAGACGTATTGAGCCATGGTGAACCTAGCGTCAGTGACAGATGAATAGAACGGGCCGGGCCCGGGCCAGGCCATGCGCTGCGCCGGCATTGACCATGATCAATACCGACGGGCGGAAAAAGCCTGATTGTCTGGAGCTGGAACGCTCCCGCGTAACCGGCAAAACTACCTCAATGCACGATCCAGGTCCAGCCAGGCGGGACTGGCACTTTGCCACAACTCAAGGCATGCTAGCCGCCCTTCGGGCGTCCGGCTTATAGTGCACGTCGCGCCAGCCCAGCCAAACCGCAGGATCACAGCTTGTTCAACGTCACTTCGCCAAAGCCCGCGCGCGCCGCTGCCCCCGGGCCGGCCTATCCTATGCGTGGCACACTCAAAGGCGCACTGGCGACGCTGGTGCTGTTGCTGCTGGCCCTGTTGTTCTGGCAGTTGCTCGATCAACTGCAACAGACCCGCCAGGACCAGCGTCAGCATGCCATCGACTACAGCGCCGACCTGGCCGACCACCTGAGCCTGAACCTGGCGCTCAACGCCCAGATCGCCCTCAATCTGCTGCCCATCATCGAGGCACCGCAAGACAGCCAGCAGCAACAGCAACTGCTTCAGAAACTCCAGCGCTCGCTGCCGGACGTACGCAGCTTTGCCCTGCTGGACAGCAAGGGGCAAATCCTCAGCGACAGCGCCACCGATAGCCAGGACGCCCTGTGGCTCGCCGAGCTGGTCCAGCGCAGCCGTGCCCAACGCTACTACTACAGCAACCCCGCCGATGGCTCGGTGGTGCATGTCCTGCTGCACCAGTCCAGCGGCGGGAGCCGCGGCTACTGGGTCCTGCGCCTGGCTCCAAGCTTTCTGCAGACCCTGGTGCGGCAAAGCGAAGAGGGCTTCAAGCCCACCTGGGTGATCGAGAACCGCCTCAGCCACCAGGTGATCAAGCGCGATGAGCGCAGCACTTCGACCCCAGGCATGCTGGATCCCGACGAAATGGCCAGCAGCGTACTGCTGGTGCCCCTGAGCAACAGCGACTGGCAACTGCGCGGCCTGTTCGACCAGCGGGCCGTGCTCGAGGCGCTGCTGCCGGCCTTCATTGGCAAGTGCCTGCTGGGCCTGGCCTTCTCCCTGCTGCCGGTGATCGCCCTGCTGAACATGCGCCGGCGCCAGCGCCAACTGCACGAAGGCCGGCGGCGCTATCAGGACATTTTCGAAGGCACCGGCGTGGCCTTGTGCGTCATGGATATCTCAGGGCTTCCAGGGTTGCTCGACAAGCACAACCTGCACAACAGCGACCAACTCAAGCGCTGGCAGGCCAGCGATCCTGGCCACCGCCTGCAACTGCTCAGTGAATTGCGCATCACCGAGGTCAACCAGGTTGCCCTGCGCCTGCTCAACGTCGAATCCAGCGAGCAGGCCTGGCAACTGCTGATCGAAGGCAGCCCGAAGAACGGCAACGCCATCGGCAGCCAGTTGCTCGAAGCCGTGATCAACCAGCAGAAACAGCTGGAACTGGAGATCAAGCTCAGCGACGCCCAGGGCAACGACCAGCATCTGTGGCTGGTCCTGCGCCTGCCCGAGGCCATCGCGGACTACAGCGCGGTGATCCTCAGCATCAGCGACATCACCAGCCGCAAGCTGATCGAACTTTCACTGCTGGAGCGCGAAGGGTTCTGGTCGGACGTGGTGCGCACCGTGCCTGATCACCTGTACGTACAGGATGTGATCAGCCAGCGGATGATCTTCAGCAACCACCATCTGGGCCAGACCCTGGGCTACAACAAGACCGAGCTGCACCAGATGGGCGAGTACTTCTGGGAAATCCTCCTGCACCCGGAAGACGCCGACCTCTATCACCGCCTGCGCCAGGAACAGCGGCATTCGGCCTACGCCCAATTGCTGCAATGCCAGTTGCGCTTCCGCCACCGCAGCGGCCAGTGGCGGCGCTTCGAGATCCGCGAGCAGGCCCTGGCCCGGGACCGCTACGACCAGGTGACGCGGATCATCGGCGTGGCCAAGGACATCACCGACCAGATCGAGGCCAGCGAGTCCCTGCGTGACAGCGAGCAGCGCTACCGCATGCTCGCCGAAAGCATCAGCGACGTGATCTTCTCCACCGACAGCAAGCTTTCGCTGAACTACGTCAGCCCTTCGGTGCACGCGGTGCTCGGCTACGACGTGGAGTGGATCTTCCAGAACGGCTGGCAGTCGACCATCGCCAACCCGCAGCAGCTGAGCGGCATCTACACCCTCATGGACCGGGTCAGCAAGGCCCTGGACAAACCCGAGCAACTGGCGCAATTGCGCAGCCAGGTGCAGACCCAGCTGTTCCTGTTCGACTGCCTGCGGGCCGATGGCCGCAAGATCCCCATCGAGCTGCGCCTGGTACTGGTGTGGGACGAGCATGGCGCCTTCGAGGGCGTGCTCGGGGTCGGCCGCGACATCAGCCAGCAGCGCCGAGCGGAAAAGGACCTGCGCATGGCGGCCACGGTATTCGAGCACTCGACCTCGGCGATCCTGATCACCGACCCCGCCGGCTATATCGTCCAGGCCAACGAGGCGTTCAGCCGGGTCAGCGGCTACGCGGTGTCCCAGGTGCTCGATCAGTTGCCGAACATGCTCACCGTGGACGACCAGCAGGAAGCCCACCTGCGCTATGTACTCAAGCAACTGAACCAGCACAGCACCTGGGAAGGCGAAGTCTGGCTCAAGCGCCGCAATGGCGAGCACTACCCGGCGTGGGTCGGGATCACCGCAGTGCTCGACGATGAAGGCGACCTGGCCAGCTACGTGTGCTTCTTCAGCGACATCAGCGAACGCAAGGCCAGTGAACAGCGCATCCACCGCCTGGCCTACTACGACGCCCTGACCCACCTGCCCAACCGCACTCTGTTCCAGGACCGCCTGCACACCGCCCTGCAATCGGCAGAACGACAGAAGTCCTGGGTGGTGCTGATGTTCCTCGATCTGGACCGCTTCAAGCCGATCAACGACTCCCTGGGCCATGCCGCCGGCGATCGCATGCTCAAGGAAATGGCCACGCGCCTACTGGGCTGCGTCGATGACGACGACACCGTGGCACGCATGGGCGGCGACGAATTCACCCTGCTCCTGCAGCCGCGCTCCAGCCGCGAGATGGCCCTGAACCGGGCGATCCATGTGGCCGAGCAGATTCTCGCCAGCCTGGTCAAACCCTTCGTCCTCGAAGGCCGCGAGTTCTTTGTTACCGCCAGTATCGGCATCGCCCTGAGCCCCCAGGACGGCAACGAGCTGAGCCAGCTGATGAAGAACGCCGACACCGCGATGTACCACGCCAAGGAACGCGGCAAGAACAACTTCCAGTTCTACCAGGCGGACATGAACGCCAGCGCCCTGGAGCGCCTGGAACTGGAAAGCGACCTGCGCCACGCCCTGGAGCAGGAAGAATTCGTGCTTTATTACCAACCGCAGTTCAGCGGCGACGGCAAGCGCCTGACCGGCGCCGAGGCACTGCTGCGCTGGCGCCACCCGCGTCGCGGCCTGGTACCGCCGGGTGACTTCATTCCGGTGCTCGAAGAACTGGGGCTGGTGGTGGATGTGGGCGACTGGGTGATCAGTGAAGCCTGCCGCCAGCTCAAGTCCTGGCACCAGGCCAAGGTGCGGGTGCCGAAGGTTTCGGTGAACATCTCCGCCCGGCAGTTCTCCGACGGCCAGCTGGGCATGCGCATCGCCACCATCCTCAAGGACACCGGCCTGCCACCGGCGTGCCTGGAGCTGGAACTGACCGAAAGTATCCTGATGCGCGAAGTCAGCGAGGCGATGCAGATTCTCGATGGCTTGAAGAACCTCGGCCTGAGCATCGCGGTGGACGACTTCGGCACCGGCTACTCATCGCTGAACTACCTCAAGCAGTTCCCCATCGACGTACTGAAGATCGACCGCACCTTCGTCGACGGCCTGCCGTCCGGCGAGCAGGATGCGCAGATCGCCCGCGCCATCATCGCCATGGCCCACAGCCTGAACCTGGCGGTGATCGCCGAAGGCGTGGAAACCCACGAACAGCTGGAGTTCCTGCGCGAACATGGCTGCGACGAGGTCCAGGGCTACCTGTTCGGCCGGCCGATGCCGGCCAACCGCTTCGAGGCGCAGTTCAGCAACGACGCCCTGTTCATGTTCGACTAACATCCCCTGCTTGCGTAATTGCCGGCCTGCCGGCGAAGGCGGTCTCAGGGGCCTCTTCGCTGGCAAGCCAGCTCCTATACAAGCCCGTACCCAAGTGAAGGCCACTTGTCTGCGACATGATGTCCTTTCATATGCCATCTAAAACCCATTGGGTTAGAATGCCTCCCTTTTCTGCCCCCGATCCTTGAGGACCGCCATGTTCAGCCGTGATTTGACTATTGCCAAGTACGACGCCGATCTCTTTGCCGCCATGGAGCAAGAAGCTCAGCGCCAGGAAGAGCACATTGAGCTGATCGCTTCGGAAAACTACACCAGCCCAGCGGTGATGGAAGCTCAAGGCTCGGTACTGACCAACAAGTACGCCGAAGGTTACCCGGGCAAGCGTTACTACGGCGGCTGCGAATACGTCGACGTGGTTGAACAGCTGGCCATCGACCGCGCCAAGGAGCTGTTCGGCGCCGACTACGCCAACGTCCAGCCACACGCCGGCTCCCAAGCCAACGCCGCGGTCTACCTGGCCCTGCTGCAAGGCGGCGACACCATCCTGGGTATGAGCCTGGCCCACGGTGGTCACCTGACCCACGGCGCCGCGGTGTCCTCCTCCGGCAAGCTGTACAACGCTATCCAGTACGGCATCGACGCCAACGGTCTGATCGACTACGACGAAGTCGAGCGCCTGGCCGTCGAGCACAAGCCGAAAATGATCGTGGCCGGTTTCTCCGCCTACTCGCAGATCCTCGACTTCCCGCGTTTCCGCGAAATCGCTGACAAAGTGGGCGCCTACCTGTTCGTCGACATGGCCCACGTGGCCGGTCTGGTCGCCGCTGGCGTCTACCCGAACCCAGTACCATTCGCCGACGTGGTCACCACCACCACCCACAAGACCCTGCGCGGTCCACGTGGCGGCCTGATCCTGGCTCGCGCCAACGCCGACATCGAGAAGAAGCTCAACTCCGCCGTATTCCCTGGCGCCCAGGGCGGCCCACTGGAGCACGTGATCGCCGCCAAGGCCATCTGCTTCAAGGAAGCACTGCAGCCTGAGTTCAAGGCTTACCAGGAACAAGTGGTGAAGAACGCCCAGGCCATGGCCGAAGTGTTCATCGAGCGCGGTTTCGACGTGGTGTCCGGTGGTACCAAGAACCACCTGTTCCTGCTGTCGCTGATCAAGCAGGACATCTCCGGCAAGGACGCTGACGCCGCCCTGGGCAAAGCCTTCATCACCGTGAACAAGAACTCCGTGCCAAACGATCCACGCTCCCCGTTCGTCACCTCCGGCCTGCGCTTCGGTACTCCGGCCGTGACCACTCGTGGCTTCAAGGAAGCCGAGTGCAAGGAACTGGCCGGCTGGATCTGCGACATCCTGGCGGACCTGAACAACGAAGCGGTGATCGACGCCGTGCGTGAGAAGGTCAAGGCCATCTGCAAGAAGCTGCCGGTATACGGCGCTTAATCAGCCCGCAGACCGCAGCAGAAAAAGCCCGGCCCAGTGCCGGGCTTTTTTGTGCCCGCAGGGCCGCGCAGACAGGCGGTGAAAGGAGCCTGCGAGGTCTTGCGAACGCAGGATACCCGGGCGGCTGGTCCGGCCGATCGCAGCCTGCGACACCGGCTACAGTGGCCAGAGGAGGAAAAACCACTGGTCATACCGGTAAAGCCAATCTGCACCCTCCCCCTTGTAAACCCATAAAACCCGAGCGTAGACTGCGCCTGCACTGGACATACCGGTAAGACCACAATAATTAAGTCCTCCATCCGCTGCGCCTCCCCCGCGCACGGCAGACAGGACACCGACCAGGATTCCCCCCATGCTCAGATGGTGCTCGCGTTCGATTTTCCTCCAGGTTGTCCTCGGACTGATGCTCGGCATCGTGTGCGGACTCACCCTCCCCGAATACTCCTCCCAGCTCAAACCCCTAGGCGATGGTTTCATCAAGCTGATCAAGATGCTGATCGGGCTGATCGTGTTCTGCGTGGTCGTCAGCGGCATCTCCGGTGCCGGCGACCTGAAGAAGGTCGGCCGCATCGGCCTCAAGTCGGTGATCTACTTCGAGATCCTCACCACCGTGGCCCTGGTGATCGGCCTGATCATGGCCTTCAGCACCGGCATCGGCAGCGGCGCCAACATCCATCTGGAGCAACTGTCCACCGCGGACATGGGCGACATCGCCCAGCGTGGCCAGCACATGCACACCACCACTCAGTTCCTCATGGACCTGATTCCCACCTCGGTGATCGGTGCCTTCGCCGAGAACAACATCCTCCAGGTACTGCTGTTCTCGGTGCTGTTCGGCAGCGCCCTTAACCTGGTGGGTGAAGCCGCCTCGGGCATCTCCCGGCTGATCAACGAACTGAGCCATGTGATCTTCCGCATCATGGGCATGATCGTGCGTCTGGCGCCCATCGGCGTGTTCGGTGCCATCGCCTTCACCACCAGCAAGTACGGCCTGGATTCGCTGCAGCACCTGGGCAGCCTGGTGGGGCTGTTCTACCTGACCTGCTTTGCCTTCGTCGCGGTGATCCTGGGCCTGGTGATGCGTTTGTCGGGCCTGCGCATGCTGCCCTTTCTCAAATACCTGCGCGAAGAGTTGCTGATCGTCCTCGGCACCGCTTCCTCCGATGCGGTGTTGCCGCAGATCATGCGCAAGCTGGAACACCTGGGGATCGGCAGTTCCACCGTAGGCCTGGTGATTCCCACCGGCTACTCGTTCAACCTCGACGGCTTCTCCATCTACCTGACCCTGGCCATCGTCTTCATTGCCAACGCCACCGGCACTCCGCTGTCCATGTCGGACCTCTTGACCATTCTTCTGGTGTCGCTGATCACCTCCAAGGGCGCCCACGGCATCCCCGGCTCGGCGCTGGTGATCCTGGCGGCAACCCTGACTGCAATCCCGGCGATTCCGGTGGTGGGCCTGGTGCTGGTGCTGGCGGTGGACTGGTTCATGGGCATTGGCCGCGCCTTGACCAACCTGATCGGCAACTGCGTGGCCACCGTCGCCATCGCCCGCTGGGAAAAGGACATCGACGTGCAGCGGGCCAACAAGGTGCTCAGCGGCCAGCAGGGCTACACCTTCCAGGCCCGAAAACCGGTGACCGGCGCCCACCAGCAGGAATTTTGACCCGATCTTGTGCCTGTCATCGGCAGGCACAACACTCGGCGCGGCAACAGCGCGCTATTAATCGTTCATGGAGTCAACAGTGATCAGCTCGTCAACAGTGGTGAATTCAGTGGTAGAAAAGCTCCGGGCCGCCCTGGCCCGCGGCCAGTGGCGCTCCGGCGACATGCTGCCAGGGCAACGCGAATTGGCCGAGCAACTGGGCATCAGCCGCCCCAGCCTGCGCGAAGCGGTGATCGTCCTGGAGACCCTGGGCCTGGTGCGCTCCATGCCCGGCAAAGGCGTGGTGGTGCTGGACACTCCCCTGGACGAAGCGCAGGGCAGCGACAGTGCAGTGGCCGGGGCCAGCCTCGAAGACGTGCTGCAACTGCGCTACACCCTGGAGCCCTTCATCGTCGGCCTGGTGGCGCAATCCATCAGCAGCAAGGAAGTCGGCCAGTTGCGCCTGACCCTGATGGACATGCGCGAAGCCCTTGAAGCCGGCGACAGCGAAGCCGGGGTCAACGCCTACATCGCCTTCCACGAGGAACTGTTCACCCTGACCAGCAACCCGATCTTCCAGAACGTGGTGCAACAGACCAGCAATGCCCTCAAGCAAAGTGCACAGATCCTGCGCAATTCACCGGAGCACCTGGCCGAACGCCTGGAAGAAAACGAGGCGGTGGTGCGGGCCATCCGCAACAAGAACAGCGCCCTGGCCAGCGCCGAGATGCGCCGGCACATCCTCCAGGAAGGCCAGCGCATGGGCATCGAACTGAATATCCCGGACGATCACCTGGGCAACAGCGCCCAGTAATCCCCCCGAGTCAGCAACCGGACTGGAGACAGGCCATGGTCAGCTACGCCCTGAAAAACAATCCCTTCACCCGGGTGGCCAGCCTGCCAAGGCGCCCTCGGGGCGAAAGGAAGCTGCTGGTGGATGATGTCTACCCGCAGATCTTCGACGCCATTCTCGAACAGCGCATCGCTCCCGGCAGCCGCTTCACCGAAGACAGCCTGGGGCAGGCCTTCGGCGTCAGCCGCAGCATAGTGCGCCAGGTCCTGGCGCGGCTTTCCCATCAGCAAGTGGTGATCCTGCGGCCCAATTACCGGCCCCAGGTGGCGGCGCCGGACCTGGAACAGACCCGGCAGATCCTGCATGCCCGGCGCCTGACGGAAATCACCCTGGTGCGCCTGGCCTGCCAGCAGCCCCGGCGCCAGTTGCAACCCTTGCGCGAGTTGATCGCCCAGGAGCGCGAGGCCATTGCCCGCGACCAGCGCGGGCCGGCTATCCGCCTGTCCGGGGAGTTCCACCTGCAACTGGCGGAAATCGCCGGCAACGGGCCCCTGGCACAGTTCCTCGGCAGCCTGGTGCCCCTGACCTCACTGGCCATCGCCCAGTTCGAGGGTCAGGCCCGCAACTACTGCTCCTGGCAGGAACACTCGAAGATCATCGATGCACTACAGGAGGCCGATGCCGAAAAGGCCGAAACCCTGATGAACCAGCACCTGGCGCACCTGGAGCAGCGCCTGCTGGGCGGCCTGTAGCCGCCATCAGCCCGCGAGCATCCGCTCGAACCCCTGCCGGATCTTCTCTTCCGGCAGATCGTCGGCAATGAACACCATCACGCTCTCGCGCACTTCGCCTTCGGCCCATTCGCTGTCCCAATCGAAGCCATAGAGCTTGAGCACGCCCTGGAACACCATGCGCCGGGGCTCGTCGATAACGCTCAGCACACCTTTGTAGCGCAGCAGTTGCTTGCCGTGGTCTTCCAGCAGCTCATTCATGAATTCGCTCAGGCGATCCAGGTCCAGGGCTTGCTCGGTGCGCAGCACCAGGCTGGAAATCCGGTCCACTGACGGCGCCTTGCTCACTGGCCGCAGGCTGAGGCCGCCCCCCAGGTCGGCATTGAGATTGAATCCCCGCACATCCAGCAGTTCGGCCAGGTCGATCTGGCCGTGCTCCACCAGGCGGATCGGTGCCCGGCGGTTGATCCGGGTCAGGCGCTGGCCGAGGGCTTCGAAAGTCGCCTCGTCCACCAGGTCACGCTTGCTCACCAGCAGCCGGTCGGCAAAACCGATCTGCGCCTGGGCAATGGTCTGGGTCAGGTGGAACTCGGCGTGCTTGGCGTCCACCAGGGTGATGATGCCGTCGAGGATATAGCGTTCGCGCAGTTCCTCATCGATGAAGAAGGTCTGTGCCACCGGCGCCGGATCGGCCAGCCCGGTGCACTCGATCACCAGCCGGTCAAAGGCGATCTCGCCGCTGTCCAGACGCTCCAGCAACAGGTACAGGGCCTTGGTCAGGTCGGTGTGGATGGTGCAGCAGACGCAGCCGTTGGACAGGGTCATGACCTGTACCGGCTGCTCGCCCAGCAACTGGGTGTCGATGCCGGCATCGCTGAATTCGTTCTCGATCACGGCGATTTTCAGGCCGTGCTCGGCCTTGAGCAGGTGGCGCAACAAAGTGGTCTTGCCGGCGCCGAGAAAACCGCTGAGCACGGTCACGGGAATAGGGTTGTGCAAAACAGGATCTCCCACGCATAAAAACGTAGAAGCCGGCTTGTCGGCGATGGCGTCCGAAGAACCGCTATCGCCGGCAAACCGGCTCCTACAGGGGTGTGGCTCAAACGCTGTGTTTCAACAGCACTTCGGACCGCCCTTGCCGCCGTATCGCGCCTCCTGGCGTTCCCGGAAGAACGCCTCGTACGACATCACCGGCTTGTCCGGGTGCTTGGTTTGCATATGCTCGACGTAGTTGTCGTAGTCGGGCATGCCGACCATCAGGCGCGCGGCCTGACCGAGGTATTTACCGAGGCGACTCAGGTCATTGAACATCGTTGCAATCCTCGAGTTACGCGTCCGGCACGGCCTGATAGGGCGATTCTTTATCCGTACGCTCCTTGCTGCCCCAGGCGGCGATGCCGACCTTGAGCGCGTAGAACAGGATGCTGAACACCACCAGCAGGAACAGGGCTGTCAGGGTCGCGTTGGTGTAGGCGTTGAAGATCACGTGCTGCATCTGCGTGATGTCCTTGGCCGGAGCGATGATCTGGCCGTTGGCCATTGCATCGCTGTATTTCTTCGCCAGCGACAGGAAGCCGATCGCCGGGTTGGCGTCGAACAGCTTGATGAAGCCTGCGGTGGTGGTGCAGATCAGCAGCCACACAGCCGGCAGCAGGGTGACCCAGATGTAGCGCTGGCGCTTCATCTTGATCAGCACCACGGTACCCAGCATCAGGGCGATACCGGCCAGCATCTGGTTGGAGATGCCGAACAGCGGCCACAGGGTGTTGATGCCGCCCAGAGGATCGATCACGCCCTGGTACAGCAGGTAGCCCCAGAGCGCCACGCAGCCTGCGGTGGCAATCAGGTTGGCGGTCCACGACTCGGTGCGTTTCAGCGCCGGAACGAAGGAACCCAGCAGGTCCTGGAGCATGAAGCGCCCGGCACGGGTACCGGCGTCCACCGCAGTGAGGATGAACAGGGCTTCGAACAGGATCGCGAAGTGGTACCAGAAGGCCATGGTGTTCTCACCCGGCAATACATGGTGGAGGATCTGCGCGATCCCCACTGCCAGGGTCGGCGCGCCGCCGGCACGGGCCAGGATGGTGTTTTCACCGATGTCCTTGGCCACCGCCTGCAGTTGGTCCGGGCTGATCGCAAAACCCCAGCTGCTGACAGTCTGGGCTACCGCCACCACGTCGCCGCCGACGATGGCCGCCGGACTGTTCATGGCGAAGTACACGCCCGGCTCGATCACCGAGGCCGCGACCATGGCCATGATCGCCACGAAGGACTCCATGAGCATGCCGCCGTAGCCGATGTAGCGGGCGTTGGCTTCGTTATCCAGCAGCTTGGGCGTGGTGCCCGAGGAGATCAGCGCATGGAAGCCGGAGACCGCACCGCAGGCAATGGTGATGAACAGGAAGGGGAACAGGCCGCCTTTCCACACCGGGCCGGTGCCGTCGGTGAACTGGGTCAGGGCCGGCATCTTCAGCTCGGGCATGGTGATCAGGATGCCGATCGCCAGAGCGATGATGGTGCCGATCTTGAGGAAGGTCGACAGGTAGTCCCGCGGTGCCAGGATCAGCCACACCGGCAGTACTGCCGCGACAAAACCGTAGCCGATCAGCATCCAGGTGATCTGCACGCCGGTGAAGGTGAACATCTTGCCCCACACCGGATCCGCCGCCACCTGGCCACCCAGCCAGATGGAGCCGAGCAACAGCAGCACGCCGATCAACGAGATCTCACCAATGCGGCCCGGGCGGATGTAGCGCATGTACACGCCCATGAACACCGCGATCGGGATGGTCGCCATCACCGTGAAGATGCCCCACGGGCTCTCGGCCAGGGCCTTGACCACGATCAGCGCCAGCACCGCGAGGATGATGATCATGATCAGGAAGCAGCCGAACAGCGCGATGGTCCCCGGGATACGGCCCATTTCCTCACGGACCATGTCGCCCAGGGAACGGCCGTTACGCCGGGTGGACAGGAACAGCACCATGAAGTCCTGCACCGCACCGGCCAGGACCACCCCGGCAATCAGCCACAGGGTGCCGGGCAGGTAGCCCATCTGCGCCGCCAGCACCGGGCCCACCAGGGGACCTGCGCCGGCAATGGCCGCGAAGTGGTGACCGAAGAGGATGTGCTTGTTGGTCGGGACGTAGTCCAGACCATCATTGTTGACCACGGCGGGCGTGGCCCGTCCCGGGTCCAGCTGCATCACGTTGTTGGCAATGAACAGACTGTAATACCGGTACGCCACCAGATAGATGGCCACGGCGGCGACCACAATCCACAAGGCGTTGATCGCCTCGCCGCGACGCAATGCAACTACGCCAAGGGCGCAAGCTCCTACGATTGCCAGCAGCAGCCAAGGAACATGGCGCAACAGGCTATTATTATTTTTCATTTTTTTATTCCAGCCAGGAGGATAGAAAAACCGCGTTTCGAGTGTAGCGCTACTGCTCTTAAAGACCACCCCCCACGTTGGTCTAGAGCCTTCTTTTAACTTATGAGGGCGGTTTTTCTTGCTCCCGATCTGCCTGAGCGGCGCCCGCCAGGAAAAAACCGGAACCCTGGGCACTTGCCGACAGTCGCACGCTTGAGCCTTGGTGCAGGAACCTCCATGTCAACGCCACCCGAACAACCGCCATTGCCACCGCCACTCCTGTATTTACTGTGCCTGACCCTGGCGCTGTTTCTCAGCGGCTGGCTGCCCTTGCCGCTGCCGGTCAATAACGGCGTGCGCAGCCTGGCAGTGATCCTGATCGTCTTCGGGCAGGGCTTGTCGTTCTGGGCCATGTGGCGTTTCCGGCAACAGCGCACCACCTCCAGCAACTTCGACCAGCCCGACCAGTTGCTCCGCGATGGCCCCTTCGCCATCTCGCGCAACCCGATCAACCTGGGCGACACCCTGGGCTACTGCGCCATTGCCCTGCTGCTGGGCAACCTGTGGCCCTGGCTGTTGCTGCCGGGGCTGCTGTACCTGATGAACCGCACGGTAATCCGCCCGGACGAGAGACAACTGCTGGAGCTCTTTGGCCAGCCCTACCGTGACTACTGCCGCAAGGTCCGGCGCTGGTTGTAGCGACAGGCGCGAACCGGGGTCTATAGTTCAGGGCACCATGCAGAGGGCCAGCCCATGACCGAGCAACACGACGACCGCCGACGCTTCAAACGCATCGCCTTCGATGCCCGGACCGAACTCAGCCAAGGCACCCACCGCTGGCCGGTACGGCTGCTGGATCTTTCACTGAAGGGCCTGCTGATCGAGCGCCCCGACCCGTGGCTGGGCGACCCGGCGCGCCCCTTCGAGGCCGACATTCACCTGAGCTCCGACGCCGATGTGCGCATGGACGTACAACTGGCCCATGACAATAAGGGCCAACTGGGCTTCGTCTGCCTGCACATCGGCCTGGAGTCCGTCGAGCACCTCAGGCGCCTGATCGAATTGAACCTGGGAGACCCCGAGGAGCTTGAGCGCGAGCTCGGGGCCTTGATCGATATCTGATGGCCTTTCAGGGAAACAGCGCGGGCTCGGGAAACTCGCTTTCCGTGTCCCAGTAACCCGCCTGCTGGCGCGTGGCGACAGTCCACTGGCCGTCGGCATAACGGAAGGTGCGATAGGTGGTAACGAACTCTTCGTTCTCCATCGATGAAGCGGACGACACCTGCTGGATGCTTTCCGTGCCGCCACCAACGGACGGTACGATCTGCCAGGCCGCCTTGCCGGTCTGGGCAAACACCAGCGGCTGCTTCTCCGCGCCCTCCCCCTGGCACAGCACCGGGTCCAACTGATTCTGTTCCGGCATCAGCACTTGGGTGGCCGGGCCGCTGTAGCTGCCCATGGGAGCGGTCTGGTCGATTGTCAGGAAAAACGCCGGGGACGGCAGGCCGTTCAGCGGTGCCTTTTCCACGGTGGCCATCGGGTAGCCCAGGGACTTCTGCGCCAGTACCTCGCCGCTATCGGACACCAGGCGCGCCTGGGCTCCCAACGGCGCGCTCGGCTGATCCCCCTCCGGCTCGGCAAAGCTGTCGGCGTCCAGGCCATTGCCCCAGCTATCGGCATGCAACTGGGGGGTGATGCGCACATCCTCCAGCACCTCCAGCACCGAACCGTCGCCCACCAGCACCTGCTGGGCAATCCGATAGCCTTCCGGCACCTCGGCCGGCTGTGCCAGGGCCAGGCCGCAATAGCCCAGCAACCCCCAACCCAACACCCGCCCCCTGAATCCGCTCATGGCCATATCACCTGCTTCCTTTCAAAAAAGACCAGCATGCTTACTCGAAAAGTGCATCCAGCGCCTGCTCCAGGCGGGTCACGGCAATGATCTTCAAGCCCGGCGGCGCCTCTTTCGGCGCGTTGCCCTTGGGCACGATAGCTCGCTTGAAGCCGTGCTTGGCCGCTTCCTTCAAGCGCTCCTGACCGCTGGGCACCGGGCGCACCTCACCCGACAGGCCGACTTCGCCAAACACCAGCAGGTCATGGGGCAACGGACGGTTGCGCAGGCTCGACATCACGGCGGCCATCAACGCCAGGTCGGAGGCGGTTTCCAGCACCTTGACCCCGCCCACCACGTTGAGGAACACATCCTGGTCGTGGGTGGGGATGCCGCCATGGCGATGCAGCACCGCCAGCAGCATGGCCAGGCGGTTCTGGTCCAGGCCCAGGGTCACCCGGCGCGGGTTGGCCAGGTGGCTGTCATCCACCAGCGCCTGGACCTCCACTAGCATCGGCCGGGTGCCTTCCCAGGTGGCCATCACCACGCTGCCCGGAACCTCTTCCTGGGCACGAGTCAGGAAAATCGCCGAAGGATTGGAGACCTCCTTCAATCCGCGGTCAGTCATGCCGAATACACCCAGCTCATTCACCGCACCGAAGCGGTTCTTCACCGCCCGCAGCAAGCGCAGGCGCCCGTCGGATTCGCCTTCGAAATACAGCACGGTGTCCACCATGTGCTCCAGCACCCGCGGCCCGGCCAGGGCGCCTTCCTTGGTCACGTGGCCGACGAGGAAGATCGCCGTGCCGCTCTGCTTGGCGTAGCGCACCAGCAAGGCCGCGCTCTCGCGCACCTGGGACACGCCGCCCGGAGCCGACTGCAGTTGTTCGGTGAAAATCGTCTGGATCGAGTCGATCACCATGACCTTGGGTTTTTCTACCCGGGCCGTGGCGATGATGGTTTCGATGCAGGTCTCGGTCATCACCCGCAGTTGGTCCTGGGGCAGGCCCAGGCGCCGGGCGCGCATCGCCACCTGCTGCTGGGATTCCTCACCGGTGACATACAGCGCCGGCATGCGCGTGGCGATACTGCACAGGGTCTGCAGCAGGATGGTCGACTTGCCGATCCCCGGATCACCACCGATCAGCACCACCGAACCGTCCACCAGGCCGCCGCCCAGCACCCGATCGAGTTCACCGGAAGCGGTGGAGAAACGCGGAATTTCCTCGACGCTGACTTCCGCCAGGGTCTTGATCTGCGCCTGCTGCCCGGCCCAGCCGGTGCGCCCGGCAGGTGCCGCCGCGCCGCCGCTTTCGATCATGGTCTCGGTCAGGGTGTTCCAGGCCCCGCACTCACCGCACTGCCCGGCCCATTTGGGAAAGGTGGAGCCGCACTCGGTGCAGCCGTACATGCGCTTGGCCTTGGCCATCTGAACCCCCGGCAAAAACCGCGATGATAGCTCAGCTGGCGCGGATCAGCGCGGTGCGGCGGTACGTATCTGCCCGCTGGCCAGGCGCGTGGCGCTATTGCCCAGGGGATCCTCGGCATTCAGGTCGGCGCCCTTGGCGGCCAGGGCGTCGAGCAATTCGACCCGCTTGAACAACCCGGCGTACATGGCGGCGGTCTGCCCGGCGCCATTGCGCTGGTCAGGGCTGCAATCGGCGGCCAGCAGGCGCCGGGCGATCTGCACCTCGCCCTTGAAGATCGCCCCCATCAAGGCCGTGTTGCCACGCTTGTCCTGGGCGCAGGCGTTGGCCCCAGCGGCCAGCAGGCGCTCCACCGCCGGGCCCTGGCCGTGATAGGCCGCGAGGATCAGCGCGGTGTAGCCCTTTTCATCCTGGGTATCGAGGGAATAGCCGGCCGCGATAAAGGTGTCGAGCATTTCCACATCGCCACGGCGGGCGGCATCGAAATAGTAGTTTTCCAGTTGGACCTTGACCGCCACCGGGTCGGCGGCGGCCGCTGCTTCGGCCGTAGGCTGCGCGTAGGCGGCAAACGACCAGGCCACTGACAGCAGCGCTATAAAAAGACGCATGGCGCGACTCCTCTGTCGGAAAAAGACGTCACGCCCGGACGGGCGTGACGGGTAAGGCTCGCTCGATCAGTCGCTCAACTTCGCCGCCAGGGCCTTGACTCGGGCCAGGTCGCCCTTGGCCACCTTGGTCACCCCAGTGCCGTATTCAGGGTCGGCCTTGTAAAGGAACGACAGCATGATGTGCTTGCTCTCATCATCGGTGGTGGCCAGGGAGCCGCCGAAGCTGTCGATCAGGTCCTGGCGTTCCTTCTTGCTGAAGGAGCGGTACAGGTCACCGGCCTGCTTGAAGTTCTGCTCGCGCTGGATCTTCGCCTGCTGGGTGCTGCCCGCCAGCGCCATCTGGCTGTAGCGCGCGGTCTGCGGCTCCTCGCGTGGCATCAGGCGGCTTGGCTGGTAGTTGACCCCCGTGCTGCTGTGGCCCAGGTTCATCGCACCGTCCTGGTTGCCGTTGTTCACCGGGTTCTTCGGCGCGTTGATCGGCAGTTGCAGGGCATTGGCGCCGATGCGGTACATCTGGGTATCGGCATAGGAGAACACCCGGCCTTGCAGCAGGCGGTCTTCCGACGGTTCGATGCCTGGCACCAGATTGGCCGGTGCCATGGCCACTTGCTCGGTTTCCTGGAAGACGTTGGCCGGATTGCGGTTCAACACCATCTGCCCGACTTTGCGCTCGGGCACACCGGGCCAGATCTTGGTAGCGTCCAGCGGGTCGAAATCAAACTTGGCCAGGTCTTCGGGTTTCAATACCTGGACATACAAGTCCCACTTGGGAAAGTCCCCTTTATTAATGTGGGTTACCAAGTCATTAGTCATATGGCTGTAATCGCGGCCCTGTACCTCCACCACTTGTTTCGGGTCGAGATTCTTCAGACCCTGCAGGCTCTTCCAGTGGAACTTCACGTAGTGCACTTCGCCCTTGGCGTTGATCAACTTGTAGGCATGCACACCATTACCGTCCATTTCCCGGTAACTGGCCGGAGTGCCGGAGTTGGAATACAGCTCGGTCAGAGTACGGGTGGCTTCTGGAACATGGGAGAAGAAGTCGAAACGCCGCGAGTCATCGTCGAGATTGGTGCGCGGGTCGGGTTTGAACGCATGCACCATGTCCGGGAACTTGATGGCATCACGAATGAAGAAGGTCGGGAAGTTGTTGCCCACCAGGTCCCAGTTACCGTCCGCGGTATAGAACTTGGTGGCGAAGCCCCGTGGATCGCGCAAGGTTTCCGGGGAGTGGTTGCCATGCACCACCGCCGAGAAACGCACGAATACCGGGGTCACTTCGCCGGCGGCAAACACCTTGGCACGGGTCAGGTCCGTGAGGTTGTCGGTTACCGTGAAAGTACCGTGGGCACCCGTGCCACGGGCATGCACCACACGCTCTGGAATGCGCTCGCGGTCGAACCGCTGGAGTTTCTGAATCAACTGCACGTCTTGCAACAGCACCGGGCCGGTGGCGCCCGCAGTCTGCGAATTCTGGTTGTCGCCCACTGCCGCACCGTTGTCGCGGGTCAGCGTGGCGGCCTGTACGGAAAGGGAAAGCATACTGGCGGCAAGCACGCCCAGTACGCGTCGCTGGGAAAGACTCCCAAGGCCAAGAGAAGCGGTCATGTTGTATTCCTCTAGTTATATAAGGCGCATCTCGATGCGCCTGCTAGAGGCTAGTGACTAAATATTTGAAAGATAAATAGAAAGGCCGTAACCGCTCGATTGACAGAATGTACTGGTTATATCGTGGGGCGCGGGGTATATCGCGCGCGATTTGATGGCACTTTGAATAAACTATTTGCCTCTTTATCGGTCGATAACCCCGCGAGCTGTAAAAAGTTGTTTCGGCAAAATGCTTTTTGCTGAATTACACTGCCGTAACCAACCTCATCTGTAGCAAGGAATAACCTATGGGCGTGCTAAGTGAATTCAAGGCCTTCGCGGTCAAAGGTAATGTGGTCGATATGGCCGTCGGTATCATCATCGGCGCCGCGTTCGGCAAGATCGTCTCGTCCTTTGTTGGCGACGTGGTCATGCCGCCAATCGGCCTGCTGATCGGTGGGGTGAACTTCGGGGATCTGGCGGTCACGCTCAAGGCGGCTGCGGGCGATACGCCGGCAGTGGTCTTGGCGTACGGCAAGTTCATCCAGAGCATCATCGACTTCGTGATCATTGCCTTCGCCATCTTCATGGGGGTCAAGGTGATCAACCGTCTCAAGCGCGAAGAGGCCGTGGCCCCGACGCTGCCGCCGGTGCCGACCAAGGAAGAAGAGCTGCTGGGGGAGATCCGCGATCTGCTCAAGGCTCAGAACAACAAGCCCTGAGGCTGATCCCGCAATACGACAACGGCGCCCTGATGGCGCCGTTTTCATTACCAGTAGTTTTCCACCGCCACCTGCCCCGGTCGCCGGGTCAGGCTCAGGCTCATGCCCCGCTGCTTGAGCAGGGCGCGGGTGTCATCGATCATCTGCGGGTTGCCGCATAGCATCACCCGGGAGTGCTCGGGGCTCAGCTCCACGCCGGCGGCACGCTCCAGCTCACCGTTCTCGATCAACTGGGTGATGCGCCCGTTGAGGCTGCCCGGATGCTGCTCGCGGGTCACGGTGCTGATGAATTGCAGCTTGTGGGCAAATTCCGCCAGGTATTCGCGCTGGGGCAACTCGGCCAGCAGGCGCTGATAGGCCAGCTCCTTGGCCTCGCGCACGCTGTAGACCAAGATGATGCGTTCGAATTTTTCCCACACCTCGAAGTCCTGGAGGATCGACAGGAACGGCGCAATCCCGGTGCCGGTGGATAGCAACCAGAGGTCGCGACCATCGACGAAACGGTCCAGGGTCAGGTAGCCAAAGGCCTGACGATCCACCAGCAGGCTGTCCCCCACTTCCAGGCGGCTCAGCTCGCTGGTGAACTCGCCACCGGGCACCACGATGGAAAAGAACTCGAGAAACTCATCGAACGGCGATGACACCATGGAATAGGCGCGCCACACCGTACTGCCGTCGGCCTTGGTCACCCCGAGGCGAGCGAACTGCCCGGCACGAAAGCGAAAACCCGCATCCCGGGTGGTGCGCAGGGTGAACAGGCTGGAGGTCAAGGGCTGGACCTCGAGCAGGGTCTGGCGGGTGTACTTTTCTTCACTGGCAGTCATGACAGGCTCCACAAAACCGATGCGCTAGTGTCCCGCAAAGCGCCGCGCAGAAACACCGGCGGTTTGTAGTGGCATAGAGCGCGGGCAATCAGCGACAAAAAAACGTACCATTTAGCCCCGCTTCGAACAGCCCGCACTGCCGCTGTCCGAGGGTTCCCGTGCGCTCGACAGCCCCCACCGCCGGGACATTCACCGATTACCTAGAGTCCGCCCCATGCCCCTGCTTGCAAGCCCCTTCGCCCAGCTCGACCTGATCCGCCAGCCCGAACAGCAGAACGAGCCACTGCAAGCCTTCGACGCGGCGGACGAATACCTGCTCAATCACCTGGCCGAACAACAACCGGCCAGCGACACCCGGGTGCTGGTGCTCAACGACAGCTTCGGCGCCCTGGCCGCGAGCCTGCTGGGCAAGGTCCAGATCAGCAGCAGTGGCGACTCCTACCTGGGCGCCCTGGCCCTGGAAAAGAACCTGGTGCGCAACGGCCTGCCCTTCGACGCCGTGCGCGTGGTGCCGGCCAGCGAGCCCCTGGCCGGCCCCTTCGACCGGGTGCTGATCCGCGTCCCCAAGACCCTGGCCCTGCTGGAAGAGCAACTGATCCGCCTGCAAGGGCAACTGGCCCCCGGCGCCCAGGTGGTGGCGGCGGCGATGGTCAAGCACCTGCCCCGCGCCGCCGGTGATTTGCTGGAGCGCTACATCGGCCCGGTCCAGGCCTCGCTGGCGGTGAAAAAGGCTCGGCTGCTGATTGCCACGCCGCAAGACAAGCAGCCCGTCGTGTCGCCCTACCCGACCCGCTATCGCCTGGAACAGCCGGCCATCGAGCTGCTCAACCACGCCAACGTGTTCTGCCGCGAAGGCCTGGACATCGGCACCCGCGCCTTCCTCCCGCACCTGCCGCAGAACCTCGGCAGCGCCCGGGTCGCGGACCTGGGCTGCGGCAACGGCGTACTGGCCATTGCCAGCGCCCTGGACAACCCCCAGGCCCATTACACCCTGGTGGACGAATCCTTCATGGCGGTGCAATCGGCCCGGGAGAACTGGCAGGCCGTGCTGGGCGAGCGCGAAGCCCAAATGCGAGCCGGCGACGGCCTGGCCGGCCAGGCAGCGCAATCCCTGGAGGTGGTGCTGTGCAACCCGCCGTTCCACCAGCAGCAGGTGGTGGGCGACTTCCTCGCCTGGCGCATGTTCCAGCAGGCCCGGGAGGCCCTGGTGGTAGGGGGCGCACTGTACATCGTCGGCAACCGCCACCTGGGCTACCACAGCAAGCTGGCGCGGCTGTTCCGCGGCGTCGAGCAAGTGGCGGCAACCCCCAAGTTCGTCATCCTCAAGGCCCGCAAGTAAGGGCTCGCCAGAACACAGCGGCCTTTTCGACAGGCAAAAAAAACCCTCCACCAAGGGAGGGTTGAAACCGAGCCGCAAGGCAACGGGATGGGATGATCAGTGGGTGGTCAGGCCTGCGGCATTCATGAACATGCGCATCAGGCTGGCGACCACGAACAGGGCCAGGACACTGCCGCCCCAGATCATTACCAGCCAACCCAGGCGCTGCCACAGCGGCTTCTTTTCCGCCTGTTCGATTTCCTGCAAAGAGTGTTTACCGCTCATGACCTCAACTCCTGCCTAACCCGGATTCCCGTAGGAGCTGGCGTGCCAGCGAAAGCGACCGCAAGCTCGGCGCAAGGCGCGAAGGCCTCTTCGCCGGCAAGCCGGCTCCTACCTAGTGATAACCGTCTTCGTGGGTGACCTTGCCGCGGAACACGTAGTAGCTCCAGAAGGTATAACCCAGGATGAACGGGATGATGAACAAGGTGCCCACCAGCATGAAGCCCTGGCTCTGCGGCGGCGCGGCGGCGTCCCAGATGGAGATCGACGGTGGCACTATGTTCGGCCACAGGCTGATGCCCAGGCCGCTGTAGCCGAGGAAGATCAGCACCAGGGTCAGCAGGAACGGCGTGTAGTGGGCGTTGCGGGCCACGGCGCGGAGCAGGCCGTACATGGTCACCAGCACCAGGATCGGCACCGGCAGGAACCAGAACAGGTTCGGCAGGGTGAACCAGCGCGCGGCAATCTCGGCGTGGGCCAGGGGCGTCCAGATACTGACGACGCCGATCACCGCCAGCACCACGTAGGCCAGGGGCCGCGCCAGGTCATGCATCTGCAGTTGCAGCTTGCCTTCGGTTTTCATGATCAGCCAGGTGCAACCGAGCAAGGCATAGGCCACCACCAGCGCCAGGCCGCAGAACAGGGTGAAGGGGGTCAGCCAGTCCAGGGAACCGCCGGCGAACTGGCGGTTGACCACCGGCAGCCCATCGATGAATGCCCCCAGGGCCACGCCCTGGAAGAAGGTCGCCGCCACCGAGCCGCCGATGAAGGCCTTGTCCCAGATGTGGCGCTTGTCTTCCTTGGCCTTGAAGCGGAACTCGAAGGCCACGCCGCGGAAGATCAGGCCCACCAGCATCAGGATCAGCGGCAGGTAGAGTGCCGAGAGCACCACCGAGTAGGCCAGCGGGAAAGCGCCGAACAACGCTGCGCCCCCCAGTACCAGCCAGGTTTCGTTGCCGTCCCAGACAGGCGCGACGGTGTTCATCATTACGTCACGGTCGCGGTCGTCCTTGACGAACGGGAAGAGAATCCCGATCCCCAGGTCGAAGCCGTCCATGACCACGTACATCATGATGCCGAAGATGATAATCACGGCCCAGAGCAGCGGAAGATCAATACCCATGACTCAGTTCCCCTTGTTCAGGCGGGTGCCGTGGTCGGCGTCGTGGTCATCGTCGGCTGCGGACAGCGGACGGGCCGGGGTGCGTTTCTGGCCGGGGCCACCGTGGCTGGTTTCGGCACCTTCGTTGGTAACCGGGCCTTTGCGCACCAGGCGCATCATGTAGCCGATACCCACGCCGAACAGCGAGAAGTACACCACCACGAACAGCGCCAGGGTGATGCTCATCTGCACAAAGCTGTGGCCGGAAGAGGCATCCGCCGTGCGCATCAGGCCATAGACCACCCACGGCTGGCGGCCGATCTCGGTGGTGAACCAGCCGGCCAGGATCGCGATCAACCCGGACGGGCCCATCCACAACGCCAGGTACAGGAACGGGCGCGAGGTGTAGAGGGTGTCGCGCTTGCGCAGCCAGAGGCTCCACAGGCCGGTGAAGATCATCAGCATGCCCAGGCCGACCATGATCCGGAACGACCAGAAGACGATGGTCGAGTTGGGCCGGTCCTCGGGTGGGAACTCCTTGAGCGCCGGCACCTGCTTGTCCAGCGAGTGGGTGAGGATCAGGCTGCCCAGGTAAGGGATTTCCACCGCGAAGCGGGTTTTCTCGGCCTTCATGTCCGGCCAGCCGAAGAGGATCAGCGGGGTCGGCTCGTTGCCGACGTTCTCCCAGTGGCCTTCGATGGCGGCGATTTTCGCCGGCTGGTGCTTGAGGGTGTTGAGGCCATGGAAGTCGCCGATCACCGCCTGCACCGGCGCCACGATCAGGGCCATCCACATGGCCATCGACAGCATGCGACGAATGGCCGGGTTGTCCCGCCCGCGCAGCAAGTGCCAGGCTGCGGACGAACCGACGAAGAACGCCGTGGCGACGAACGCCGCTACAGCCATGTGCGCCAGGCGATAGGGGAATGACGGGTTGAAGATCACCGCCAGCCAATCCACCGGGATCACCTGGCCATTGACGATTTCATAGCCTTGCGGGGTCTGCATCCAGCTGTTGGACGAGAGGATCCAGAAGGTCGAGATCAGGGTGCCGATGGCCACCATCACCGTGGAGAAGAAGTGCAGCTTGCGCCCGACCTTGTTCCAGCCGAACAGCATCACCCCGAGGAAACCGGCTTCGAGGAAGAAGGCCGTGAGCACTTCATAGGTGAGCAGGGGGCCGGTGACGGACCCGGCAAAGTCCGAGAAGCGGCTCCAGTTGGTGCCGAACTGGTAGGCCATCACCAGGCCGGAGACCACGCCCATGCCGAAGTTGACGGCAAAGATCTTCGACCAGAAGTGGTAGAGATCGCGGTAGGTGTCGTCGCGGGTCTTCAGCCAGAGGCCTTCGAGTACCGCCAGGTAGCTCGCCAGGCCGATGGTGATCGCCGGGAACAGGATATGGAACGAGATGGTGAACGCGAACTGAATTCGGGCGAGATCAAGAGCCTCTAAACCGAACATAAGCTTTCCTCTATCAGGTAATACCGGCTGCCGGCCAGAGGCCTGCACCCACTGCCCCCACGGATATGGAGTGCGGCGAATTCGGATTCGTTCTTTTTAAACCATCGCTACGCAGGGAGTCTGGCACTTGGGCCACCACATCAGCCTTTGCAAAAAGGTTTTGATCTGGATCAAGCAACGTTGAAAGAGTAGTCCTAATTTCGCCATGCAACTCTGTGGTTATTTGCCGCGTGACAGCTTGCCTCACCCTCTCAAGCCCGGGGTTTTCCCGGCTTTTCCCACACAAAACGCCTGTAGCCGCTGCTGAGCCTGCGAAGCTGCGAAAGGCCGGGCCGCGTTCGGTACGCAGGGCCTTGGCTGGCAACTTCCCGTCGAACCTGCGGCGTATTCAATATCCTGGCGTCTCCTCCGGAGCCGTTCGCAGCCTGCGGCAGCGGCTACAGGGTTCGCGACCAGGTGTTCGAGCGAAAAACAAGATAGATGCGCGGCTAACGAATTTTCCCCGAGCCGCAACTATTGGTTACATCTTGGTGATAATCTCGTGGCACTCCCCGCTCAGATCTACCGCCCGATGCCCAGCCAAGACCCTCTGCTGCTCCGTCACCATCGTCCGTTCATCGCGTTCTGGCTGGCGCGGATCTTTACCGCCAGCGGCTTCCAGATGCTCACCGTGGCCATTGGCTGGAACCTCTACCAACTGACCGGCAATGTGCTGGACCTGGGCCTGGTGGGGCTGGTGGAGTTCGCCCCGCGGGTGCTGTTCATGCTGCACACCGGGCATGTGGCCGACCGCTACGACCGGCGTCGGGTGGCGGCCATCTGCCAGTCGCTGCAAGCCCTGATCGCCCTGGCCCTGGCCGTCGGCAGCCTGACCGACAGCGTCACCCGGGAAATGATCTTCATTCTGGCCTTCCTGCTCGGCGGCGCCCGCTCCTTCGAAATGCCCACCACCCAGGCCCTGCTGCCGAGCATCGTGCCCGCGGCGCTGTTTCCCCGGGCGGTGGCCGCCGCGCAATCGGCGCAGCAGTCGGCGACCATCGTCGCCCCGGCCCTGGGCGGGTTGCTGTACGCCTTCGGCAGCGTCTGGGTCTACGGCCCCACCGTGGTCCTGTACCTGATCGCCTGCGTGCTGATGCTCAACCTGCCGGCCCGGCAGACCCCGTTGAACAAGGGCAAGGCCACCCTCGATTCGCTGCTGGCGGGCATCCGCTTCATCCGCAGCCGCCCGGACATCCTCGGCGCCATCTCCCTGGACCTGTTCGCGGTATTGCTGGGTGGCGCCACCGCGCTGCTGCCGGTGTTCGCCAAGGACATCCTGCTCACCGGCCCCTGGGGCCTGGGGCTGCTGCGTTCGGCGCCAGCGGTGGGAGCCTTGCTGATGTCCCTGTGGCTGGCGCGTTTTAGCGTCGAGCGCAAGGTCGGGCGGGTGATGTTCACCGCGGTCGGGGTGTTTGGCGTGGCCACCATCGCCTTCGGCCTCTCGACTTCGTTCTGGTTTTCCCTGGCGGTGCTGGTGGTGCTGGGGGCGGCGGACATGATCAGCATGGTGATCCGCGCCTCCTTCGTGCAACTGGAGACCCCGGACGAAATGCGCGGCCGGGTCAGCGCGGTGAACGGCCTGTTCATCGGCGCTTCGAATCAGTTGGGGGAGTTCGAATCCGGGCTGACCGCCCACTGGTTCGGCACGGTGCCGGCGGTGGTGCTCGGCGGGGTCGGCACGCTGCTGGTGACCGGCGTCTGGATCAAGCTGTTCCCGACCCTGGCCCAGCGCGATCGGATGATCGAACGGCTCGAGCAACCCAAGGCCTGAAGCCGCGCCGGGCAGGCGCGGCCAGGTTCAAGCCTCAGTGGCTGGGCTGAGCTTCAGCAGCGGCTCGCCATTTCGCCGCCTCCAGCAGGTCGCAACCATCCTGGGTCAGTACATAGAGCACGTCGATGATGTGCGGGATGTCCTTCACATCGCCGTGGCTGAAATTCAGGCAGCAGAGGGTTTCCAGCAGGTTGGCAGCCGTGCGCATGCGTTGCTCGGCGGCTTCGTGCAGCGCCTCAGGGGAGGCATTGGCGTTGATAAAAAACACACCTGGCCGGCTTATGTTGGATTTAAGCGGCACATAGTGAGCAGCAGTTTCCGGGGTATTCATCATTAGATCCTTCTTTATGAATGACCGCCCCAATCGTGACCAAACGATGGGTGGCGGACTGTGCACAGGTTGGTCAACCGGGAAGAAGGCACCCGGCACACCCGAAGGTGTCCCGCGCACAGCCCACCATTAAGCGTGCGGACACGAAAAAGTGCCTGCAAACCAGGGTGGCGCGTGCGCCTTCTAATTTCGGGTGACCAAACCCGGCCGCTGAATTGGCAGCGACGGCGCGAACTATAGGGGTGATGGGACGGGCGGTGCAAGAAGCGGCTGGTTAGCCTTTGTTACCCGTTCACAAGCCCCGTGCCCGACTCCTTGCCGAACCGAGCTGCGACAGAGAAACGCCCCGTGGGGGGCCTCGTAACAGGTTATTGATCATTCTCTGCAATACAAAACCGTTACGAAGAGTGTAAGGTATCGCCTTACACTCGCACCCCATGATCAAGTCCTTTCAGCACAAGGGCCTGCGCGCCTTCTATGAAACCGGATCGACTCGTGGAATACGGGCCGAGCATGCACGCCGGTTGGCCCGCCAACTGTCGTTCATGGATCACGCCAGCGAACCGGCAGACCTCAATCTGCCGGGCTGGCGGCTGCACCCGCTCAGGGGCGACCTGCTTGGCTACTGGTCCCTGGTAGTGTCCGGCAACTGGCGAGTGATCTTTCGTTTCGTAGGTTCGGATATCGAGCTGGTGGATTATCTGGACTACCACTGAACAGGAGGCAGGATCATGCCCATCCACAACCCGCCCCACCCCGGTGACACCCTGCGCCTGGATATCTTGCCCGAACTGGGCATCAGCGTGACGGAGCTGGCTCGGCATATCGGCTACGCCCGCCCGCACCTGTCCAAGGTGTTGAACGGCCATGCGCCGATCCGTGCGGAACTGGCGGTCAAGCTGGAACGCGCCGGAATCGGCAAGGCCAAGGTCTGGCTGGCGGTACAGGCCGATTACGACATCTGGCACACCGAGCAGGAACTGCAACCGGTGATCGAGCCCATCGTGGCCCATGTTGGCTGAGCCCTAAACCAGCAGCTCTCCAGCCACCTTGGCGCGCTTGCCGCGACCGCACAGCGCTTCCACCAGGGCCAGGGCAAACGCCAGGGCCGCGGCGGAGCCCTGGGCGGTGATGCAGTTACCGTCCACCACCACCGGCTGGTCGACAAAGGTGCAGCCCAGCAGATGATGGCTGGCGCTGGGCAGGCAGGTCATGCGCCGCTGGCGCAGCACGCCATACGCCTGCAAGGCCAGGGCCGGGGCTTCGGCGATGCCGGCGAACAGGCGTCCCGCTGCGGCCTGATCCTTGAGCAGTTGCTGCAGCGGTTGATGGGCCGCCAGGTGCTGGGCGCCCACCGCGCCGCCGGGCAATACGATCAGGTCGAAGCGCTGGGCCAGCACGTCCACCAGCATGGCGTCGGCGGTCAAGCGGGTGCCCCGGGCGCAGGTGAGCATGCGCCGGCCTTCGACGCTGGCGGCCAGCACTTCGACTTCGGCACGGCGCAATACGTCGATCAGGGTCACGCTTTGCAGGTCGTCGATGCCTTCGGCAAGGGTGACCAGGGCTCTGAAGGTCATGGGGATGACTCCGCGTGGAGGTCTTTAGAGCTTAGTCAGCTTTGCCGGCTGCCGTTCAGGGCGCCGTCACTTGATGTAGATCTGCGCGCCCAGGCTGTTGCCCGGGGCGTTGAGCGAGGTGTTGCGAAAGCTGAAGGTGCCCTCCTGCTTGCCCGCCAGGTCGAAGACATAGACATAGCCGACGGTAGTCCCCGAGTTGCCGCAGGGCACATAGCTGGAGCCGTCCTCGCACACCGGCGAACGGGTGCCATCGACCTCGAAGCCGTCCAGGGTCACATGGGGCTCGCGACCGTAGCCGATCTCCAGCACGTAGACCTTGATGTTCGGGCCGTTGTGATCGCACTGGGTCCGTTCACGGCCGTCGGAGACATCCTCCAGGCCGCAGGAAGGTGACAGCACCTTGAGAATCTCCACCCGGCTCAGCGGCGGGGCCGAGCGCGCCATGGCCGGGGCCGCCAGCCAGCAGGCTGTCGCGCCGAGCAATGCCAGGGCTGTCATTTTCACTGTGCTGCGCATAAATCCCCCCTAAAACCAGGGCGCAGTATGCGCTACTTGCCAGCGCGGCAAAACATCGCCGACGATCGCAGCCATTGGCCCACGCTGCTGGTATGATGCGCGGCTTTTTCCGACCCAGAGCAAATCCGCAGGCACCTTATAAAGTCTGTGCTTTGCTGTTGGAGTCGATACATTCACGGCGCCCGGCGGCGCCACGGGGAGCAGACATGCTGGAAAGGCTGTTTCAACTCAAGGCACACAACACCAACGTGCGCACCGAGATTCTTGCGGGCGTGACCACCTTCCTGGCCATGGCCTACATCCTTTTCGTCAACCCGAGCATTCTCGGCGAGACGGGCATGGACAAGGGCGCGATCTTCGTTGCCACCTGCCTGGCGGCGGCCATCGGTTCCACCGTCATGGGCCTGATCGCCAACTACCCGATCGCCCTGGCACCGGGCATGGGCCTGAACGCCTTCTTCACCTACACCGTGGTCCTGCACATGGGCCACACCTGGCAGGTAGCCCTGGGTGCGGTATTCATCTCGGCGGTGCTGTTCTTCCTGCTGTCGATCTTCCGCATCCGCGAATGGATCATCAACAGCATCCCCCTGCCCCTGCGCTCGGCCATTGCCGCCGGTATCGGCCTGTTCCTGGCGCTGATCGCCCTGCATAACGCCCAGATCGTCGTGGGCAACGAGTCGACCCTGGTCGGCCTCGGCGACCTGAGCAAACCGGCCCCCATCCTCGCAGCCCTGGGTTTTGCCCTGATCGTGGCCCTGGAAGCCCTGAAAGTGCGCGGCGCGGTGCTGATCGGCATTCTCGCGGTGACCGTCGTCTCCATTCTCATGGGCGTCACCCCGTTCGGCGGCGTGACCTCGATGCCACCGTCCCTGGCCCCAACCTTCCTGCAACTGGACATCAAGGGCGCCCTGGACATTGGTCTGGTGAGCGTGATCTTCGCCTTCCTGTTCGTCGACCTGTTCGACAACTCCGGCACCCTGATCGGCGTCGCCAAGCGCGCCGGCCTGATGGGCAAGGACGGTCACATGCCGAAAATGGGCCGGGCGCTGATCGCTGACAGCACCGCCGCCATGGCCGGCTCCCTGCTGGGCACCTCGACCACCACCAGTTATATCGAATCCGCGGCGGGCGTAAGCGCCGGTGGCCGCACCGGCCTGACCGCCATCGTGGTGGCGATCATGTTCCTGCTGGCGCTGTTCTTCTCGCCACTGGCAGCCAGCGTACCCGCCTTCGCCACCGCACCGGCCCTGCTGTTCGTCGCCGTGCTGATGACCTCGGGCCTGGCAGAAATCGACTGGGAAGACATCACCGTCGCCGCTCCCGTGGTCGTCACCGCCCTGGCCATGCCGTTCACCTATTCCATCGCCAACGGCATCGCCTTCGGCTTCATCGCCTGGACCGTGATCAAACTGCTGTCGGGCCGTGCCCGTGAGCTGAACGCGCCCCTGGTGATCCTGTCGATCCTGTTCGTGATCAAGCTCGGTTACCCCGCATGACTTTTGACGCCGCAAGCTACACCACCCAGTTGAATGACAAGATCGCGCGCTTGCGCGACCTGCTGGCCCCCTTCGATGCGCCCGAGCCTCAGGTCTTCGACTCGCCCCTGCAGAACTTCCGCCTGCGGGCAGAGTTCCGCCTGTGGCGCGAGGCCGGGGAACGGCACTACGCGATGTTCTCCCAGGACGACAAGCGCACACCGATCCTCATCGAGGAATTCCCCATCGCCAGCCAGCGCATCAACCAGTTGATGCCCCGGCTCAAGGCCGCCTGGCAAGCCAGCGCGCCCCTGAGCCACAAGCTGTTCCAGGTGGAGTTCCTCACCACCCTGGCCGGCGACGCGATGATCACCCTGTGCTACCACCGCCCCCTGGACGAGCACTGGCACAAGGCGGCAAGCCAATTGGCCGCCGACCTCAAGGTCAGCGTGATCGGTCGCTCCAAGGGCAAGCGCGAAGTCATCGGCCAGGACTACGTGGTGGAAAAGCTCGAAGTCGGCGGGCGTACCTTCAGCTACCGCCAGCCCGAAGGCGCCTTCACCCAGCCCAACGGCACGGTGAACCAGAAGATGCTCAACTGGGCCTATGAAGCCCTGGGAGAGCGCCAGGACGACCTGCTGGAGCTGTACTGCGGCAATGGCAACTTCACCCTGCCCCTGGCCACCCGGGTGCGCAAGGTGCTGGCCACCGAGATCAGCAAGACCTCGGTGAATGCCGCCTTGAGCAACCTCAGCGAAAACGCTGTGGATAACGTCACCCTGGTGCGTTTGTCGGCCGAAGAGCTGACCGAAGCCCTGAACGAAGTTCGGCCGTTCCGCCGCCTGCAGGGCGTGGACCTCAAGAGCTACGAATTCGGCAGCGTGTTCGTCGACCCGCCGCGGGCCGGCATGGACCCGGACACCTGCGAGCTGACCCGGCGCTTCGACAACATCCTGTACATCTCCTGCAACCCGGAGACTCTGGCGGCCAACATCGCCCAGCTGCACGACACCCACCGCATCACCCGCTGCGCACTGTTCGACCAGTTCCCCTGGACCCACCACATGGAATCCGGGGTCCTGCTGACCCGCCGCTGATTGGCCCCGCTCCCCAACGGCCGTCCTCGAGACGGCCGTTGTCGTTCTGCAGCCCTCCCCCTCCGTAGGAGCCGGCTTGCCGGCGAAGAGGCCCCTGAGCCTTGTGCCAACCCGGCCGACGCCTTCGCTGGCAAGCCAGCTCCTACAAGGCCAAACCAGACGTAACGCCCTCCTCCGTAGGAGCCGGCTTGCCGGCGAAGAGGCCCTTGAGACCTGCACCAACCCGACCGACGCCTTCGCTGGCAAGCCAGCTCCTACAGGGTAGGTGCGGGCGCAGTGGTGTCAGCCCAGGGGGCGGAAGTAACCGGCCAGTTGCTGCAGGTCCTGTTCGTTGAGCAGGCCGGCGTAGAACTTGAGCTGGATCCGCGCCAACAGGTAGGCATGCCGGGCATCTGCCAGGTCGCGGCGGGCGGTGAACAGTTGTTGCTCGGCGTCCAGTACATCCAGGTTGACCCGCTCGCCGCCGTGCACGCTCTTCTGGGTCGCGGTCACCAGCGCCTCGGCGGAGCTGACGGCCATTTCATAGGCCCGGACCTTGGCCGCGGCGCTGGTGTTGAGGTTGAACTGCTTGCGCAGTTCGTTGAGGGTGGTGGCGGTCTTGGCATCCAGTTCGAACTGGGCCTGGGACAGCTGGCTGGCCGCCTGGCGGGTCGAGGCCGATACCGAGCCACCGGCAAACAGCGGCAGGCTGACCTGGATGCCCACGGTATTGGTGTCGTACTTCTGGTTGTAGGAGCTTTCCGAATCGGAACTGGTCTGACGGCTGCTGGCATACAAACTCACCTTGGGCAGGTGCCCGGCGCGCTTGCGCTCCACTTCATACTCCGCCACTCGCAGCGCCTGCTGCTGGGACGCCAGGTCCGGGTTGTTGGCCATGGCCAGGTCACGCCAGCTGTCGAAGCGGTTGGGCAGCAGCGGCTGGATCTGGAACTGCCGGGTCAGCGGATCCAGTTCGTCGATCTGCAACGGTTCGCCGACTATGGCTTGCAGCTCGCGCAGGGCCGCGTCCTGCTGGTCCTGGGCCTCGATCTCCTGCGCCAGGGCCAGGCTCAGCCGGGCCTGGGTCTCCAGCACATCGGTGCGGGTGCCCTCGCCGCCCTTGAGCAGGCGTTCGTTGAGCTGCAAGCGTTCGACGTAGGCTCGCTTCTGCGCCCGGCTCAGCTCGATGCGCTCCTGGGCCAGCAGCGCCTGGCTGTAGGCACCGAGCAAGCGCACCGCCAGTTCCTGGCTCTTGCCGCGAAAGCGTTCATCGGCGAACAGCGCCTGGGCCGAACCCTGGCGGTAGCGCGCATAGGCTTCGTAGTCCAGCAGCGGTTGCTGTAGGGTCAGGGTCGAGGCGTAGCTGCGGTAGTCCCGGTCATTGGTGACATCACCGCGAACGGTCTCCTGGGTCACTTCGGACTGGTTGCGCGAATTGTTATAGCTCCAGGACAGGTTCGGCAGCAGCCCGGCACGGCCAATGGCCCGGTTCTCTTCCCCGGCATCGCGCTCCTTGATCGCCGCCTGGAAGGTCGGGTCATTGCGCAAGGCCAGGTCATAGGCGTCCAGCAACCCCAAGGCCCGGACCGACGGGCTGCTCAACAGGCACAGCAGGGGCAGGTAGCACCAGGCTCGAATCATTCTTCCACCAACGCCATGTGAGTACGGTCAAGCAGGGGCTTGAACAGGTAGTTGAGCATCGAACGTTCGCCGGTACGGACAAAGGCTTCCACCGGCATGCCCGGGCGGATCTGCAAGCCCTGCAACTGCTGCATGCCCTGGGCGCTGACCGTGGCCCGCAAGGTGTAGTAAGGCTCCTCGGTGCGCTCGTCCACCTGCCGGTCGGCGGACACCAGGGTCACCTCCCCCGGCACCCTGGGCGTGGTGCTCTGGTTGAAGGCCGAGAACATCAGC
This sequence comes from Pseudomonas sp. 8(2025), assembly GCF_052665325.1. Taxonomy (NCBI): domain Bacteria; kingdom Pseudomonadati; phylum Pseudomonadota; class Gammaproteobacteria; order Pseudomonadales; family Pseudomonadaceae; genus Pseudomonas; species Pseudomonas sp. 8(2025). The sequence goes on along the minus strand of NZ_JBQOIE010000014.1, from coordinate 121,645 downwards.
TCCACGGGCAGCCCCGGGTGCACCTTGTCCACCAGTTGCACCGGCACCCGGGCCTCCACCAGCAGGGGTTCGTCCTGGGGCACGATGTCCATCAGCGGCTGGCCCGGCTTGATCACCCCGCCCTCGGTGTACACCTCCAGCCCCACCACCACCCCGGCGGCCGGGGCGCGCACCTGGCTGTTGGCCAGTTCGAACTGGGCGGAGGCCAGGCGATTGCGCAGGTCCTCGGTACGCACCCGGGTATCGGCCAACTGGCTGCGCAGGTCTTTCTGGAAATCCTCGGTGGTCTGGCGGATGCGCAGGCGCAGTTCGAGGATCTGCCGCTGCAACTGGCCGATGCGGCCGAAGTCCTCGGCGATCGAGCCGTCGATCTGCGCGTACAGGCGCTCGCTGTCCAGCAGCCGGTTGCGCGGGATATAGCCGTCCCGGGCCAGTTCCCGCAGGCCCTGCAACTGTTCATTCAAGGCGCGGCGCTGCGCCAGCTTGCTGGCCTTGGAATCCCGGGTGCCACGCAACTGCGCCTCGGAGCCGGCGATGGTTTCGGCAATCCCCTGCTGCTCCATGCTCAGGGCCTGGCGCCGGCTGCTGAACAGCTGCCGTTGCAGCGCCAGGCTGGCGGCCACGTCCGGCTCGCTGGCCAGGGCCTGAAGTTGCGGGTCGAAGACGATATCGCTGGCGCCGTCGCGCTCGGCATTGAGCCGCGCTTCGCTGGCCAGCGAGCCCAGGTACTGGCTGCGCAGGGACTGCATCTGGGTGCGCAGCGGCGTCTCGTTGAGGCGCAGCAGCACCTGCCCGGCGCTGACCCGGTCGCCTTCCTTGACCTCGATCCGCTCAACGATGCCGCCGCTCTGGTGCTGCACGGTCTTGCGATGGCCCGAGACCATGACCTTGCCCGACACCGCCACGCCCTTGTCCAGAGGCGCCAAGGCGGCCCAGCCGATGAACCCGGCAAAACCTCCCAGCACCAGGAGCCAGCCGAGCCGTGAGTACTTCCTGTCGTCCAGGGACAATACATTGCTGGCGGCTGGCCCAGCGACCGGCGCAACAGAGCCTGTGGATACACTCGCCTTCATGCTTTTTTCCCTTCGCCGCCGGCCACGCCCAGGCGGTAATTCATGTTCAAGCTGGTCACCGGGCTGCTCGCCGGATTGCTCATCGGTACAGCCGGCGGCGGCGCGGCCTTGGCCTTCTGGTTCGCCTCCAGCACCCGCGCCGTCGGACCGTAGGCCTGCAACTGGCCGTCGCGCAGGATCATCAACTGGTCGGTCAGGGTCAGTACGTTGGGCTTGTGGGTGATCAGCACCAGGGTCCGCTGCCGTTGCTTGAGCTGGCTGATGGCATGCAACAAAGCCTGCTCACCGGCCTCATCGAGGTTGGAATTGGGCTCGTCGAGCACGATCAGCGCCGGCAGGCCGTACAGCGCCCGGGCCAAGCCGATGCGCTGGCGCTGGCCGCCGGACAACCCGGCACCGCCCTCGCCCAGGCGCGTGTCATAGCCCTGGGGCAATTGCAGGATCAGTTCGTGCACCCCGGCCATTTGTGCGGCCTGCAGGACCTGATCCGAGTCCAGCTGGGCAAAACGCGCGATGTTCTCGGCGATGCTGCCGGCGAACAGCTGGATGTCCTGGGGCAGGTAACCGATATGCGGCCCCAGTTGCTGCCTGTCCCACTGAGCCAGGTCTGCGCCATCCAGGCGTACCTTTCCCGTCAGGGGCGTCCAGGCACCGACCAGCAGCCGGGCCAGGGTCGACTTGCCACAGCCGGAAGGGCCGATCACCCCCAGCACCTGGCCAGCCTCCAGGGTGAAGCCAAGGTTGCTCAAGGCCGGGCGACGGCTGCCCGGTGCACAGGCGCTCAACTGTTCGACGCTCAACTTGCCCTTGGGCGTCGGCAGGTTCATGCGTGCCGGGCGCGGCGGGTTGGCCTGCAACAACTCGGACAAACGCTCGTAGGCCAGGCGCGCCGAGCTCCATTGCTTCCATACCGCGATCAACTGGTCGATGGGGCTGAGCACGCGGCCCATTAGGATCGAGCCGGCGATCATCATCCCCGGGGTAATCTGGCCCTGCACCGCCAGCCAGGCGCCCAGGCCCAGCACCAGGGACTGCAGGGCCATGCGCACGCCCTTGGACCAGGCGCTGATGGTGGCGGTCTTTTCGCTGGCCAGGTTCTGCTGGGCCAGAAAGCCCTGGTGGCCGATGAACCAGCGCTCGCGCAGGGCGCCGAGCATGCCCATGGCTTCGATCGCGTCGGCATTGCGCAGGTTGGCGGTGGCCTGCTGGCTGGTGATGATCGACAACTGGCTGGCCTGGGCCAGCGGTGCCTGGCAGATATGCTGATTGATCCAGGCCAGCGCCACCAGCAGCACCGCACCGGCCAGGGCCAGCAGGCCGAGCCAGGGGTGAAAGAGAAAGATCACCAGCAGGTAGACCGGAAACCAGGGCGCATCGAAGAACGCGAACAAGGCATTGCCGGTGGCGAACTGGCGCAGCGCGGTCAGGTCGTTCAAAGCCTGGCCGGCGGCCTGGGGGCTGCCCTTGAGCTGGGCTTCGAAAGCGGCGTCATACACCCGCTGGTTCAGGCGCATGTCCATCTGGGTACCGAGGTGGATCACCACCTGGCTACGCACCCACTCCAACGCCCCCATCAGGCCGAACAGGCCGAGGATCATCAGCGTCAGCATCAGCAGGGTCATCTGATTGCCCGAGGCCAGCACCCGGTCGTAGACCTGCAGCATGTAAAGGGCCGGGGCCAGCATCAGCAGGTTGATCACCGCCGAGAACAGGCCGATGTTGAAAAAGCCGCCCTTGTAGGCCGTCAAGGCCGCCAGCGTCTCGGAAGCGGCAAGTGGATTCGGCCTGCTCATCAAGGTGTCCTGTGGAGAGTTTAGGGTTACAGGGCCTTCCGCTCGGGCAGAGCGGAACGACAAGAGGCGCGCCCGGTGCGTTGACAGGCACCACGGCGCTCCCCAGAATTTGCCACCGCCGCCGCCCTGGCCTTCGAAAACTCGGGCGACGGAGGTGAGTCAAGCCAGCGAATGGAGGAGCGATCCTGCATTCGCTTTTTTATGCCTCAGGCCTGCACTCAGGCGGCCAGCGCCCAGTCCTGGGCCACGTCCTGCACACCCACCAGGCCGACATCGGCAGCGGCTGCGGCAGCCGGGTTGACGTGAGCAACGCCAGCAGCGGCCAGGTCGTCGAAGGTGGAGTTCACCGACAGGCTTGGGTCGATCGCCTTGAGCAGGGCATCGATCTCGCCGGCCAGCGCCGAGCTGTCGCCACTCATCAGGCCGTAGACCACCTTGTGCACTTCGCCTGCACGGCCTTCTTCCTTCAGGCTGTTGAGGCCCAGGTTGGTGAAGCTGACTTCCTGGCTGACCAGGTTGTAGTTGCTGCCCGAACCACCGGCGAGGGTGTCGCCCAGGGAGATAGTGTCCACCGAGCCCCACAGGGTGTGGCTCGGGTTGCTGAACAGGGTGTAGTGCAGGTTGCCGTCGGCGACGAAGGCCGCGTCACTGGCGGTGCTCTTGATGGCGTACTGGGTGCCGTCGAACGGGCCCGGGTTGAAGCCACCGGTGTTGGTGCCGTCGACCACTTCGCCTGGGCGGTGGTTGACGTCGCCGAAGTAGGCCGACCAGTCAGTCAGGTATTGCGCAACAGTATTACCGCCGTAGGTAGCGCTGTAAGAGATCGAAATGCTCATGCAAAACTCCAATACATTAGGGGGGTCATGTCCGCAGCACGCCACTGCCTGCTGCGGTTTTGCCCATCAATGGGCAAAAGCGGTCAGAACTGATACTCCACTGTGCCCTGCAAGGTCCGGCCACGGCCGAGGGTGAAGGCCAGGACATCGCCGAGGGGCACCAGGTAGGCGCGGTCGGTGACGTTTTCCATGGCCAGGCGCAGGGTCAGTTCTTCAGTGGCCCGGTAGCTGCCATACAGGTCGTAGACGGTGTAGGGCTTCCAGTCGGCCGGGTAGACGCCGGTCTGGCTCACGGTGCCGGTGGCGGAGCCGGCGATCGAATAGCCGGCGCTGTAGCGGGCCCGGGCGCCTATATCCAGCTTGCGGTCGAAAAAGCGTGCGCCCAGGGTCAGGGTGCCGCGGTCCATGGGCATGTGTTCGGCCGAACCGAGGATCGCCGCATTGCAACGGCTGGCGTTGTTGGCCGCATCATCGGGACGCATGCCGGTGACGATCGCGCCACGCCCGCTGCCATTCTTCACCGGCTGGGTCACGCCCCCCAGCCAGGCGATTTTCGTGCAGAAATCGTTGTCGCCGATCATGCGGGTGTAGTTCAGCTGGCCGTAGGCGCGGCCGGCGTCATAGTCCAGCTGGTACTCCACGCCCTTGAAGCGGGTGCTGCTGAGGTCGTTGACATAGGCACTGTTGCCGATGCCGGGCGAGCCGTAGCCAGGGGGCTGCACACCCATGGCCATGTAGATGAAGTCATCGACCCGGGTATCGAAGTACGCCACCTTGATCCCCAGGCGGTCATCGTTGAACCAGAGGTTTTCCTTGAAGACGTTGACCCCCGCTTCCCAGGTGCTGGAACGCTCCGGCTTGAGGAAGGGGTTGGGGAAGGTACTCTCCGAGCCGCCGCCGTGGGGCCGGCCGGTGATCATGGTTTCGGTCACCGCCGGTGGCCGCCAGCCCTTGCCATAGCTGGCGAACAACTGCAGCCATTCGACGCCCGGCTTGACCGACAGGCCGAAGGTCGGCGAGAAGCGCCCTTCCTCGTTGTCGATGTCATAGGCCACCGGCACCGAAATCTGCTGGGGCGTCTTGCCGATCACGAAGGTGCGGGTGTTGATTCCGGTCTCGCCCCGCAGGCGGTAGCGGTCGTAGCGCAAACCGGCGTTGAGGTTCAGCCAGCCGTCGTAGTCGAAATCCAGGCGGGTGAACAGGCTGCCCAGGGCACGATCGCCCTCGGGGGTCATGCTGGCCGCGGGCGAAGCGCTGACCGCCGATCCTTTGGGCACCGGCTGGCTGGAGTCGGGGCGGACCTTGTCATAGAAGAATTCCAGGCCGTAGTTGGCCTTCAGCGTGGCCAGCTCGCCGAGCGCGAAGGTCGAGGTGTTCTGCGCCTGAGCGCCATAGGTGTCGGTCTGGTAGGTGATCGAGTAGCCGGGGCTGCTGCGCCGGGTCAGGGTGCTCTGGTCGTTGCTGTTGTCGACGTAGTAGAGCTTGGCCTTGAAGTCGATCAGCGGGTTGTCCGGCGTGTAGCTGTAGTCGAGGCCGAAGTTCTGCGAGCGCACATCGCTGCTGCCGAGCTTTTCCCAGAGCTGTTGCTGGTTCTCGACGTTCATCATGTTGGCGTCGTCGTAGGACACCTGGGTGGTCAGGTAGCTCAGTTGCAGGCGCTGGTCCTGGGGCAGGTTGAGCCCCAGCTTGGCCAGGCGCGAACGCATCACGGAAGCGGAATAGGCCACCTTGGAATTCTTCACCCGGTCATTGATCGACGGGTCCATCCAGCTGCCGGTACGCAGCTCGCCAATGCCGCCCTTGGTCCCCGGGTTGTAGTCCCCCAGGTGCCGTTCACTGGCGGCCAGCAGCATGTCCCAGACCTCGGTGCCGATGGCGAAGGCGGTGCTGCCGATGAAATGGGTGCCGTTGCTGCGGCCACCCAGGCCGCTGGTCACGCGGATCCGGCCACCGATTTCCTGGCCGGGCTTGAGCAGGTCACGGGCTTCGACGGTGCGAAAATTGGCGACCCCGCCAATCACCCCGGCGCCGCCCATGGTCGAAGTGGCGCCCTTCTCCACCACCACCTCGGAGAGCAGCTCGGGGTCGACGTAGAGGGTGCCGTTGCGCTGCTGGTGGCCGCTCTGCTGGTAGTTCTGGCGCATGCCGTCCACCGACATGTTGACCCGGCCATAGTCCTGGAGGCCGCGGATATTCACGGACAGGCCCGGGTCCTGCTGGCTGACTGCCGAATACACACCGGAGGTTTCCTCCAGCATGTCGGCCGCGTGCCGGGGCGGGTTGCGATCGAGCTGCTCGCGGCCGACCACGCTCACCGAACGTGGCGCGTTATACACCCAGTCGCTCTGGCGGCCTTCGAGGTTGCCGGAGATGGTGGTGGGCGCCAGGGCCAGGGCGCCGTCACGGCCGGTTTCCACCCGGTTCAGGGTCACTTGGCGCTCGCCGGTGAAGCGGTACTGCACCGGCGCATTGCCCAGCAGCCGCGCCAGGCCCTCCTCGGCGCTGTAGCGGCCCTTGAGCGGCGAGCTGTGCAAGCCATGCAGGCGCAGGCTGTCGAACAGCACCTGCACCCCGGCCTGCTCGGCAAACACCAGCACCGCACTGCCGAGAGCCTGGGCGGGGATATCGAAATCCATCTCGCGTTGCTGCTGGGCGCTCTGTGGGGCTGCACCCACAGGCTCTGCCGCGTGCAGCAAACCGCCTCCTGCCAACAGCCCTGCGACGCCCAAGTGAATGGCCAGGGCCAAACGACTTGCTGCGTGAATTCCAGTGCGACTGCCTACCCTCATGTCCCTTGTTCCTGCGCTGGCTATTTTTGTTTATGCGAATGCATCTCAATTAGCTAGACGTGCCAGGCAGGAAAACTCAGTAAGGTTTTTTGAATTATTTTGCACAAGGGTGGAAAAAGGCCCGCAGGCCTCAGTAAATCAGGCTGACGCCGGCCAGGTCGAAACGCTGCACCTGCAGTTCCTGGGTCAGGGTAACCAGGGCTGCATCGAGCATGTCCAGGCGGAAGACACCACTGACCTGACGCTGGGCCAGGGCACTGTTGGTCAGCACCACCCGCCCGGGCCGATAGCGATTGAGGCGCTCCACCACCAGGCCCAGGGGCTGGCGGTCGAACACCAGGACGCCGCGCCGCCAACTGGTGGCCCGCTGCAGGTCGAGCCCATCAAGCGCCACCACCCCCGACTGCGGGTCATAGCGCACGCTCTGCCCCTCTTGCAGCACCCGCTCGGAGGCCCCGCGTTGCGCCGGGGCATCCAGGCTCACCGCGACACTGTGCTGCAACACGCCGACCCAGGCTTGTTGAGCACTCTCGCGCCCGACCACGAAACGGGTGCCCAAGGCGCGGGTCTGGCCGCCGGCACTCTGCACGATAAAAGGTCGTTTTTCCTCGCCGGCCATGGGCGCCACGTCAAACACCGCGGAGCCGGCCAGCAATTGAACCTGGCGCTTGTCGCCGCTGTAGTCCAGGCGAATGGCGCTGCCCGAATCCAGCTCCACCTGGCTGCCATCGGCCAGTTGTACGGTGCGCACCTCGCCCTTGCCGGTAAGGTAGTCAGCCTGCAGGTACAGCAGCGCCTGCGGCCCTTGCAGCCAGCCCAGGACCACCGCCAGTACCAGCATCGCCACGCTGGCGGCCCGCACCAGCCGGCGTCGACGGCGCGGGCGCGGTATTGTCGCCGCAGGCCGCGCCGCCTGGCGCCGTGGTGGGGCAGTGGCCGCCAGTTCGGGGTCCAGGCGCAACTCGCCCAAGGCCTCCCAGGTCTGCCGGGCAAACACCAGAGCCTGGGGATGACGCGGGTCGGCGGCCTGCCATTGGGCAAGCTGCGCCTGCTCGGTGGCGCTCAGGCCTCCCGCGTGCAAACGCACCGCCCAGTCGGCGGCGGCCTCGGTGATACTGCGCTCTTGCGGACCCTGGCTATTCACGTGTGAATCTCGATTTCTCGTTATATATAAGCAGTGACGTCTGACCCCGACTTTTACCGTAACTCACTCGTCGACCGGCCGACCGTCGGTAGCCTGCAAACGCTGCATCACATAGGCCAGCGCCCGGGACAGGTGCTTTTGCACCGAGCTGTCGGAAATATTCAGGTGCCGGGCCACCTCGGCGTGGGTCATGCCTTCGATACGGTTGAGGCGAAAGATTTCCTGGGTCCGCGGGGGCAGTTCCATGATCGCCTGTTTCAGTGCCTTGCGCTGTTGCTGCGCCATCGCCTGAGCCTCCAGCCCGGCCGCCTCATCCTCGATGTCGGCCAGCACTTCATGGGGCACGGTCTCGGTCTTGCGCCGCGCCTCCTGACGTACATGGTCGATCAGCAGATTGTTCGCCGTGCGGTAGAGATAGCCCTGGGAGTTGTCGATACGCTCGCCGCGCGTGTGCTCGGCCAGCCGCAGGAAACTCTCCTGCACCAGATCAGCGGCCAACTGCGGGTCCCGTATCTTGCGCGCCAGGTACCCACGCAAGGCAGCGGCATGCTTGAGAAACAGTCCCTTGAGATCCACGTCCGACAAACCGACTCCCTGGAACATGAAGGAAATTGCCGGGCATCTTACGGTCAGTCGAGAATGATTTTCAATTGATATAAGCACTCATTGGCGGCAGCCTTGCACCTGCGAGCCCTACGCTGCCGTTCGATTACCGAACACTTAATCCGCCCGCCCCCCGTTGCGCATCTACCGCCAATTGACCAAATTAACCAGTTAGTACAATTTACCTTTCAACGCCTCGTACGCTCTCCCGAGGCCGACAATAACAACGGAGATTTACCCCATGCGTCCTATCGTTCTGGTGCTAAACGGCCCGAACCTGAACCTGCTCGGCACCCGCGAGCCGGCCACTTACGGCCACGAAACCCTGGCTGACATTTCCGCCCTGTGCGGCCGCGCCGCCGAGGAGTTCGGCCTCGCCGTGGAGTTTCGCCAGACCAACCACGAAGGCGAGTTGCTCGACTGGATCCACGGGGCGCGTGGTCGCTGCGCCGGCATCCTGATCAACCCGGCCGCCTGGACCCACACCTCGGTGGCAATCCGTGACGCCCTGGTGGCCAGCGAGCTGCCGGTGATCGAAGTGCACCTGTCCAACGTCCACGCGCGCGAACCGTTTCGCCATCACTCCTTCGTTTCCGCCATCGCACAGGCGGTGATGTGCGGCTTTGGCAGCCATGGCTATCGCCTGGCGCTGGAACACTTCAGCCAGCGGTTCAAGGAGCAAGGCGCATGAGCCGGCAAGCCAGCGTTCTGGCCGGGCTGATTGGCGCCGGCATCCAGGCCTCCCGCACCCCGGCCCTGCACGAACAAGAAGGCGATGCCCAGCATTTGCGCTACCTGTACCGCTTGATCGACCTGGATCAACTGGGCCTGGACAGCAGCGCCCTGCCTGAACTGTTGCGCGCCGCCGAGCAGATGAGCTTCACCGGCCTGAACATCACCTTTCCCTGCAAGCAGAGCATCCTGCCGCTACTCGACGAACTGTCCCCGGAAGCCCGGGGCATCGGTGCGGTGAACACCGTGGTGCTCAAGGATGGCAAACGAGTCGGCCACAACACCGACTGCCTGGGTTTTGCCGAGGGCTTTCGCCGCGGCCTGCCGGACGTGGCAAGGCGCCAGGTGGTGCAGATGGGCGCCGGCGGTGCCGGGGCCGCAGTGGCTCACGCCCTGCTGAGTGAAGGCGTGGAGCAACTGAACATTTTTGACGTGGAGCCGCAGCGGGCGCAAAGCCTGGCGGACAACCTCAACCAGCATTTCGGCAGCGCCGGGGCCCGGGCAGGCGGTGATCTGTCGAGTGCCCTGCACAGCGCCGACGGGCTGGTGAACACCACGCCCATGGGCATGGCCAAGCTGCCGGGCATGCCGGTGCCGGTGGAACTGCTGCGAGCGCAGCTGTGGGTTGCCGAGATCGTCTACTTTCCCCTGGAAACCGAACTGCTGCGCAACGCCCGGGCCCTGGGTTGCAGGACCCTGGACGGCGGCACCATGGCGGTGTTCCAGGCGGTCAAGGCGTTCGAGCTGTTCAGCGGCCAACGCGCGGACCCGCAGCGTATGCTGGCGCACTTTCACAGCATGAACGGCTGAGACAGGCTTCGGTAGCAGCTGCGGCCTTCAGGGCGCTGGCGAGCCTGCGGCAGCGGCTACAGCCTGCTTAGTCGGATTTGAGCTGCAGGCGCGAGAGCAGGCCGATCAGCAGCACATTGAAGAGAATCATCAGCAGGCTGCCGAGGATGCCCACCAGGCTGATCACCGACGACGGCAACCAGTCGAACATGCTGAACCCGGTGAGGGACAGCAGGCGCTCGCCGAACCAGAACGTGTCGACCACGATCATCAGGATCAGGATTATTTTCAGGGTTGGAACGGGGTTGCCCATGGTGCCTTCCTTGTCGTGGTGCAGGTTGCAGAAGCCTTGGTGGCGATGGCGATCTTACGGGCGCTTTCGCTGACAAGCCAGCGCCTGCCAAGCCAGCGCCTACAAAGAGTGGGATCAGGCCTGCAGGTAGCGCAGCACCGACTCGCAGATCATCTCCCGGTGGCGTTGCTTGATGCCTTCATCCGGCAGGTCGATCTGGAAGATCTCGCCAAAGGTGTGGCGGTTCGAGACCCGGTAGAAACAGAACGAGCTGATCAGCAAATGCACGTCCAGCGGATCCAGGCCGCCGCGGAACACGCCTTCGCGCGCGCCGCGCTCGAGGATCTCGCCCAGGGCATGGAGAATGGTGTTGTTCATGGCCTTGATCACGCCGGACTGCTTCACGTACTCGGCCTTGTGGATGTTCTCGATGCTGACGATGCGCACGAAATCGACGTTGCGGTCGTGGTGATCGAAGGTGAACTCCACCAGCCGGCGAATCGCTTCCTGCGGCGCCAGCTCTGCCAGGTGCAGGCGGCTCTCGGTGCTGCGGATATCGCCGTAGAGCTTCTCCAGCACCTCGACGTACAGCTGCTCCTTGCTGCCGAAGTAGTAATAGATCATGCGCTTGGAGGTATGGATGCGTTCGGCGATCGCATCCACTCGCGCGCCGGACAAGCCCTGCTGGACGAACTCGACAATGGCTTCTTGAAGGATGTTCTCGCGGGTCTTTTCCGGGTTGTTCTTGCGACTCTTGCGCGGTTCGAGAGCAGGCTCATCGGGCGCAATCGAGCGTTCACTGGTCATTGTCATTCTGGGCTCACGGCCATCACTGCACACGCGGGCGATTATGGGCCGCGTCACCCTGCGAAAGAAAGCGCGACGGCGGCCGTTACCGCCGTCGTTAACAATCTTCTACAACTTGGCCTGGCGCACGGCACCGCTGCGTGATTTGGCCATGGCCGCCAGGCGCACCGCGACGTTGGCCGCACCGTAGCCGGCATAGCCGTTCTTGCGCTGGATGATCTCGAAGAAGAAGCGCCCTTCGAAGGGCTCGGTGTAGACGTGAAACAGCTCGCCGCCCTGGGCATCGCGGTCGTAGAGGACGTTGTAGTAGGCCAGTTCGCTGAGAAATTCGTCGTCGAAATCAAAGCGTGCCGCCAGGTCGTCGTAGTAGTTGAGCGGGATGTCCAGCAGCGGCACGCCAGCCTCCTTGGCCCGGCTGACTTCGGCAAAGATGTCGTCGCAATCGAAAGCGATGTGGTGCACCCCGCAACCGCGATAGCTGGACAAAGCATGGGAGATCGCAGTATTGCGGTTTTCCGAGATGTTCAGCGGCAGGCGGATCGAGCTGCAACGGCTGCGCAGGGCGCGGCTTTTCACCAGGCCGTAGGGGTCGGGCAGCACCACTTCGTCGTCGGCCTCGAAGTCCAGCAGGCTCTTGTAGAACAGCACCCAGCTGTCCAGGCTGTCCGCCGGCAGGGCCATGGCCATGTGGTCGATGCGCTTGAGGCCGCCCTTGGCCACCACGCCGCTGTGCATATTGAAATCGGTGTCGTACAGGTGCTGGCCGCCCTGCTGCTGATCCACCAGGTAGATCAGGCTGCCATCGGGCTCGCGCACCGCCGCCAGCTCCAGCTCATTGGGGCCCACCAGGCCGCGATAGGGCTGGCCCTTGTAGGCCACCGCCCGCTCCAGGGCCTTGGCGCTGTCCTTGACCCGGATTGCCGTGGCACACACCGAAGGGCCGTGGGCCTCGAAGAAACTGTGGGCGAAGGAATAGGGCTCGGAGTTGAGGATCAGGTTGATATCCCCTTGGCGCATCAGGCTGACGCTCTTGGAGCGATGCTGCCCGGCCCTGGCGAAACCCAGGCGCTCCAGCCAGCCGCCGAGCTTGGCGCCCAAGGCCTCGTCCACGGCGAACTCGAGAAACTCGGTGCCGCCATAGGCCTGCACCGCAGGCGGCGCGAACAGGGTGTCGATGTTCGCCATCGGCTGGCCTTCCTGCAGCAGGCGCTCGCGGGTCTTCTCTTCCAGGTACAGCAGCGAGCGCAAGCCATCGGCGGCGTTGGCCCGCGGCGGCGCGGCGCGAAAGCCGTCGTTGAAGATCTCCAGGGACAGCGGCCCGGTGTAGCCGCTCTTGATGATCGGCGCCAGAAAGCCCGGCAGGTCGAATTCGCCCTGGCCGGGGAAGCAGCGGAAATGCCGGCTCCACTCCAGCACATCCATGGCCAGGATCGGCGCATCGGCCATCTGCACGAAAAAGATCTTGTCCCCCGGAATCTCGGCAATCGCCGCCGGGTCGCCCTTGAGCGACAGGGTGTGGAAGCTGTCCAGCAACACCCCGAGGCTTGGGTGATCGGCGCTGCGCACGATGTCCCAGACCTGTTGATAAGTATTCACGTGACGGCCCCAGGCCAGGGCTTCGTAGCCGATGCGCAGGCCCCGGGCACCGGCCCGCTCGGCCAGCAGGTGCAGGTCGTCAATGAGGATCTGCCGGTCCCCCAGGCTGTCCGCCGAGGCGTTGCTGCACACCAGCACCAGGTCGGTGCCCAATTCCTGCATCAGGTCGAACTTGCGCTCGGCGCGCTCCAGGTTGCGCGGCAGACGGTCGCGACGGCAGCCCTCGAAATCCCGGAATGGCTGGAACAGGGTGATGGCAATGCCCAGGTCGGCGCACATCTGCTTGATTTCCCGAGGGCTGCCGTCGTAGTAGAGCAGGTCGTTCTCGAAGATCTCCACGCCGTCGAACCCGGCGGCGGCGATGGCTTCGAGTTTTTCCGGCAGGGTACCGCTCAGGGACACGGTGGCAATGGAACGCTGCATGATTCGACTCCCGGGTAAGGACGGCCAGTCGGGCACAGGGGGACCGCGGCTTTTTATTGGATGTTGCGGATTATTCCACAGGCCTTGTTAAAGTGTACGAACCAGTTAGTTTTGTGTTCGATTATCGAACAAAATACAGATTGGCGAATTGACGATTTTTCAGCCACTGCGCACCATCGATAGCACGTTGAGCCGGCCCCAAACCCCCGGCTTCAATCACCCAGACCCAGAACACACCATAAAAATTTCAAAAATCGGGTACACCCTCATGCTTGCACTCAACGCCCTTCACTGCTGCACATCCCTTTGGCTGATACCGCCAACGGCCTCAACCGGCACCCTGGAATACGCCGCGCTACAGCCCTGAGCTGCAGCCGACCCGATGGCGTTCGCCCGCCCGGCATCTGCCGCAGCGACGCGCCGCCCCAGCCGATCAACCCGCAGGTTCCCGGGCTGCCATGCCCCCGCCGACGGTTGGTCACGCGCCCTTGAGTTCCGACGAGCCCCGGCTCGCCAGTCACTGAACGGATGGCCCACATGACTCCTTCCCAAAGCTCTCGCATCGCCCCGAGCCTCAGCGTTGCCGGCGGCATCGGCGACAAGATCCGCGGCGCCATGGCGGTCGGCAAGACCCGCTGGGGCATGCTCGCCCTGGTGTTCTTCGCCACCACCCTGAACTACATAGATCGCGCCGCACTGGGCGTGATGCAGCCGATCCTGGCCAAGGAAATGAACTGGACGGCGATGGACTACGCCAACATCAACTTCTGGTTCCAGGTCGGCTACGCCGTGGGCTTCGTGCTCCAGGGCCGCCTGATCGACCGGGTTGGGGTGAAGCGGGTGTTCTTCTTCGCCGTGCTGTTGTGGAGCCTGGCCACCGGCGCCCACGGCCTCGCCACTTCGGCGGCAGGCTTCATGGTCTGCCGGTTCATTCTCGGGCTCACCGAAGCCGCCAACTACCCGGCCTGCGTGAAGACCACGCGGCTGTGGTTCCCGGCCGGCGAACGGGCCGTGGCCACCGGGATCTTCAACGCCGGGACCAACGTCGGCGCAATGTTCACGCCCATGCTGCTGCCGCTGATCCTCCACGCCTGGGGCTGGCAGGCCGCGTTCCTGTGCATGGCCGCGCTGGGTGGCATCTGGCTGCTGTTCTGGGGCCTGAAGTACTTCAACCCTGAAGATCATCCAAGCGTCAAAGCCTCCGAGCTGGCCTACATCCAGCAACAGGTGGAGCCGGAAGAAACCCGCGTGCCCTTCAGCCGCATCCTGCGCATGCGCGGCACCTGGGCCTTCGCCCTGGCCTATGCGATGACCGCGCCGGTGTTCTGGTTCTACCTGTACTGGCTGCCGCCGTTCCTCAACCAGCAGTACAACCTGGGCATCAACGTGACCCAGATGGGCATCCCGCTGATCATCATCTACCTGACCGCCGACTTCGGCAGCGTCGGCGGCGGCATCCTCTCTTCGTTCCTGATCGGGCGCGGCATGAACCCGATCAAGGCGCGGCTGCTGTCGATGTTCCTGTTCGCCTGCTGCATCATCGGCGTGATCATGGCCGCCGGCACCGCCAACCTGTGGCTGGCCGTGTTCGCCATCTCCCTGGGGATCGGCGCGCACCAGGCCTGGACCGCCAACATCTGGAGCCTGGTGATGGACTACACGCCCAAGCACATGATGAGCACGGTGTTCGGCTTCGGCGGCATGTGCGCGGCCATCGGCGGCATGTTCATGACCCAGATCGTCGGCCACATCCTGACCGTGACCAACAACAACTACACCCTGCTGTTCACCCTGATCCCGGCGATGTACTTCATTGCCCTGACCTGGATGTACTTCATGGCCCCGCGCAAGATTCCCCGCGTAGAAGACTGATGCTCCTTTCACGCAGGCCCACTCCGGGCCTGCGTTTTTTTATCTGCTCGCCCTCCCCCCCTTTTGTTTTTCCAGACTCGGAGATCGTCCCATGACGCTCGGTAACCTGAGCATCGCCCAACGCGCCGTGATCAGCTTCGGCGTGATTGCCCTGCTGGTCCTGCTGCAGGGGCTGTTCGCCCTCAAGCAAGTGGCCGAAGTCCGCGCCACCGGCCAACACACCGAAAACATTTCCCTGCCCAGCACCCGCTACCTGGGAGAAGTGCGCGACTACGTGTTGAGCATCCGCGTGCTGAGCCTGCGCATGGCCCTCAACCGTGAACCGCAAGTGCTGGAAAGCACCATTGCCCGCCTGCATCAGGTACAAGCCTGGCTCGACCAGGCCCTGGCCAGGTTCGCGCCGCTGGTGGGCGATCACAATCGGGTGCCATACGAAGCATTCCTCGCCACGGTCAAGAGCTACCAACAGGCCCTGGCCCAGTACGAAGCCCTGTCCCGGGACAACCGCAGCAGCGAGATGACAGCGCTGCTCAACGGCAAGATCCAGGATTACTCGACCCAGACCGGCAACCAGTTCGCCGAGCTGATGAACCTGACTGCCGAGGAAGTCAGCCAGTCGGCGCAGCATGCCGACGCGCTTTACACCCAAGTAAAAATCACGGTGATCGGCGCCTTGATCGCCGTCGCCCTGCTGACCCTGTGCCTGGCCTGGCTGTTGATTCGCAGCATCGTCGTGCCCATCCGCCAGGCTGTGAGCGTGGCCGAGCAAGTGGCCGCCGGCGATCTCGGCCGCCCCATCCACAGCGAGGGCAGCGATGAAACCGCGCGCCTGCTCAAGGCCTTGGCCAGGATGCAGGCCAGCCTGCGTGAAACCCTGCAACTGATCAGCAGCACCTCGACCCAACTGGCCGCCGCCGCGCAACAGATGAGCCAGAGCACCCATCAGGACTCCAGCCGGCTGCAGCAGCAACACAACGAAATCGAGCAAGCAGCCACGGCCGTCAACGAGATGACCGCGGCCGTCGAGGAAGTGGCACGCAACGCAGTGTCCACCTCCGACACCACCCGCCAGTCCACCGCCCAGGCCACCCAGGGGCAAGCCCGGGTGACCCAGACCCTGGACGCGATCCAGGCCATGAGCAGCGATGTCGGCATCGCCCTGCAGCAAGTGCAGACCCTGGCCGAGCAGTCACGGGAAATCGGCAAGGTGCTGGACGTGATCCGCGCCATTGCCGAACAGACCAACCTGCTGGCCCTGAACGCCGCCATCGAGGCGGCGCGGGCTGGGGAAGCCGGCCGTGGTTTTGCCGTAGTGGCAGACGAAGTGCGGGCCCTGGCCCATCGCACCCAGCAGTCGACCCAGGAAATCGAACAGATGATCGGCCGGGTCCAGGGCGACACCGACAGCGTGGTGCAGTCCATGCACGGCAACAGTCAACGGGTGGCCCAGACCCTGTCCATCGCCGAGCAGGCCGGGCTGGCCCTGGGGGAAATCACCCGGGCCATGGAACAGATCCACGAGCGCAACCTGGTGATCGCCAGTGCCTCGGAAGAACAGGCCCAGGTGGCCCGTGAAGTGGACCGCAACCTGCTGAACATCCGCGACCTGTCCCTGGAAAGCGCCGACGCCGCCACCCGCACCAACGCCACCAGCCAGGAGCTGTCGCACCTGGCGGCCGGCCTGCAGAACCTGGTGGTGCGCTTGCGTTTCTGAATCGTCTCAGCGGCGGCGTTGCTGCCAGGCCGCCGCCAGCCCGCTGAGGCAGATCACGATGATGCCCACCTGGGTGATCAACGACGGCGCGTGGCCGAACAGCAACCAGCCCAGCAACCCGGCAAAGACAATCTGGCAATAACCGAAGGGCGCCAGCAGCGCCGGCGCCGCATGACGAAAGGCCTGGGTCAGGAACAGGTGGGCACTCATGCCGCAGGCGCCCAGCGCCAGCATCAGCAAGCCATGGAGGAACCCGGGGGTCTGCCAGAAGAACGGCACCAGTGCCGTCATTACCAGGGTGTTGCACAACCCGGCAAAGAAGTTGCTGGTGGTGGGGCTGTCATGCTCGGCCAGCTTGCGTGTGAGCAGTTGATAGAAACAGAAGAACAGCGCCGAGCAGAACGGCAGCAACACCGCCGGCGTGAACAGCTCGCCGCCCGGATGCACGATGATCAGCACCCCGACGAAACCGCAGATTACCGCCAGCCACTGGCCCCGGGTCACCTGCTCGCCAAGCAAAGGCACCGACAACGCGGTGACCAGCACCGGGGCGAGAAAGTTGACCGCCGTGGCCTCGGCCAGGGGTATGAACAGCAACGCCGAGGTGAACAACAGGCTGGTACTCAGCAAACACAGAGCCCGCAGCAGTTGCAGCAGCGGTCGCTTGCTACGTAGTACCCGCAGACCGGATTGCGGCAGGAAGATCCCGGCCATCAGCAGGGTGTGGATCAGGTAACGGGCCCAGACCACCATGATCACCGGAAAGAATCCCGAGAGGTATTTGGACAGGGCATCGTGGCTGGCGAACAGAAAGGTCGCCAGAACGATCAGCACAATGCCCTTGAAAGGGTGGTTGGTCCCGGAAAGGGGCGTGCTGCGGGTCATGGGCTTTCCTTGGGGCAATTGTAGAAACGGCTTCGCCGGCCAGCCGGCCCCTACCGGATGTTGGCAGGAGCCGGCAGGCCGGCGAAAGGCCTGCGCGGCTTCAAATCCGCGCCAGCAACTCCCGGGTTCTGTCCAGGGCCATCTGTGCTCGCTGCAAGGCACTCACGCCCTGCTCCAGCAATTGCACCGTAGGAATCTCCAGGCTCAGGGGCAGGTTTTCCGGCAGGCACTTGAGCAGCCCCGCCAGATCGCAATCGCCCTCCCCCGGGAAACGCCGCTCGTTACGGGCCTGGCGCAAGATTTCCTGCATATCGTCCGGCCGCGGCCCGGCCACGTCGCACAACTGGGCATACCGCAACCGCGCCGGAGCCACCTTGGCCAGGTCCTCCAGGCGCGATCCCGAGCGGTCGAAGTGAAAGGCGTCCACCAGCACGCAGCCGTTGCTGCGAGCGGCGTTCTCCACCACGCGCACGGCTTGCTCCAGGTTGCGCGCATCGGTCCAGGGCATGAACTCCAGATGGGGGTGCAAGCCATACTGCGCCGCCAGATCACACAAGGCGGCAAAGTTGTCGGTCATGCGGGCTTCATCCGGGTCATTGCCCGCCACCAGCAACTCGCTGGCGGCAAACTCGGCGCCCACTGCCAGCACGCCCTCGAAGTCCTTGATCCGGGTCTGCGGCTTGAGCCGCAGGATTTCCACATCCAGCACCCGCACCCCGGTATCGCGCAGGCGATCCTGGGTTTGCCGACGCAAGCCGGCATCCGCCACCAGCGGAAAGTGATGTTCCTCCGGGGTCGCCGGCACCAGCCGCAGGCCCACATGGCTGTAGCCGGCACGGGCCGCCACTTCCACCATCTCGGGCGGAGACAGCTCCAGCACGGTCAGGCTGGCCAGGGAAAAAATCCGCTCACTCATCAGTTGTTCACTCAATGTGGGTTGGGGTACAGGCGCGCCCCGTGGCGGCGGCCTGACGAATGGCTTCGATCAGGGCCAGGGTACGAGCGGCATCGGCGGCGCTGACCAGGGGCGTGACTTCGCCCCGGGCGACCTTGACGAAATGCTGCAGTTGCAAGCGCAACGCCTCATCCGGCACGAAGCTTTCCTGCTGCATCAACAAGGGCTGGTGCCAACCGGCGCCCGCCTCGGCGTAGTGCCAGCGCTTGAGCTGAGGAATGCTCAAGGCCCCCTGAGTACCGGCCAGCAGGTAGCAAGGCTGATCGGGCTGACGCGGGTACACCGGGTTCTCCCCGGAATCCAGCTCCCAGCTCCAGGGCGCGGCCGCGGCGTCGGAACCGGTGAGGCTGCCCAGGGCGCCGTTGTCGAATTGCAGCAGCACCGCTGCGCAATCCTCGTTGGCGTAGCCGCGCACGCTGTTGCTGGTGATGGCCTGGACCTGGCGCACCTCGCCGCACAGGTGGCGCAGCAGGTCCAGGTCGTGGATCAGGTTGGTCAGCAACATGCCGGCCCCGGCCTCGCGGCGCCAGGGAATGTCGAAATAGCGCTCGGGCTTCTGCAATTGCCAGAGTGCGGTGACGTTGGTCAGGCGCCCCAGGGCGCCGCTGCGCAGCAGTTCATGGGCGCGGACGATCAATGGGTTGTGCCGTCGATGATGCCCCACCAGCACCGGGACCCCAGTGGTCCGCGTGGCCGCTACCAATTCACGCACTTCATCCAGATGCACGCCCACCGGTTTTTCCAGCAGCACCGGCACGCCTGCGGCGAGGCAATCCAGGGCGGTGCTGACATGGAGGTTGTTAGGGTTGGCAACGATCACCGCATCCGGGCGGACTTCCCGGAGCAGGGTCTGGTGATCGGCAAAGTGCGGCACCTGCCATTGTGCGGCGACAGCCGCCGCCTGGGGGCCGGGATCGGCCACCGCGCAGAGGCAGGCCTCGGCCAGAGTCTTGAGGTGCTGATAGTGCTGCTGCCCCATATTGCCGACGCCGATCAGGGCGATGCGCAGTGGCGTGCTCAATGGAAGATCCTCTTGTGATTGTTATAGGGACACTGAATTTCAAATATTTAGAACCCGGTTCCACTTTCACACAAGAGGGATAAAAAATACCGTCCGATTATCGAACAGCTTTGTGCCGAGTCGAGGTCTGCGTAGCCGCTGCCGCAGGCTGCGAACGGCTGTGATACAGACGCGGCGGTATCAAGGCCACCACCGGCCCTGCGGCAGATCGCCAAGCAAGGCCCTGCGGCGTTATCTCAATTGAACAACTCGGACGCCTGACTGGCGGCCGACAGTTCCTCGGCAAACTGCAACAGCAGTGGCGCCAGCTCGTGCAGCCGCGCCAGAGGCAGGCGTGCGCTGGGCCCGGCAACGCTGAGCACGCCCACGACCCGGCCATCAATGGGATGGCGCACCACCGCGGCGATCGCCGAGGTCCCCACGGCGGAGCTTTCTTCGACCCAGGCATAGCCCTGCTCCCGGGCCAGGCGCAGGCGCTCCAGCAGTTCGATGTTCGAGCGCGGAGCGTTGGGCCCCAGGTCCGTCGGGGGCTCGGCCGCCTGGCGCTCCACCAGGGACAGGGCCTCGGCATCACTCAGGGTGGCCAGCCAGGCATGCCCGGAGGCGGTATAGAACAACGGTGCCTCACGGCCCATGTCCGGGTCGTAGCGCAAGCCGGAACGGGCGCCCTGGGACTTGGCGATCCAGGTCTGGCGCTCGCCTTCGATCACGCCCAGGCGCACCAGCTCGCCGGATTCGACCGCCAGGCGGTCCAGTACTGGCTGAACGATATCGGCGCCGCTGGCGGACAGGTAGCGAAAGCCCATGGCTACCAGCCGCGTGGACAGCTGGTAGCGCAGGTTGTCCGGGTTCTGCCGCACATAACCCAGGCGGATCAGCTCCGCCAGCAAGCGGTGGGTGGCGCTTTTGGGAATCTCCAGCTGCTCGGCCAGGGTCTGCAACGGCAGCCCACGGGGATCAGCGGTAAGACGTTCGAGAACACTGAAGACGCGTTCGATTTGACTGCCAGCCATGGTCGGGTCCCGACAAAATTTGGCCGATTCTAGAGACAAGCGGCCGGTTGGGGAACCGGGCGGCGGTGTTCGATTACCGCCCGGAATCGGCGCCGATCGAGTCTTGTACCCGGCACGGCGCCTTGTGGCAGGGTAGTCGAGCTCGTATATTTTTTGGAACCCGCTTCCATAAAACGCAAAATAACGGTTTGCCCGCCGCATCGATTTTCCGGGCATTTTCCGCCCGCCAATGCTGTCCAACCTTCAGCAACACCCCCGCAGCCCGGATCGTCACTCGCCCCTCAACCGGCTGTGCTCTTTTATCCACAGGGAGATTGCCCATGCCTCACACCCTTGACTGCCCCGTCCTCACCCACAGTGGCCTGCACATGCCCAAGCTCGGCCTGGGTACCTGGCCAATGCTCGACCAGGAATGCACCCGCGCCGTGGAACAGGCACTGGAACTGGGTTACCGGCATATCGACACCGCCCAGGCCTACAACAACGAAGAAGCGGTGGGCCAGGCCCTGGCCAACACTCCTGTGCCCCGGGAGCAGATCCACGTCACCACCAAGGTCTGGTGGGACCAGTTGCAACCCACCGCCATGCGCCACTCACTGGAGCGCAGCCTGAAAGCCCTGCAAACCGACTACATCGACCTGTTCCACATTCACTGGCCCACCAGCGACTGGGAACTGGAACGCAGCATCGAAACCCTGGTGTCGTTCAAGGAGCAGGGGCTGGTGAAACACATTGGCGTGGCCAACTTTCCCCTGGCCCTGCTGCGCCGAGTGATCGAAGGGCTGGGCGCGCCGCTGTCGGCGATCCAGGTGGAGTACCACGTGCTGCTGGGCCAGAGCGGCCTTCTGGACTACGCCCGCGAGCGCGACATGGTGTTGACCGCCTATACCCCGCTGGCGCGCAACAAGGTCTCAGAGGTGGCCGAAATCCAGCAGATCGCCGCCAAGCACGGCGTGCTGCCGACCCAGGTGGCCCTCAAGTGGCTGCTCGACCAGGACAATGTGGCAGCCATCCCCAAGGCCAGCAGCCGGGCCAACCAACTGGCCAACCTGGAGTCCCTGAAGATCCACCTGGACGATGCAGACCGGGCGCTGATCGCCGCCCTGCCC
Organism: Pseudomonas sp. 8(2025); assembly: GCF_052665325.1. NCBI lineage: Bacteria > Pseudomonadati > Pseudomonadota > Gammaproteobacteria > Pseudomonadales > Pseudomonadaceae > Pseudomonas > Pseudomonas sp. 8(2025). Next base: position 100,199 of record NZ_JBQOIE010000014.1, on the reverse strand, counting down.
AAGGACCAGCGTCAGGTCAGCCCGGATTTCGCTCCGGTGTGGGACCACTTCGACCACTGAAACGAAACGCCCCCTGACACCGCAGCGTGGCGTCAGGGGGCGGATTCTCGAGCGCTGGCCATCCCTGGCTTGGCGATACTTCAGAAATCGAAGAACACCGTCTCGCCTTCACCCTGGATGCGGATATCGAAACGGTAGGCACGCTGGCCATTCACCTCGCAAGGATGGGCCAGCAGGGTTTCCCGGCGCTGGGGCTGTTCGATCAGGTTCAGCACCGGGCACTGGGCGTTGGCTTCCGGCTCATCGGCAAAGTACAGCCGGGTGTGCAGGTGGATATTGATCCCCCGGGCAAACAGCGACAGGTTGATGTGCGGCGCCATGGGCACGCCAGCTGCGTTGTTCACCACCCCGGGCTTGACCGTGTTGAGTGTCCATTCCCCGGCATCGAAGGTGGTGGCGGTGCGACCGAAGCAGTTGAACGGCTTCTCCGTATCGAACACCGGGTCGTAGACCCCGGCGTGGTCGGCCTGCCAGAACTCCAGGAATGAATCGCGCACCAGGTGGCCATTGCCATCGTAGACGTGGCCGATCAGCAGGATCCGCTCACCCGGCGCATCGGCCTTGGCCATCTGGTTCCAGATTTCCTCGGGGCGCGGCGGGTTTCCCGCGGCCGCCAGGGCCAGGCCGATATGCACATAGGGGCCGGCCGTTTGCGAGGGGGTTTCAGGCAGCAGTTGAACAGGCATGTCAGGCTCCTCAGCAGTTCTCGAAGTGGGTCTTGCGCTGGCCGCGCAGCACGATGTCGAAGCGGTAGGCCAGGCAATCCATGGGGTTGGCGCCGCCCATGTCCAGGCGCGCGATCAGGCTCTGTACCGCGTCCGGGTTGGCGATGGACTTGACGATCGGGCACAGCGGGATCAGCGGGTCGCCTTCGAAATACAGCTGGGTGATCAGGCGCGTGGCGATCGACGGGCCACTGATGGAGAAATGGATATGCGCCGGGCGCCAGTCATTGGGGCCGTTGCGCCACGGGTAGGGGCCGGGCTTGATGGTGCGGAAACTGTAGTAGCCATCACGGTCGGTGAGGGCCCGGCCGACGCCACCGAAGTTCGGGTCCAGGGGCGCCAGGTAGCGGTCGTTCTTGTGCCGGTAGCGGCCGCCGGCGTTGGCTTGCCACATTTCCACCAGGGTATGGGGAATGGGTTTGCCGTACTGATCGCAGACCCGCCCGGAAACGATGATCCGCTCGCCCACGGGCAAGCCACCGTTGTTGAAGTTGAGCAGCAGGTCGTTGTCGAAACGCCCGGTGCGCAGGTGGGAAAAGTCCGGGCCTGTGGTTTCACTGACCGATTGTGGAATGCTCACCAGCGCCTGGCGCGGGGAGCGAGTGACGGAGGTCTTGTAGTCGGGGGTCAGGGCCTTGGGGTGCCAATTACGGTCGCGAATCACGAAGCGACTGCTGTCTGCATCAGACATGTCGATCTCCTGTTGTTTGATTTATGGAGCGCAGCCGGCGCAGTTTCAAACAAACCAGGAGCGGGGAAAATTGAAATGCCGCCCTCAATCAATAACCAAATGGTTATGGATAACTGCCCTCGCGATAGGCCAGCCCCACTTCCCGGAGCACCTCCACCGCCCATTGCGCCGCCAGGGACAAGGGAAGGCTGGCATTGCTGGAAATCCCCACCGAGCCGCCGGGTTCGCGCAGGCCCAGGTCCAGCTCCTGCAGTTCACCATTGGCCAGGTCCAGGCGCACGGCATCCAGCGGCGCGATCCACAGCGCGTCGCTGGACAAGGTGTAGCGTCGGCTCAGGGCCACCGAGAGGGTTTCCAGACGCTGCTGCGACGGGGCAATGCCGCACTGGATGAACAGGCTGTCGGCGTGCTTGCGAATGCTGGTGCCGGCCAGGGGCAGCACCAGGGGATAGGCGCTCACCGCGTCGCGGTCCAGAGGGCCGGTTGCCAGTGGATGCTGCGGACGGGCCACCAGGGTCATGGATTCGCTGTACAGATGCTCGAAGCTCAGGCCGTGGATCTCCGGACTCTCGGTCATGCGCCCCACCACCAGGTCCAGGTCGCCGACCCGCAATTGCGACAGCAGGTAAGCACTGGGGCCGGTCAGCACACTCACGGTCAGCGCCGAATGGCGCTGATGCAGGCGCCGCATCACCTCCGGCAGCAGCAGGCTTTCCACCGTGGAAAGCACACCGATGCGCACCAGCCCGGCGGCGTACTCACCGCCGCGCAGGCTGCTGACACCTTCCCGCAGGGCCTGCACCGAAGGCCCGGCATAACGCAGGAAGGCCCGCCCGGCCTCGGTCAGGCTGAGGCCGGCCTTGCTCCTGGCAAACAGCCGGGTCTCCAGCAACGCTTCCAGTTCCTTGAGGGTTTTCGACATCGCCGGCTGGCTCACCGCCAGGACATCGGCCGCCCGGGCCAGGCTGCCCTGGCGGGCCATTTCAAGAAAACACACCAAGTGACGGAATTTGATGCGGGTATCGATGTTCAATAGGGAGCCCCGAATGCGCCTGGACCGGATCGATCCGTAACCGGGCCATGGTAGCGTGCAGAAAAATCCCTGACGACCGGACTGGCGCCGGTTCGAGCCACCAGCAACACTGACCAGCAGAAAAAACGAGGACACCCCCATGCTTTGGAAAAAAGGCCGGCGCAGCGACAACGTCGTGGACGCGCGAGATGACAGCAGCGCCGGCGGTGGCGGTGGCATGCGGTTCGGTGGAGGCAAGGGCTTGAGCCTGACGGCGATCGTACTGATCGTCGGCATCGGCTGGGCCACCGGCCAGGATCCGCTGCAGATCCTCGGGCAACTGCTGGGCCAGCAGAGCGGGCAGACTTCAGCGCCGGCCACCACCCAGGCACGCAAGGCACCACCGGCCAATGACGAACAGGCAGAGTTTGTCCGCGCCATCCTCGGTGACACCGAAGACACCTGGGGCCAGATCTTCCAGCAAGCCGGCCGCCAGTATCAGCCGCCCAAGCTGATCCTGTTCCGGGGCCGGGTCAATTCCGCCTGTGGCGCGGCCACTTCCGCCAGCGGGCCCTTCTACTGCCCCGCCGACCGCCAGGTGTACCTGGACATGGACTTCTTCCGGGAGATGGCCCAGCGCTTTTCCGCCGCCGGCGACTTCGCCCAGGCCTACGTGATTGCCCATGAGGTCGGGCACCACGTGCAGACCCTGCTCGGGGTCTCGGCAAAAATCCAGGCCGCGCGCCAGCAAGGCCAGCAGATGCAAGGCGATGGCGGCCTGCTGGTACGCCAGGAGCTGCAGGCCGACTGCTTTGCCGGGGTCTGGGCCTATCACGCACAGAAGCGCTTGAACTGGCTGGAACCCGGGGATGTGGAAGAAGCCCTGAACGCCGCCAATGCCATCGGTGACGACCGCCTGCAGCAGCAAGGCCAGGGCCGGGTGGTGCCGGACTCCTTCACCCACGGCACCTCGGCGCAGCGAGTGCGCTGGTTCAAGACCGGCTTCAGCCAGGGCCAGGTCAGCCAGTGCGATACCTTCAGCGCCAGGAGCCTGTAGATGCGCCGCTTGCTGGTCCTGCTGCTGTGCCTGGGTGGCTGCGGCGCCCAGGCGGCGGAACAGGGGGTCAAGGTCATCAGCCCGCAACGCCTGCCCCTGGAGGGCGGGCAACTGGCTCTGGGCCTGAGCCAGGATTGGCGCCAGCCGCTGCCGGGCGTAGAGCGGGCCCTGATCATCGTTCACGGCCGGCTGCGCAACGCCCAGACGTATCTGCACAGTGGGCAAAGCGCTGCCGGGCAGGCCGGGCAAAGCACAACAACCCTGGTGATCGCCCCGCAGTTTCTCAACCAGAGCGACATCGCCCGCCATCAATTGCCAGACGCGCTACTGCGCTGGAAGGGCAATGGCTGGATGGCCGGCGAACCTTCAGTGGGCCCGCAGGCCATCAGCTCGTATGCGGTGCTCGATGCAATCCTCCAGCGCCTGGAAGACCGCAAACGTTTTCCGGCACTCAAGGAAGTGGTGATCGCCGGTCACTCCGGCGGCGCCCAGGTGGTGCAGCGCTATGCGCTGAGCACCGGCAGCCACCCCGAGCTGGAAAAGGCCGGGATCGGCCTGCGCTACGTGATCGCCAATCCGTCGTCCTACGCCTACTTCGACGCATGGCGCCCGGTGGCATTCGAACCGGCCAGTTGCCCGGGCTTCAACGACTGGAAGTACGGCCTGAACCGGCTACCGGCCTATGCCGGCGGCCATTCCCCGGCGCAGCTTGAACAGGGCTACGTGACGCGCGACATCACCTACCTGCTGGGCCAGCAGGACACCGATCCCAACCATCCCGCCCTGGACAAGAGCTGCGCCGCCGAGACCCAGGGCGCGTACCGGTTGATTCGCGGGCACAACTACTTCGACTACCTGGTGCGGCGTCATCCGCAAGGCTTGCTGCAACGGCTGGTGGAAGTGCCCGGGATCGGGCATGACGGTGACCGGATGTTCACCTCGCCCGAGGGGCAGGCGGCAGTGTTCAAGTAAAGAAAGGCGCTGCCTGGAACGACGCTTTCGCCGGCAAGGCTCCGACGGGAGCCTTGCCGGCGAACAGGGCCCTCAGGCCGACAGCAGGTCGCGCAACTGCGCACAATCCCGGGCATGCCAGTCGGTCAGCTCCGGCCAGGGGTTGTCCGGCAGGTTGACCAGCACCGTACGGGTCCCGGCGGCCCGCCCGCAGTCCAGGTCGAAGCGGTAGTCCCCCACCATGACCATCCGTGACGGCGAGATATCCCAGGCTTCGGCCAGCTTCAGCAAACCGCCCGGATGGGGCTTGGGCGGTGCTTCGTCGCGGCCCAGCACGTCGGCCTCGGCAAAGCAGTCCGCCAGGCCGATGGCCTCCAGGGTCACATGGGCCAGCTCTCGCGCATTGCGGGTGAGGATGCCCAGGCGATAACCGCGCCCGGCCAGTTCCCGCACCAGTTCCACCGCACCCGGCGCCGGGCGCGAACCCTGGGCCAGGTCGCGCTCGTGTTCCAGCAGCCAGGCATGCTTGGCCGCGGATTCGTCCGCCGGCAAGGCCGCCAGGTGTGTGAGGATGTCATCCTCGGCAGGAATCGACAGCGCCTCGCGGATCGCCGCGAAATCATGCACAGCGATGGTCAGGGTGCCGTCCATGTCGAACACCCAATGTTTTATCTCTGAAAGACTCATGCCCAATCCTTGCGATGGCGGATCAACCCTTCCTGAGTCACCGAGGCCACCAACTGCCCGGCACGGTTGAACACGCTGCCCCGGGAGAAGCCCCGGGAGTTTCCGGCCCAGGGGCTGTCCATGGCATACAGCAGCCAGTCGTCAGCGCGTAGGTCGGCGTGAAACCACAGAGCGTGGTCGAGGCTGGCGACCTGCATGTCCTTCTGCCACACCGACTTGCCGTGGGGCAGCATCGAGGTGGTCAGCAGGCCGAAATCCGAAGCGTAGGCCAGCAGGTACTTGTGCAGCGCCGGACTGTCGGCCAGGGCGCCGTCGGCGCGGAACCAGACGTACTTCACCGGATCCATGGGCTGCGGGTTATAGGGGTCCTTCTCGGTCACCGGGCGCACTTCGATGGGCTTGGGGCACAGCAGTTTCTCGCGCATGTGCTCGGGAATCAGGTGCGCACGCTGGGTGGTGATCTCCAGCTCCGATGGCAGGTTTTCCGGCCCGACCACCTGGGGCATGCTGTTCTGGTGCTCGAAACCCTGTTCGTCGTACTGGAACGAGGCGCTGCAGGTGAAGATCGGATTGCCCTTCTGGATCGCCGTCACTCGCCGGGTGCTGAAGCTGCCACCGTCGCGCACCCGGTCCACCTGGTAGACCACCGGCAGCGCGGCATCCCCGGGGCGCAGGAAATAGCCGTGCATGGAGTGCACATGGCGCGCCTCCTCCACCGTCTGACTGGCCGCGGACAACGACTGGCCGAGCACCTGGCCGCCAAACAGCTGGCGAAAACCGAGGTCCTGGCTGCGACCGCGAAACAGGTTTTCTTCGATGGCTTCCAGGGTCAACAGATCGACCAGATCATCCAGCACATGACTCATTCAGACTCTCCTCACACAGAGCAAAACCGCGCAATCTCGGCTGCGGCGGTCAAATCAATTGGGGTCGCACCTCATCGGCACATTCTAAACGTGCGCGCTTGCTATCCATGCAAGGTTTCCAACCATTGTTCGCGGGTAATGCGGTACAGCACATGCTCGCGCAGCGGGTGATCGCCAGCGAGGTTCGGGTGTTCGAAGTCATCCTCGACGGTGTGATGCATACCAATGGCCTGCATGACCTTCTGCGACGGCAGATTGGTCCGGGTCGTGAACGCCACCACCTCCTCCAGCGCCAGACGATCGAAAGCGCAGCGCAGGGCGGTCCAGGCGGCCTCACTGGCGTAACCCAGGCCCCAGTGCTCGCGGGCCAGGCGCCAGCCGATCTCCACCGCCGGCGTGAAGGGCGCTTCGAAACCCACGACGCCCAGACCGGTAAAACCGATGAACTCACCGCTATCCTTACGCTCCAGGGCCCAGAGTCCGAAGCCATGTTCGGCGAAATGCCCACGCACCCGGCCGATCAGCGCCGCGCTTTCCAGGCGGCTCAAGGGCGCCGGAAAGTAGCGCATGACCTGCGGATCGGCACACATCGCCGCAAATGCCGGCAAATCATCGTCGCGCCATTGACGCAGCAGCAGGCGCGCGCTTTCGAGTTGCAGTATCGGCTCCATCAGTGCCCTCCGTTTCCGTGGGTGCAAGTCTACATCGCTGGTAGGATCCTTCACGGGTTCCTCTAAGAAAATGCCATGCCATTGCCATTGATCTATCACGACGACTACAGCCCCGAGTTCCCGGCGGAGCACCGCTTCCCCATGGACAAGTTCCGCCTGCTGCGCGATCACCTGGTGGACAGTGGCCTGACCCGGGACGACGACCTGCTGCGCCCCGAGCTGTGCCCGGCAGAAATCCTCGCCCTGGCCCACGACCCGGCCTATATCGAACGCTACATGAGCGGCGAGTTGTCCCGGGAGGACCAGCGGCGCCTTGGCCTGCCCTGGAGCGAAGCCTTGGCCCGGCGCACGGTGCGTGCGGTCGGCGGCTCCTTGCTGGCCGCCGAACAGGCACTGGAACATGGCCTGGCCTGCCACCTGGCCGGCGGCACCCACCACGCCCACTATGACTACCCGGCGGGGTTCTGCATCTTCAACGACCTGGCGGTGATCAGCCATTACCTGCTGGAAAGCGGGCGCGTGGGCCGGGTGCTGATATTCGACTGCGATGTGCACCAGGGCGATGGCACCGCGCGGATCCTGCAACATACCGCCGACGCGGTGACCGTCTCGTTGCACTGTGAAAAGAACTTCCCCGCGCGCAAGGCCCAGAGCGACTGGGATATCCCGCTGCCCATGGGCATGGGCGACGCCGACTACCTGAACGTAGTGGACGACACGCTCAACTACCTGCTGCCCCTGTACCAGCCGGACCTGGTGTTGTACGACGCTGGGGTCGACGTGCATCAGGACGACGCCCTGGGCTACCTCAAACTCACCGATGCCGGCGTGGCCGAACGCGACGAACGGGTCATGCGCCACTGCCTGGGCCGCGACATCCCGGTGGTCGGCGTGATCGGCGGCGGCTACAGCAAGGACCGCCAGGCCCTGGCCCGGCGCCACGGCATTCTTCACCACAGTGCCCAGAAGGTCTGGAAATCGTCAGGGTGCTACTGACATCCGCAGGCCTTACCCACATCCACTGTGGAACCGCTTGTGGATAAGCTGGGAGAAAGCCTCTGCAGCCCTTGTCCCACGGGGCCTCAAGGCCATCGCCTGTTTTTTGATCAGTGACATCAGACGGTCATACAGTTGTGAGCGTCTTACCCCCAATCCCTGTGGAGCCGCCTGTGGATAACCTGCGTGAAACACGCTACAGCTCGCTATCGGCGTGACTTGCAGCGTGGCGCCTGTTTTTTGATCAGGCGCAGCAGGCCTCCGGCGACGCCGTAGCGCTTACCCCCAATCCCTGTGGAGCCGCCTGTGGACAACCTGCGCGAAAGTCACGCCAGCCCACGGGACACAAGGCCCGCAGCCCGCTGCCTAGTTTTTGACCAGGCATCATCGCCCCAGCACGCCCCCTGCACCTCGGGTAGAATGCCCGGCCTATTTCCTCAGCCCCGCCTCTGCCATGACTGCATCGCACTCTTCCACGCCCCACCACGTCGCGATTATCGGCGGTGGCCCCGCCGGCCTGATGGCCGCCGAGGTACTGAGCCAGGCCGGGATTCAGGTTGACCTGTACGACGGCATGCCATCGGTGGGCCGAAAATTCCTCCTGGCCGGGGTGGGTGGCATGAATATCACCCACTCCGAAGCCTATCCGGCCTTCCTCTCGCGCTACGCCGAGCGTGCGCCGCACATCGCCCCGCTGCTGCGCGAGTTCGGCGCCGAGGCACTCTGCCAATGGATTCATGAGCTGGGTATCCAGACGTTTGTCGGCAGCTCCGGCCGGGTGTTTCCTACCGACATGAAGGCTGCGCCGCTGCTGCGCGCCTGGCTCAAGCGCCTGCGCGATGCCGGAGTCGTTATCCACACTCGGCACCGCTGGCTGGGCTGGAATGCCGACGGCAGCCTGCGCATCCGGCATGCCGAGGGTGAAAGTGCGGTACGGGCGGATGGGGTCCTGCTGGCATTGGGCGGCGGTAGTTGGGCACGCCTGGGTTCCGACGGGGCTTGGCTGCCCCTGCTGGAACAGCGCGGTGTACAGCTCGCACCCTTGCAACCGAGCAATTGCGGTTTTGAGGTCAGCGCCTGGAGCGAGCTGCTGCGCAGCAAATTCGCCGGCGCGCCGCTGAAGAACGTGGCCATCGGCCTTGATGACGACGCACCACGGCTGGGTGAGTGCGTGATCACCGCCAGCGGCATCGAGGGCAGCCTGATCTATGCACTGTCGGCGCCGATTCGCGAATCCATCAACCGGCACGGGCAGGCGACGGTCCATATCGACCTGCTACCGAACAAGCCCCTGGACAAGGTCCAGGCCGCCCTTTCCAAGCCACGCGGCTCGCGGTCCATGGCCAAGCACTTGCAGGGCCAGTTGGGAATCGAGGGGGTGAAGGCGGCGTTGCTGCGGGAGCTGACCCCGGCAGAGAGCTTCAACGATCCGGCGCTCTTGGCGGCAGCCATCAAGGCCCTGCCCCTGACGCTGATCAAGCCTCGCCCACTGGACGAAGCCATCAGCAGCGCCGGCGGCGTAATGTTTGAAGCCCTGGACGACGACCTGATGCTTCGGCAGTTGCCTGGAGTGTTTTGCGCAGGGGAAATGCTCGACTGGGAAGCGCCGACCGGCGGCTACCTGCTGACCGCCTGCTTTGCCAGCGGGCGCCAGGCGGGGCTGGGGATGCTGAAGTGGTTGCGGCGCCAGCCATAAACAGCTTCGCCGGCAAGTCGGCGCCTACGAAAGGGTAGGAGCCGGCTTGCCGGCGAAGGGCCCGGCGCGATGTCAGATCAAGGCTTGCGCTTGCGCGGCCCGGTGTTGAAAGCCGGCACCTTGCGCACCGGCTTCACCGCCGGAGCTTCGGCCACTTCGCCACTGTCCACCCACTTGCCCAGGTTGCGCTTGCCGCCACCGCCGGAGGTTTTCGGCTTCTTGGGCTTCTTCGGCTTTTTCACCACCTGGCCACTGGCGTCGGTTTCCGGCACCCGGTGCTCGGGTTCGAAATCCTGTTCCTCATGGCGCTTGAGGGTCTGGCGGGTGAGCATCTCGATCGCCGAGAGCAGGTTCACCTCATCGGCGCACACCAGGGAAATCGCCTCGCCGGTGGAACCGGCACGGCCGGTACGCCCGATGCGGTGGATGTAGTCTTCGGCCACGATCGGCAGGTCGAAGTTGACCACCAGCGGCAGGTCTTCGATGTCCAGGCCGCGGGCCGCCACATCGGTGGCCACCAGGATCTGGATCTCACTGGCCTTGAACCGGTCCAGGGCGCGCTGACGCGTGGCCTGTGGCTTGTCGCCATGGATGCCGTCGGCATTCACGCCCTGGCCCTGGAGTTTCTCCACCAGCGCATCCACACCGTTGCGGGTCTTGGCGAACACCAGCACCTGCTTCCAGCGATTCTTGCGCAGCAGGTGGCTGAACAGCTCCGGCTTGCGCTTCTTGTCCACCGGCACCACCCATTGCTTGACCGTGTTGGCAGCCACGTTGCGCGGGCTGACCTCGATGCTCAGCGGATCGTTGAGCATCTGCCCGGCCATCTGGCGGATGGCGTCGGAGAAGGTGGCGGAGAACAACAGGGTCTGGCGTTTCTTCGGCAGGGCCGCGTAGATGCTCTTGAGCTCTTCGGAGAACCCCAGGTCGAGCATGCGGTCGGCCTCATCCAGCACCAGGGTCTGCAACTGGCTGAACTTCACCGCATTCTGACGGAACAGGTCCAGCAGACGCCCCGGAGTCGCCACCAGCAGGTCCACGCCTTTGCGCAGCTTCATCATTTGCGGGTTGATGCTGACCCCGCCGTACACCGCATAGGTGCGCAGCGGCAGGTGTTCGGCGTACTGGCGCACGCTTTCGTGGACCTGCTCGGCCAGTTCCCGGGTCGGCACCAGGATCAGCGCGCGTACCGAGTTGCTATCGACTTTCGGCCCTTCCAGGGTCAGCAACTGCAACAGCGGCAGAGCGAAACCGGCGGTCTTGCCGGTGCCGGTCTGGGCCGCGGCCATCAGGTCACGCCCGCCCAGCACTGCCGGAATGGCTTGCGCCTGCACCGGGGTCGGGGTCTGGTAGCCGAGGGTTTCGAGGGCGCGCAGCAGGGGTTCGATCAGGCCAAGAGTGGCGAATGTCATGGGGGTACCGTAGGAAAAAGTCAGCACAGGGACGCAATGGGCGGCAGTTTACCCTAATTCAGGGGCTCGCTCCCGGGCCGCCCCAGGCCTGCCAAGCCCGCCCCGGTGAGTGTATGCTCGCCCCACTGTTTGCCACGGGTCGCGTACAAGGGCGGCGCAACACCCGAGCTGGCACTCAACCGCCCCTTTGCCCTTCCCAAGGAGCCTCACCGCGCATGGATAACCAAAACCCCTTCCAGGCCCCTGCCGCCGAACTCCTGGCCAGCAAGCCAACCGATCAGAGCCTGTGCCTCTACAGCGTGGCGGCCATTGGCCTGAGCACCTTCATCGGCACCTCCGTGGCCGGCGCCTATTTCATCAGCCAGAACCTCAAGGCCATGGGCCGCGAGAGCGAAGTGAACAAAGTCTGGGCCATGGGCATCGGCCTTTTCATTGCCATGAGCGTGGCAGGCTTTTTTCTTCCGGAAAGTATCCCTGCGGTGGTGTTCATCCTGCCGCCGATCTACGGGATGAACGCTTACGCACGCCAACTGTTCGGCCCCCAGGTGATAGAGCACAAGGCCGGCAACGGGCGCTTCTTCTCGCTATGGCGAGTGGCGGGAATCAGCCTGCTGTTTTCCCTGGCCCTGGCGGCAGTGTTATTCGCCCTCGTCCTGCTGAGCGGGTTCGAGTAAGGCCCCCTGGCGGCCCTTTCGGCCGCCACAAGCCCCCACCGGGCAGCCTCTTGCGGCCTGGCTCAATGGAGTGAGCGATGCGCAATCTTGTCCTGTACACCTCAATGCTAGTGGGGCTTTGCCTGCCACACGCCTATGCAGCTGAATCCATCGGCTTTCGTGAAATCCAGCTAGGGGATTCCAGCCACAACCGTGAGCTGCATGTCGGCCTCTGGTACCCCACCGAGGACGGGGCAACGCCTGCCACCTCCTCGGAAAATCCGGTTTTCCAGGGGGTGCCGGCGATCAAGGATGCCCACCCCACCTCCCCCGCCCATCCATTGGTGGTGCTGTCCCATGGCTATGGCGGCAACTGGCGCAACCTCAGTTGGCTGGTACCGTCACTGGTCAGCCAGGGCTATATAGTGGCGGCACCTGATCATCCGGGCACCAGCACCTTCGACAAGCGCCCGGTGCAAGCCGCAAGGCTCTGGGAGCGGCCGCGGGACCTGAGCCGGGTCATCGACGCCCTCAGCGCTGACCAGTCCCTGGCAGGCGCGGTCGACCCGCAGCGCATCGCCGCCATCGGCCATTCGCTGGGCGGCTGGACGGTCACCGCATTGGCCGGCGCCCGCTATAGCCCGCAACGCTTCCTTGAGGAATGTCGGCTGCATCCCAACCCGCGTCTGTGCGGGCTGGCTCCGGAGCTGGGGATCGCGCCGCAAAACCAGGACTCTCTGGGCACCGACCTGCGGGATCCGCGAGTCAAGGCGGTCGTCTCCCTGGACCCGGGGCTGGTCCGTGGGTTCACCCCGCAAAGCTTGTCAGCGGTGCAAACGCCGACCCTGATCCTGGGAGCAGGAGTCGATATTGCCAGCATGCCGGTGGAGCAGGAGTCGGGCTACCTGGGAACCCACCTGCCGTCGGCCACCTCCAGCCTGCTGGTGATCGCCGATGCCAGCCATTTCAGCTTCATGCAAATCTGCAAGCCAGGCGCCACGGCCCTGCTCCGGGAAGAGAACCCCGAGGATGAAATCATCTGCCGGGACGGCGGCCAGCGCAGCCGCGAAGCGATTCACCAGCAAGCGAGCCAGGTCATCGGCGACTTTCTCCAACGGAGCCTGGCCGGCCTGCCACCGGGACAGTGATCAGGCCGCCTCTTCCTGGGCCGCGGCCTTGGGCTTGCGCCATTGGGGCAGGCCGATCAGCACTACGGCACTGATGATCACCAGCATGGCCATGGCCTCCTCGATGCCAATGGTTTCGCCGACGAAGACGATGCCCAGCAGCACCGCCACCGCCGGGTTGACATAGGCGTAGCTGGTGGCCGCGGCTGGGCGCACGTGCTTGAGCAGGTACATGTAGGCGTTGAAGGCGATGATCGAACCGAAACCGGCCAGGTAGGCCAGGGCCAGCCAGCCTTCCATCGGAGGCATGGTGTCCAGATGCTCACCGCTCAGGGCACTGCCGATCATCAGCACCACGCCACCGACAAGCATTTCCGCGGCACTGGCCATGGCGCCCTGGGGCAGCGGCAGATGCTTGCTCCACACCGAGCCGAAAGCCCAGGCCGCCGCAGCGAACAGCAGCAAGGCGGCGCCCATCGGGCTCGACTGCAGGTTGGACCCCAGGTTGAGCATGCCGATGCCAATCATCCCGAGGACGATCCCGGCCCACTCCAGGCGCGTGTTGCGTGCACCCCAGAAATACCCGCAGAGCAAGGTGAACAAAGGCACCGTGGCCACCGCCAGCGCCGCGACGCCGGAGGTCACCCCGGAGTGTTCGGCCAGCGTTACCGCGCCATTGCCACAGCTCAACAGCAGCACACCGATGATCCCTGCGGCCTTCCATTGCGCCCAGGTCGGCGCCGGCACCCCGCGCCAGCGCAGAAAGGCGTACATCAGGCTACCGGCGATGATGAAGCGAATGCCGCCGAGCATCAGTGGCGGCCAGTATTCGACACCGATGCGAATCACCAGGTACGTCGAGCCCCAGATTACATAGAGGGCAAAAAAGGCGGCGATCAACGGCAGCGGAAAACGGCTTTGGCCAGGCATGGGAGGCGGCTCTGAGGCAGGCAGGGGGAGGTCTATTCTAGAAACTCGGCCCAGGGAACTTAAGTTACAAAACCTGTTTATAACGCCCGTACACTTTCCAAAAGATGGAGATAAGGGCTATATACCGTGCTTTCGAAAGCTGGATAGATCGAGAGCCTTCCATGGACAAGTACGACCGCATGCTCCTGGCCAGCCTGCTGGAAAATGGCCGGGCGAGTTACGCCGAGCTGGCACGCAAGGTGAATCTCTCGGCACCGGCGGTGGCCGAACGCGTGGCCAAGCTGGAGGCCAGCGGAGTGATCACCGGCTACCAGGCCAAAGTCGACATGGCCAAGGTCGGCTTGCCGATCCAGTGCGTGATCGAACTGCGCCTGGCCCAGCACGGCAACCAGAAGGCCTATGACGAACTGATCAAGATTCCCCAGCTCACCGAGTGCCACCGGGTCACCGGCGACCCCTGCGTGATCATGCAGGCCGCAGTGGGATCGATGCCGGAGCTGGAGGAGTTGATCAACCGCGTGGCCCAGTTCGGTTTCAGCAAGACCTCCATCGTGCTCTCCAGCGCCATTGAACGGCGCGTGCCCCTGGGGCAACTGGAAAGCAAATGAACCTCGGGGCTCAGAACCCGCGGTGGCGCTTGAGGTGTTCGGGGACTTTGGCCGCGGGAACCTTCTGCAGTTTGCACAGGAAGTCATGGGACAGCTCGCGCAGGCCATGCTTGTGCCTCAGTTCGCCGGCCAGGTGGGCCACCAGGTTGGCTGCCATTTCCGCATCGGCCATGGCCCGGTGAGCCTGGCCAGTGTGCGGCAGGCCGGCGAATGAAGTCAGGGTGCCCAGCTTGTGATTAGGAGCCGCCGGCATCAGGCGCCGCGCCAGCAGCAGGGAACAGGCGAAGTTCTGCAGGCGGGTGCGCTTGATCCGGCCCAGCTCGAAATCCCAGAACTTCTGGTCGAAGGCCGCGTTGTGCGCCAGCAACGGCGTGATGCCGACGAACTCGTTGACCTCGTTCATCACCTGCTCTGCCGGGGGTGCGCTGCGCAACATGGCATTGCTGATGCCGGTCAGTTGCTCAATAAACGCCGGCACCCGCACGCCGGCATTCATCAGGCTCTGGTAACGCTCGACGATGCGCCCCTGCTCAAGGATCACCACGGCGATTTCCGTGGCCCGGCAACTGCTGCTCGGGGAGATCCCGGTGGTTTCAAAGTCGATGACGGCAATGCGTTCCAAACCTGTCCTGCTCCGTATGAAAATTGATCAGCTTTTAAGCAGCAAGGCGCCTTCGATCGGCACATAGCGCGTAGCCGCGCGAATCAGCGAATTGGCGGTCAGCCCCGGCACGCCATAGGCCACCGCGCTGACCCCGTGCTTGTGGATGATGCGCTCCAGCAGCAGGTCGAAATCACCGTCGCCGGAAGCCAGCACCACTTCGTCGACATGGGCCGCAGCGTCCATGATGTCGATGGTGATGCCCACGTCCCAGTCGCCCTTGGCCGAGCCGTCGCTGCGCTGGATATAGGGCTTGAGTTTTACCGTGAAGCCCAGGTTGCGCAGGATCTGCTGGAACTGCTGTTGCTTGCTGTCACCACGATCGATGGCATAGGCATAGGCTTCGACAATCTGCCCTTGCTTGCTGATATCCGCCCACAGCGCCGCATAGTTGAAGTGGCAACCATAGGCCTGACGAACGGTGTAGTAGAGGTTCTGGACATCGGCGAACACAGCGATTTTCTTCACCGCTAATCCTCATGGCGCAGCAGCGCAAGGGCTGGATCGGGCCTCAGGCCCCGAAAAGTCGCCCAGTATGCCAGTCGCAGGGATTGTTCCGCGAATAATCGGTCCGGGGCAGGTGTCTGCCCCGGACCGACGCAGGTCAGACGAAGGAGTCGTCGTCGGAGAAGAACGAGCTGTCGTCGTTGTCGTAGTCGGCGTTGCTGAAGCCACCCTGGTCGTTGTTGCCCCAGGAGTCGTTGTTGGCCAGGCGCTGGTCGTCATTGCCCCAGCCGCTGTTGTCGCTGGCCGGCGCCGGTTCTTCCTTGATGACTTCGACGATTTCCTGGGGCTGCTGGTTGTTGTGGAACAGGCTGCTGATGCCCTGGGCCAGCATGACCCCGCCCGCAACGCCGGCGGCAGTTTTCAAGGCGCCGCCCAGGAAACTGCTACCCACCGCCGGTGCCTGCTGCGGTGCATAGTTCTGTGGCGGTGCGGCGTAATTCTGCTGCGGCGCGCCGAAGTTCTGTTGCGCGGGGGCGCCAAAGGAAGAACGCGCCGGTTCACGCCAGCCACCACCGGACGACGGCGGCGGCGCGCTCTGGCTCGGTGCCGGCTGTGGCTCGCGGGAACCGCCGAAGATGCTCGACAGGAAACCGCCACCGGCCGCCGGTGCCGGAGCACTGGCCTGGGCCCGGGCCTGTTGCAGGTCAGCCTGCAATTGCTGGACTTGCTGGGTCAGCTGCTGGTTCTGCTCGTTGAGGCTCTTGAGTGCGGCCTCCTGCACCAGGATCGCCTGGGTCATGAAATACCCGGCCGCAGGCTGGCGGGTCAGATGCTCCTTGATCCGCGCCTCTGCCTGGGCGTCGCGCGGGGCTGAATCCGTTTCGGCTTGCTGCAACCGTGAAAACAGTCCATCGATCAGGGTTTGCTCTTGGTTGTTCATGGCGACCTCTTTAGATTGCCGGTAGAAATCTGGTCCGCCGCTCGGACAGAGCGGTGGTACGCACCAGTTATGGGGCTGGTGCGACGACTTTCAATGGTCTTTACCCAAGGTTTACGTTTGCTCGGGCGGGGCCTGCATCGGTTAAAGTGTGCAACCGCTTCTTCAACTGCGATCTCATCGAATGAATCCGTTAGATGTACTGCGTGACTCTCTGTATTTCTTCCAGCGCAACCTCGGGCAGATCGCCCAGCTGTGCCTGCCGCTGGTGATTCTCGAAGCCTTGCTGCAACAAGGGGTCAACAGCGCCCTGGGCCCCGATACCTTCCCGGGCTACAGCGTGGTGGTGGGCCTTCTGGTGTATCCGTTGTACACCGGTGCGCTGATCCTGTTTCTCGACGCCCGCACCCGGGGCGAGTCGCCGCGGACCCGGGACCTGCTGGCCATGGCCCTGGCCCTGTGGCCGCGTTTTGCCCTGCTGACGGCGGTCAGCACCCTGCTGATCCTGCTGGGGTTGTCGCTGTATTTCCTGCCGGGGCTGTGGCTGATGGTGGTACTGGCTTTCGCCGAGTACCTGCTGGTGCTCAAGGGCATGGCGCCGCTGGCGGCCATCAGTGAAAGTTTCCGCCTCAGCCGTGGGCACTTCCTGCGGATCCTGGTGTGCATCCTGGCGGTAATGACCCCGCTGTGGCTGCTCAAGGGTGCCAGTGAAGCGGCCTATTCCGAACCGCTGAACCCGCTGCTGTCCCTGGCCATCGACAGCGCCTACAGCTTCCTGCAGCTGTTCACCAGCGTGGTGCTGTTCCGCCTGTTCATGCTGATCAGCGAGCAGCCGGACAAGCGCTGAATCCTCCCTCGGCCGCTCTGCCCCTTGGGTGACGGCCGTGCTCTCGGTTATGCTCCGGGGCCATCCTGCAACGCCATAAGCCGAGCCGATGATCCGTCTACTTCGCATCACCCTGTTGAGCCTGTTGTTGATCGGTCTGGTGCTGGCCGGGCTGGTCTACAGCCTGACCTGGCGCCCGGAAGCCAAGGAAAGCCTCGCTGTCAGTTGCAGTGCCCAGGCCGCGCCGCTGGTGCCGGGCCAGGCCCTGAAAGTGATGACCTGGAACCTGCAGTACCTGGCGGGCAAGCGCTATGTGTTCTGGAACGACCAGGCACAGGGCGAGGACGAGCAGCCGACCCTGGAGGACATGGCCTTCAGCCTCGACGAAGTGGCTCGCGTGATCCGCGACGAACAACCGGACCTGGTGCTGCTGCAGGAAGTGGACAACGGCGCCAAGGCCAGCGCCTACCAGGACCAGCTCAAACTCCTGCAGGAACGCCTCACCGATCTCTACCCCTGCAGCACCCAGGCGTACGACTGGAAAGCCGATTTCGTACCATCGCCGCATATCTTCGGCAGCGTCGGCCGACAACTGGCCACCCTCAGCCGCTATCGCATCGACCACGCCGAACGCCTGCAACTGCCCACAGCCGAACACGGCTTCATCGGCCGGCAGTTCCAGCCCAGGGAGGCCCTGCTGCTGAGCTACCTGCCCCTGAACGACGGCGGCCAGGTGGCGGTGCTCAATACCCATCTGGAACGTGCTCGCACGCCTGGCCAGACGCAATCAAGGCAGGTCGCAGCCATTGGCAAAGTCCTGGATAAACTCGAAGGCCGCGGCACGCCCTGGCTGATTGGCGGGGATTTCAACCTGTTGCCCCTGGGCCAGTACCAGCGACTGAGCGACGTGCAACGGGCGCCCTACAGTGCCGACAGCCCGCTGCACCTGCTGTGGGACAAATACCCGATGATCCCCAGCAACACCCAGGCCAGCGGCGTCGACCGCGCACATTGGCTGACCCACTACCCCAACGACCCGAGCCTCGACGGCCCGGATCGCACGGTGGACTACCTGTTCTACAGCCCGCGGCTCAAGCGAGTCGAATCCCGGGTGCGCCTGGACGACACCTTGCGCATCTCCGACCACCTGCCGGTGCTGGCCCGCTTCCTCTTGCCGGCGCAATAAACCCCAGAGCGGCACCCATCACCTGTAGCCGCTGCCGAGGCGGCGATCGAGCGTGTAGCGCTCGCAACGGCTTGGCCCAGATTCCGTCTGACACACCGCGGCGTCCGTTTTGCGGGGGCTGCGCCCCCGGGCGCAGCCTCGCACGCTCGGCAGCGGCTACAGGGCAGCACGGGAGTTCGGGTTATTTGCGCGGTTTGACCCGCGCCGTGGCTTCGGCGATCAGCGGGTCATCCGGCCAGTAGTGCTTGGGGTAACGGCCCTTGAGGTCCTTTTTCACCTCGGCGTAGGTGCTGCGCCAGAAGTTCGCCAGATCCTGGGTGACCTGTACCGGACGTCGTGCCGGAGACAGCAGGTGCAACTTGACCACCTGGCGGCCACCGGCAATGCGCGGTGTTTGCGCCAGGCCGAACAGCTCCTGCAGGCGTACCGCCAGGATGGGTGGATGCTCGCTGTAGTCCAGGCGAATCGACGACCCGGAAGGCACCGTCAGGTGATGGGGGGCCAGCTCATCCAGGCGCTGAGGCAGTGGCCAGGGCAGCAGGTTGTGGATAATTCCGGCCAGTTCCAGGTTGGCGAAGTGGCTGAGCCGCGAGACCTTGCCCAGGTAGGGCTGCAACCACTGCTCCAGCCCCTTGAGCAAGGCCCCGTCACTGACATCCGGCCATTGGCTGGTGCCCGTGGCCTCCAGGTCCAGCTGGCGCAGCAACGCTACCCGGGCCTGCCACTGGCGCAGCTCCGGGGTCCAGGGCAGCAGCTCCAAGCCTTTGCGCCGGACCAGATTGACCAGGGCCTGAGTGCGGGCGGACTCATCCAGCCCGCTTAGCGGTTCGTGACTGAGCACCAATTCGCCGACCTTGCGCTGGCGTTCGGCCCGCAACACGCCTTCGCGCTCGTCCCAATCCAGCTGATCGACTTGCCGCACCTGCTCCGCCAGTACCGAATCGAACAACACCGGATCGAAATCCGCCGCCAGGTAGATGCGCTCCTCGCGCTGCCCCTGGCGGCTGCCCAGGTCGGCGATCACCAGCCAGGGTTGCTTCATCAGGCTGTCAGTTTCGCTGAACAGCGCCGCACGGCCGTTGGCCAGGCGGTATTCGGCACCGCCGGGGCGCCGCTGCTGGGCCACCCGATCGGGATAGGCCAGGGCCAACAGGGC
This sequence comes from Pseudomonas sp. 8(2025), assembly GCF_052665325.1. Taxonomy (NCBI): domain Bacteria; kingdom Pseudomonadati; phylum Pseudomonadota; class Gammaproteobacteria; order Pseudomonadales; family Pseudomonadaceae; genus Pseudomonas; species Pseudomonas sp. 8(2025). The sequence continues at coordinate 80,844 of NZ_JBQOIE010000014.1, read as the reverse complement.
GCCGAGCCAGCGCGGGTGCTCGGGGTCGGCCACCGCAGCCTCGGGCTGCCCGCGCAGATAGCCCCGGTACTGGCGCGCCAGTTGTCGGGCACGCTGCACCCCGCCCTGGGCTCCGCGAGCGGCACGCTCTTCCCCGCCAAGCAGCACCAGGCGGCTGTGCAGGTCGGCGCCGGCGCCGCGCAGGATATCCCGCTCCCCCAGCAGCGCCGCGACATCGCAAGCCATCGGCGCCAACCCCAGGGACTGGCCGCGCAGCAGCAGATGGGCGATGCGCGGGTGAGCCGGCAACTCGGCCATGGCCTGGCCGTGGCGGGTCAGGCTGCCATCGTCATTCAACGCCCCCAGGCGCACCAGCAAGTCCTGGGCCTGGGCATAAGCGGCACTGGGGGGAGCGTCCAGCCATACCAGTTGATTTGGCGTCACGCCCCAGCGCGCCAGTTGCAGGGCCAATCCGGCCAGGTCCGCCTGGAGGATTTCCGCACTGGCATAGGCGGCCAGTTGCTCCTGTTGATCGGCCGACCACAACCGGTAGCACACGCCGGGCTCCAGACGCCCGGCACGCCCGGCGCGCTGGGTGGCGCTGGCCCGGGAGATACGCTGGGTATCGAGGCGGGTCATGCCGCTGCCGGGATCGAAACGCGGTACCCGCGCCAGCCCGGCATCCACCACCACCCGCACGCCATTGATGGTCAGGCTGGTTTCGGCAATGTTGGTGGCCAGCACCACTTTGCGCTTGCCCGACGGCGCCGGGTCGATGGCTGCGCGCTGGGCTGCCAGGTCCAGCTCGCCATGCAACGGGCAGAGCAGGATCTCACTGCGCTCACCCAGGGCTTCGGCCAACTGCTGGTGCACCCGGCGGATCTCCGCCTGGCCGGGGAGGAACACCAGCAGGCTGCCGCTTTCATCGTTGAGGGCCTCAAGCACGGTCTGCACCACCCTTGGCTCGATGAATTCACCGGGCTGGAAGGGTCGGCCCCAGCGCTGGGTCACCGGGTACATGCGCCCTTCACTGCGCAGGATCGGCGCATCGCCGAGCAGGGTCGACAGGCGCTCGCCTTCCAGCGTCGCCGACATCAGCAGGATCTTCAGTGGCTGCTCGTCACGAAACAGCTCGCGGCCATTGAGGCTCAGGGCCAGCGCCAGATCGGCGTCCAGGCTGCGTTCGTGGAATTCATCGAAGATCAGCAGGCCGACGCCTTCCAGGGCCGGGTCATCCTGCAGGCGCCGGGTGAGGATGCCTTCGGTGACCACCTCGATGCGGGTACGCGGGCCGACCTTGCTGTCCAGGCGGATGCGATAACCCACGGTCTCGCCGACTTTCTCTCCCAGCTCGCTGGCCAGGCGCTCGGCGGCGGCCCGGGCGGCCAGGCGCCGGGGTTCGAGCATGAGGATGGTCTGTCCGGCCAGCCAGTCCTGGTCCAGGAGCGCCAGGGGCACGCGGGTCGTCTTGCCGGCACCGGGCGGGGCTTCGAGCACCGCTTCATGGCGTGTCGCCAGGGCGGTACGCAGTGCAGGCAAAACTTCATCAATTGGCAAAGAATTCATGCTGGCTCCAAAACAGAGGCGCGAGTATAACGGCGAACTGCCTGGGGTTAATCATGGTCTGAGTGCTGATCGACAAGACTCAACACCCCGCTTCATCCCTCGTTGCTTTCGTGCTTGCTAGGAGATTTCCATGCGTATTTCCCACCGTGTCATCGGCGGCGTTCTGGTGGCTACCCTACTGACCCAACTCACCGCCTGCGGCTCGATCTTCTTCCCCGACCGGCGCGGCCAGATCGACGGCAAGATCGATCCCCTGGTGGCTGTGCTGGATGCCGTTGGCCTGCTGTTCTACGTGATCCCAGGGCTGATCGCCTTCGGCGTCGACTTCGCCACCGGGGCCATCTACCTGGAGCCGGGCAAGACCGCGCAGATCGCGCCGGAAAAACTGCAACAGGCCATCGGCGCCGACGGTAAAGTCGACAACCGCAAGCTGCAGGCCATCCTGGAAAGCGAATTGGGGGGCAACTTCCCCCTGGATGACCCACGCCTGATCCAGCACAAGGGCAGCGTGCAACAACTGGCGCTGTACGGCCTGCAACCTGCTGCCTGATCACTTTTACCCAGGAACCCGCCATCGATGACCGCCAACTCGGAACACGCCCGCCTCCTGCGCCTGGCCACCCGCGCCTCGGTCACCGTAGCGGGCATACTGATCGTGACCAAGGCTGTCGCCTGGTGGCTCAGCGGCTCGGTGAGCATGCTCGCCGGGCTCACCGACTCGGTGCTGGACGGTTTTACCTCGCTGCTCAACCTGCTGGCAGTGCATTACGCCCTGCGCCCGGCAGACGACGACCACCGCTATGGCCACGGCAAGGCCGAGTCCCTGGCGGGCATGGCCCAGGCATTGTTCATCGCCGGCAGCGCGGTTCTGATTGCCTTCCAGGCGGCGCAACGCCTGCAACATCCGGAACCGGTAGGCGCGCCCTGGCTGAGCATCGGGGTGATCGTCCTGTCGCTGGCGCTGACCATCGCCCTACTGCTCCTGCAGCACCGGGTGATCCGGGCGACCGGCTCCAATGCAGTGCGCGCCGACTCCCTGCACTACCGCTCCGACCTGATGCTCAACGGTAGCATCCTGCTGGCCCTGGTGCTGGCGGCGTTCGGCCTGCATCAGGTGGACGCCTGGTTCGGCCTGGGGATTGCCTTCTACATTCTCTGGAGCGCGATCCAGATCGCCCGGGAGAGCTTCTCGGTGCTGATGGACCAGGAGCTGCCACCGGACGTCAGCCAGCACATGCTGGAGCTGGCGTGCAGTGTGCCGGGAGTACTGGGGGCCCATGACCTGCGCACACGGATTTCCGGCAGCCACTGGTTTGTCCAACTGCACCTGGAATTACCCGGGGAACTGACCCTTTCGGTGGCCCATGGCATCAGCGACCAGGCCGCCGATGCCATCCAGAAGGCCTATCCACGGGCCGAAGTGCTGGTGCACGCCGACCCGCAGGAAGTGGTGAAGGCAGCCAGGGCTCAGTAGGTCACCTGATAGCCCCGTGAGCTCAAGCAGTTGCCCTGGGCCTGGCGGTAGGCCTGGACCACTTGCGGGGCCGGCTGATAGGTCACGCTCGCAGGATCGAAGCCGCTCTGCTGCACCGCCCAGCGATAGCAGTCGTAACGGTCCTGGTCGATCTGCTGCGGCGACTGGCCGTTGACCGGGTAGGCCAGCACGTCATAGCCATTGCCGCTCTGCTGCGGGTCCGCAACCGGCACGCCGGCAGGTGGCTCGACCACCACGTACTGCTGGGTGTTGGCTTCGTAGGTGTAGTAGGCCCCTGCCGCCAGAAAGAACAGCGCGCTGCCGATCCAGACTTCCCGCGCATAGTCGGGCAGGTACGTCACGCGAATGCCATAGGGCGGGCGCACCACCACATAGCGCGGGCCTTGCGGGCGGTACCAGTAACCACCGGAAAAAAAGTAATCCTGGCCGCGATAGGCGACCCGGTCATTGCGCCCGGGGAAGCGGTCGATCACATACCCGGGGCGGTACTGCGGCCCGGGGCCCCAGCCATTGCCATGGCCATCAGGGCGGCCCGGCCAGCGGTAGTCGTTGGGATGGCCGCCACCTGGCCGAGAGCCCGGGCCGCCAGCCTGCCAATGCTGGTTGTAGTCGTTGCGCCGGGGAATGTCCTGATAGTAGCCACGCTGTGGCTCCTGGGTCTGGCGCACGGTGTCGGGGCGGCCCTGGATCGGCAGGTTGTTCGGCTGCTGCACCTGGGGTTGTGGCACAGGGGCCGGGCGAACCTGCTGATTGGGATCGTGCTGAGGCCGGTTCTGCCACTGCCCTCCCGGGTTCTGGCCGTTGTGCTCGAACTGACGGCTGTTATCGCCGCGAATGATTTCATTCTGCGGCCGCTGTGGCTGCGCACTGGGTGGTGGACGGTTGGGAACATTGGCGGGCCGCGGCGGGGCATTTTCCGGGCGGCCCTGGCCTTGATGCTCTCGCTGCTCGCCCCCGGGAGCGCCATGCTGCGCAGGCGGCCGATTCTCGTCTCGCTCATCGGCGAGCAACTGAGCGTTGACGCTCAGGCACAACACACCAACACCTGCCATACGCCAGATGCGCGACTTCATGCTATTCCTCACTGCGGATAGGGGGGGCCTGTACATAAGACTGAAAAAGCCCTGGGCGGTTCTGCATCAGGTTATCAGTCACGAGACTTATTTCGCAGGCAATAAAAAAGGGCGGCCCGTCGGCCGCCCTTTGAGATTTTGTCCGTGCTCGGCGCTTTTGACGCCGGCTCACCTCACTCCGTCTTCTGGACAGTGTGTAGCCCGGGGGCCGGCTCAACCCTGTGGGATTGGCGGCCGCGGCAGGCCTGATTCGGCGGGCCGCAGTGGACTCTATGTCCGGGCAGTGATTCTGGTGATAAGAATAGGCGCGCAGCGAAGACAGAGGATTGCGAAGATTGCTTGTAAAAACACCACTTGCGCAATTTTTAACTCAAGATAGATAATTCAACGCAATAGTTACGACAAAGGCCTGATTGATGAGCAAACTCGACCGCTACGACCTGAGCATTTTGGCGGAGTTGCAACGCGACGCCCGTATCTCCAACCAGGAACTGGCCGAGCGCATCGGCCTGTCGCCCTCCCCTTGCTCGCGCCGGGTCAAGCAGCTGGAGGACGATGGCTACATTTCCCGCCAGGTCGCCCTGCTGGACCGCAAGATGCTCGGTCTGAGCCTGACCGCCTATGTCCTGATCGGCATGGACCGGCACACGCCGGAACGCTTCGAGAATTTCGAAGCCGCGATCCGCAGCCTGCCCCAGGTGCTGGAGTGCAGCCTGGTGACCGGGGTCGATGCCGACTACCAGCTCAAGGTGGTGGTACCGGACATGGACCATTACCAGAAGCTGCTGCTCGGCCATCTGACCCGTATCGAGGGCGTGACCAGCGTGCGTTCGAGCTTCGTGCTCAATCAGGTGCTCAACAGCACCGAACTGCCGCTGACCCACCTGCGCAACTGAATCCCGGCCCCCGCTGTGGCGACATAACGCATGCAGATCAATGCTTGGGCCGCGGGCGTTGGCGTATACTCGCCCGGCATTTTTTGCCCTGCCTGCACTGGAGATGAGTGATGGACCCAGCAGTATTCGAAGAGTGGATGATGACCGGCCTGGTCAGCATCCTGATCATTTTCATGGGCTTCATCGTCTGGGACCTGGCCAAGAAGTCCAAGGCCGGGCGCTTCGGCTCGTTCATCCTGTTCTTCGTGCTGGGCCTGGGCGTTGCAGCATTCATCATCAAGAGCGTGGTGATCGGCCTGATCGAGTCCGGCGCCTTATAAGCGCGCCGCCACCTCTTTCCACTGGCCCTGCTCCAGGCCATCCAGGGTCCAGTCGCCGATCCTGACCCGCACCAGGCGCAAGGTCGGTAGCCCCACCGCAGCGGTCATGCGCCTTACCTGGCGGTTGCGCCCCTCGCGTATCACCAGCTCCAGCCAACTGGTGGGCACGCTCTTGCGAAAGCGCACCGGCGGGTTGCGCGGCCATAGCGTCGGTTCTTCGAGCTGACGCGCCTCGGCCGGCAGGGTCATGCCGTCATTCAACTGCACACCTTCGCGCAAGCGCTGCAACTGCTCGGCACTGGGCTCGCCCTCGACCTGCACCCAATAGGTCTTGGCCAGCTTGTGCTTGGGATCGGCGATGCGCGCCTGCAACTGCCCGTCATTGGTCAACAGCAGCAACCCTTCACTGTCGCGATCCAGGCGCCCGGCCGGGTAGACCCCGGGAACCGCAATGAAGTCCTTGAGCGTGGCCCGCCCCTCGCCATCGCTGAACTGGGTCAGCACATCGAAAGGCTTGTTGAACAGGATCAGCTTCGGCTCGACCGGCGCGGCCTTGGCCACACGCTTGGCGGGAGAGGAGGAAAACGGTTTGGCGCCAGGGCGGCGGGAAGCGGGACGGGGCGGACGGGACATGGGAGCAGGAACATTCAGCGATCAGGACCGACAATGCTAGTGGCCTGACCGCCAAATGACCATGGCTTAAACGCTTAGCGGAAAGGCGGCTCGTCGAAGCTGCGCAGTTTGCGCGAGTGCAGGGAGTTGAGCTCGCTGCGCATCAGGTCCACCGCTTCGATACCGATCTTCAGATGCTGGCTGACCGCACGCTCATAAAAGGCGTTGGCCGCGCCCGGCAACTTGATTTCACTGTGCAATGGCTTGTCCGAGACACACAGCAAGGTGCCGTACGGCACCCGCAGGCGATACCCCTGGGCGGCGATGGTGCCGCTTTCCATGTCCACCGCCACGGCCCGGGACAGGTTGATCAGCGGGCGTTCCTCGGCCCAACGCAACTCCCAGTTGCGGTCGTCGTAAGTCAGCACGGTGCCGGTGCGCAGGCGTTTCTTCAGTTGTTCGCCCTTTTCCCCGGTGACATTGGCCGCCGCCTGCTGCAACGCCAACTGGACTTCGGCCAGGGCCGGAATCGGAATGTTCGGCGGCACCACGCGGTCGAGAATGCCGTCGCGCCGCATATAAGCGTGGGCCAGCACGTAGTCGCCAATGGTCTGGGACTGCCGCAGGCCGCCGCAGTGGCCGATCATCAGCCAGCAATGCGGACGCAGCACCGCCAGGTGGTCGGTGATGTTCTTGGCGTTGGACGGGCCGACACCGATATTCACCAGGGTCACACCGTGGCCATCGCTGGCCTGCAAGTGGTAGGCCGGCATCTGGTAGCGGTGCCAGACCACACCGGCGGCGATGGCCGAGGCCTCGCCGTGATCCATGCTTTTCTCGATGATCACGTTGCCCGGCAGGACCATGCGCACAAAGCGCGGATCGCTGCGCAACTGCTCCAGGCCATGAACGATGAACTGGTCCACATAGCGGTGATAGTTGGTCAGCAGGATCCACGGCTGCACATGACGCCAGTCGCTACCGGTGTAGTGCACCAGGCGCCGCAGGGAGAAATCCACTCGCGCGGCATCGAACAGCGCCAGGGGCAGCGGATGGGTATTTTCCCAATCGTAGAGGCCATCGGCGATGCCATCGGTGGCGGCCGACAGGTCGGTACTCGGGAACACCCGCGCCAGCGCCGCAGCGGTCACGCCGGAACCTGCCAGCTCGTCGCCCTGCTCCACGACATAGGGATAAGGAATGTTCTGCTCACTGACGCCCACTTCCACCGTCACGGTGAAGTCGTGCATCAACGGCACCAATTGTTCAAGCAGGTAATTACGGAAGGCTGCAGGATGGGTCACGGTGACACTGTAGGTGCCCGGCAACTGGACCTTGGCATAGGCCCTTGTGGTCTGTGGGACTTCGCCGTGGCAGTGGTAGGTCAGGCGCAACTCAGGGTAGCGAAACAGTGCTCGTTGCTCGGCATCCGGCTCGACCCGGTCCTTGAGATAACGCTTGAGCGCCTGGCTCAGCGCCGTGGTGGCCCGCTCATGCAGGGCGGCAAGCCGGTCCACGGCTTGCTCGGCGGTTTGAACGACAATAAAAGCTTCGGTCACGATAAGCATCCTGTGTTCTGAACTTGCAGGCGTTCATCTTGCCTGCAAGACCGTCCCACGGGAACAGCGTAATCACCGCAGGCGCCGGGAAGCCGGCGCCGGGGAGGGTCAGAAGCCCTGAGGGGAGGAGCGGGCGACAATGGCCGCCACGTCCAGGCCACGCGGCAAGGTGCCGTAGACCCGCCCGCCCTGGCCGCCCAGGCGGCTGGCGATAAAAGCGTCGCTGACCACCTGGTTGCCGGCTTCCAGCAAGAGCTTGGCCTGCAGGCCCAGGGCAATGTCCTCGGTGAGTTGACGAGCACGGTATTGAATGTCGCCGGTGTCCTTGAAGCTCTCCTTCAGCCCGTTGATATGGGCGGCCAGGCGCTTGTCGCCATGGCCATCGCCCAATTCGGCGAACAAGGCGTCCAGCACGCCCGGCTCCTTCGACAAGGCTCGCAGCACATCCAGGCATTGCACGTTGCCGGAGCCTTCCCAGGTGGAGTTCACCGGCGCCTCGCGGTACAGCCGTGGCAGGATGCTGTCCTCGACATAACCGGCACCGCCCATGCACTCCGCCGCCTCGTTGATCATCGCCGGGGCCCGCTTGCAGATCCAGTACTTGCCCACCGCCGTCACCAGCCGGGAAAACTTCGCCTCCTGGGCATCGTCCAGATGATCCAGGGCCCGCCCCATACGCATGCTCAGGGCCAGGGCCGCTTCGCTTTCCAGGGCCAGGTCGGCCAGCACGTTCTGCATCAGGGGCTGCTCGCTGAGCACCCGCCCGCCCACGGTGCGATGGGCACAGTGATGGCTGGCCTGGGTCAGGGCCTGGCGCATCAGGGAGCTGGAGCCGACCATGCAATCGAAACGGGTCATGGCCACCATCTCGATAATGGTCGGCACGCCGCGGCCTTCCTCGCCGATCATCCAGGCCAGGGCACCGCGGAACTCCACTTCGCTGGAAGCGTTGGAAAGGTTGCCGAGCTTGTTCTTCAGGCGCTGGATATAGAACTGGTTGCGCGTGTCATCGGGACGGTGCCGGGGCAGGAGGAAGCAGGTCAGGCCCTTGTCGGTCTGGGCCAGGGTCAGGAAGGCATCGCACATCGGCGCCGAACAGAACCATTTGTGGCCCACCAGCTCGTACGCCTGCCCGGGGCCGCCAGCCCCCACCGGGTAGGCCCGGGTGGTGTTGGCACGCACATCGGTGCCGCCCTGTTTCTCGGTCATGGCCATGCCGATGGTCAGCCCGGCCTTGTGTTGCATGCCGACATTGCGCGGGTCGTACCGGGTGGCAAGGATCTTGGGCAGCCACTGGTCGGCGATATCCGGTTGCAGCTTCAAGGCCGGTACACAGGCGAAGGTCATGGTCAGCGGGCATCCGCTGCCGGCCTCGGCCTGGCTGTGCAGATAGGTCATGGAGGCGCGGGCAACGTGGGCCCCCGCTTGCGGATCGGTCCAGGGCAGTGAGGTCAGGCCGGCTTCGATCGCCGCCTGCATCAATTGGTGATAGGCGGGATGAAACTCCACCAGATCGATCCGGTGGCCAAAGCGGTCGTGGCTGGAAAATACCGGTTTGTTCTGATTGGCCAGGAACCCCGCCTCCATCAACGGACCACCGGCCAGGGCGCCATAGGCGTCGACCCGCGACTCGGCCCAACCGGCATCGAAACGGCGCATCCATTGCTGCAGCGGCAGGTCGATCCGATAGAGATTGGCGCCGTCCAAAGCTGGCGGCTGGTTGGTGACTTCGTGGGTTTCAGCGAACTGGTGGAGGTTCATCGCGGGGCTCCTTCAGGGTGTGCCAAGACCCCAGTTAAGCACCGCCCCCACCCCGAACAAAGTGGCATACCTGCCTAAATGTCGGCGCTTTCGCCCTGTTCCACAGAGAGCACATATCTCGACAATGCCGTTTGCAAGGCCTCGAACTTCACCGGTTTAGCCAGATAGTCGGAGCCAGCCCCCGCCGGGCAGCCCTCTTTGCCGGGCACGCAGGCCAGCAGGATGGGCAATTGGGAATAGCCGGGCAGCGCCTGGGCCTGCAAGCGAAACGCCCCCAGTTGCGCCGTGGACATCTCGCCATCGATCAACACCGCACTGACCAGCTCACGCCCGAGCAATTGCAGGGCATCAGTAGGGCTACCGGCGGTGCGCACCTGGTAGCCCAGCTTGAGCAGCATGCCCCTGACCACCAACTGATTGACGTCGTTGTCGTCCACCAGCAGCACGGTGCAGTCCCGGGGCAAGCGTCGCGCCACTGCCACCGGCGAGCGCGGGGCGGGTTCCTGGGCGTCGAACTCCACCAGCAGGCGGAAACAACTGCCTCGGCCTGGCGTGGATTCGTGGGTCAATTGCCCGCCCAGCAACTCCACCAACTGCCGACAGATCGCCAGGCCGATACCCAGCCCGCCATATTCACGGGTCATGGAACCATCGAGCTGGAAGAAACGCTGATACAGGGTCGCTTCATCCAGGTTGACGAAGCCAATACCGCTGTCGATCACCTCGAAACTCAGGCTGACCCGCTGCGCTGACACGGAACGCGTGAGCACCCGCAGCACCACGCTGCCCGAAGGGGTGAACTTGATGGCATTGTCCAGCAGGCACTCCAGGCAGTGGCTGAGTTTGCAGCGGTCGCCCTGCAAGCGATCGGGCAGCCCGGCGCTCAAGTCGATCTGGAAAGCCAGCGACTTGGCGGCGGCACTGGCGCCGTATTGGGTCTGCAGTGTCGTCAGCAGGGAGCGCAGGCTGAACGGCTGACGCTGGGCACTGAGCTTGCCGGCCTGCAGCTCGGTCAGGGTCAGAATGCCGTTGACCATGCGCATCATGTCCCGCGCCGAGCCGGCCGCTGTCTGCTGGTATTGCTCCAGCTCCGGATCCAGTTCCAGGGTCTGCATCAGTTCCAGGGAGCCGATGACGCCATTCATCGGGGTCCGCAGCTCATGGGTCAGGGTGGCCAGGAATTCGTCCTTGAGCCGGTTGCTGTGGGCCAGTTGCTGGTTCAACACTTCAAGCTTCTGCCCGGCTTCGAGCAGTGTCTGGGCCTGTTGCTCACGCATGGCATTGATGCGATCGGCCAGGGCCAGGGACAGCAACGCCACTTCGATCGCCGAGCCGATCTGGCTGGCGTACATGGTCAGGAACACATTCGGCAGATAACCCAGCACCATCAAGGTGTTGATCACCCCTCCAAACAAAAAGGCCGACCAGGCGATGATGAAATAGCGTGCCACGCGCAGGCCTCGACACCAGGCGACAATCCCGGCCACGTAGATCACCACGGTGAACACCAGGGCCAGGGTGGTGGCCAGGCGCAATGCCAGGGCATAACTGGTCATCAGTGAAAGCGCCATGACCAGCGCGCCAAAGGCCATCAAGGCCAGTAGCACACGGTCGACCCAGGGGCTGTGGCGGGAAGTCTGCAGGAAGCTGCGGGCGAACTGGCTGCCGAACAAACCTGCCGAACCGATGAAGAACGGTGTCGCGGCATTGGCCCACCAGGGGCTGTCGGGCCAGAAGTACTCCACTGCGGCGCCGTTGACCGACAGCTGATAGAGACCGAAGGAAGCGATATAGACGATGTAGTAGAGGTAGCTGGTGTCCCGCACGCTGAGGTAGATGAACAGGTTGTACACCAGCATCCCCAGCAGCACGCCGTAAATCAGCCCGAGCACATACAACCGCACCGGCTGGGCTTCCAGGTAAGCACTGCTGGACCACAGGCTCACCGGCGCCTGGATCGAGCCTTCACTGGCCAGCCGCAGGTAGACGGTCTTGTGCTCGTGGGGAGAAAAATTCAGGTTGAACAGGTAGTTGTTCTGGCGAATCTCTCGACTGTCGAAGGGCAAGGCATCCCCGGTACGACCCGCCAGGCGATAACCACCAGACTCGTCAGGGACGTACAGTTCAAGGTGGTCCAGAGGCGGATAGGCCAACTCCAGCAACCAGCTGCGTTGTGCGCTCGGGTTGGCGGGGCGATAGTCGAGGTCGATCTTCAGCCAGAACGCCGAGCGCGAATAACCGGCGTTGAGGGTGTCTTTGTCGTGGGGTCTGAATTGTTCAGCCAGAGGCCCCGAGCTGACATCGGCAATGGTCGCCTCACCCCCCGCGTCTTCGAGTACTTGCATCACTCGGCCCAAGGGCAGGCGTTGAGTGAACTCGTCGAACTCGGCGGCGCCAGCCAGCATCGGCAAGCTCAACAGCAACATCAGCAAATAGTGCATAAAGCCCCAGCGTGGCTTGTCCGGTGGTGTCAGGAAGTCCCCCATTTCCCTTGAGCAGACGTAGAACCGGCATGACCTGTTATTGATTTGAATCCACTCTAGCATAGCCGCTGATGGCCATTGAACACCATTGTAAGTTTTAGTCTAAAGGCTCTAGAACGGGGCTTTCAGCGCAATCCAGCGGGCTAGAGCTGTTGCTTCGGTCAAGTGGGCTGGCCGGCGCCAGATCGCCCCTCTCTTATATGTCGAGCGCCGCGAAAAAAAACGTTTGGTGGTAAGCTCGCCGCCCATGAATATCTACAGCTCTCGCCCCGTTGTCCTCTGTCTCTCCGGCCACGACCCCAGTGGTGGCGCCGGCCTGCAGGCAGATATCGAAGCCCTGCTGGCTCAGGGTTGTCATGCAGCTCCGGCTGTCACCGCGTTGACCGTGCAGGACACGGTCAATGTCAGCGACTTCCGCGTCCTGGATCGCGAGTGGGTATTGGCCCAGGCCAATGCCGTGCTCAACGACTCCACGGTAGCGGCGGTCAAGCTGGGCATGCTCGGTTCCCTGGAGATGGTCGACACCGTGGTCGAGCTGCTCCAGGCCCACCCGCACCTGCCAGTGGTCTGCGATCCGGTGTTGCGCGCCGGTGGCGGTGGCCGGCTGGGCAAGGATGAGGTCGGCTACGCCATGCGCGAGCGCCTCCTGCCCCTGGCAACCATTGCCACCCCCAACCTTCCCGAAGCCCGAATTCTCGCGGAACTGCCTGAAGGCAGCGCCGACCAATGCGCCGAAAAACTCCTGCCCTTCGTCAAGCATTTGCTGATCACCGGCGGCCACGGCGATGAACACGAAGTCCACAATCGCCTGTACAGCCGTGACGGCCTGCGCAAAACCTATACCTGCCAGCGCTTGCCGGGCAGCTACCACGGCTCCGGCTGCACCCTGGCCAGCGCACTGGCCGGCCGCCTGGCCCAAGGTGAACACCTGGCCAGTGCGGTGAAGTCCGCCCTGGATTACACCTGGCGCACCCTGCGCGATGCCGAACAGCTTGGCCGTGGCCAGTTCGTTCCGCGCCGCTTGCCGCTGGATTTCTGCTCGTAATGTCATGAGGCCTGCTCAATGAAACTACGTGGTCTGTACGCCATCACCGACAGCCAACTGTTGGCCGGCAAGTTTCTGAAGTACGTGGAGGCGGCGCTGGAAGGCGGTGTCACGCTGTTGCAGTACCGCGACAAAAGCGACGACCAGGCCCGCCGACTGCGGGAAGCCGAAACCCTGCTGGCCTTGTGCGAGCGCTACAAGACCCGTTTGATCATCAACGATGATGCCGAGCTGGCGGCGCGTATCGGTGCCGGCGTGCACCTGGGCCAGACTGATGGCCCATTGACCCCGGCCCGAGCCTTGCTGGGCCGCCAGGCGATCATCGGTGCCACCTGCCACAGCCAGTTGCCACTGGCCGAGCAAGCCGCCAAGGAAGGCGCCAGCTATGTCGCCTTCGGCCGTTTCTTCAATTCCACCACCAAGCCCGGCGCGCCTGCGGCCAGCCTGGAGCTGCTGGACCAGGCCCGGGCCAGCCTGCACCTGCCGATCTGCGTGATCGGCGGCATCACCCTGGACAACGCCGCGCCACTGGTGAACCACGGCGCCGACCTGCTGGCGGTGGTCCACGGCCTGTTCGGCGCCGAGAGCGCCGAAGAAGTGACCCGCCGCGCCCGCGCCTTCAACGCCCTATTCAACAGCTGATTTTTGAGAGCCCGATCATGTCTCGTTCCGAAACCCTGTTTGCCAACGCCCAGAAACACATCCCGGGTGGCGTCAATTCGCCTGTCCGCGCCTTCAAGAGCGTGGGCGGCACCCCGCTGTTCTTCAAACACGCAGAAGGTGCCTACGTCACCGACGAAGACGACAAGCGCTATGTCGACTACGTTGGCTCCTGGGGCCCGATGATTCTTGGCCACAGCCACCCTGATGTCCTGGACGCCGTGCGCAAGCAACTGGAACACGGCCTGTCCTACGGCGCACCGACCGCCATGGAAACCGAAATGGCCGACCTGGTGTGCTCCATCGTGCCGTCGATGGAAATGGTGCGCATGGTGAGTTCGGGCACCGAAGCCACCATGAGTGCCATTCGCCTGGCCCGTGGCTTCACCGGCCGGGACAGCATCATCAAGTTCGAAGGCTGCTACCACGGCCACTCCGACAGCCTGCTGGTGAAGGCTGGCTCCGGCGCCCTGACCCAAGGCGTGCCGAGCTCCGCCGGTGTGCCCGCGGCTTTCGCCAAGCACACCCTGACCCTGCCCTTCAACGACATTGCGGCGGTGGAAAAAATGCTCGCCGAAGTAGGCCAGGAAGTGGCCTGCATCATCGTTGAGCCAGTGGCCGGCAACATGAACTGCGTACCCCCGGCACCAGGTTTCCTCGAAGGCCTGCGTCGCCTCTGCGATCAGCACGGCGTAGTGCTGATCTTCGACGAAGTGATGACCGGTTTCCGTGTTGCCCTCGGTGGCGCTCAGGCCCATTACGGCGTGACACCCGACCTGTCGACCTTCGGCAAGATCATCGGCGGCGGCATGCCGGTAGGCTGCTTCGGCGGCAAGCGCAAGATCATGGAGCACATCGCGCCCCTGGGCCCGGTCTACCAGGCCGGCACCCTGTCCGGCAACCCGCTGGCCATGGCCGCTGGCCTGACCACTCTGCGCCTGATCAGCCGCCCGGGCTTCCACGCCGAACTGAGCGACTACACCAGCCGTCTGCTCGAAGGCCTGCAACAACGCGCCGATGCAGCAGGCATTCCGTTCGTCACCACCCAGGCTGGCGGCATGTTCGGCCTGTACTTCAGCGGTGCCGATGACATCGTCACCTTCGACGATGTGATGGCCAGCGACGCCAACCTGTTCAAGCGCTTCTTCCACCTGATGCTGGAAGGCGGCGTGTACCTGGCGCCGAGTGCCTTCGAAGCGGGCTTCACCTCCATCGCCCACGGCGAGGCCGAGTTGCAACTGACGCTGGATGCGGCAGAGCGGGCATTCGCCGCCCTGAAGTAAGCGCTGGACGGCGGGCGTGTGAAACATCACGCCCGTTGTAGTCTTTACTTGAATTTTCTGCAGTGAAACCTGCAAATGCTGATGAATCCTTGGGATATAGCGCCCACGCAGCAGAAAAACGAGTAAAGACTTTGTAAGGTGGGCCCTGCTTATTTCATAATGCGCGCTTATTGGGCCCCACGCTGGGCCCCGCGCCCCTCAGAGGTAAGTCGATTCCCATGAACCGCACCGGCCGCGCCCTGACACTGGGCTGCCTGTTGCTCCTTCAGCCCCTGCTCGCGCATGCACAAGCAGGTGGCAACTCGTTGTTGATCCCGGCGCTGGGTCGCTGCACCCTCGATCCCCAGGCTCAGGACCAGGCCGAGGCCCTCACCGCCTGCCAGAAGGCCGCCGACGAGGGGGATGCCGAGGCGCAATACGAGTTGGGCGAGTTCTACTACGAGGGCAAAGGTGCGCCGCAAGATTTCAATCAAGCCCTGAGCTACTTCGAAAAGGCCTCCTTGCAAGGCCATGCCCAGGCGCAATTCAAGCTGGGCACCATGTTCTTCCACGGTGAAGGCGTGCCGGCCAATAACGTGCAGGCTTACATCGTGCTGAAGATGGCTGCGGTCAATGGCGCCGAAGACGCCCTGGACACCGCCGACGAAGTCGCCGAACACATGCAGCGCGACGAACTGGAAGTTGCGACCCAGGTACTGGGACAGATTTTCCGCAAATACCTGATGGAACTGCAGAGCGCCGATGGGCGTTCACCCTTCTCGCCCCTGCCGTAGGCATTTGCGCCTCAGTCGCCGGTGAGCCGGCTTCCACACAGACAACCGCCCTCCCGGAAAGACGGAATCGGCCAGGCTTACTTTTCCGGCATCGGCATCGGGAACGGCATGACATTGCTCACCCCGCGGGCCTCGCTGATCTTCGGCGTACCCAGGCGCTCGACTTCATCGATGCGCACGATCGAATGCATCGGCACAAAGCTGCGCACTACACCTTCGAACTGGGCCTTGAGCTTCTCCTCGCTCGGGTCAACGACCACTTGCGTGCGCTCGCCAAAGACGAACTCTTCCACTTCCAGGAAACCCCACAGATCACTCTGATAGATCTGCTTGGCGTACATTTCGAACACCTGGCCCTGGTTGAGGAAAATCACCTTGTAGATTGGAGCTTCACGTTTGGTCATGGCGGGCGGGTAACACATCGGGGGACAAAAATAGGGCGCGAACTATAGCATAGCTACCCGATGCACAACCCTAGGAACCTGTGGGCATGGCCCCTATAATGCGCGGTTCTTTGAATCACGTGATGATCCCGTCCATGGCCAAGAAGCTTTACATCGAAACCCACGGTTGCCAGATGAACGAGTACGACAGCTCGCGCATGGTGGACCTGCTGGGCGAACATCAGGCCCTGGAAGTCACCGCACGCGCCGAAGATGCGGACGTCATCCTGCTCAACACCTGCTCCATTCGCGAACGCGCCCAGGACCGGGTGTACTCCCAGCTCGGGCGCTGGCGTGAGCTCAAGCTGGCCAATCCGGACATGGTGATCGCCGTAGGCGGCTGCGTGGCCAGCCAGGAGGGCGCGGCCATCCGCGACCGCGCACCCTATGTGGACGTGGTCTTCGGCCCGCAGACCCTGCACCGCCTGCCGGAAATGATCGACGTCGCGCGCATCACCAAATTGCCGCAGGTCGACGTCTCGTTCCCGGAAATCGAAAAGTTCGACCACCTGCCCGAGCCCCGGATCGATGGCCCCAGCGCCTATGTCTCGGTGATGGAAGGCTGCAGCAAGTACTGCACCTTCTGCGTCGTGCCCTACACCCGCGGCGAAGAAGTCAGCCGGCCCTTCGACGATGTGATCGCCGAGATCATCCACCTGGCGGAAAACGGCGTCCGCGAGGTGACCCTGCTGGGCCAGAACGTCAACGGCTATCGCGGCCAAACCCACGACGGGCGCATGGCCGACCTGGCCGAATTGATTCGTGTGGTTGCCGCGATCGATGGCATCGAGCGAATCCGCTACACCACCTCACATCCGCTGGAGTTCTCCGACAGCCTGATCCAGGCGCATGCCGAAGTACCAGAACTGGTGAAGCACCTGCACCTGCCGGTGCAATCCGGTTCGGACCGGATCCTCGCGGCCATGAAGCGCAATCACACCGCCCTGGAGTACAAGTCCAAGCTGCGCAAGCTCAGGGCGGCTGTTCCGGGAATCTGCATCAGTTCGGACTTTATCGTCGGCTTCCCAGGCGAGACGGAGAAGGATTTCCAGCAGACCATGAAACTGATCGAAGACGTCGGTTTCGACTTCTCCTACTCCTTCGTCTACAGCCAACGGCCGGGAACACCGGCCGCCGACCTGGCCGACGAAACACCGGAGGCGGTGAAAAAGGAACGGCTCAACGCCTTGCAGCACCGCCTCAACCAGCAAGGTTTTGAAATCAGCCGACAAATGGTCGGCTCTACCCAGCGCATCCTGGTGACCGACTACTCGAAGAAAGACCCGGGCGAACTGCAGGGACGGACCGAGAACAACCGCATCGTCAACTTCCGCTGTGACAATCCCACGCTGATCGGCCAGTTCGCCGACGTGTACATCGACTCGGCGCAGCCTCACTCGCTGCGCGGCTCCCTGCTGCAATAACCTGGCAGGGAAAAGCCCCAGCAGCCCTTGCTCCGCATAAGAGCTTTCGCACCCAGGCTGCTGGCGTTATCCTTGAATTCATCTTAATTGCCGTTGGGCGGCTAAAAACGACCTTGAACGCACCCATAGAACCTCATCGTTTCATCCTCGAGCCCTTCGAGGCTCGCCGCTTCGCCAATCTGTGCGGGCAATTCGACGAGCATCTGCGCTTGATCGAACAGCGCCTGACGATCGAGATCCGCAACCGCGGCAATCAGTTCGAACTGATCGGCGAACCCAAGCAAACCACCTCCGCGGAAAACCTTCTGCGCCGTCTCTACCGGGAAACCAAGGGCACCGAGCTGTCGCCGGACCTGGTCCACCTGTTCTTGCAGGAGTCTGCCGTGCAAGAGCTGGACAACCCTTCGGTAGCCGATGCCGCCGTGGCCCTGCGCACCAAGAAAGGCATGATTCGCCCCCGCGGCCTGAATCAGCAGCGCTACGTCAAAGAGATCCTCGGCAACGACATCAACTTCGGCATTGGCCCGGCCGGTACCGGCAAGACCTACCTGGCCGTGGCCTGCGCCGTGGACGCCCTGGAACGCGAGCAGGTGCGACGCATCCTGCTGGTGCGCCCGGCGGTAGAAGCCGGCGAAAAGCTCGGTTTCCTGCCCGGCGACCTGGCCCAGAAGATCGACCCCTACCTGCGCCCGCTGTACGACGCCCTGTATGAAATGCTCGGTTTCGAATACGTGGCCAAGCTCATCGAACGCCAGGTCATCGAGATCGCGCCCCTGGCCTACATGCGCGGCCGCACCTTGAACAACAGCTTCATCATCCTCGATGAGAGCCAGAACACCACCGTGGAACAGATGAAGATGTTCCTGACACGGATCGGTTTCGGCTCCACTGCGGTGATCACCGGCGACATCACCCAGGTCGACCTGCCCAAGGGCACCAAGTCCGGCCTGGCCCATGTGATCAACGTACTCAAGGATGTGCCTGGTATCAGCTTCACTCACTTCATGCCCAAGGACGTGGTGCGCCATCCGCTGGTGCAACGCATCGTCGAAGCCTATGAGCGCTTCGAACTGCACGCTGCCGACGAGGCCGCCAAGGCTGCCGCAGACCGAGGCAACCGCCACGATGCTTGAGCTTGACCTGCAGCGCGCCAGCCAACAGCCGGCCCCCAGCGATGAACAGTTCCGCCAGTGGTGCGAGCTGGCCCTGCGCCAGCGCACCGCCGATTCGGAACTGACCATCCGCCTGGTGGACGAAGCAGAAGGGCGTGAGCTGAACCACACCTGGCGTCATAAGGATTACGCCACCAATGTGCTGTCATTTCCTGCCGATGTACCGGATGAGCTGCTGGATATCCCATTGCTGGGGGACCTGGTGATCTGCATTGCGGTGGTCGAGCGCGAAGCGGCTGAACAAGGCAAGGAACTTCAGGCCCATTGGGCCCATCTGGTGATTCACGGCTGCTTGCATCTGTTGGGCTACGACCATATAGATGACGACGAAGCCGAAGAAATGGAAGCGCTGGAACGAACGTTGCTTGCAGAACTGGGTCATCCGGACCCTTATGCAGATGACGAAAGCTGATCAACAACCCCCTGTAACAACCAAGGATTCAGAGCAATCGCTATGAGCGAAGATCGATCGAGCAACGGGCAAAAGTCATGGCTGGGCAAACTGACCCAGGCTTTTGCCCATGAGCCGAAAAACCGCCAGGAGCTGCTGGAGCTGCTGCGCGAAGCCCATCAGAACAAGTTGCTGGACAGCGAAGCGCTGGCCATCGTCGAAGGCGCCATCCAGGTCGCTGACCTGCAAGTCCGGGACATCATGGTTCCGCGCTCGCAAATGATCAGCATCAAGGCGACCCAGACCCCTCGGGAGTTCCTGCCCGCAGTCATCGATTCGGCGCACTCGCGCTACCCGGTGATCGGCGAAAGCCATGACGACGTGATGGGCGTCCTGCTGGCCAAGGACCTGCTGCCGCTGATCCTCAAGGAGAACGGTGACAGCTTCAACATCAAGGACCTGCTGCGCCCGGCGACCTTCGTCCCCGAGTCCAAGCGCCTGAACGTGCTGCTGCGCGAGTTCCGCGCCAACCACAACCACATGGCCATCGTCATCGACGAGTACGGCGGCGTGGCAGGCCTGGTGACCATCGAAGACGTGCTGGAACAGATCGTCGGCGACATCGAGGACGAACATGACGTCGAGGAAGACAGCTACATCAAGCCACTGCCCAGCGGCGACTTCCTGATCAAGGCGCTGACGCCCATCGAGAACTTCAACGAGTTTTTCGACAGCGACTTTTCCGACGACGAATTCGACACCGTAGGCGGCCTGGTCATGAGTGCGTTCGGCCACTTGCCAAAACGCAACGAAATCACTGAAATCGGCGCCTATCGCTTCCGCGTGCTCAACGCCGACAGCCGGCGGATTCATCTGCTGCGCCTGACCCCCATTTCCCGCTGAGGAAACGGGTCATCTGCCCTCCCCCGCACCGCGATATCGTCTTGAGGCCACTTGCCCGGCCTCAGGCGATACAGTGCGGGGACGCATCGGCCGAGCAGCGCTGCGTGACTCGACGCTCATCTGAAACAACCCAACCATTCTCCTCGTGCCTCGCCCGGTACGACACAGGAAAGAGCTGATGAAACGCCTCTTGCAGCGCTCAACCCGCCCCGGCTGGCCCGGCAACCTGCTGGCCGTGATCGCCGGCGCCATCACCACCCTGGCCCTGGCCCCCTACAACATCTGGCCTCTGGCGCTGCTAGCAGTCGGCCTGTTCTATGCCGGGCTGCGCGAGCTGACACCGCGCCAGGCCCTGGGCCGCGGCTGGTGCTTCGGCTTCGGCCTGTTCGGGGCCGGCACCAGCTGGATCTACGTCAGCATTCACACCTATGGAGGCGCCTCGGCCCTGCTTGCCGGCCTGCTGATGCTGGCCTTCATCGCCGCCATCGCCTGGTTTTTTGCACTGCCTGCCTGGCTCTGGGCCCGCTGGTTGCGACGCAATGAAGCGCCGCTGGCGGACGCCCTGGCATTCGCGGCCCTGTGGCTGGGCCAGGAAGCCTTTCGCGGCTGGTTCCTCACCGGTTTTCCCTGGCTGTATTCCGGCTACAGCCAGCTTGACGGCCCACTGGCCGGGCTTGCGCCGCTGGGCGGCATCTGGCTGATCTCCTTCTCCCTGGCCCTCACCGCAGCGCTGCTCTACAACCTGCCGCGACTGATCAAGGCCGGGCGCAAAGCCTTCATCGTTGCGGGCGTGCTCCTGTTGGCAGCCCCCTGGGTCGTGGGCCTGGCCCTGAAAGGCCATGCCTGGACCAGCCCGGCCGGAGAGCCGCTATCGGTCGCCGCCATCCAGGGCAATATCGAACAGAGCATGAAGTGGGACCCGGCCGAGCTCAACGCCCAGCTGGCGCTGTATCGCGACATGAGTTTTCGCAGCAAGCGCGTAGACCTGCTGGTCTGGCCAGAAACCGCAGTACCGGTGCTCAAGGAGTCGGCCGAAGGCTACCTGACGATGATGGGCAACTTTGCCGCCGACCGTCATTCCGCGCTGATTACCGGCGTTCCGGTGCGCCAACTGGTACGCCATGAAAAACGCTACTTCAACGGCATCACCGTGACCGGCGAAGGGGACGGCACCTACCTAAAGCAGAAGCTGGTGCCTTTTGGCGAGTACGTGCCCCTGCAGGAAGTGCTGCGCGGCCTGATCGACTTCTTCAACCTGCCGATGTCGGACTTCGCCCGCGGCCCGGCCGACCAGCCGCTGCTGCAGGCCAAGGGCTATCAGATAGCGCCGTTCATCTGCTACGAAGTGGTCTACCCCGAATTCGCCGCCAGCCTTTCGGCCCGTAGCGACCTGCTACTGACCATCAGCAATGACACCTGGTTCGGCACTTCCATCGGCCCCCTGCAACACTTGCAGATGGCGCAGATGCGCGCCCTGGAAGCCGGGCGCTGGATGATTCGCGCGACCAACAACGGCGTCACCGGGCTGATCGATCCGTTCGGCAGGATCACGGTGCAGATTCCCCAGTTCGAGCGCGGCATTCTGTACGGCGAAGTCGTGCCCATGCACAACCTGACGCCGTATCTGCAATGGCGCTCCTGGCCGCTGGTGGTGCTCTGCACCCTGCTGTTTGGCTGGGCCTTGCTGGCCAGCCGTATTGCCAAGACCGTTTGAGGGCCCTCACTGGCAATCCGGCTCCCAAGGGAGCCGGATTGCCATCAGCGATAGAACAACCGGTAGCCCAATTGGCCCATTGCCTCATTGAGCAACTGCCCGCTCTGCCAGATCGACTTGAACTCAGGCATCCAGCCTCCCAGCGGACGGGCGTTATCCATTCCCAGGAACCCCACGGGTGCAGGCACCACTTCAAACCCGGCGTGCTCGAAACTCCACACCGAGCGGGGCATGTGCCAGGCCTGGGTCACCACCACCACACGCTTGATCCCCAATGGCAGCAGGACTTCGGCGCTGAACTGCGCGTTTTCCCAGGTGGTGCGGCTGCGGCCTTCCTGCCAGCGCACCGTCACGCCAAAGTCATCGAGCAGGGATTGCGCCATCAACGCAGCCTCGGTGGGCGGCGTACCGTAATGCAAGCCGCCGCTGGTCAGCACCGGCAACCCGGAGGCCTTGGCCAGGCGCGCGGCATAGCGTTCGCGCTCCAGGCCCACGCCGGTGGGCTGATCAGAGCCCCACGCCGGATCGCCCCGCTCCCGCCCCGAACCCAGCACCACAATCACATCCGCCTGCTCGGCCAGGCTCGCCCATTGGCTTTGGGGCAAGGGCGGCAGGCGCTCCAGACCGCGCGCGCCCCACTCCACCATGACCGGCAGGCTCATCAACCAGAAACCACCCAGCCCCAAGGCAAAACACCAACCTGCCAGCCGTGGCCGGGAACGGCGCAAGCCCCAGGCAAGCAGCAGCAACAGCAATAGAATGCCGGGCGGCAGCAGCAACTGTTTGATGAAATAGCGAAAAGGCATCGAGCATCTCCAACAAGATGCCCGAAGCCTAAAGGGGATACCTGTCCGGCAACAACCAATGCCTGGTATTTTTGCTCCCGAGGTCCTCGGCCGCGACCTCGCTCGACCCGATAAGGGGCCCTGGGACCTACTTGAACTGCTGAGATCGGACTTTCACCGATGCCTTGACGGGCGCCTGATCCTTCAGCCAAATGATCTTGGCCGAACGAGGCACCTCCTGGTGTTGCAGACTGCCCATTGGATTGATCTGCATTTCACGTTGATGGCGGGCCAGATAGGCCCTGATCAATTCAAACTCCGCCCGGCTCAACCCCCGCAGCTCCAGCTCGATAGGCCGCTCATTGCGCAGTCGATCCGCCGTTTTTGCCGCATCCAGGGCCAGAGCCAGTCGATTGAGGAGCCTTTCATACACCTCCGGTTCTGTTGCTTTTCGCTGCGATTCAAGCATCCGTTCACCTCATCGAAGATAAGACTCACTCCCCTTTTTGAGCTTAGTCGGACAGCCGAAAGCGACGCGCCGCCGCGACCAACGGCCCGCCCGAGCAATCAGGGTTTCCCTCGGCAGAGTGCGGTCATGTATGCTACGGCGCTTCCTGTAACTCCACTTCCAGCTCCATCGGGCACTGAAAAACGCCGCATTTGGCGTCATCGCCACCCGAAGTTGCGTTGAAGAGGATTAGGCCACCCCTATTCAGTACAAAAGTAGCCATGCACGAACACTATCAGCCCCGTGAAATCGAAGCCGCCGCCCAGTCGTTCTGGGACGAGCAAAAGTCCTTTGAAGTCAGTGAACAGCCAGGCAAGGAAACTTACTACTGCCTATCGATGTTCCCTTACCCCAGCGGCAAGCTACACATGGGGCACGTGCGCAACTACACCATCGGCGACGTGATCTCCCGCTACCAGCGCATGCAAGGCAAGAACGTTCTGCAACCCATGGGTTGGGACGCCTTCGGCATGCCGGCGGAAAACGCCGCGATGAAAAACAACGTGGCTCCCGCCAAGTGGACCTACGAAAACATCGCCTACATGAAGACCCAACTGCGCAGCCTGGGCCTGGCGGTGGACTGGTCCCGCGAGGTCACCACCTGCAAGCCGGACTACTACCGCTGGGAACAGTGGCTGTTCACCCGCCTGTTCGAAAAAGGCGTGATCTACCGCAAGAACGGTACCGTGAACTGGGACCCCATCGACCAGACCGTGCTGGCCAACGAACAGGTGATCGACGGCCGCGGCTGGCGTTCCGGCGCGCTGATCGAAAAGCGCGAAATTCCGATGTACTACTTCAAGATCACCGCCTACGCGGATGAGCTGCTGGAGAGCCTCGACGAACTGCCGGGCTGGCCCGAGCAGGTCAAGACCATGCAACGCAACTGGATCGGCAAATCCCGTGGCATGGAAGTGCAATTTCCCTACGACCAGGCCTCCATCGGCGAAGCCGGGACCCTGAAAGTCTTCACCACCCGTCCAGACACCCTGATGGGCGCGACCTACGTTGCCGTGGCAGCCGAGCACCCGCTGGCCACCCTGGCGGCGCAGGACAACCCCGAGCTGCAGGCCTTCATCGCCGAATGCAAGGGTGGCAGCGTCGCCGAAGCCGACATGGCGACCCAGGAAAAGAAAGGCCTGCCGACTTCGCTGTTCGTCGAGCACCCGTTGACCGGTGAAAAACTCCCGGTCTGGGTCGCCAACTACGTGCTCATGCACTACGGCGACGGCGCAGTCATGGCGGTACCGGCCCACGATGAGCGCGACTTCGAGTTCGCCACCAAGTACAACCTGCCGATCAAGGCCGTGGTACGCACCAGCGCTGGCGATGAAACTCCGGCGCCCTGGCAGGACGCTTACGGCGAGCATGGCGAGCTGATCAACTCCGGCGAGTTCAACGGCCTGGACTTCCCTGGCGCGTTCGATGCCATCGAAGTGGCGCTGCTGAAGAAGAACCTCGGCCAATCGCGCACCCAGTTCCGCCTGCGGGACTGGGGCATCAGCCGCCAGCGCTACTGGGGCTGCCCGATCCCGATCATCCACTGCGACAGCTGCGGCGATGTACCCGTCCCGCAAGAGCAGTTGCCGGTGGTATTGCCGGAAGACGTGGTTCCCGATGGCGCCGGTTCGCCACTGGCGCGCATGCCCGAGTTCTACGAGTGCAGCTGCCCGAAATGTGGAGCACCTGCCAAGCGTGAAACCGACACCATGGACACCTTCGTCGAGTCCTCGTGGTACTACGCCCGTTACGCC
This sequence comes from Pseudomonas sp. 8(2025), assembly GCF_052665325.1. Classification (NCBI taxonomy): domain Bacteria; kingdom Pseudomonadati; phylum Pseudomonadota; class Gammaproteobacteria; order Pseudomonadales; family Pseudomonadaceae; genus Pseudomonas; species Pseudomonas sp. 8(2025). The sequence continues at coordinate 56,245 of NZ_JBQOIE010000014.1, read as the reverse complement.
TCGCCGCACTATGAAGCCGGCCTGGTAGATCCGGCCGCGGCCAACCACTGGTTGCCGGTGGATCAGTACATCGGCGGTATCGAACACGCCATCCTGCACCTGCTCTACGCGCGCTTCTTCCACAAGCTGATGCGTGACGAAGGCCTGGTGAGTTCCAACGAGCCGTTCAAGAACCTGCTCACCCAGGGCATGGTGATTGCCGAGACCTACTACCGTCGCGAAGCCAATGGCAGCTACACCTGGTACAACCCGGCGGATGTCGAGCTGGAGCGTGACAGCAAGGCCAAGATCATTGGCGCCAAACTCATCTCCGACGGCCTGCCGGTGGAGATCGGCGGCACCGAGAAGATGGCCAAGTCGAAGAACAATGGCGTCGACCCGCAATCGATGATCGAACAATACGGCGCCGATACCTGCCGCCTGTTCATGATGTTCGCCTCGCCGCCCGACATGAGCCTGGAATGGTCCGACTCTGGCGTTGAAGGTGCGCACCGCTTCCTCAAGCGCGTCTGGCGCCTGGCCCAGGCCCACGTCAGCCAGGGGCTGCCGGGGGCTCTGGATGTAGCGACCCTGAGCGACGAGCAGAAAGCCATTCGCCGTGCAATCCACCTGGCCATCAAGCAGGCCAGCCAGGACGTAGGCCAGCATCACAAATTCAACACCGCCATCGCCCAGGTGATGACTCTGATGAACGTCCTGGAAAAAGCGCCGCAAGGCAGCGAACAGGACCGTGCACTGCTGCAGGAAGGCTTGCAGACCGTAGCCCTGTTGCTCGCCCCGATCACTCCACACATCAGCCATGAGCTGTGGGGCCAGCTGGGTCAAGGCGGCGCGATCATCGATGCCGGCTGGCCAGCCTTGGACGAAAGCGCGCTGGTGCAGGACAGCCTGCAACTGGTGATCCAGGTCAACGGCAAACTGCGTGGCCAGATCGAGATGCCAGCCAGCGCCAGCCGTGAAGAAGTCGAAGCGGCCGCTCGCAGCAACGAGAACGTACTGCGCTTCACCGAAGGCCTTACGATTCGCAAGGTCATCGTGGTGCCGGGCAAACTGGTCAACATCGTCGCCAGCTAATTGGATCAGGCGCCCGGTCCGGGATCGGGCGCCGAATAAAACCTCCAGGGCCACAAGGTTGGCCCATCTGGTTTCAAGGGGAGCAATACATGATCAAACGTAATCTGCTGGTGATGGGCCTGGCCGTGCTGCTGAGCGCCTGCGGCTTCCAGCTGCGCGGTACTGGAACCCAGGAGCTGTCCATCAAGGAACTGGACCTGAGCGCCCGGGACGCCTACGGCACCACCATCAAGATGCTCAAGCAGCAGCTGGAAAGCAGCGGTGTGCGAGTCCATGCCGGCGCACCTTACAAGCTGGTGCTGCTGAGCGAGGAGAACTCCCAGCGTACCCTCAGCTACACCGGCGGTGGCAGCTCGGCCGAGTACGAGATCGGCACCACGCTCAGATATGAGATCCTGACTCACGACAACCTGCACCTGCTGGATGACAAACTGGAAGTGCAGAAAGTCTTCCTGCACGACGGCAACAACATCACCGGTTCCGACCAGGAGTCTTCCGAGACCCGCAAGGAAATGCGTCGTGACCTGATCCAGCGCATGCTGATCCGTCTGCAATTGCTGACCCCGGAACAGCTTGCCCAGTTGCAGGCGACCGCCGAAGCCAAGGCCAAGGCAGAAGCCGACGCCCTGGAAGCCGCACGCAAGGCTGAGGCGGAAACCCCGCGACAGTCCCCTATGGAACTGCCGAACCAGTAAGCCATGCGGGGCGCTCCGGCGCCCCCCCTGGCACCCGCCTATGAAACTAGCCCCCGCCCAACTCGGCAAACACCTGCAAGGCACTCTCGCACCGATCTACGTGATCAGCGGTGATGATCCACTACTTTGTCAGGAAGCCGCCGACGCCATTCGCTCTGCCGTACGCCAGCAGGGCTTCGATGAGCGCCAGGTATTCAGCGCCGACGCCAGTTTCGACTGGGGCACCCTGCTGCAAGCAGGCGCCAGCATGTCGCTGTTCGCCGAAAAACGCCTGCTGGAATTGCGCCTGCCCTCGGGCAAGCCCGGTGACAAGGGCGCAGCAGCGCTGATCGAATACTGTTCGCGGCCTGCCGAAGACACGGTGCTGTTGATCAGCCTGCCCAAACTCGATGGCAGCGCGCAGAAAACCAAATGGGGCAAGGCGCTGGTCGAGGGTACCCAGACTCAGTTCGTACAGATCTGGCCGGTGGATGCCAACCAGCTGCCGCAGTGGATTCGCCAGCGCCTGTCCCAGGCCGGCTTGTCCGCCAGCCAGGATGCCGTCGAATTGATCGCCGCCCGGGTCGAAGGCAACCTGCTGGCTGCCGCCCAGGAAATCGAGAAGCTCAAGCTGATGGCCGAGGGCGGCCAGATCACCGTCGAAACGGTCCAGGCGGCGGTGGCCGACAGTGCCCGCTTCGACGTATTCGGCCTGGTGGACGCCATCCTCAATGGTGAAGCGGCCCATGCCCTGCGCATGCTGGAAGGCTTGCGCGGCGAAGGCGTGGAACCACCGGTGATTCTCTGGGCACTGTCCCGGGAACTGCGCCTGCTGGCCAACCTGGCCCTGCAGTTCAGCCAGGGCGTGCCATTGGACAAGGTCTTCAGCCAGGCTCGCCCGCCCGTCTGGGACAAACGCAAACCCCTGATGAGCAAAGCCCTGCAGCGCTACTCCGCACAACGCTGGGGCCAACTGCTGCTCGATGCCCAGCGCATTGATGCGCAGATCAAGGGACAGGCCAGTGGCTCGCCCTGGAGCAGCCTGAGCCGCTTATCGCTGCTGATGGCCGGCCAGCGCCTGACGCTTGCGGCCGAGTAAAGCTGCCACCCCGTCACGCTTACAATTTTCTGCATCCATGATGCTGGACAGCGGCCCGACTCTGGCCGATGATCTGCGCCGCAACACCTCCCTCCCAAAGTGAGTATTGAGCATGAGCAAGCCATCCAAGCATGGCCCCAACAAGGCCAAATCCATCGTCGCCCAGCCACTGTTCCGCAGCCGTCAGGAACGCCCGGCCAAGGGCAAAGGCAGCTACCGCCGCGAAGCCTTCCAGTCTAAAAGCTGGGAGGCTTCTTACTTTCTGGCTGCCTGAAGCCCAGAACCCCGCCGGCATGATAAGGTCTGCACCTGATTGTTATTCTCTCTGGACCCGTGCATGCCCTTTTGTCTTTCCCGTCGTTGGCACATGCGCCAACTGATCGCTGCCTCCAGCCTTATTCTGCTAGTCGCCTGCGCGGAAAAACCCACCGCCGCCGACGCCCAGCCACTGCCCAGCCTCCAGGCAGCCCCTCTTGCCGCACCTGCCACTGTCGCGCCCCTGACCGTCGACAACCTGGATATCCAGCCCACCCAGACCTTTGACCAATGGTTGAACGCCTTCCGCGCCGAAGCCTTGGGCGCCGGTATCCGTGCCGAAGTATTTGATCGCGCCTTTGCCGGCGTGACCCCGGACATGAGCGTGATCAAGGCCGACCGCAGCCAGCCCGAGTTCAGCCGCCCAGTATGGGAATACCTGGAGGGGGCGCTGTCCCCGGTCCGAGTACGCAAGGGCCAGGCACTGCTGGTGCAGTACAGCGACATCCTGCAACGGATCGAACAGCGCTACGGCGTCGACCGCCAGGCATTGGTGGCGGTGTGGGGCATGGAAAGCAATTTCGGCGACTTCCAGGGCAACAAATCGGTCATTCGCTCCCTGGCCACCCTGGCCTATGAAGGTCGGCGCCCGGCCTTTGCCAACAGCCAATTGATCGCTGCGCTGCAGATCATCCAGCATGGCGATATACAGCCCGAGAAAATGCTCGGCTCCTGGGCCGGAGCCATGGGCCAGACCCAGTTCATTCCCACCACCTACAACACCCACGCCGTGGACTTCGACGGCGATGGCCGCCGGGATATCTGGAACAGCCCGGCCGATGCACTGGCCTCCACCGCGCACTATCTGCAGAGTTCCGGCTGGCAGCAGGGACAGCCCTGGGGTCTTGAAGTACAGCTCAACAGTGGTTTCGACTACGCCCTGGCCGACGCCTCCACCCGCAAGACTGTAGGCGAATGGATGCGCCTGGGCATGACTCCTGCCAATGGCAAGGCCCTGCCTTACGGCTCGGAACACCTGTCGGCCTCACTGCTCTTGCCAGCGGGTTACCGCGGCCCGGCGTTCCTGATCCTGGACAACTTCCGGGCAGTGCTCAAATACAACAACTCCTCGTCCTATGCCCTGGCGGTGAACCTGCTCTCCGAACGCTTCGGCGGAGCCGGCCAGATCAGCGGCAGCTGGCCCAAGGACGACCTGCCCCTGAGCCGCTCCGAGCGCATCGAGCTACAGACACTGCTCAGTGCCAACAGCTATGACGCCGGCAATCCCGATGGCATCATCGGCGCCAACACCCGCAAGGCCATTCGTAATGCCCAACAGGCACTGGGCTGGCCCGCGGATGGCTATCCGACCCACAAGCTGCTGGAAAGCCTGCGCAATCGTTAGGAGCCGGTCCGGCGCAGGGGAAACACTCCCCTCGCCGGCCCTGCGATTACTTGAAGACCACATCCTGCGCCAGGGTCAGTTCCCTGGCTCCCGCATCCAGCCTGACCAGCGCGCCCATGGGCAAGGTCAGGTTGGGGTCGCAGTGACCACTGCGCCATCCCGCCAGCACCGGAATCCGCAGCGGTTCGAAGGTCTGCTTGAGCAAAGCGCACAACGCCGCAAAATCCACACCGGCCACATCCCCCACCAATACCCCACGCAGATTTTCCAGCTTGCCGGCCAGGCGCAGGTGATTGAGCAGGCGATCTATGCGGTACAGCGGCTCATTGACATCCTCGATAAACAGGATGATGCCGTCGGTATTGATCTCATACGGGGTACCCAGGGTACTGGCGATCAGCGACAGGTTCCCGCCCAGTAGGGAGCCCAGCGCAATGCCCGGCTCGATGGTGGTCAAGGGGAAGGCCACGGGATGGGGCAGCAGGCTGCCAGCCCGGGCCTGGCCTCGAAGCAGATTGAAAAAGGAGGCCTCGGTGGGCGCCTGCTTGTCGCCCAGCAGGTCGGCGTTGAGCATCGGCCCGTGAAAGCTCACAAAGCCGGCATAACGGTTGATCGCCAGGTGCAGGGCGGTGATATCGCTGTAGCCGACAAAGGGCTTGGGATTGCGCCGCAACAGATCGAAATCGATCTTGTCCAGCAGGCGGGGGCTGCCGTAGCCGCCACGCAGGCACAGAATGGCGTCTATGTCCGTGTCGGCGAAAGCCTCATGCAGATCCTTGAGGCGCGCTTCGTCGCTACCGGCCAGGTACCCCTCCTGCAACCCGACACCCGGGAAAATCCGTAGGCTGTATCCCCTGGAGCGCATCCATTGGTGGGCTTTTTCAGTATCCAGCGCTGCGGGACCGGCAGGTGCAATAAGGCCGATAACGCCTTCTGCGGCCAGCGCCGGCACCGGCAGGTGGGCGTTCAGCGCAGCAGTCGGTTGGATAGGCATGCAGATTCTCCCTGTGTGAATTCACCCAAGCACAGTAGCCATGAATGGTGTCAAACAGAAGAGGCGGGATTTAAAAAGCGGCGGGCGCTGCGAAAGTGCTCGAAAGAGCCGGGGAACTGCCCGCAAGACGTGCGCCTTGCGGGCAGGCAAATCAGGAAACCAGGCCTGCCTTGGCCAGTTTCGCTTGTTCGTCGGCATGGTACGAAGAACGTACCAGCGGGCCGGAAGCAACGTTCTTGAACCCCATCCGATAACCTTCCTCGGCGAACCAGGCGAAGGTGTCAGGGTGCACGAAGCGCTGGACCGGCAGGTGGTTGCGCGACGGTTGCAGGTACTGGCCAAGGGTCAGCATGTCGATGTCGTGCTCGCGCATGCGCTTCATGACCTCGATGACTTCGTCATCGGTTTCACCCAGGCCCAGCATCAGCCCGGACTTGGTGGGCACATGCGGCACCAGTTGCTTGAATTTCTGCAGCAGGGTCAACGACCACTGGTAGTCCGAGCCAGGACGGGCGGCCTTGTACAGGCGCGGCACGGTTTCCAGGTTGTGGTTGAACACGTCCGGCGGCGTGGCGGCGGTGATTTCCAGGGCAACATCCATGCGGCCACGGTAGTCGGGAACCAGGGTTTCCAACTGCACGTTCGGCGACAACTTGCGGATTTCACGGATGCAGTCGGCAAAGTGCTGGGCACCGCCGTCACGCAGGTCATCGCGGTCCACCGAGGTGATCACCACGTATTTCAGGCGCAGATCGGCGATGGCCACCGCCAGGTTCATCGGCTCGTCGACATCCAGAGGCTTCGGACGGCCATGACCAACGTCACAGAAGGGGCAGCGACGGGTGCAGATGTCGCCCATGATCATGAAGGTCGCGGTGCCGCCGGAGAAGCACTCGCCCAGGTTCGGGCAGGACGCCTCTTCGCAGACGCTGTGCAGCTTGTGCTTGCGCAGCAGCTGCTTGATCCGATCGACTTCCGGGGAGACGGGGATGCGTACGCGAATCCAGTCCGGTTTCTTCGGCAGTTCGGTAGTCGGAATGATCTTCACCGGAATGCGCGCGACCTTTTCCGCACCGCGCAATTTGACGCCGGTTTCAACTTTCGGACGGGCCGCTCGCTCGGAGATATCCAGCGTCGGGATCAGGGTTTGAACAGCGTCTTGCGCAGTAGTCATATCAGTCGATTCCGCCCGTTAGGGTCGTCTGCTCAGCATAGTCGAGGTGTTTGACGAGCTGCGCACGCAGCCGGGCACTTACCTCGGCAAATTCAATCGGCCCTGCATGGTCGCTCAGCTGGGTCATCGCCAACCCGGCATAACCACAGGGGTTAATCCGTCGAAACGGCTGCAAATCCATGTCCACGTTCAAGGCCAGACCGTGAAAAGAGCATCCGTGACGGATACGCAGGCCCAGGGAGGCGATTTTCGCCCCATTGACGTAGACGCCCGGTGCATCGGGCTTGGCCGCCGCCGGCACGCCGTAGCTGGCCAGCAGCTCGATCAGGCAGTGCTCCATGCGGTTGACCAGGTCACGCACACCGAAACCTAATCGGCGCACATCCAGCAGCAGGTAGGCCACCAGCTGGCCAGGGCCGTGATAGGTCACCTGGCCGCCGCGGTCCACCTGCACCACGGGGATATCCCCCGGGAGCAGCAGGTGCTCGGCCTTGCCGGCCTGGCCCTGGGTGAATACCGGTGGATGCTGCACCAGCCAGACTTCATCCGGTGCATCGCTACCGCGTTCATTGGTAAAGCGCTGCATCGCTTGCCAGACCGGCTCGTAAGCCATCTGGCCAAGCTCACGAAAGCCCAGCGTCTGTGGCATCACAGCACCATGTGGACGACACCGGTAGCACGCAGGGCACTATTGATATCACGCAATTGGTCTTCACCGGTGGCGGTGATGTGCAGTTGTACGGTGGTGTACTTGCCGTTGCTGCTTTGACGCTCAGCCAGGGACTTGATGTCCAGCTTGGCGTACTTGGCAAGGATCTCGATCACGGTGTCCTTGAAGCCGACAACCGTGTCACCGATCACCTTGATCGGATAGTCATCGACGGGAAACTCAATCTTGTGCGACTTAACGTCAGTGTCTGTCATGGCAGTAACGGCCTCGTATAGCCGGACGACGGACATGGCCCCCGCTCCACTGGGGAACGAGGGCCACGCAGGTCGACAATATCAGTTGAACAAGCCGTAGAAGAATAGACGGATGCTATCCCACATGCGACGGAAGATACCACCTTCGTCGACCGCTTCCAGGGCGATCAGGTCAGCGCTGTGCACCACCTTGTCGTCCAGTTTCACTTCGACTTTACCAATCACGTCGCCCTTGGCGATCGGCGCGATCAGTTGCGGGTTCATGGTCATGCTGGCGGCGAGCTTTTTCAATTGGCCTTTAGGCATAGTCATGGTCAGGTCTTCGGCCAGACCGGCTTTGACCTGATGAGTGGTGCCCTTCCAGACCTGGGCCTGGGCCAGCTCGGTGCCCTTCTGGTAGAAGGTCTGGGTTTCGAAGAAACGGAAACCGTAAGTCAGCAGCTTCTGGGTTTCAGCAGCACGAGCCTGTTCGCTGTTGGTTCCGAACACCACGGCGATCAGGCGCATGCCATCACGCACCGCCGAGGACACCATGCAGTAGCCGGCTTCGTCGGTATGGCCGGTCTTCAGGCCATCAACGGTCTTGTCGCGCCACAGCAGCAGGTTGCGGTTGGGTTGCTTGATGCCGTTCCAGAAGAACTCCTTCTGCGAGTAGATCGCGTAGTGCGCAGGGTCTTCGTGGATAATCGCGCGAGCCAGCACCGCCATGTCGTGGGCCGACGAGTAATGCTCTGGGTTCGGCAGGCCGGTAGGGTTCATGAAGTGGCTGTTGCTCATGCCCAGGTCGGTAGCCGTCTTGTTCATCATGTCGGCGAACGCGTCTTCGCTACCGGCGATATGCTCGGAAACCGCGACGCTGGCGTCGTTGCCCGACTGGATGATGATGCCGTGCAGCAGGTCGCTGACGGTGACTTGCGAACCCACCTTGATGAACATCCGCGAGCCGCCGGTACGCCAGGCGTTCTCGCTGACGGTCACCGGATCGTTCTCGCCGATCTGGCCGCGACGGATTTCCAGGGTCGCGATGTAGGCGGTCATCAGCTTGGTCAGGCTGGCCGGCGGCAGGCGCTGGTCACCATTGTTCTCCACCAGCACGTTACCGCTGCTGGCGTCCATGAGCACATAGGATTTGGCGGCCAGTTGCGGTGGCGACGGCATCGCTTCGACCGCCCAGGCGGCGGGCGTGATGATCAGCGGGACAAGCAGGCACAGGCGTTTGGCAAAGGTGGTGATGTTCATCCGTCTCTCGAAGTTGCTAATGGAAACTTGCCCTTGCGGGCAAAACTATTTCAGACAGCCTTCTAAAGGGCTGTCGCGTGTGCAGTTGTTCACTCACTGACCCTTGCCGGGCTTTTGTTGTTCGACGAGCCAACAACCAGGACCCACCCCCCAATACCGCAAGCGGATCTTCAATCTTCAGTATTCTTACTCGGCAGAGACCACGCTGGCCTGCCCAAGGTTCGCCAGGCGTACGCTGTTCTGCGCTTGCTGGGCCTCACCCGGCGTGCCGAATGGCCCCAGGCGGACCCGATGCAGCGTCTGTTGATTGCGGACGATCGAGCTGATGAACACCGGGGCGCTCACCATGCCACTCAATTTCGACCTCAACAGCTCGGCAGCGTCAGGGTTGGCGAAGGCGCCCACCTGCAGATACTGGCCAGAAGCTGCTGCCGTGTTTTTCACTTGTACGGGAACCACAGCCGCCGCGTGCTGCTGGGGCGGCGGGGTCCATTGTTCGACAGTGCCGGCCGAGGCCGTGACCACCGGCGCGCTATTCTGCGCCACTTGCGGCTCGTTGAGCATCAGCGGCGCCGGACGGCCACGCTGAGCCCACCATTGCTGCGGATCGATGCCCTCGACCTTGACCCGGGCGGTGCCGGTCTCGGCATAGCCGAGCTTCTTGGCCGCGGCGTAGGAAAGGTCGATGATCCGGTCGGAATAGAACGGCCCACGGTCGTTGACCCGCAGGATCACGCTGCGATTGTTGTCCAGGTTGGTGACCTTCACGTAACTGGGCAACGGCAGGGTCTTGTGCGCGGCACTCATGCCGTACAGGTCATAGACCTCGCCATTGGCGGTGTTCTGGCCGTGGAACTTGGTGCCATACCAGGACGCCGTGCCGGAGGCCACGTAGTTCTTCGATTCCTGGATGGGGAAATAGGTCTTGCCCAATACCGTGTAGGGGTTGGCCTTGTAGGGGCCGGTATGCAGGGTCGGGGTCGCATCGGGGATGCGCGAAACGTCGACATCCCACCACGGCGCGCCATCCTTGTGGGCGCGGTTGACGTCCAGGCCCGGCATGGAACGCACAGCGGTGGAAGATTTCTGCTGCGGCGAGCGACTCGTCGAGCAACTGACCACCAGCAAGGACAACGCGGCAAAAGCCACCAGCTTCAGGGGTTTGCGAATTGGCATTGCCAGCATTACTTGACGCCCCGTGCTTGGACCAGCTGTTCAGACAACTGATGTACGGCCATGGCGTACATCACGCTGCGGTTATAGCGAGTGATCGCGTAAAAATTCTTCAGGCCCATCCAGTATTCCGGGCCATTGTCACCTTCCAGACGGAAAGCGGTGACCGGCATATCATCGCGCAGCGCATCATGACTCGACCAGCCCAGGGCCCGCAACTCCCCGACGGTTTTCGTCGGTTCGATCCCGGTGGTCAAGCCTTCATCTACCCGATCGCCACGCACATCGGCGCGACTGACCACCGGTTCGCCGGCCACCCAGCCGTGGCGTTTGAAATAGCTGGCCACACTGCCGATGGCATCATCGGGGTTGGTCCAGATATTGATGTGGCCGTCACCGTCGAAGTCCACCGCATAAGCCCGAAAACTGCTGGGCATGAACTGTGGTAGGCCCATGGCTCCGGCGTAGGAACCCTTGAGGCTCAATGGATCGACCTGCTCCTCACGCGCCAGCAGCAGAAACTCGCGCAGTTCCTTGCGGAAGAACTCGGCACGGGGTGGATAATCGAACCCCAGGGTGGACAATGCGTCGATCACCCGGTAATTCCCGGTATTTCGACCGAAAAAGGTTTCAACGCCGATGATCGAGACAATTACCTGGGCCGGTACGCCATATTCCTGCTCGGCGCGGGCCAGCACCGCTTCATGCTGGCGCCAGAAATCCACACCGCGGGCAATGCGCGCGTCGGTGATGAACATCGGCCGGTATTCCTTCCACTGCTTGACCCGCTCGGCGGGCCGCGAAATGGCGTCAAGAATCGACTGCTTGCGCTCGGCCTCGCGGAACACAGCCATCAGCTGTTCCCCGGCAAAACCATAGTCCCGAGTCATTTCGCCCACGAATTCGGCCACCTGGGGCGAACCTTCGTAATCACCGGCGAACGCGGGCTGCGCTGCACCAAGGATGCTTACCAGACCGACCCACGGCGCCTGCCGAGCGGCCCAGCCACGCATTGCTTGCATTGAATTCTTCACCTTAATCAAACCTGCGCGATCCACTTGCGATGGGTATGGATCGACATCAAAACCCCAAACGCTGACAGTAGCGTCACCAGCGAAGTTCCTCCGTAGCTAATGAACGGCAACGGCACCCCTACGACCGGCAACAAGCCACTGACCATACCGATGTTGACGAAAACGTAAACAAAAAACGTCATGGTCAGACTGCCCGCGAGCAATTTGCCAAACAGTGTCTGGGCCTGGGCGGTGATCACCAGCCCGCGCCCGATCAGCAGCAGGTAGATCAGCAGCAGCGCACAGATGCCCACCAGGCCGAACTCCTCGCCCATGACAGCGATAATGAAGTCGGTGTGGCTCTCCGGCAAAAAGTCCAGGTGCGACTGGGTGCCCAGCAGCCAGCCCTTGCCGAACACCCCACCGGAGCCGATGGCGGCCTTGGACTGGATGATGTTCCAGCCGGTGCCCAGCGGATCGCTCTCCGGGTCGAGGAAAGTCAGGATCCGCTGCTTCTGGTAGTCGTGCATGATGAAGAACCACATGGCGATGGCCACGGGAACCGCAGCCGCCAGCACGCTGAGGATCCAGCGCCAGCGCAGGCCGCCCATGAACAGCACGAAGGTGCCGCCGGCCAGGATCAGCAAGGCCGTACCCAGGTCAGGCTGACGCACGATCAGGATGAACGGAATGCCAATCAGCACCAGGCTGATCCCCACATGTTTGAGATGGGGTGGCAGGGTGCGCTTGGACAGGTACCAGGCGATGGTCGCCGGCATGATGATCTTCATGAACTCCGACGGCTGGAAGCGGATCACCCCGGGGATGTTGATCCAGCGGGTCGCCCCCATGGCGTTGTGGCCCATGACATCTACCACCACCAGCAGCACCACGCCGAACACGTAGCCCAGCGGCACCCAGCGGGCCATGAAGCGCGGCTCGAACTGGGCGATGACGATCATCGACACCAGGCCGATACCGAATGAAGTGGCCTGTTTGGCCAGCAGGTCCCAACTCTTGCCGCTGGCGGAATACAGCACGAACAGGCTACCGGCAGCCAGGGTCAGCAGCAGCACCAGCAGCGGGCCATCGATATGCAGGCGCTGCAACAGCGTCGCGCGACGACGCATCACATCCTCACTGGAGAGGATACGGTCAAAATTACTCTTCACGGGCCGTAGCCTCCGCGCTGATAGGGCTGGCGAACTCGGGCTTGAGCTGGCCGTCCTGGCCGAGAAGCCAGGCATCCATCACCTGACGCACTACCGGTGCCGCGACGCCGGAGCCCGACTCACCGTTCTCGACCATGACCGAGACCACGATCTTGGGGTTTTCCGCCGGAGCGAAGCCGACGAACAAGGCGTGGTCACGATGCCGTTCCTGGACCTTGGAGCGGTCGTACTTCTCGCCCTGCTTGATCGCCACCACCTGGGCGGTACCACTCTTGCCGGCAATCCGGTACGGCGAACCGGCCGCAGCCTTGCGCGCGGTGCCCCGGGCACCGTGCATCACCTGCTGCATGCCATGGTTGACCTTCGTCCAGTCCGAGGGGTCACGCAGGACAATGTCCGGCATCGGGTTGTGATCCACCGGCTTCTCGCCCTCGATGCTTTTGGCCAGGTGCGGCCGGTTCCACTTGCCCTTGCTGGCGACCAGGGCGGTGGCCTGGGCCAGTTGCAACGGCGTGGACTGCATATAGCCCTGGCCGATCCCGAGAATCAGGGTCTCCCCCGGGAACCAGGCCTGGCGCCGGGTGGCGCGCTTCCATTCGCGGGTCGGCATCAAGCCCGGCGACTCCTCGAACATGTCCAAAGAGACCTTCTGGCCGATACCGAACTTGCTCATGTAGGCGGACAGCCGGTCGATCCCCAGCTTGTGGGCCAGGTCGTAGAAATAGGTGTCGTTGGACCGCATGATCGCGGTATCCAGGTCGACATAACCGTCACCGGTACGGTTCCAGTTGCGGTACTTGTGGTCGTAGTTGGGCAACTGGTAGTAGCCCGGGTCGTAGACCCGGGTCGAAGCCGTGACCACGCCGGCATCCAGCCCGGCAATGGCCACCGCCGGCTTGATGGTCGAACCCGGCGGATAGAGGCCCCGCAGCACCCGGTTGAACAGCGGCCGGTCGATGGAATCGCGCAGCTCGGCATAGGCCTTGAAGCTGATGCCGGTGACGAACAGGTTGGGGTCGAAGCTCGGCTGGCTGACCATCGCCAGCACTTCACCGGTACTCGGATCCAGGGCTACCACCGCGCCACGGCGCCCGCCCAGGGCCAGTTCCGCGGCTTCCTGCAACTTGATGTCCAGGCTCAGGACAATGTCCTTGCCGGGAATCGGGTCGGTGCGCTTGAGCACCCGCAGCACCCGGCCACGGGCATTGGTCTCGACCTCTTCGTAACCCACCTGGCCGTGCAGCTCAGGCTCGTAGAAGCGCTCGATGCCGGTCTTGCCGATATGGTGGGTGCCACTGTAGTTCACCGGATCGAGGGACTTGAGCTCTTTCTCGTTGATCCGCCCCATATAGCCCACGGAGTGCGCAAAATGCGCGCCCTGGGGGTAATGCCGGACCAGCTGGGCCACCACTTCCACACCGGGCAGGCGGAACTGGTTCACCGCGATCCGGGCGATCTGCTCTTCCGTCAGCTCGAACAGGATCGGCACCGGCTCGAAAGGCCGACGCCCCTGCTTCATGCGCTTTTCAAACAGCACCCGGTCTTCCGGAGTCAGCTCCAGCACCTCGACGATCACGTCGAGCACCTGCTGCCAGTCGCCGGAACGCTCGCGGGTCATGCTCAGGCTGAAGCTGGGCCGGTTGTCCGCCACCACCACGCCATTGCGGTCGAAAATCAACCCGCGAGTCGGTGGAATCGGCTGCACGTGGACCCGGTTGTTCTCCGAAAGGGTGGAGTGATAGTCGTACTGGATCACCTGCAGGTAATACAGCCGGGCAATCAGCACACCGATCAGGCAAACCACCATGATGGCGCCGAACACGACACGGCCACGCACCAGACGGGCGTCTTTTTCGTGGTCCTTGATGCGGATCGGCTGGGACATGAGGGGCGCGGGCTACTTGTGGTAAGGGTGCCCGGACAGCACGGTCCAGGCGCGATACAGCTGTTCACCGATGAGAATCCGCACCAGCGGGTGCGGCAAGGTCAGCGGCGACAGCGACCAGCGCTGATCCGCCCGCGCACAGACCTCCGGCGCCAGCCCTTCCGGGCCGCCGACCATGAAATTCACGGTGCGCGAATCGAGACGCCAGCGATCCAGTTCCACCGCCAGTTGCTCGGTGCTCCAGGGTTTGCCATGCACCTCGAGGGTGACGATGCGCTCGTTATGCCCGACCTTGGCCAGCATGGCCTCGCCCTCCTGACGGATGAAGCGAGCCACGTCGGCGTTCTTGCCCCGGGTATTGAGCGGAATTTCCACCAGTTCCAACGCCAGCTCGGATGGCAGACGCTTGGCATACTCGTGCCAACCTTCTTCCACCCACTTGGGCATGCGTGAACCGACAGCGATCAGACGCAGGCGCACAGCCGTCCCTTATTGCTGGTCTTTGTTGAGCTTGGTGAAGTGCTCGTGGCCATGCTCCGGGCTGTGGTGCTTGCCATCGGCCGCGCGGCTCTGCTCGGCGCCCTGCCACAGACGCTCCAGGTCGTAGAACTGGCGGGCCGAGGCGGTCATCATGTGCACGATCACGTCGTCCAGGTCCAGCAGCACCCAGTCACTGTCGCCCTTGCCTTCTTCACCCAATGGGCGCACGCCCTGGGCCTTGACCATTTCACGGACCTTTTCCAGCATCGCGCCGATCTGGCGGTTGGAGGTACCGGTAGCGATGATCATGTAGTCAGTGATGCTCTGCTTGTCGCGAACATCGATCACCAGGACGTCCTGGGCCTTGACGTCTTCCAGCGCGGCGACAGCCACCTTGACCAGATCTTCGCCTTTCATTACTTGGTTAGTCATATAAAACTCGTTTAGCTCGTATGTTTGGAACGCCGCTCAGCACAGGCCGGCAGCGCTCCTTCAGTTCGGCGCACGGTAAAGCCCGTGTGCATCGATATAGGCCAGGACCGCGTCAGGCACCAGGAAACGTACCGACTTACCGCTGGCCAGCAGTTGACGGATCTGGGTGGCGGACACCGCGAGCGGCGTCTGCCAGACGAATGCAATGTGTCCCCCAGGCCCTTGCAGGGCCAAAGGGTCGCTCACCGAACGCGCTGCCAGCAGGTTGCGCAAGGCATCCGGCGGTTCGCTGTCGGCATCCGGGCGTTGCAGCACCAGGATGTGGCAATGCTGGAGTAACTCTTCCCAGCGATGCCAGGTGGGCAGGCCGCAAAACGCGTCCCAGCCCAGTAACAGAAACAACTGGTCATCTGCGGCCAGCTCGGCCCGCATCTGTTCCAGGGTGTCGATGGTGTAGGACGGCTTGTCCCGTTTCAGCTCACGGTCGTCCACCACCAGGGGTGAAACGCCCGCCACCGCCCACTCGACCATCGCCAGACGATCGAGGGCCGACACCTGCGGTGTATCCCGATGGGGCGGCCTGGCACTGGGTACCAGGCGCAGCTCATCGAGTTGCATGGATTCCGCCACCTCCAGCGCACCACGCAAGTGGCCGATATGCACTGGATCGAAGGTGCCGCCCAGCAGACCGATACGTTTGCCCATCAAGTACGCACGTGACCGTCGCCAAAGACTACGTACTTCTCGCTGGTCAGCCCTTCCAGCCCAACCGGGCCACGGGCGTGCAGCTTGTCGGTGGAAATGCCGATCTCCGCGCCCAGGCCGTACTCGAAGCCGTCGGCAAAGCGCGTCGAGGCATTGACCATGACCGAACTGGAGTCCACTTCGTTAAGGAAGCGCCGGGCGTCACTGAAGTTTTCGGTGACGATCGAGTCGGTGTGGTGCGAGCCATAGGTATTGATGTGCTCGATGGCCTGCTCCAGGTTGTCCAGCACGCGGATCGAGAGGATCGGCGCGGTGTACTCGGTGCGCCAGTCTTCTTCGGTTGCTTCCAACACACCGGCACCGAGGAGTGCGCGGGTTTGCGCACAGCCACGCAGCTCGACGCCCTTGTCGCGGTAGATCGCGGCCAATGGCGGCAATACGCGCTCGGCAATGGCGGAATGAACCAGCAGGGTTTCCATGGTGTTGCACGGTGCATAGCGCTGGGTCTTGGCGTTGTCGGCAATGCGAATGGCCTTGTCCAGGTCCGCCGCGACATCGATATACACGTGGCAGACGCCGTCCAGGTGCTTGATCACCGGCACCTTGGCGTCACGGCTGACCCGCTCGATCAGGCTCTTGCCGCCACGGGGCACGATCACGTCGACGAACTCGGGCATGGTGATCAGCGCTCCAACCGCAGCGCGGTCGGTGGTTTCCACTACCTGCACCACGTGAGGCGGCAGGTCGGCCGCCGCCAGGCCCTGCTGAATGCAGGTGGCGATGGCGCGGTTGGAATGGATCGCCTCGGAACCGCCGCGCAGGATGGTGGCGTTGCCCGACTTCAGGCACAGGCTGGCCGCATCGATGGTCACGTTCGGGCGCGACTCGTAGATGATGCCGATCACCCCCAGGGGCACGCGCATCTTGCCCACCTGGATGCCCGACGGCAGGTAGCGCATGTCGCGGATTTCACCGATGGGGTCAGGCAGCTTGGCCACCTGACGCAGGCCTTCGATCATTTCGTCGATACGCGCCGGGGTCAGCGCCAGGCGATCCAGCAGGGCCGGTTCCAGACCATTGGCCCGGCCGTTGGCCAGGTCCTGCTCGTTGGCCGCAGTCAGTTCCGGTCGTGCCGCGTCCAACGCATCGGCAGCCGCCAGCAGCGCACGATTCTTTTGCGCGGTGGTGGCACGGGCGATCACCCGGGAAGCCTGGCGGGCAGCGCGACCCAGGCGGGTCATGTAGTCAAGAACGGACTCAGTCATGGTCTGGTGTGGTCTTGGCAAAGAGGAAAGCGGCTGATTATAGCTGTCGCGCCGGCCCACGGACAGCGGTCACGGGCGGATGGTCGAAATGGAGTGCAAATACCCGGCGTTCAGCCTGAATTAAGCCTGGAGTTGTTACCATTGCGTCACCTTTTCCGCCATAACCCTTCGCCACCATGTCCATTCTGACCTCTGCAAAACTGCCAAAAGCCCTGCCGGACGGCTTTTTCGACCGTGATGCCGAGCTTTTGGCCCGCGAACTGTTGGGCAAAGTCATCCGCCATAAAGTCGGCGATCTGTGGCTGTCCGCGCGCATTATCGAAACCGAAGCCTATTACTGCGAGGAAAAAGGCAGCCACGCCTCCCTCGGCTACACAGAAAAGCGTAAGGCTTTGTTTCTGGACGGCGGCCACATCTATATGTACTACGCCCGCGGCGGCGACTCCCTGAACTTCAGCGCCCGGGGCCCTGGCAATGCCGTACTGATCAAGTCCGCCTATCCCTGGGTCGATGAAGTCTCCGGCCCTGCCAGCCTGGCGCAGATGCTGCTGAACAATCCGGACGCCAGTGGCCGGCCCCGCTCCGCGCAAAAGCTCTGCGCCGGCCAGACCCTGCTGTGCAAGGCCCTGGGCCTGAAGGTTCCGGTCTGGGATGCGAAACGCTTCGATCACGAGATTCTCTTCGTCGAAGATGTGGGTGCCGCCGTGCCACACATCCTCCAGACCACCCGCCTGGGCATCCCCCATGGGCGTGACGAACACCTGATGTATCGCTTTGTCGATGCCGCCTACGCCCCCTACTGCACGCGCAACCCTATGCGTCGCGGCCAGGTCGAAGGGCGCGACTACCTGGTGCTCGGCTGACGCCACCGTCCCACCTCAGCAAAAAACAACAACGGAGTTGAATTTATGGGCCCATGGCTCGACAGCGTGACCGCCTGGCTAACCAGCAACCCCCAATGGCTGGCAGCCGCAGTGTTCATCGTGGCCTGCATGGAATGCCTGGCAATCGTGGGCCTGATCGTGCCGGGCACGGTCCTGCTGTTCGCGATTGCGGTACTGGCCGGCAATGGCGCCCTGTCACTGGGGGAAACCCTGCTCCTGGGTGCTGCCGGCGGATTGCTGGGGGACGTGATGTCCTATGTGCTGGGACGGCATTTCCACCAAGGCATTCGCCGCTTGCCCGGCCTTCGTCATCACCCTGAATGGATCAGCGGTGCGGAAACCTACTTCCAGCGCTATGGCATCGCCAGCCTGCTGGTGGGCCGCTTCATCGGCCCGCTACGACCAATGCTGCCGATGGTGGCCGGAATGTTCGACATGCCGTTCCCACGTTTCCTCGCCGTCAGCCTGCTGGCGGCGGCGGGCTGGTCGCTGGCCTATCTGCTGCCGGGCTGGGCCACGGGCGCGGCGATTCGCCTGCCCCTGCCCGAAGGCTTCTGGCCCCAGGCGGGCATCGTCATTGGCAGCCTGGTGGTGCTTGTCGGCCTGAGCGTCAACAGCAGCCTGCGGCGCCATCGCCGGGCAACCCTGTTGATGTCCGGCCTGAGCCTGCTGATTCTGGCAGGGCTGTTCATCGGCTATCCGTACCTGACGCAGTTCGACCAGGGCCTGATCGCCCTGGTACAGGAGCACCGGGACCCGACTCTGGACAAGATCATGGTCATGGTCACCCAGATCGGCGAGTTCCGCGCCATGTTCATCCTCAGCGCAGTGCTGACCCTGCTGCTCCTGGCCCTGCGCCAATGGCGCCAGGCCGCGTTCGCCGGAGCGACCCTGCTGTGTACTGCCCTGGCCAACACCGGCAGCAAATGGTTCTTCGCACGGGTACGCCCTGAAGTGCTGAGCGAGCCTCTCACCAGTTTCAGCATGCCCAGCGGTCACTCTTCCGGCTCCTTCGCCCTGTTCTTGACCCTGGCAGTTCTGGCCGGCCGTGGCCAGCCACCCCGCATGCGCCTGACCTGGCTGTTGCTGGGCTGCCTGCCGGCGGCCGCCATTGCCTTGTCGCGGGTCTATCTGGGGGCCCATTGGCCAACCGACATTCTCGCCGGCGCCATGCTCGCGGCCTGTGTCTGCGCCGCCAGCCTGACCCTGAGCCAATGGCAAGGCCCGCTCAAGCCGATGCCGGCCAGGGCCTGGTGGCTGCTACTGCCGGTCATGCTGTTGATGTGCGGATACATGGCGACACGGCACTTGCCTCACGCCCTGCTGCGGTACGCCTATTAAAAGCGCCAGAGGCAAGCTGCGGCCGCCACTACAGGCTGCGGCTCAGGCGAAGAGTTCGCCTTGCAGCTCGTCCAGCAACTGCTGGATGGCATCCAGACGCTGCTGTGGATCATCCAGTTGCAGCAGGTCGATCTTGTCCTGTTCGGAAAAAGGCAGCAGGTAGGCCAACTGATTGGCCAGTGACAGCTGCCCCGTAGCCTCGACCCCCATATCCAGGGCCTCGACCATCGGATGTTCGGCCAAGGCCTTGAGCAGCGCAATCAGGTCCGCATCCTCATCCTGCAACGGCTGCTCGGGGGCCTCTTCCAGCCATTGCACCCGGGCCACCGTCAGTTGGTCTTTCTGCACTTCGCTTTGCAGAATGCGAAAACGCCGACCGCCCCTGACCCTGATTCCCAGCAGCCCGTTGTCCTGCTGGTGGAAGTCGGTGATCAAGGCTTCACAGCCAATTTGCGCATAGCCCTGGGCGGCCGTCCCGACCTCCTCCCCTTCAAGGATGCACACCACCCCAAACCCGCTGCCCTGCTTCATGCAGCGCCCGATCATGTCGAGATAACGCGCCTCGAAAATCTGCAGATCGAGAATGCAATCGGGAAACAGCACGGTATTCAGAGGAAAAAGCGCCAGGTTCATACTTCCTTCCTTAAACCAGCAACGACACCGCCAACGGCAGCAACACTGCCGTGGCCACGCCCATCAGACTCATCGCCAGCGCCGCAAAGGCGCCGCACTCCTCACTTTCCTGCAAGGCCACCGAGGTGCCCACTGCGTGGGCGGTCATGCCCAGGGCCATGCCTCGCGCTTCCGGGCCATGCACCCCCAAACGGTTGAGCAGGCCCGGGCCAAATATCGCTCCGATCACTCCGGTAATCAGCACGAAGACCGCCGCCAACGCCGCCACGCCACCAATCTGCTCGGCCACCAGCATGGCAATGGGCGAGGTCACCGATTTGGGCGCCATGGTCATTAGGATCATGTGCTCGGCACCAAACCACCATCCCAGCAGTACGCCCAGGCTGGTAGCCACGACGCCACCCACCACCAGCGTAGCCAATATCGGCCAGAACAATTGGCGGATCCGTCGCAGGTTGAGGTACAGCGGCACCGCCAGGGCTACCGTCGCCGGGCCCAGCAGAATGCTCAGGATTTCGGTGCTCTTGCGGTACTCGGCATAGCTCAGGCCGCAGCCGAGCAGCACGCCGATCACCAGTAGCATGGACACCAGCACCGGCTGCAGGAACATCCAGCGGGTCTTCTCGAACGCCGCCAGCACCAGTTGATAGGCACCCAGCGTGATGCCGATGCCAAACAGCGGGTGATGGATCACCGCGGCCCAGGCCCCCTGCCAATCGAAGATCATTGACTGTCCTCCTGCCGGCCCTGGCGCTTGACCAGGCGCTGCATCAGCACGCCGACAAAGGCCATCGAGATCACCAGGGACAACACCAGCGCGCCGGTAATGGCCCAGAAGTCCGCGGCGATGTCCCGGGCATAGACCATGACCCCCACCGCAGGCGGCACCAGCAGCAGCGGCAGGTAACGCAGCAGGCTGCCAGCCGCGAGATTCAGCGGCTCGCCCACTTCACCGCGCACCACCAGGAAAACCAGCAGCAGCAACAGGCCGATGATGGGCCCGGGAAGCACGGGCAACAGCAGGTGATTGAGCGCCGTTCCGAGCAATTGGAACAGCACCAGCCATGTCAAACCGCGTAACAACATACCGCCTCTCCAGCCAGATCCCGTCGCGCATTATAAGCACGCAGGTGCTATGAACCGGCATTCGCCAAAAGCATGGATGTTTACCGGGAAGGATCGCCATGATGATCTAAAGTGGAAGTTTCAGAGCGCACCACACAACGTCGAATACTAATAAATCGTTGATCCAAGGAGAGTCTCAATGCCCCATGTTCCTGTTGCAGAGCTCAAAGATTATGTCGGGAAGGAACTCGGACGTTCCCCATGGCTCACCATCGACCAGGAGCGCATCAACCTCTTCGCCGAGGCGACCGGTGACTTCCAGTTCATCCACGTGGATCCGGTCAAGGCCGCACAGACCCCGTTCGGCAGCACCATTGCCCACGGTTTCCTGACTCTGTCGCTGATCCCCAAACTGATGGAAGACATCCTCGTGCTGCCCCAGGGCCTGAAGATGGTGGTCAACTACGGCCTGGACAGCGTGCGTTTCATCCAGCCGGTGCCAGTCAATTCCAAGGTGCGGCTCAAGGTCGACCTGACTGACGTCACCGAAAAGAAACCCGGTCAGTGGCTGCTCAAGGCGACCGCCACCCTGGAAATCGACGGCCAGGAAAAACCGGCCTATATCGCCGAGCCGCTGTCGCTCTGTTTCGTCTGAAATCCCTCCGATGCGAAACAGCTCACGCTGTTTCGCTCAACCTCTCTATATATAAGACACACCGCTGCGGCATACTCGGTCCCCTAATTATCCGGAACCCGTTATGCGCCCACTTGCACCCCTGGTTTTGACCCTATTGCTCAGTGCCTGTGGCGACGGCGAATCGCTGTTGCCGCCCGATGCCCGCCTGCCGGATGGCGGGCGCTATCGAGGCGACCTGGTCAATGGCCTGCTCCAGGGACAAGGGCGCATCGACTATCCCAACGGCAGTTGGTACGCCGGCCAGTTCGACAAGGGCCAGTGGCATGGCCAGGGGGAATGGCACGGCAGCAACGGCGAGGTCTATCGCGGCCAGTTCCAGCAAGGGCTGTTCCATGGTCAGGGCACCCTGACCACCAAGGACAGCAGCTACAGCGGCGGCTTCAAGCTCGGCCGCCGGGATGGCGAAGGCACCCTCAAAGAAGACGGCATGACCTACCGCGGCGAATTCAAGGCCGACCTGTATTCGGGCCTCGGGCGCCTGGAACTGGACGACGGCAGCCAGTACCAGGGCCAGTTCGCCAAGGGCAAGCCCAATGGCGAAGGCCAGCGCAGCGACGCCAGCGGCAACCAGTTCACCGGCAACTTCGTCAACGGCCAGCTGGAAGGCAACGGCACCTTCAACAGTGCCGAAGGCGACATCTACGTCGGCGGCTTCAAGCACAACCAGCTCAACGGCAAGGGCCGCTACGAAAACTCCGACGGCGACGTCTGGATCGGCCAGTTCAAGGAAGGCGCCCTGAGTGGCAAGGGCGAACTGACCGGCGCCGACGGCAGCCACTATGTCGGCACCTTCAGCGACTGGCGCTTCAGCGGTGAGGGGCGGCTAAATCTCAGCGATGGCAGCTTCTACGTTGGCGGCTTCGACAGTGACAACTACCAAGGCCACGGCGTACTGGTACTGCGCGATGGCAGCGTGCAAAGCGGTGTGTGGAACAACGGCCTGCGGGTTCGCGACGCCGATGGCAAGCTACTGCCAGACCCGCTGGAAACTGCGCTGCTGGTCCAGGGCCGCTTGCTCAAGGAAGCCCTCGATACGGTGCCCGCCTCCACCCCGGCCATCGAACTCTACAGCCTGACCCTGGCCGGCGACGGCAAGCAGAGCGTGTTCCTGCGCGAGGCCGACTATGTCAGCAACATGCTCGCCAGTCGCTTCGGCGCCTACGGCCAGATCCGCCTGGTCAATCACCGCGACCACCTGATGAACCGGCCCATGGCCACCCGGGAAAACCTGCGCCGCGCCGCCCAGACCCTGGCCGAACGCAGCGGCCCGGAAGACCTGGTGTTCATCTACCTCACCAGCCACGGCACCAGCGCCCACGAACTGGTGCTGGACCAGCCGCGCCTGGAGCTGGCAGACCTGCCCGCCGATGAACTGGCCACCGCCCTGGCCCCGCTGAAGAACCGCGACAAGATCATCGTCATCTCTTCCTGCTACTCCGGCGGCTTCATCCCGGCCCTCAAGGATGAGCGAACCCTGATCATGACCGCATCCCAGGCAGACCGAGTGTCCTTCGGCTGCTCGGAAGAGGCCGACTTCACCTACTTTGGCGATGCCCTGTTCGCCCAGGCGCTGAACCAGACCGACGACCTGGAGCATGCATTCAAGCTGGCCCGGGGCATCGTTGCCGAGCGTGAGCAGGCAGACAACTTCGAAGCGTCGGAACCGCAGATCTGGGCGCCCAGAGGCGTCATCGCCCATTGGCAACAATTGCGCAAACAGCAGGCACGAAAGGCCCTGCAGAGTGTCTCTATAAGCAGCAAGGAAGCGCAGAGCAACTAAGCTGAAACAGTATCAAGGGGGAATGACCATGTACTTGACGCCTCAGCATATCCTGCTCGCCGGCGCCTCCGGCCTGACCGGGGAACAACTGCTCGATCGTCTGCTCAACGAGCCCACCATCACCCGCGTCCTCGCACCCAGCAGACGCCCACTGAGCGAACACCCACGCCTGGAAAACCCGGTCGGCGACCCCGCCGTATTCCTGCCGCAACTCAGCGGCAAAGTGGAAATCGCCTTCTGCTGCCTGGGCACCACCCTCAAGCAGGCCGGCTCCGAGGCCGCTTTTCGCGCGGTGGACCTGGACATGGTGGTGGCCTTCGGCAAGCGCGCGCGGGAGCTGGGCGCACGGCACCTGATCGTGATCAGCGCCCTGGGCGCCGACCCCAAGTCGTCGATCTTCTACAACCGAGTCAAAGGTGAGATGGAAGAAGCGCTGAAACTGCAGGGCTGGCCACAACTGACCATCTGCCGGCCATCACTGCTGCTGGGGGATCGCATCGAACCGCGCCTGGGCGAACAGCTGGCCGGACCACTGTCGCGGCTGATCCCGGGCAAGTACCGCGGGATCGAAGCCTGCCAACTGGCCCGGGCCATGTGGCGCCTGGCGCTTGAAGAGCAGAGCGGCACGCGGATCGTCGAGTCCGACGAACTACGCAAGCTGGGCAAATGAATCGCTCGCCCCGCAAGCCGCTCCTGCACGCACCTGTAGGAGCCGGCTTGCCGGCGAAGCACTACAACCCGCCCGTTGCCTGAAACCCCACCCCCAATACCGTCAGCACCGACAGCGGCAGCAACAGGGTATCGAGCAGGGCACTGGCTGGCAGATCCACGCCAGGATAGCTCGGTGCCTCGGCGCCAAAGCGGTCCATGGCGCAGCACCCACCCTGCATCGCATACAAGTCCAGGCGCGTCCCCGAATACACCACCGGCGCCCCGGGCTGGGCGGCATTCAAGGTCCGGGCCGTGGCACAGCCGCCCAGTTGCAGGGCGGCCAACAGCACCAGCAGGGACTTACTCATCGCTGCTCAGATGATGCTCGCCCCAGCGCGGCAACATGTCCTGCGGGATGTTCAACAGATTGAGAATCCGCGCGACGACAAAATCCACCAGGTCATCGATGGTCTGCGGCTGGTGATAGAAGCCCGGCGAGGCCGGCAGAATGGTCACGCCCATGTTCGACAACTTGAGCATGTGCTCCAGGTGGATGCTGGAGTACGGCGCCTCGCGAGGCACCAGAATCAACTGCCGGCGCTCCTTGAGGGTCACGTCCGCGGCGCGCTCGATCAGGTTGTTGCAGGCACCGGTGGCAATCGCCGACAAGGTGCCGGTGGAGCACGGCACCACTACCATCGCCGCCGGCGAGCCGGAGCCCGAGGCCACCGGCGACATCCAGTCCTCCTTGCCATAAACGCGGATCTGCCCCGCCGACGCACCGGTGTATTCGGTGAGGAAGGCCTGCATGGTCTGCGGCTTGGGCGGCAGGGTCACATCGGTTTCCGTGGCCATGACCAATTGCGCAGCCTTGGAGATCAGAAAATGCACCTCCCGGTCCTCACGCACCAGGCAGTCCAGCAGGCGCAGGCCGTACTGGGCGCCCGAGGCACCGGTCATGGCCAGGGTGATGCGTTCCGGGCCGTTGTTCATCGCAGCGCCTCGGCCAGTTTGCCGTGCAGGCCGCCAAAGCCGCCGTTGCTCATGATCACCACCTGGGTGCCCGGCTTGGCCTGGCTCTTCACCCGCTCGATGATGCCTTCCAGAGAGTCGCTGACAATCGACGGCACCGTGCACAAGGCCGCCGTGGCGGCCAGGTCCCAGCCCAGGTTGGCCGGGGCATACCAGATCACCTGGTCGGCCTGGTTGACGCTTTCCGGCAGGCCATCGCGGTGCGCGCCAAGCTTCATGGAGTTGGAGCGCGGCTCGATGATGGCGATCACCGGGGCATCGCCAACCCGCTTGCGCAAGCCATCCAGCGTAGTGGCGATGGCCGTCGGGTGATGGGCGAAGTCATCGTAGATGGTCACGCCATGCACTTCGGCGACTTTCTCCATGCGCCGCTTCACGCTCTTGAACGCGCTCAGGCCGGCAATGCCCATCGACGGCACCACGCCCACATGGCGTGCCGCAGCCAGGGTGGCCAGGGCATTGGCAACATTGTGCTGGCCGGTCAGCTCCCACTCCACCACGCCCTGGCTCACGCCTTCGAACATCACCTCGAAGGCCGAACCGTCGGCGCTCAGCAACTTGACCTGCCACTGGCCACCGGCGCCGGTAGTCTGCACCGGGGTCCAGCAGCCCATCTCGATCACCCGCTGCAAGGCAGGCTCGGTGGTGGGATGGATCACCAGGCCTTCGCTGGGAATGGTCCGCACCAGATGGTGGAACTGCCGCTCGATAGCCGGAAGATCAGGGAAGATGTCCGCATGATCGAATTCCAGGTTATTGAGGATCGCGGTCCGTGGGCGGTAGTGGACGAACTTCGAGCGCTTGTCGAAGAAGGCGCTGTCGTACTCATCAGCCTCGATCACGAAGAACGGCGTACCGCCCAAGCGCGCGGAGACGGCGAAGTTCTGTGGCACGCCGCCGATCAGGAAGCCCGGGCTCATGCCCGCATGCTCCAGGACCCAGGCCAGCATGCTGCTGGTGGTGGTCTTGCCGTGGGTCCCGGCCACCGCCAGTACCCAACGCCCCTGCAGCACATGGTCGGCCAGCCATTGCGGGCCGGACACATAGGGCAGGCCCTTGTTCAGCACGTACTCCACCGCCGGGTTGCCGCGGGACATGGCATTGCCGATCACCACCAGGTCCGGCGCCGGGTCCAGCTGGGCAGGATCGTAGCCCTGGGTCAGCTCGATGCCCTGGGCCTGCAACTGGGTGCTCATCGGTGGATACACGTTAGCGTCGGAACCGGTGACGTGATGGCCCAGCTCTTTGGCCAGAACCGCCATCGACCCCATGAAAGTGCCGCAGATACCGAGAATATGGATGTGCATAGTCGACCTCGAAAAACATCGGCGCAGGTTAGCGTAGAGGGCTGCAAATCGCACCCATTAGCTGACCGGGAGGTTGCTGCTGGCCTGCGCTGGCGCAAGCCCGACGGGCCAGCAGCGGCCGGCAGCTCGGACTAGCGCGCGATGCCGTGCTTGCGCAGCTTTCTATAGAGGGTGTTGCGGCTCACGCCCAACTGCTCGGCGGTATGGGTCATGTGCCAGCGCTGCTGCTCCAGGGCCGCCAGCAACGCCACCCGCTCGGCGTCCTCCAGTGGCCGCTCCGGCACCTCTGCTACCGCTTCGCCCAGCGGCGCCGGGCGGCTGTGGCGGATCAGCGGCGGCAGATCATCCAGGCCAATGCGGCCGTTTTCACACAAGGCCGCCAGGGTACGCAGCACGTTGCGCAATTGCCGCACGTTACCCGGCCAGGAATAACTCAACAGGCTCTGGCGCACCGCTTCCTCCAGCATCACCGGCTGGCCGCCCGCCTCTTCGGCCAGGAGGAAATCCAGCAACTGGGATTTGTCGCTGCGATCGCGCAAGGCCGGCAAGGCGATCTCCAGGCCATTGAGCCGGTAATACAGGTCCTCACGGAAGCTACCGTCGCGCACCCGCTCCAGCAGGTCACGGTGGGTCGCGCTGATGATGCGCACGTTGACCGGTTGCGGCTCGCCGCCGATCGGCACCACCAGCCGATCCTCCAGTACCCGCAGCAAACGGGTCTGCAGGGCCAGGGGCATATCGCCGATTTCATCGAGGAACAAGGTACCGCCATCAGCCTGCTGCAACTTGCCGCGCATGCCCTCCTTGCGCGCCCCGGTAAAGCTGCCGCCGCGATAACCGAACAGCTCGCTCTCGATCAGGCTTTCCGGGATAGCCGCGCAGTTGAGCGCGACAAAGGCCTTGCCCGCCCGCGCGCTGCCCTGGTGCACCGCCTTGGCGAAGGCCTCCTTGCCGGAGCCGGTCTCGCCATTGATCAGCAACGGCACATCGCGCTCGAACACTCGCGAGGCGCGGCGAAAATCGTTCTGCAGGCCGTCATCCCCCAGGCAGATCCCCGAGGGCCGCGCCGGCGCAATGGCCTGCGGTGCCCGCAGCACCGCTGGTTGTGCGGCCGGCTGTGGCTGGCCGCGCAACAAGGCGAACAGGCGTCGCCCGTCCCGGGTGCGCAATGGCCAACTGGCGCTGGCATTGATACTGGCGCGGCCGAGCAGTTCATCCAGGGAGCAGTCGAAAAAGCTTTCCACCGGCTTGCCCAGCAACCCGCCGCGAATATGCCCCAGCAGGTTCAGGGCGCTCTGGTTCACCGCACAGATCCGGCCATCGCCATCGAACGCCAGCAGGCCCTCGCTGAACAGCCCCACCGACTCCGCCTGCAGATGAAAGCGCAGCAGCCACTGGTTCTCGAAATAACGCAGGAAATAGCAGCTCTCGATCATCTTCGCCGACAGATTGACCAGGGCCATGGTGTGGAACTGGCTCTGCCGGGACACGTCCTGGCGCGCCGACGACACATCCAGCACCGCCAGCAACTCGCCATGGGGGTCGAACACCGGGCTCGCAGAGCAGGTCAGGCCGGTGTGCCGGCCGCGGAAATGCTCGCCCTGGTGAATGGTCAGCGGCTGGCGCTCCACCAGGCAAGTGCCGATGCCGTTGGTGCCCTCCCGGGCCTCGCTCCAATCGGCGCCCAGCCACAGTCCGGCATGCTCGAAGATCTTGCGTTCGCTGGGGGCGGTAATGCAGTTGAGGATCACGCCCCGGGCATCGGTCAGCAGCACCGCATGCCCGGCGCCGGACAGTTGTTGGTGCAGGTTGGCCATCTCGGTGCCGGCAATCTGCAAGACATCTTGCAGGCGCTCGCGGCTTTCCAACAGGCGGCCATGTTCAAGCACCGTAGGGGCCATGACCTGGGCCGGGTCGAGATGATAGTCCTCGAGGCAGCGCAGCCAGGAGCGGGCAATGGAAGGATCGCTGCCCGGGCCCTGCAAATGAGCCTTGCCCTGGGCCACGGTAAGCACCTGCTGGGCATGCCGGCTCAAGTAATTGCTAGTGTGCATTTCTTATTATTCTCCTGCTGCGCTGTCACGCTCAGACGAAATACTGTCGCCACTGCCGGGCTGCAATCGACTACGAAGGAGGAATGCTCATCAGACTTGTCCGACAAGATTCGACACGCGAACCAGCATCCTCCAGGCGCTGCTGCATTGCAATGCCGGCTTGACTCCCGAGTCACAGGTTGTGCCACTTAGGTTACAAACTGTCACTCAAGCCTGTACCGGATCCGTCACAGCGCCCCGTAGCGGTCCCCTCGAAACATCCGCAAACCCTTGATGCATATGGCCTGTAGCACGCTGGCCCGACCTTTGCTCTACGCTTGATATGCGCTACGGCGCGTCCTCCCCCATAAGCATAAAAGCCAGGAGATACCCACCATGCGTTACGCACACCCCGGTACTGAAGGCGCTATCGTTTCGTTCAAGAGCAAATACGGTAACTACATCGGCGGCGAGTTCGTCGCGCCTGTCAAAGGCCAGTACTTCACCAACACCTCGCCGGTCAACGGCCAGCCGATTGCCGAATTCCCCCGCTCCACTGCCGAAGACATCGACAAGGCCCTGGACGCCGCCCATGCCGCCGCTGACGCCTGGGGCGCGACCTCGGTGCAGGCGCGCTCGCTAATCCTGCTGAAGATTGCCGACCGCATCGAACAGAACCTCGAACTGCTGGCCATCACCGAAACCTGGGACAACGGCAAGGCCGTGCGCGAAACCCTGAACGCCGACATTCCCCTGGCCGCCGACCACTTCCGCTACTTCGCCGGTTGCCTGCGGGCCCAGGAAGGCAGCGCTGCGGAAATCGACGGCAACACCGTGGCCTATCACATCCATGAACCCCTGGGCGTGGTCGGGCAGATCATTCCGTGGAACTTCCCGATCCTGATGGCCGCCTGGAAACTCGCCCCGGCCCTGGCAGCGGGCAACTGCGTGGTACTCAAGCCCGCCGAGCAGACCCCGCTGGGCATCACCGTGCTCATGGAAGTGATCGGCGACCTGCTGCCACCCGGCGTACTCAACGTGGTGCAAGGTTTTGGCCGCGAAGCCGGCGAAGCCCTGGCCACCAGCAAGCGCATCGCCAAGATCGCCTTCACCGGCTCGACTCCGGTGGGCTCGCACATCATGAAGTGCGCCGCCGAGAACATCATTCCGTCCACCGTGGAACTGGGCGGCAAGTCGCCGAACATCTTCTTCGAAGACATCATGCAGGCCGAGCCCAAGTTCATCGAAAAGGCCGCCGAAGGCCTGGTGCTGGCATTCTTCAACCAGGGTGAAGTCTGCACCTGCCCATCCCGCGCCCTGGTGCAGGAATCGATCTACGACGAATTCATGCAAGTGGTGATGAAGAAGATCGAGCAGATCAAGCGTGGTGACCCACTGGACACCGACACCATGGTCGGCGCCCAGGCTTCCGAGCAGCAGTTCGACAAGATCCTCTCCTACCTCGACATCGCCAAGAATGAAGGTGCGCAGCTGCTCACCGGCGGCAAGGTGGAAAAACTCGAGGGCGACCTGTCCAGCGGCTACTACATCCAGCCGACCCTGCTCAAGGGCACCAACAAGATGCGCGTGTTCCAGGAGGAAATCTTCGGCCCGGTGGTCAGCGTCACCACCTTCAAGGACGAAGCCGAAGCCCTGGCGATCGCCAACGACACCGAGTTCGGCCTGGGTGCCGGGGTCTGGACCCGCGACATCAACCGCGCCTACCGCATGGGCCGCGGGATCAAGGCCGGCCGCGTCTGGACCAACTGCTACCACCTGTACCCGGCCCACGCCGCGTTCGGTGGCTACAAGAAATCCGGTGTCGGCCGTGAAACCCACAAGATGATGCTCGACCACTACCAGCAGACCAAGAACCTGCTGGTGAGCTACGACATCAACCCGCTGGGCTTCTTCTGATCGATCCTCCCGGCGGCCCAGGCCGCCGGGAGGCCTTTTCGCGGCCTTGCCGCACAGGTTCACCTGCTCTGATCCGGTGCCGACGGCTTGCCGGACGGGACACTGCTGTCGGAAGTTCTGCGCCAAACCAGTCGTGCACAGACCCTGCTTGAAAAACAATAACAAGGGACAAACGCAATGGATCAGATCGGCAACTACGTGCTCTACCTCATCATGCTCTGCGCCGTACTTGGCGCCTTCGCCGCCATCTATGACAGCGAGCGAGGCCTGGGCAAGGAATTCATGGAAGGCATTCACGCCACCGGCTACATCTTCGTGCCGGCCGCGGGCATCATGGCCTCCATCCCCTATCTCACCGTGGTCATCGAAACCGTCTTCGGACCGTTCTTCAATTCCCTGGGAGCCGATCCGGCCCTGGCGGCGACCATGATCATCGCCTCGGACATGGGCGGCTATCAGCTGGCCTCGGCCCTGGCCGCCAGCAAGGAAGCGCTGGTAATGGCGCTGATCACCGGCTTCATGGGTGGCGCCACCATCGTCTTCTCGATCCCCATGGGCCTGGCGATGCTCGACAAGCGCGACCACAAGTACATGGCCCTGGGGATCATGTCCGGGATCCTCACCATTCCCGTGGGCGTAATGATCGCCAGCCTGATCCTGGCCTTCAGCAACCCGCAGGTACGCGAACTGGTCAGCACCAGCGGCGAAGCCAGCTACCAACTGGCCCTGGGCCTGGGCAGCATCTTCGCCAACCTGCTGCCGATCCTGATCTTCGTCGTGGCCCTGGCCCTGGGCCTGCGCTTTTTGCCGGACATGATGATCAAGGGTTTCATCATCTTCGGCCGGGCCATGGACGCGGCGATCAAGCTGGTACTGGTGTTCTCCATCGTCGAGTATTTCACCGGGGCCTTCTCCGCGGTGTTCGGCGGCTGGGGCTTCCACCCGATCATCGCCGACGCCGAGGACCAGACCCGCGCCCTGGAAACCGCCGGCTACATCGGCATCATGCTGGCCGGCGCCTTCCCCATGGTCTACCTGCTGCGCAAGTACCTGGGCAAGCCCCTGGAAAACCTCGGCGGCAAGATCGGCCTCAGCGCGGTAGGCAGTGCCGGTATGCTGGCCACCATCGCCAACATCCTGGCCATGTTCCGCCTGGTGCGCTTCATGCCGCCCAAGGACAAGGTGGTGAACATCGCCTTCGGTGTCTGCGCCGCCTTCCTGCTGGGGGACCACCTGTCCTTCACCGCCAACTTCCAGCCGACCATCATCCTCCCGGTATTGATCGGCAAGATCAGCGCCGGCTTCGTCGCGGTGGGACTGGCCTATTGGCTGTCGGTGCCCAAGGCCCTGCAACTGGAAGCCCAGGACCGGGCTGCCGGAATCATCGGCGAAGGCGAGTACCTGGGCGGCACGGCCCTGGAAACCCCGGAACCGGCAGGCCAGAAGGCCACGGCCTGACTCCGGCGCGGCGAGGAACGCCTGCATGCAAGCCTTCACCGGCGGCGCCCAGGTCTTGCTGCTGGGGCTGGACTTCGGGTCCACCACCAGCAGCGTGCTGATTGCCCAGGCCAGCCTCAGCAGCCACTGCATCACCGGGCGCATGGCCCTCAACGAACCCCGGGTGCTATTTCGCGGCGACCCGGTGTTCACGCCCTTCAAGGATGAGGTCATCGATGAAGCCGCGATCCGCGGCCTGATCGAAACCTGGCTTGAACAGGCGGACGTGCGCCCGCAGCAGTTGTTTTCCGGCGGGGTGATCATCACCGGGCTGGCGGCCCGGCGGCACAACGCCCAGGCCCTGGCGCAACTGGTGGGGCAACTGATCGGTAACGCACTGATCACCCGTGCCGACGATGGCGGCCTGGAGTCCTGGCTGGCGTTCATGGGCAGTTGCTCGGCCCTGAGCCGCTTTCACGCGCAGCAGCCCATGCTCAACCTGGATATCGGCGGTGGCACCACCAATGCCGCCTGGGGCCTGGAGGGCAATGTGCTGGCCAGCGGTTGCCATTTCATCGGTGCCCGGCACCTGCAATTCGAGCCGGGCAGCTATCGGCTCAGCGGAATGTCGGAGTTCGGCCGGGCCCTGCTCGATCACCTGGCGATTGGCAAAACATCCGGGCAACTCCTCGACAGCTCACAACTGCAGGCCGTGCTGGATTGGTACATCGACGCCCTGCTGGCGCTCGTGGCGGGGGACCGAGCGTTCTTCGCCAGCCCGCTGGGCCGGTTGACGGAGCAACTGCCGCTGAACCTGCCGGCTCACGAACCTGATGTGGCGCTGACCTTTTCCGGTGGCGTCGGCGAGTTGCTGTATCGGCACTTGCAGGGTGAAACCCTGCCCGGCACCACCCACTACGGCGACCTGGGCATCGACCTGGCCCTGGCCATTGCCCGCCAGCCGCGGCTGGTGCGTGACGCCCGCCACCTGGTCCCGGAAAACCGTGGCCGGGCCACGGTCTACGGGCTGACCCTGCACAACACCGAAATCTCCGGCAGCACCTTGTTCCTGCCCCGGCCCGAAGCACTGCCGCTCAAGGACCTGCCCATCGTTGCCCGTCTATCGGTGCGCGCCTCCCGGCAGCAACTGGAGGCGGCCCTGGAACTGGCCCTGAGCAGCCGCGACGGTGCCTGCCTGCAATTGCTCGATGGCGGCCAGGCGCCGGGCCTGGAAGAAATACGCCACCTCGGCGCCCTGCTATGCCGGGCCCTGGGCACTGCCCGCCCGGCGCCCCAATGGCCGCTGGTGCTGCTGTTGGAGAGCAACGTCGGCAAGGTCCTGGGCAACTACGCCACGGATTGGGGGCGCAGTTCTTGCAACCTGATCGTCATCGACGAAGTACGTGAACGCTCGGCGCACTTCATCAATCTGGGAACACCCCATCAGCACATAGTGCCCGTCGCCTTTTACGGTGTGCACTGATGCCGATGCCGGCCAAGGAGAGTCTTGCCATGTCACTCACCGAACTGCAGCACATCCGCCTTCCCGTCGTCCCGGCCGAACGTGGCTACAGCACCCGGGTGCTGGATCGCCAGATCGCCTTCGAAAGCCTCAAGGCGGTGCTCGGCGCCGCCGACATCAGCAAGGCCGGGGACCGTGTGGCGGGGCTGGCCGCCGTGGATGAAATCACTCGCGAAGCAGCGCGCAAGGTGCTCTCGGAACTGACCCTGGATCACTATTTCCAGCACCCGCTGACCGACCGCCACGGCCATATCGACAGTGTCATGCAGGTCAACTACGACATCGACCACGAAGTGTTCGGGGAAATCGCCCCTCTTACCCTGGGCGCCCTGAAAGATCGCCTGCTGCGCAGCCACGGCACCGAAATACGCCGCATCGGCCGCGCCCTGACCGGGGTAATGGTGGCCGCCCTGGCCAAGCTGCTGGATGTGCATGAACTGATCCTGCTGTCGAAAAAGCTCAAGAGTGGCGCGGCCGCCAAGGCCCGAACCCTGGTGGGCCTGCCCGGGACCCTGTCGTCGCGCCTGCAGCCCAACCATCCCACCGACAACCTCAGCGGCATCACCCTGCTGGTCTACACCGGCCTGAGCATGGGCTCGGGGGATGCACTGATCGGCCTCAACCCGGCCATCGACACCGTGGACAACATCAGCGCCACGCTCCACCACCTGGACAAGCTGCGCCGGGAAACCGGAGCACCCACCCAAATCTGCGTGCTGTCCCATATCAAGACCCAACTGGCCTGCCTCGACCAGGGCGCTCCAGTAGAGATCATGTTCCAGAGCCTGGCGGGCACCGAACGTACCCTGACCGACGAGTTCGACGTTACCGTGCAACTGCTGGACCAGGCCTGGCAGACCATGGCCGAGCGCGGCCCGCTGCGGGACGTGGCGGAAAACTTCATGTACTTCGAGACTGGCCAGGGCAGCGAGCTGACCTACGGCAAGCACGAAGGCATCGACATGACCACCTGCGAAGCCCTGTGCTACGGGCTTGCCCGGCGCTACCGGCCGTACATGGTGAACAACGTCACCGGCTTCATCGGCCCGGAAACCCACCTCGACAACTTCGAGATGACCTACTCCTGCCTGCAGGACCAGTTCATGGGCAAGTTGCTGGGCCTGCCCATGGGCATGGCCCCCTGCTACACCCTGCACTCGCAAGTGACCCTGGAAGGCCAGCAGATGGCCACCGAGTTGCTGACCGCGGCCGGGGCCAACTTCTTCATGGACGTGTACCTGAGCACCGACCGCATGCTCGCCTACTTCGACACCAGCGCCCACGACAACCAGACCCTGCGCGAGGTGCACGACCTGGCACCAGCCCCGGAATACCTGCGCTGGGCCCTGGGCAAGGGGATTTTCCAGGAAGACGCCCACGGCAACGTGGAACGCGGGCCGAACTGGGGCAACCCGAGGATTTTCTGCCAGTCGGACATCGACTTCCAGCGCCTGCTGGAATCCACCCCGGCCACCTACGGCTTCGACAACGCCGGGCCGCGCCCGGCCAACAGCGTGTCGCGTACTGTGCGCGCCAACCTGGCAGTGGCCCGCGAGGCAATCTACGTCGACTTGCGCCCCACCGAAATCGGCGCCATTCCCCTGCGTGAGTTGCGCACCGCTGCCCCGGACAAGCTGGCCCATCTGCAAGACCCGGAGCTGGGCGCGCGGCTGACCGAGGAAGTGCTGCGGCGCCTTAAACCGGAATACAACGACGTGCAGATCGTGATTTCCGACGGCCTCAGTGCCGAGGCCATCCACCACAACATTCCCGAGCTGCTGCCGGTGCTGCTGGACGGCTTGCACAGCCGCGAGCTGCGCATCGGCCAGCCGATCCTCGCGCCCTATGGCCGGGTCAAGCTGGCGGAGTCGGTGGGCGAGGCCCTGCAACCCCAGCTGATCATCGTGCTGATCGGCGAGCGGCCCGGCGGCGATGCCCTGGCCTCACGGAGCATGTCCGCCTACCTGGGCTACCGCCTGCCGGACGAGCAGGCGCGCCGCGCCGCCGCCCAGTTCAGCGGCAATGCCGACATTCGCTATGAATACACCGTGATCTCGAACATCTACAGCGGTGGCCTGCCGCCGCTGGAAGGCGGCAGCCTGGTGGCGGAAAAGGCCTTTGCCATCCTCCATCACCGGGCTGCCGGCAACCGTCTGGAAAACCTGCTGAAGAAGGTGGCATCCTGATGATCCGCCAGCACTCGGCAACGCCCCTACATCGTTGAAACGGAGACTGAGATGGCCCAATTTTCCCACAGCGTAGGTTCTCAGACCTATCGCTTCGACAGCCTCAAGGACGTCATGGCCAAGGCCAGCCCGGCCCGTTCCGGCGACTTTCTGGCCGGGGTTGCCGCCCTCAACGACGGCGAGCGGGTTGCCGCCCAGATGACCCTGGCGGATATCCCCCTCAAGCACTTTCTCGAAGAGGTGCTGATTCCCTATGAGTCCGACGAAGTCACCCGGCTGATCATCGACACCCATGACCGCGAGGCCTTCGCCACGGTCAGCCACCTGACCGTGGGCAGCTTTCGCGACTGGCTGCTCAGCGACGCCGCCGACGAACAGAGCCTGCGGGCCCTGGCGCCGGGCCTGACCCCGGAAATGGCCGCCGCGGTGTCGAAGATCATGCGCGTGCAGGACCTGATCCTGGTGGCGCAGAAGATCCGCGTGGTGACCAAGTTTCGCGGTACCCTGGGGCTGCGTGGACGCCTGTCCACCCGCCTGCAGCCCAACCACCCCACCGACGAGCCGGCGGGCATCGCCGCAAGCATTCTCGACGGCCTGCTGTACGGCAACGGCGACGCAATGATCGGCATCAACCCGGCCACCGACAGCATCGCCTCGATCTGCGCCATGCTGGAAATGCTCGACGCCATCATCCAGCGCTACGAGATCCCCACCCAGGCCTGTGTGCTGACCCACGTCACCACCTCCATCGAGGCGATCAATCGCGGCGTGCCCCTGGACCTGGTCTTTCAATCGATTGCCGGCACCGAAGCGGCCAATGCCAGCTTCGGCATCAACCTCAACGTGCTCCAGGAAGGCTACGAGGCGGGCCTGAGCCTGAACCGCGGCACCCTGGGGCAGAACCTGATGTACTTCGAGACCGGCCAGGGCAGCGCCCTGTCGGCCAACGCCCACTTCGGCATCGACCAGCAGACCTGCGAAACCCGCGCCTACGCCGTGGCCCGGCACTTCAAGCCGTTCCTGGTCAATACCGTGGTCGGCTTCATCGGCCCCGAGTACCTGTACAACGGCAAGCAGATCATCCGTGCCGGCCTGGAAGACCACTTCTGCGGCAAGCTGCTGGGCGTGCCCATGGGCTGTGACATCTGCTACACCAACCACGCCGAAGCCGATCAGGACGACATGGACAACCTGCTGACCCTGCTGGGCGTGGCAGGAATCAACTTCATCATGGGCATCCCCGGGTCCGACGACATCATGCTCAACTACCAGACCACGTCCTTCCACGACGCGCTCTATGCCCGGCAGACCCTTGGCCTGAAACCCGCTCCCGAATTCGAGCAATGGCTGGCCAGGACCGGCATCTTCACCCAGGCCGACGGCAAGGTGCATTTCGGCAACAACCTGCCGCCGGCTTTCCGCCAGGCGCTGGCCCAGTTGGGATAAGGAACAGGCTCATGCAAAAACACCCGACCGATTCGCAGAACCCCTGGCTGGAACTGCGCCGCCTGACTCCGGCACGCATTGCCCTGGGCCGTACCGGCACCAGCCTGCCCACCGATGCTCAACTGGACTTCCAATACGCCCACGCCCAGGCCCGGGACGCCGTGCACCTGCCCTTCGACCACGCCGGCCTGAGTGCCCAATTGGCCGAGCGCGGCCGTGACAGCCTGCTGCTGCACAGCGCCGCCACCGACCGCCACAGCTACCTGCAACGCCCCGACCTGGGACGCCGGCTCAGTGAAGACTCGGCCCAGGCCCTGCGCGACTATGCCAGCGCCCATCCCGGCGGGTTCGATCTGGCAGTGGTGGTAGCCGATGGCCTGTCGGCCCTGGCGGTGCATCGCCATACCCTGCCATTTCTGGCACGCATGGAGGAACAGACCGCCGCCGAAGGCTGGTCGCTGTCGCCCGTGGTGCTGGTGGAACAGGGCCGGGTGGCGGTGGCCGACGAGGTCGGGCAACTGCTGGGGGCGAAGATGACGGTGATCCTGATCGGCGAACGCCCGGGGCTCAGTTCCCCCGACAGCCTGGGGCTGTATTTCACCTACCAGCCGAAAATCGGCCTCACCGACGCCTATCGCAACTGCATCTCCAATGTGCGCCTGGAGGGCCTGAGCTACGGCATGGCCGCTCACCGCCTGCTCTACCTGATGCGTGAAGCCTGCCGCCGCCAACTGTCGGGGGTGAACCTCAAAGACGAGGCGCAAGTGCAGACCCTGGACAGCGACGAGCCGGCAGATATGAAGGGCAACTTCCTCCTGGGCCCGCCCCAAGCGTGATTTTGCAAGACGATTGCGCTTTTTCGCCGCTTTGGGCAGCATCGCAACACGGCTGCCCGAGTCATCCAACCTGTGCCGTCACATCCACTTGAAGTTGAGAGCCACCATGCGGATTACTCAAGCAACCCTCGAGCACCTGGATCTGTTGACCCCCTTATTCGTCAAATACCGCGAATTCTATGGCGCACTGCCCTACCCGGATTCGTCCAGGGCCTTCCTGGAAAAACGCCTGCGGCGCAAGGAATCGGTGATCTACCTGGCCCTGGCCGACGACGACAGCAACAAATTGCTGGGCTTCTGCCAGCTGTACCCGAGCTTTTCCTCCCTCTCCCTCAAGCGTGTGTGGATTCTCAACGATATCTACGTTGCCGAAGACGCCCGGCGCCAGCTGGTGGCGGACAACCTGATGCGCACCGCGAAGAAGATGGCCAAGGAAACCAACGCCGTGCGCCTGCGGGTGTCCACCAGCAGCAACAACGAAGTGGCACGCAAAACCTACGAGTCCATAGGTTTTCGCGAAGATACCGAGTTCAAGAACTACGTCCTGCCCCTCAGCGACGACTGACTCTGCAGACAGCGGCCCCAGGGCCGCTTTGGTATTTCCGCCCCTGACCCGCGCCCTCCCGGCAACCTACCAAGCACCGGCCAAGCCGAAACGCCCCGCTACAATCTGAACACGCATTTCACTTGTCAGCCCTTATAATGCCGACCTTTTCGGATCGTAAGAAAAGCTACACACCCCTGTAGTCCCTTTCTCCGAGTCATCGCACAGGCCTGCCGAGCCAGGCTGTCATCACAGGTGCCCCAATGGATTTCAACCCGATCGACCTAATCCTTCATCTCGACGTTTATCTCGACATGCTGGTGACCAACTACGGGCCCTGGATCTACGCCATCCTGTTCCTGGTGATTTTCTGTGAGACGGGCCTGGTGGTAACCCCCTTCCTGCCCGGCGACTCCTTGCTGTTCATCGCCGGCGCGGTGGCCGCAGGCGGCGGCATGGACCCGGTGCTGCTGGGCGGCCTGCTGATGCTGGCGGCGATCCTTGGCGACAGCACCAACTATGTGATTGGACGAACGGCAGGGGAAAGGCTGTTCAGCAACCCCAACTCGAAGATCTTCCGCCGCGACTACCTGCAGAAAACCCACGATTTCTATGAAAAGCACGGCGGCAAGACCGTGACCCTGGCGCGCTTCCTGCCGATCATCCGCACCTTCGCGCCCTTCGTCGCCGGCGTGGCGCGCATGCCTTACCCACGGTTCTTCGCTTTCAGCGTGGCCGGCACCATCCTCTGGGTCGGCGGCCTGGTGACCCTGGGCTACTTCTTCGGCAACGTGCCCTTCATCAAGAAAAACCTCTCGCTGCTGGTGGTGGCCATCATCCTCCTGTCCCTGGTGCCGATGATCATTGGCGTACTGCGCAGCCGTTTTGGCCGCAGTACCGAAAAAGCCGAAACCCGCTAAGCACCATGTGGTCTCTCAGCGCCTGGCGCCGCAAGCGCCGGCTGGCCAGGCACCCGGTCAGCGATGAAACCTGGCAGCGGGTACGCCAGCACCTGCCCTTCCTCGACGGCATCAGTGCCGCCGAGGACCAGTGGCTGCGCGAGGCCAGCGTGCTGTTTCTCGACGACAAGCACCTCACCGCCCTGCCCGGGGTCGAGCTGCACCAGGAACAGCGCCTGCTACTGGCGGCCCAGGCACAGCTGCCGCTGCTGCACCTGGGGGACCTGAACTGGTATCAGGGCTTCCACGAAATCATCCTTTACCCCGACGACTTCCTCAGCCCGCAACGCCATCGCGACGCCAGCGGTATCGAGCACGAATGGGATGGCGAGCACAGTGGCGAAGCCTGGCAGCAGGGGCCGGTCATCCTCGCCTGGCCCGGAGTCCTGGCCAGCGGTGGCTGGGAAGCCTACAACCTGGTGATCCACGAACTGGCCCACAAGCTGGACATGCTCAACGGCGACGCCAACGGCCTGCCGCCGCTGCACAGCGACATGCGGGTCAGCGAGTGGGCGCAAGTGATGCAAAGCGCCTACGACGACCTCAACCACCAGTTGGACCGCAATCCGGACGCAGAAACCGCCATCGACCCCTACGCCGCGGAAAACCCGGCGGAATTCTTCGCCGTCACCAGCGAATACTTCTTCAGCGCCCCGGACTTGCTAGTGGCGGCTTATCCGAAAGTCTATGCACAACTACAGCTGTTTTATCGGCAGAATCCACTGGCCCGGTTACAGCAACTTCAAGCAGAAGATCCGGTCTATCAAACGCACCACTAATGTCCTGTCGCGCTATTTAAGCTGTTCATCTGAAGACCGGTTACCTGACAACCAGGCCGCCGGTCGCTCGGCAAACC
Source organism: Pseudomonas sp. 8(2025) (assembly GCF_052665325.1). Classification (NCBI taxonomy): domain Bacteria; kingdom Pseudomonadati; phylum Pseudomonadota; class Gammaproteobacteria; order Pseudomonadales; family Pseudomonadaceae; genus Pseudomonas; species Pseudomonas sp. 8(2025). The sequence continues at coordinate 16,156 of NZ_JBQOIE010000014.1, read as the reverse complement.
CGAACACGCCCGCGACACAGTACAACCAAGGTTCTACGACCCTTGGCACGTGGCATCGGTAGCGGAGTGTGTCTATAATCGCCGCCACTTTTTGGTCAATCCGGCCAAGTCATTTGGTCAACTAACGGGGGCAACGCCCAATGAGCTACAGCAAGATTCCGGCGGGCAAAGACCTGCCGAACGACATCTACGTCGCTATCGAAATCCCGGCCAACCACGCGCCGATCAAGTACGAAATCGACAAAGACAGCGACTGCCTGTTCGTTGACCGCTTCATGGCCACCCCGATGTTCTACCCGGCCAACTACGGCTTCATCCCCAACACCCTGGCTGACGACGGCGACCCCCTCGACGTACTGGTCGTGACCCCTTACCCAGTAGCGCCAGGCTCGGTGATCCGTGCCCGTCCAGTGGGCATCCTGAACATGACCGACGACGGCGGCGGCGATGCCAAAGTGATCGCGGTACCACACGACAAGCTGTCCCAGCTGTATGTCGACGTGAAGGAATACACCGACCTGCCAGCCCTGCTGCTGGAACAGATCAAGCACTTCTTCGAGAACTACAAAGATCTCGAAAAAGGCAAGTGGGTGAAGATCGACGGTTGGGGCAATGCCGATGCAGCCCGCGCCGAGATCCTGAAGTCGGTTGCGGCCTACAAAGGCTAAGAAGCAACTGCGCGCTTGGAGCAACAAGCTTCAAGAAAGAGCCCCGGTCATCCGGGGCTTTTTTATGCCTGCACGCAGCACCGGTTGCCTGCTGGCGCCGGCTTGCCGGTGAACCGCTTTCTCGGCCGACCACGCATCCAGCAACATATTCTTCGCACTTTTTACTGCTTCAAGGCCTCTGGAACGCGCTTCGCACTGGGAATTCCCGGCGAATATGCGTATGCTGCGCCCCACATTTGCGCATCGACCCTTCAAGCGGTCAGAGCGCCTGACGAAGCGGATGACTTTCTCGCCCAGTCCCACAGCCAGCCGCAAGAGCTGGGTGTACGTTTTGAAGGCTGGTGCGGTTTACCAAAAATGAACCAAGCCAGTCCCCGAGAAGCCGGCCACAAGCCGGCTTTTTAATGCCTGGAACCCGGGCACGGGAAGGACCGGCCACTCCTACAGCAGGTGCAGGATGCACGACCTACGCAGCTTTGCAGCTCCCACAAGATCCCCTGCGGTGAATTTTCAGCCCCTGCGGCGAGCCATCAACGGTGCATTGCTGGCGGCGCTGACAGCCCTTGGCCTTTGCGGGTGCGTGGGTGCCTGGATGGATATGCCCGAAAGGCAAGTCACCAAGACCGACGCTCACCAAACGCTGGTGGGCCACTCCATGACCCCGGTCATCACCCGCACGCAGAAGAGCCCCGCCGAACGCCAGTGGTGCGGCACCACCGTTTTGCTCGTGATCCTGCCAATCCCGCTGAAACTGCCGGTTTGCGAGTCCTACAGCGCCACCTCGTACGGCAACGATATAAACGGCGCCGAAGCTGCGTTGCTGTATGTGAACCAGAAAGTCAGTTCGGACTTCTACGCCTGTGGCCCATTCATGTTCCTCGGGCCAATCGCGCACGGTTACCAGGGCAACGCGCTTTGCGGGAGGTTCCGCTAGGCCCTTCCCTCCTTGGCCCCCACACCAAGACCCTCACGTTCTCGCTACAATCCCGCCCATTGATGGCAATTCGCCCGCTCTGCAACGGCCGGCTTCGACTCCTGCCCCTTGAGCGCGACGTTAACGAGAATTCCGGACATGGCCCTGCGCATCCCCACCCTGCTCGTAGTCTCGGTGTTCATTTTCTTTCTGATGAGCCTGCTGACCTTCCACGCCTGGCTACGGGAAACCCGTGAGCGGCCACTGGCTTATCTGGGCGGCATGATGCTGCTGGCGGCGGTGGGCGTGGTGCTGGTCGCATTCAGCCAGGTGCTTGCAGAAACCCTGGGTACAAAAGACGTATTTGCCCGCATTGGCGGTGAAGAGTTCGCCTGCCTCCTGGCCGCGACCGATGAGCAGGCCGCAGTAACGGTAGCCGAGCGGGTTCGCCAGGCTTTTGCCCGCTTGCCTCTGCTGGAACCCGGGCTGCTCAGCGTCAGCATCGGTGTGGTCAGCAGTGAAACCCGGGGCTACGACCTGCCGCGCCTGTTGTCCCTGGCCGACGAAGCCCTGTATGACGCCAAGCACCAGGGGCGCAACCGAGTGCACAGGGTATCGCGCAGCGCCCTGGAGTTGCAGCCGGACTGAACGGCCAGGCCGCCTGGCTCCTGCGTGGTTTTGCCAATCAGCGGGATAACTGTGATACGCCCCCCAAAGGCGGCAAATAAGGCACTTAGCCAGTATTTCCGGAGCCCTTGGGCAAGAATAAACTCGCCGCTCTCCAGGACTCTCGGATGACAAGGAATGTGGAATAAAGAAGCCGCTATCAGTCACTTGAACGCTCACGCTCACGCCGGTAGTACGGGGCGCTGTGCGGCCTATACTCGCCAGGCGATCGAAGCCGGTGGCGGTGGGGTGATTCTGCACAGGAAGCACTCGGCCAAGGACTTCGGCTCATCATTGACTTCTGCCGGTTTCATCGAACAACCGGCCGGCCAGACGCCCGCAGCGGGCGATGTGGTGATCATCCAGCCCATTCCCGGGCACCCCCACGGTCACATGGCGATGTTCAACGGCACACTCTGGGTGTCAGACTTCAAGCAACTGCACGGTTTCTACCCGGGGCATTCCTACCGGGTGCAGAAACCTGCCTACAAAATCTATCGCCATCCGTAAGGGGTCCTCCATGAGAATGCTGTTCTGCTCGCTTCTGGCAGCGGTCGCGATGCATCAGTCGGTCGCCCTGGCCGACTGCGCCAGTTCGCCAAAGCCCGCAACCCAGGCGTTTTATAGCTGGTACCTGCAAACCTTCAGCGAAGACAAGGATCCGTTGACCGACAACGTGGCGGAAATGAAGAAGTACGTCTCCGACTCGCTGATCACCAAGATCAAGAAACAGATGGCCAGCCCCGACGGCCTGGAAGAGGACTACTTCCTCAAGGCCCAGGACTACATGGATGAGTGGCTGACCCAGATCAAGGTCAGCGAACCACAAGTCCAGGGCTCCAGCGCCAAGGAGCAAGTGACGTTGGGCTACACCCCGGACACCACCCAGATCGTCGATGTGCGGATGATCAAGGACAAGGGCTGCTGGAAGATCGATGAAGTGATTTCCACCGCCGACCAGAGCGATTGACCTACCGCTTCGGCGCTGACTCCGGCCACAGCGCGGGTCGTCCATCCGGGCGATCCGCCATGCTAAGCTGCGCGCCGTTTCGGGCAACGGCCCGGGACCTCCTTCACTGAAAAAGGACTCTCAGTCATGTCGTTGCCGGCCGCAGTACGCCTGCCCCTGTCATTTCTCTCGCTGTTCAGCGTTCTCAGCCTCAGCAGTTCCTGGGCCCATGCCGATGCGCAACAGGACGTCGCCAAGGGGCGCTGGCAAGGCCTGGCCGGCATGGCCAACCTGTACCTGGACGAAGCCACGCCAGCGGATTTCATCGAGGCCGGGGACAATGAGAAGAGCCAGCACGACAACTACGCCGGCGCCCTCGCCTATTACCTGACCGCTGCCCGCCTCGATCCGAAGAATGCCTACGCCTCCTACCAGGCCGCCGGCAGCCTGGCGGCCATGGACAAGAACAAGCGCGCCGCCGAATACCTCGACCAGGCCCGCGAGCGTGGCTTCTGGCAGCTGGTGCTGCTCAAGGAAGACGACGAACTGGAGTCGTTGCAGCAGGACCCGGCCTACAAGAAGCTGCTGCAGGCCGCCGAGAAGAACTACCCGGCCAAGGCCAGGGATGCGGGCCTTGCGGCCTTCAGCATTCCCCAGGGCAAGGCCCCGAGCGAGGGCTGGCCGGTAGTGGTCTGGCTGTCGGGGTTCGGTACCGAAGGCAGCGACGGCATCGACATGCGCACGGACCTTGTGGGGGAAAAAGCCGTGCTGGTGGGCATCAACGGCACTCTCAAGCGCGACGAGCACCAATTCATGTGGCAGCAGCATTCGGTAGCACCGACCGAAGAAGCGGTCAGCGCAACGCTGAAGAAACTGGAAAAGCAGACCCGTATCGATCGCTCGCGCATCGTCCTGATGGGTTTCTCCCAAGGTGCCGAGCACGCCTCGCACCTGATCGCCGAGTACCCGCAGCATTACAGCGGCGCGCTGCTGCTGTCACCCGGCGGCTACCGGATTCCCTTCGGCGAAACCAAGGCCCGGGACAAGCGCATCGTCATCGTCCATGGCGCCAAGGAGCACGAGAGCAACCAGAAGCTCACCGCCGCCACGCAACAGGCCCTGGAACCCGGAAACCAGGTCCAGAGCCATGAGCATGAGCAAGGCCATACCTTCCAGGACGACTGGCGCCAGGTGTATCCGGGCTACCTGAAGTTCGCCCTGAACCTCTGATGCCAGGTGCCGGGGCTTGAGCCCCGGCTGCTATCACTTGGCCGGAGTCATGGGCCCGGGGGCCTTTACCTGGGTCATCAGGTCATCGTCCCACTGCCCCTCGACCTTGACCTGAGCCAGGGCCCCCAACTCCATGGCCTCGATCAGGTTGTGGTTGAGGTACACGTAGGTGCCCGGCTGCTTGAAGGTGTAGAGCGCCGCCAGGGCGGAACCGCCGGGGATGAACCAGGTCTCCAGGTTGCGTTGCGGGGCGTTGGCGAACTTGCCGGTGGTCCAGACCCAGTCGCCATGGCCGCCGATCAGGTGCGGACGGCTGTCGCGGTTGGCCTGGGAGTGGATGAACAGCACGCTTTCGCCGACCTTGGCGGTCAGGCCGTTGGCTCCGGTCAAGGCGCCGACACGGCCGTTGAACACCACGTGGCTCGGGGTCAGGGTACGCATCACTTCACGGGTGTCCTGGTAGCTGGAGGCCAGGTCCGGGTAGCTCTTGTAATGCCCGTCCTTGTCCTTGGGGATGTACAGGTCGAACTCGCCGATGGTGTAGGCCCGGTCATAGTGCAAGGGCTTGCCGGCAGGGTCCTGCAAGCCTTCGCGCGGCAGCACCATCAAGGTCCCGCTCATGCCCGAAACCACGTGCCAGGGCACCATGCCCGGCGGCGCGCAGTGATAGACGAAGGTCCCGCTGCGGTCAGCCTTGAAACGCAGCACTACTTCCTGCCCCGGCAGCACCTGGGTCAGGGCCGCACCGCCCAGGGCACCGGTGGCCGCATGGAAGTCGATGTTGTGGGGCATGCTGTTGCTGGCCGGATTGCTCAGGGTCAGCTCGACGTAGTCACCCTCGTGCACCACCAGGGTCGGCCCCGGCATGGAGCCGTTGAAGGTCATGGCCTGCAGGGTGGTGCCCTGATCGTCCACCACCATCTTTTTCTCTTCCACGTTCATGCGGAACTGCACGACCTTCGGCGGCCCGCTGACAGCCTGCTCATGAGCATGCACCTGGGGCGGCGCCACCAGGTCCACCTTGACCCGCTGCAAACCGTCGGCGCCCGCGGCCAACACCAGGCTGGAGGCACAGCTTCCGGCCACTACACAGCACTTCAACCACGATTGAAAAGCACCCATGTTCTGCATTTCCCTGCCAATGAATGGTGATTCATTGCAAGGCAAACACCGGGGGCCCGTATTGTCTCAGGGCAATGAACGGATGGCCGGGAAAGCGCATCCGTTGAGCCCGGTCATGGATAACTGAAACTGCGCACCAGGGTCAGTTCCCCGGGAGCGCGCATCGGCACCACAAAGGTCTCGCTCTTTTCATCCGGCGTGCCTTCCTCGGTAATCACTGTGACCTGGGCGGTGGTCAGGGGCTGCACGGCATTTTCCTGGCCGCCGTCTTCATCGTCGTCACTGCGATAACCGCCACCGTAGTAGTTCACATAGACCAGGTACTGGCCCTTGAGCGGCGCCGGCATGGAGAAGATCTCCGGGCCGTAGCCCGTGGTCACGTCCACATCCAGGGTCGCGCCGTTGGGAGCCACGCGGTCGCCGTACCAGATGTGCGCGCCGTCCGGGGTTACCAGGTGCAGGTCGAGGTCGGTGTTGTCGCTGTCCCAGGACAGCAGCACGCGCAACTTGGGCGGGGTCACCCCACCGCCGGTGTTGAGAAACTGCACGCGCTGGCGCTGCTGGCCATCCGGGCTGCGCACTTCGACGCTGTTGCTGCCGTTGGGGAAGGCGTACGGCCGGTCGAAGCTGCCTTGCTCATCGAACTTGAGCGGCATGCTGACGCCATTGACGATCAGCTTGCCGGGCTCTTTGTTCGCCTTGGGCGCACCCTTGATCTGCCCGCGAATACGCGCGGTATCGGCCTGGCCCTGGGGGGTATTCACCGAGGAGGCCGGGTAGTTGACCTCCTGAATGTACTGTTCACCATCCATGGCTCGAGTGCGCCAGCCGCCCTTGGGGGTGTCGAGCTGGATGCCGCTGTCGGCCAGGGCCATGGGCAGGCTGAACATTCCACAAAGGAACAGGAGGACCGGGGGAGCAGGAAGTTTCATGGCCTATTCCAATAAAAGATGACGGGCGAGCCCTTCGATGTAGGTTTCATCCTGGCCGTTGGGATGAGCTTCAAAGGCCAGGTGCAGGTATTCGTGAGTCAGGTCGAGGCGGTCTTGCAGCGAGAGCACGCCCCGCACATAGATGCGTTGCCGTTCACGGTCGACGTAGGGCCGGCCGAAACTCAGGCGGCACACGGCGAACTGGCTGATTTCGTTGTAGCCGATCTCTTGCTCCAGCGGTTGGCGCCAGCGCCGGCGCTGCTGCAGCAGCCACTCCTGGGCCGCCGGCAAGGGTTCGCAGGAGGCCACGGGGTTGTCCCAGCGGCTGAGGCTGGCCCGGGGATAGGCGTGCAGCAGGATGGCGTCGTAGCGTTGCCCGGACCGGGCCTGCTCCACGGCCTGTTGCCAGGACAGTTTGTCCGGCGCCTTCAGGTCCGAGTGATAGGTGACTTGAGTGCCGGCCAGCACCAGGTCGCTGGTCCAGGCGGCAATGGCCCGGGCCTGGGCAGTGGCCGGGCGCGGCGCGACCCGCTGGCGGTTGCTGCTGTCGTCGATGCTCAGGCATTCGCCGCTGCGCCCGGCGTTCTGCAACAGGTAGGTACGGATGGCCACGGCCAGCGCCTTGGCGGCCTCCACTGGCTCACTGGTGGCTTCGCGCTGCAGTACCCGAGCGACATATTCCTCACGGTCCAGGCGCGCCACCAGTCGCTGGGCCGCAGGGTCTTGCTGCAGGAACAGCTCGCCGGCGCTGTGGATATCCAGCTGGTTACCGTTGGCAAACTCCACCCGGTAATCCCCTTGCAAGGCACCCGGTTTAGCCGGCTGGCCGCCCTGGCTGACGCTTTTGAGCGGGTAGCGGGAAAACAGGCTGACCTCCACACAGCGGCCTTTATCCACAGGCGGGTTGTCCGGCAGTTCCTGGTTCAGGGCCTGGGCGTAGTCCTTCAACACCCGTTGGCTGGTGCCACGCCCGCCCACCCACAGCGGTGTGCCATCCACCAGCCAGCCGGCAAAACCACCCTGGCGCGACTGCGGGTCCTGATCCGCCAGCCAGCTCCAGGTCTTGACCCGCAAGCGCCCGCCCAAGGCGCCCACTACTGCGCCGTCGGCGGCATTGAGCACCACATCCAGCAGCACGCGCCGGGCCGTGTCCCGGGCCGGCAACAGCGCCAGCACCTGCAGCAGCTCCGCCACCGGGACCCGGGTCTGGGGCTGCAGCTGGTTGAGGTCCTGCAACCAGTCGGGAGCGTTGCGGGCCCGCCAGTAATGGCGCCAGTCAGCGGCGGACAGTTGCAAGCGCTGGGGCTCGAAATACAAACCGCAGGAACGTACCAGCGCCTGATCACGGGCGATGCTGGCACCCACCGCACAGCAGTAGACCTCTTCCTTGGACTTGCCCTGGCAGGCATAGGCCGGCTCCTGGGCGCCGGTGTCCACCAGCCAGGCGTAGACAAAGAGTTTCCAGACACTGCCCAGGGGCGCTTGCAGATCCTTGGGCAACGGCTCGCGAGACAGAACCTGGGTCTTGCTCAGGCTCACCAACTCACTGTCCGGGGCGTTTTTCCAGGCCAGGCGCAGGGGCTCGTCCTGGGCCGTCACCCACCCAGGAAGCAAACACAGACATAGCCAGGCCCAGCACCGCACCATGTTATTTGACCGTGACCTGACCCAGGGCCGGGGTGCGTTCCTGAGCCTGATGCTCCGGTGCGTACACCTGGTAGAAACGTGCCGGCGGCAGATTGAACTGGCCTTTCTGGGAGAAGCGAACCAGATGGCGCAGGCGCACTTCGCTGCCGTCGTTCAACGCATCCAGCGGCACCGCGTAGCTCATCTGCCCCGGTTCGGAGCGAGCCTTCTCCAGGGACGCCGCCTCCGTACCGGCCGGGCCGGCCAGCTTGATGCCCCAGGTGGTGCGCTCGACATCGGCGCCCGGCGGCAGCGGCACTTCCAGCATGCCGTACAGCAGCGGCCGGTTGCCTTCGTTGGCGATGATCACTTCGTCCAGGTACAGGCCGTCACTGGCGATCGGCTTGTTGCCCACCGGTTCCAGCTTGAAGGTGAAGGCTTCGTCCCCCGGCACCAGGCGCAACAGGCGGCGGGTGATGTTCACCGGCGACGGCGTGCCCATGTCCAGCTTGCTCAGGTAGCTCACCGACGCCCGCAGCGGACGTTCCGGCACAGAGCCCAGGGCCAGTACCGTCGGCACCTGCGCCCCTTGCCACTGCCAGTAGCTTTCACCGCTGGCGCCCTGGCGCTGTTGCCAGCCCTGCCCCGGGTTCAAGGCCACCGCCGGGGTCGACTGGGCGATGCTGCGCTGCAACCAGGTCAGGGCCAGGGCCCGTTCCAGGGTCGATTGCGACGGCAGCAGGCGTTGCAGCAAGGCACGCGCCGCGCCTTGGTCGAACGGTTTGAGCGACAGGCTCAGGGCCTGGGTGAACGGCTGGGAGCTGATATCCAATTGCTGCTGCGCCGCTTCCAGTTGGGCGACGAACGCCGCGGGTGGCGTGACCTTGGCATCCCGCGCCAGGGCCGCGGCCAGCACCCGGGCGCTGGCCAGGCCGAGGGCCGAATCCGGATCGTCCATCACCAGGCTGTCGCTGCCGTTGTCCTGCATGCTGGCTGCCGGGCCGCTACCGGCCTTGGCCAGGTCGTCCATCAGGCCGCTGACCAGGGTGTTGATCGGCAGTTTCATTTCACGGGCGAACGACAGGATTAGCGCCCGTTGCAGCAACGGCGTATTGCCAGCCTGCTTGGCGTAGACCTCCAGCACCCGCTGCCAGTGCTCCGGCGGCAGGTTCAGGTCCAGCACCTTGCTCGCATTCCAGTCGGCGTAATAGGCGTAGGCGGTGAGGAAGGCATCCGGCTCGGCATCTTCGCCCCACCAGGTGAATGCCGCTTCCGGCCCGGCCATGTGCACCAGGCGCAGACGGCTGTTCTGCATCATCAGCCGCAGCCGGTCGCGGATCTGCGGATTGCTGGCCAGCGCCGGGTAGGCAACGCTCAGCGGCAGCAACTGGCTGGCGGTCTGTTCGACGCCGCCATACGGGTATTCCAGCAGGTCATCCAGGGCCGAACGGAACAGCGCTTGCGGGCTGTCGTCCAGGCGCAGGCGAATGTCCGCAGCATCGGCCGGCAGGCCCAGCGGCGTGCTGATGGTGACCACGTCCAGGCTCTGGGTCTGCACGCTCTGCCAGCCGGCCGCACTGCTCACCAGGCGCACCGCCAGGGCATCCACGGTCTTGCCGCCCTGCACCAGCTCGGCGCTCCACTCGCCATTGCCCGGGGCAATGGCCGGCAGCGCCACATAGTTGATCCCGCTGTTGAGGGTCAGCGGCAGGCGCTGGGACTCACCGGCGTAATGGATCACCAGTTCGGCCTTGGTGGGTTGTTCGGACTGGCTGAAGGCGAATACCCCCAGGTCCGGCTTGTCACCCGTGCGGAAGCGGGTCGGACCGCTCCACTTCAGGTACAGGGCCTTGTCGGAACGCACGAACTGCTTTTTCTGCCCCACTTGGCCATCATCGGCGATGGCCCGGGCAGTGATGCGCCAGCGGGTCAGGGAATCCGGCATGCGGAAGGTGAAACGCGCCTTGCCGCTACCGTCGGTGACCAGCTCAGGCTGCCAGGCAGCGGTGTCGACGTCTTCGCGCCGCGGACGCTCCAGTACCTTGACCCCGCGTTCGCTGCGGTTGGCCTTGCCCGGGGCGGTGGGGCTGCCCGGCAGGGCCACGTCGTAGCTGATGAACGACAGGCTGGCGCTGGTGCGCACATTGTTGCGCCGCGGGTGGTAGAAGAACTGGTCGATGCTCGGCGCCACTTCCGGTTGCAGGGCGTAGACCATTTCGTCCACCACGCTGACCGTCAGGTGTGCGGGCACCGGCTTGCCGGCGAACTGGGTAGACAGGTCGACGGTGACCATGTCACCCGGCTGGTATTTGTCCTTGTCGGTATGGATGGCCACATCGATCTGCGGCGTCAGCACCTTGATCCCGGCGTTCTGGAAGCTGTACTCGCCGCCCTTGGTGTAGAGCACGGAAAAGGTCAGGTTCGGCGCAAAGCCGTCCTTCACCGGCACCCGGGCGCGGTATTGGGTGGGGCTGAGTTTTTCCACCTTGAGCCAATCGCCGCCCTTGGACAGCAGCGCCGTGGCCTCGACCTTGTCCCGCTCCAGGGACAGCAGGGCGTCGTTGATCGGCTCCGGGAAGGTGATCAGCGCCAGGGCTTCGTCACCAGCCTTGTACTCGGGCTTGTCGAGGACGATTTCCACGGTGCCCGGCACCGCTTTCACGCCCTCGCCAGTGACCGAGTGGCTGGTGCCGCCCAGTACACGATCGTGCTCGTCGCGCAGGGTCAGGTTGTAGGTACCGGGGCGCTCGAAGGCCAGGGCGAAACCGCTGTCGGCGGCAGCCAGCTTGCCCTCGCCGGTGGACTGGTCCTCCATGCGCACCCAGCCGTAGCGGCTCGGCTTGACGTTCTTGCTCTGCTCGCTGGTGTTCTGGTTGGCGTAGCTGAACTGCACCTTGTCGCCGGCCGCGCTGAAACGCTGCGGCGCGCTGAGGCTGAAGCTCGCCGCGCCACGCTCGATGAGGATTTCCTTGGTGGTCTTGACCCGATACGCAGCGCCATCACTGGCGAATACGGTGAGCATGTAGCGGCTGGGCTTGTCCGCCGCCGGCAGGTCGAGGGTCGCACTGCCCTTGGAATCGGTGGTCAGTTCGGCGCTGGTCAACTCCACCGGGAACTGGCCCATGTACTGCAGTTCGTTGTCCACCATGGACAGCTGCTGGGCCCGCAGGCTCAGTTGCAGGCGAGCGTTGGCCACCGGTTTGCCGTCGGGGTAGAGCAGCACCAGGTTGCCCTTCACCGGCTCGCCGGTCTTGAAGTCCGGCTTGGCCAGGGCCAGGGAAACCTCAAAGTGCGGCTTGATGTACTCGGCCACGCGGAAGGCGCTGCTGTAGACCTGGCCCTTGTAGCCAAAACGCAGCTCATAACCACCGGCCACGGCATTTTCCGGCAGTTGGAAGCGGCCCTGGGCGCCGGACTTGGAATCCAGGTTCAGGGTCATGTTCTGCAGGGCGGTGCCGGCGGCATCCAGCACGCTGACGTTCACCGTGCCGGCACCCGGCTGTACCGAGTCCCGGGCGTTCTTGAACTCGCGACCGACGATCTTCAGCGATACCCAGTCCCCGGGGCGATACAGCGGCCGGTCGGTGAAGGCATACAGTTTGGTGTCGTAGATTTCGCTGTCGTAATAGAAGTTCTCGGAGACGAACACCCCGCCTTCCTGGTCTTCGCCGATCACGTAGGAGCGCTCGGGGCTGACGTGCTTGAGGCGCACCAGGCCCTGTTCGTCGGTGGCGCCGCTGTTCATCACGCCGAGGCCGTCGGTCCACAGCACATTGACCTTGGGCACCGAGTTGCCTTCATGCTTGCCCGCGGCCCAGACCAGCAGTTCGTCGCCGGCGATCTTGCTCACCGCCACGGTGTTGGAAACAAAGACCATGGTGGTGGCGCGGTACTTGCCCACCAGGGCCTCCACCAGGTACAGGCCGGGCTTGAGCTGCCCCAGCGGGATGTAGACGTTGCCCGGGGCGACGTTGATGAACTGGCTGGAGGAACCGGACAGGTTTACCCCGGCCGGCGGCTGGATCGGCTTGGCCTGCCACAGCGGATAACGGAACTGGGTCACCAGGGGCAGCCCCGGGATCAGGGCGAATTGCGGCTGGGCGTCATACGGCGTCGGCGCCAGCATGGAGTTGCCCACCTTCAGTTCCGGCACCTCTTCGGTGACCTGCTTGCGTGACTCGTAGGAGAAGGCGCGCTGCATCACCCGGCGGGATTTGCGGTACCAGTTGTCCCACAGGTAGGCCAGGGTGTTGGACAGGCCCTCGCCCTTGAACTGGCCGTCGCTGACCACCCGGTGCAGGTTCTTCTGGCGCTTGAGAAAGTCCAGCGGCTGGTCGATCCGGTACACCCGGATGTCCGCGCCGCCATAGGGCTCCATGCGAAAGCGCCGGTAGTCACGGCCCGGGGCTTCGAGGCGCACCATGGCCTGTTCGTCGCTGGCGAAACTGCTGTCGGCCAGGAGGAAGAAACTCTCGCCGGAGACCGCCGCATAGTCGCTGGGCGGCACCGAGTCTTCGGCGTTGACCAGGGCCACGGGGGTGAGCAGGGTCAAGGCCAGGGTCAGGCGAAACAGAAAACGGGACATACGGGATTCGCTCATTGGGTGAGGAAGTTCAGTCGATAGATGCCGATGAAGTTGGGGTTGGCTGAGTCGGGTATCCATCGAGTGTCCTTCCATGTCATCAGTTGCTGCACGCTAGCCGAGCGCATGCCGTTGTCGGTGGGAGTGGTGGTGCCGGTGTGATAGGCGATGTTGCGGCCCATCCAGATCATCAGGTGCTGGTCGTCGCCCTGGTCGAAGAACAACAGGTCACCGGGGCGCGCCTGCCCCAGGTCACGGCTCACCAGATGGCTGTTGAACTGGATCAGCTTGATGGCATTGACGTAGGGCCCGGTCTGGCCGCCGCCCTGCTGCCACTGCTGGGCCAGGCCGCGCTGGCCTTCGCTCAGTTGCAGCTCCGGCGGCAGGTAGCGATTGGACATGCCGTTGGCCCGCAGCCATTTGTTGTCGTGGACCTTGAGCGCTTCGTTGGCGGCAAAGCGCACCAGGCCCGCGCAATCCTGCTGGTACCAGCGCGGGCTCGGGCCCTGGCTCAACTGCTCCTGGGCGATGCGCACGAACCAGGCACGGAACACCTGGGACTGCTGCACGTCCAGGGGCGGAGCCTGGGTCGCGCCCACGGCGCTGCTCAGCAACAAGGCCAACAGGCCAAGGCTGCTCAGACCTTTGCGCAGTGCACTCACAGGGCACGCCATTGCAGGGGCAGCCATTGCCAGTGACCGTCGGGCTCGCTGCCTTCGGGCAGGGTCAAGGCGTACTTGCCATAACCGCCGAGGGTACGCAGCTTGGGCACCAGGTAGGTTTGCGCGGCGTTGTTGAACACCGGCTCCATGTCCTGGGGCAGGCTGTCGAAGGTTTCCTGCTGAATCAGCTGGGCCAGGGACTGCGGGCCCAGGTACACCGGCATCAGTGCATCCTTGGGCACCACGTCCGCCAGGGGCGGGAAGCGCTTGTCCAGGGTGCCCAGGGCCTTGCTCACAAGCTTGTCATCCAGGGAGAAGACCAGGGTCGAGCCATGGCGGGCCAGGCTGACCTGCATGAAGGCGCGACCGGTGATGGTTTGCGGGTCCTTGGCTTCCTTGGCCGGGTACTGGCCGAAGTTGGAACTGACCTGGCGCTGCCACTGGTGCACGTCGCCGTTCTGCTGCTCGACCACCGGGAAGATGCGCTCCGCCACCTTGCTTTCCCGGGTGCCGACCATGGAGCCGAACAGCTTGCCCAGGTCCGCATCGAGCTTGGCATTGTCCTTGTCCTTGAGGCTGGCCACCAGCAGCGGTGTGTACAGCCGCGAGTCGGCGTACCAGCACAGGCCGGCGGTCCCGGCCATGTGCTCGGTCAGGGTGGTGGCCACCGCTTCTTCGGCGCCCAGTTTGACCAGCAACGGCTTCTGCTGCTCCGCCGCCAGGGGCAAGGCTACGCAGGCGCTGGCGCCCATGGGCATGGCCTGCCAGATCGGCTTGAAGTCGAACGCCGGCTGGTTGTCCTGCTCTTGCATGGCCAGGTAGCTGTGCCAGCCCTTGTCGTCCATGTCGAAGCGCAGGCCGGCGAAGTTGGGGATAAAGCGCTGGTAACCCATGGCCAAAACGCTGGAATTGACTGCCAGCCGCTGCTGCACTTCAGGCTTGCGCGCTTCCAGGCCAAAGGCCTCGGGGAACAGTTTGTCGCCGTTGAGCAGGGCCTCCAGGGCGGTGGTGGACACCGCACCATGCTCGTCGTCGGCGCCGGTGGCGGGGTCGTACAGCTTGGCGGGGTTGGACAGCACCACCAGCTTGTCGCCGTGGGAGGCGAATGCCAGGGACCGGCTGGCGTTGTAATTCAACTGGTACAGGGTCACCGCATCGCCACCGACCTTCAGGTCCGCCAGCTTGCTCAACTGGGTGTCATCCAGGGCCACCTTGGCCAGGGGCTCCAGCAGCTTGGCCAGGCCGCCGCGGTCCATCACCAGCAGGAAGTCCTTGAGACGCCCGTCGGCGCCGCGCCACAGCGCCACGTCGGCCGGCTGGTCGAACAACTGCTCGATCAGGTTGTCCTGCAGCTTCAGGTCATGCTCGTAGATGATCCGCCGCAGGCTACCGATCAGGCCCAGGCGGTCGGCGTGGGTCTGGTAATAGAAGACGAAATCCTCGGTCAGGGTTTCCTTGAGGAAAGGCACCGCCAGCAGGTCCTTGGGCAACTGCGCCAGGGAATGGGTTTCCAGCAGCCCATCGGGGCGGCTCAGGCCCAGCTTGTCGCCGGCCAGCTCCGCCACCGGAGTCTTGGGCTTGCAGCCCACGCCGGTGACTGCAGCCGCCACCAGGCACAGGCCCATGACCAGGACCGGCCAGCGCCGCTTGCTGGCGGGTTGTTCAGTACCGGGCACGCCGGCTGCCGGGGATGCTGTGTTTTCGCTCATGATTCACAAAGCCCAATTCATCCGTGGTGCGGGATGTTCAATAGTTGAAAGACTTGACCAGCAACAGGTCGCCGATGGCCCGCATGGGCACGATAAAGGTCTCGCGTTTCTCATCGACGGTGTTTTCGTTAAGGATCAGGTTGATCTGCGAGGTGATCACCTCGTTCTGATTGCTGCCTTCGTCGAAGTTGTATCCGCCGCTGCCGAAGTTGCCCCAGTAGTTCACGTAGATCAGGTAGGTGCCCCGCAGCGGTGCGGTCATGGTGAACATTTCCGGGCCCGGGCCATCGACGCCGTCCGGGTCCAGGCCGCCGCCATTGGTCAGGCCGGGGTGGCCGAAGAAGGCGTGCTGACCGTCCGGGGTAATGATGTGCATGTCCAGCTCGGCCTTGGGATCGTCCCAGCCCAGCACTACGCGAATGCGCGGTGGAGTCTTGTTCAGGTTGGCTTCATAGAACTGCACGCGCTTGAGGGACTTGCCCTCGGAGCTGCGCACTTCGACGCTGTTGGAGCCGGCACCGAACGCATAGGGCCGGGAAAAACGGCCCTGCTCGTCGGTATAGAGATTCAACGGGTTGCCGTTGACCGACAGGCTGTGGGGCTGGCGCAAATGGCCAATGGCCTTGAGCTGGCCTTCGATCAGGGTGCGGTTGCGCTGGATGCCGCGGTCGATGGGCGGCGTCGGATAGGCCACGCGATCCTGCTCGGTGCGGTCCAGCAGGCCGGAATAACGCCAGCCGGCCAGGGGTTCCTGCAGCTCGGCAGAAGGCTCGGCGAATGCCGGCCCGGCCAGCAGCAAGGTCAGCAGAAGGGAGGATAGAGCGCGCATGTAATGCGTCCTGCCATGCATGGGAAAACCCTGGCGCCAGATCCTCGGCGCGGCTGCAAATATTCAGAAAGAGTGCCCGGCAACAAAGGGCGTTGGAAAGGCCGCAGATTAGCGACTTGGCGCCTGTTGCACAATTGCCGAAAAAGGAATTTGCGAGGGAATCGGCAATGCCCTGAACCCCCCGCAGCAAGTGCCATTACAGCGCCATCACCCCCTTCACTCCCGGGAGCAACGCGCGTCGTGAAAACCCCCGCCCCCCCTCCCCCAA